>NZ_JBPKAM010000049.1:0-48462 GCF_051216495.1 Pseudomonas baetica | reverse complement strand
CCCCCCACCCCCCCCCACCCCCCCTCCCCCCCCCCCCCCCCCCCACACCCACCCCCACCCCCCCCCCCCCCCCCCCCCCCCCCCCCCCCCCCCCCCCCCCCCCCCCCCCCCACAGGTTTTTGTTAGATTTTGCGGGTGATATCTATGTGCCACTATTTTCGGTAAAGTACGCGCCGCTCGAGAGATGGATCCCGGGCGTTTTCTCATGGAGTTGTGCAGTGAAATACCTCAGTAAAGTTGTTGCCGGTGCAATGTTTGGCCTGGTGTTGGCAGGTTGCAGCGGTGCCCCGATGAATACCCAGCATTACGACAGCAACCAGTACACCGTATTGGGTCACAGCGAAGCCAGCGCCACCGGCCTGATGCTGTTCGGTTTGATCCCGATCCGTCAGAACAGCCGTTTTGTGCGGGCACAGGACGCAGCGATCAGGGCCAAGGGCGGCGATGCCATGATCAACACCCAGGTGCAGGAGCGCTGGTTCTGGGCGTGGGTTCTGAACGGTTACACCACCAAGGTTTCCGGTGATGTGATCAAACTGAAAAGCGTTCAGTAATCACCGCCAAAAAAAAATCCGGAGACTTGAATCAGGCTCCGGATTTTTTGTTTTCTGTGCCGACCCGGTCGTCGGTTAGCGGCATTCCATGCAGAAATAGGGCATCACGTCGGAGCTGGCATCGTAGCCGTTGCTGCCGTCGGCGTAATGGTTCTGCCGCAGTCGGTCGGATCCGCCTTCGGCCACCCGTGTCCCGCGCATCGAGTTGTAACCGCCCGCCGCAACGCGGTTTTGTTTCAACCGGTCGGCCCCGTCCGCCGCCAATTGCCGCTCTTTCAGGCGATCGGAACCGCCTTCGGCGAGTTGCCGCGCCTTCAGGCGATCAGCGCCGTCCGCCGCCACTTGCCGTTCTTTCAGGCGATCGGAACCGCCTTCGGCGAGTTGTCGCGCCTTCAAGCGATCAGCGCCGTCCGCCGCCAATTGCCGCTCTTTCAGGCGATCGGAACCGCCTTCGGCGAGTTGTCGCGCCTTCAGGCGATCAGCGCCGTCGGCGGCCAGCTGTCTTTCCTTGATGCGGTCGGCGCCGCCGTCGGCAGCGTTATGCGCAGCAGTGCTGCCGCCGGCCGTTCCGGCGCCGGCTTCGGCGGCGTGAAGATTGGTTGCGATGAAACCGAGGGTCGAGAGAAGGGCGATCCCTAATGCATAGCGTGGGGTATTCATCATGTTCACCTTTTGGGTCAGAGGGGTTATTCAAGCGATAACCTGGCAGGCATGAATGCAGGCCGTTTCAGCCACGACATTCGATGTCTGCATCATAATTGGCCCAAAAATCACGTCACTTATGCATAGGTTGCGCAGCTGGACATCTAGGTATGAGCGCGTCATACATAGGTATGGACGCCGCGACGAGAGACCGACCCGTGTCTGTGCAGAGCAACGGGTCGGTAGCATTGACCGCTAAAGGGATTGGATCATTTCTCCAGAATGAGGGCGGGTTTGTTCTGATCCTTCAATATGAAAACGACGAATTTGGCAGGTTCGGTCTGGCTGGCATTGCGGCCCACGGTGTGGATGTCAGTGGGGCCTTCGTGGAAGGTCTGCCCGGGCATCAGTGTGACTTCCTTGCCACCCTTGACCCCCATGACGATAGAGCCTTCGAGCACATAGACCATCGCATGGGCTTCGTGCCGATGCACCGGATCAGCACCTCCCGGCGGGTATTCGACAGTGAGCACCAGCATTTCCTTGCCGGGGTAATCGGGCAGTGCCGTTTTCGACACTTCCTTGACGACCGGGTGGGGTGCTTCGGCAGCCAGAGCGGGCGTGGTGGCGGTGTATGACAGGGCAAGCAGGGCGAGAAGGGCGGGGGTTCGCATGGGACGCTCCTGATGAAATGGGAAGGCTGGCGTCAAACGCTGGCGCTCTTGAGCCATTGATCGAAGTGGATCTTGCCGAGGATGGGGTTGGCACCGGGGGTCAGTGACTGGTCGTTGATAATCGCACCGTAGTAGCCGGCGCTATCGTCGGTAATCACTTCGCGCGGGTCCTTGATGTGCTGCAGATAGGTTTTGGCGAATGACACCAGTGGCTGCTTGTCCGGACCGGCCAGCTCTTCGGTCTTGCCGGTGGGCGTTGCCACGGCAATTTTCGCCAGCGTCGCTGCAACGTCCGCCGAGGCCACCGGTTGCAGGGCCGCCGAGGTCAAGCGAGCGGTTTCGCCTTGCATGCTGTATTGGACAATGGCGCCGATGAATTCGAAAAACTGCGTGGCGCGCAGGATCGTGAAGGGCACCCCGGACTTCTTGATCAGTTCCTCCTGGGCCATTTTGGCGCGGAAGTAACCGCTTTCGAGCATTCGCTCCGTGCCCACGACCGACAGCGCGACATGATGCTTGACCCCGGCGGCCTTCTCGGCGGCGGCGAGGTTGCGCCCGGATTTTTCGAAGAATTCGAGTACAGCGGAATCCTCGAACGAAGGTGAGTTGGCGACGTCGACCACCACCTCGGCACCTTGCAACGCGGCCTGCAAGCCTTCCCCGGTGACGGCGTTGACCCCTGATTTCGGCGAGGCCGGCACCACCTCATGCCCGCCCTCGCGCAGAAGCGTGCAGAGCTGGGTTCCGATCAAGCCTGTACCGCCGATGACGACAATTTTCATGATTGTCCCTCCGTCTATTGGGGGCGGTGGCAGGTACGCATGCCACACACGGTGTGAGTCGACGCGTCTTGAGATCGAGACGCATTGATAGGTGAGTCTAGGCGGGCGCTGGCAGCGTGCCGGGTTGGCGGGATGGACGGCAGGCATGGCATGTGCCTTAAAAGCTTCGGGAAGAGGCCGAGTCATGATCAAATGGCGGCCATTTTTTGCGGTGGGCAATGCCTGATCTGGAGTTGTCGATGAACAAAACGGCCGTGATGACCCTCGTATTGACCCTTGGTGCAGGTCTGTTCGCCGCGCAGGCGAACGCGCAAGGCGATGCAGAGGCGGGCGGGAAACTGTTCAAGCGGGTGTGCGGCGGATGCCATCAGGTCGGAGAGGGCGCGCGGGCCTTTTTCGGTCCGCAGCTCAACGGTATTGTCGGGCGAGTTTCGGGAAGCACCACCGACTATCAGTACTCCGACGCCATGAAAAACGCCGGGATTGTTTGGACGCGGGAAAAACTGGCGGCGTATATCGAGGAACCGAAGTCGGTGGTGTCGGGTACGCGGATGATCTTCTGGGGGATCAGCGATCAGGAGAAGATCGATGATTTGTTGGCCTATCTGGAGAGTTTTCCTGCGCCATGACAAGGGTGAATCAAGGCCAGGTGCGTTGATTGTGATGCCGCCTTCGCGAGCAGGCGCGCTCCCACAGGAGATCGCGTAATCCCTGCTCAGTAGCTCTGGCAAAGGTCAAAAACTAACGACGCAATTTCTCGCAGTGATCCTGCGTCGGCTGAGCCGCCGTGTACCACACATAATCCGCGCTTTCAGCCGTCACGGTCTTGCCCACCTCGGCCAGTACCAGCACCGCGTTGCCCTCGCCAGCACCAAGGTCTTTCAGGTGCAGTGGCACGCCAAGGTCCTTGCGCACATGGAACGCCCCAGCCAGCAACACGGCAGGTGTCGGTGCCGCCAACAGACGCTCTGCCATACGCCGGTCACGCTGCTGTTGCACGGCGAGCATCGCCGGCATTTGCGCTTCAGGCAGTAAACCGCAATGGGACTCGCGGATGTCTTCCAGCAGAGTCGCTTGCACCTTTTGGCTGGTGGACGCTTCGCCGCTCAGCGTCGGACGCTGTTTGTAGACCTGCATGATCTGCGCCCGATCCAGGTTGGCCGACAGCAGCGGGTAAGGTTGGCGCAGGGCGTAGGTGACCAGTGCGCCATAGACGCCCCAATCCCAATTGGCTTGCCAGGACAGCGCCTTAAATGGATCGGCCGGCGGTTGACCGGCGCGGGTTGCAGCTTGTGCTGCATCGACCTTGGCCTGCTGATCAGGGTTGAGCATTTCCATCAGCAAGCTGCCTTGCGGACGCTGGCTGGCCAGCTCGCGCAGCAGCCACAGTTGCAAGGCGTGGTGATCGGGATTGTCGTGTTGCTCACCGATCAACACCCGTGGTGCCACCGCCAAGCGTTCAACCAACGCTTGCGGTGTCAGGGTGCGCCCGGTGGCGAGTTCGCGAATCACGCCCAGATCGGCATGATCCCGACCTTGCGGAGCAATCGCTGCCGGAGGCGGCGAAACGTAATGGGACTGGCAGGCCGCCAACAGGCTGAACAGGCATAACAGCAGAATGCGCATCGGTTTTCCTTATTGGATGGTGGCCCTCTTGCTCGTAACGATAGGAGAGGGTCTGAATCAGCGCGCGATAATCAACGGGTGGCCACGTTCCGGGTGTTGGTGAATCAGCACTTGCAGCCCATACACCGCCTGCAGTGCTTCGGCGGTCAGGACTTCTTGCGGCGTGCCGTAGGCGTGGGGGCGACCGTCCTGCAACAGCAGCAGGTGATCGCAATAACGCGCCGCCAGGTTGAGGTCGTGCAGGATTACCAGCACCGCCGCACCGCGCCCGGCGAAATCGCGCACCGCTTGCAGGATGGTGTGCTGGTGCAGCGGGTCGAGCATCGAGGTCGGCTCGTCGAGCAGCAGGGTCTGTCCCTCGGCGCCCGGCCACAGTTGCGCGAGTACCCGCGCCAGGTGCACGCGCTGGCGCTCGCCGCCGGACAGCGCCAGATAGCTGCGTCCGGCCAGGTGCAGGGCGTCGGCGGCGGCCAGGGCTTCGGCGACGATTTCGGCATCGCGCACGCGACCGCTGGCATGGGGCAAACGACCCATGCCCACCACTTCGTTGACTGAAAAGGCGAAGTTCAAACTGGAACTCTGTGGCAGTACCGCCAAGCGTTTGGCCCGCTCCTGACCGGGCCAGTCGGCGAGCTTGCGCTCATCGAGGCTGACCGTGCCTTCATGGGCCGGCAGTTCATCGCACAAGGCGGCGAGCAGGGTACTTTTACCGGCGCCGTTTGGCCCCAGCACGCCAAGGACTTCACCGGCACGCAATTCGATATCGATGTTCGCCAGTACGGTGCGACTGCCGCGCCGGACCAGCAAGTTGTTTGCCCGCAGCATCAGGAGCGCCCCCGCACCAGCAGATAAAGGAAGAAGGGAGCACCGATGAGCGCGGTGACGATACCGATCGGCAACTCCGCTGGCGCTAGCAGCAAGCGGGCGACCAGATCGGCCAGCAACAACAGGCTGGCACCGGCGAGATAGGACGCCGGCAACAACACCCGATGATCCGGACCGACCAGCAGCCGCATCAGGTGCGGCACCACCAGGCCGATAAAGCCAATCAGGCCTGCCGCCGCCACGGCGGCACCGACACCCAGCGCCGTGCACAGCACCAGCTCGAGTTTGATCCGTTCGACATTGAAGCCCAGGTGCCGCGCTTCCGATTCACCCAGCAACATCGCATTGAGCGCCGCCGCACGGCGCGGCAACCACAGTGCCACGCCCACCGCCACGATCAACAGCGGCCACAGACGCGGGTAACTGGCGCCATTGAGGCTGCCCAGGTTCCAGAAGGTCAGGGTACGCAAGGTGGCGTCATCGGCCAGGTAAGTGAACAGGCCGACACCGGCGCCGGCCATGGCCGTCATCGCCACACCCGCCAACAGCATGGTGGCGACGTTGGTCTGGCCATTGCTGCGACCGAATCGATACACCACCGCCGTGACGATCAGGCCACCGGCGAAGGCGCACACCGACAGCAGGTACGGCTCGATGGCCGGCGGCAAACCGCCGAACAGACTGCCGCCGACAATGGCGATGGCCGCACCCAGTGCCGCGCCCCCGGACACGCCGACCAGCCCCGGATCCGCCAACGGATTGCGAAACAACCCCTGCATGGCCACGCCGGACAACGCCAGAACCGAACCCACCGCGATGCCGAGCAGACTGCGCGGCAGGCGGATCTGGCCGAGGATCAGCTCGGCCTGTTGCGTGTCGCCGCCATTCACTGGCAGCCCCAGCAGGCGCAGCCCGGCCAGCAAGGTATCGCCCAGCGGTAAGCTGATCGGCCCGAGGGCCAGGGACAACCAGAACACCAGCACCAACAACAGACCCAGGGTGATCAGCATCGGTCGCGGCCGAACGATAGCCGTCATCGACTGACCTCAGCGGTCTGGATTTGCGCCGACGGATAGAACGATTTCGACAGGGTGACCAGCGCATCCGGAATCCGTGGCCCCAGGCCGCCGACCAGCAGCGTCGGATCGATCACCAGCACCCGGCCTTCGCGACCGGCACGGGTTTGCGCCAGGATCGGATTCTGCTCAAGCAGGGCAGCGCGCGCGGCATCCCCTTCAAGGCGGCCGCCGGCGAAGATGATCACCTGTGGGTCCAGGGCCAGCATTGCCTCGTTGGACACGGGCTTGTAGCCGTTGTGTTCGGTGAGGTTTTGCCCGCCGGCCTGAGTGATCATCCAGGCCGCCAGCGTGTCCTTGCCGGCGGCTTGCAGATTGCCGCCGGAGTGGCTGAGCAGCATCAACACCCGAGGAGCAGGATGTTGCTGCTGTAGCTGTTTGACCCATGCCGCTTGTTGTTCCAGGCGCTGCTGATAATCGGCCATCAGCGCCTGCGCTTCAGCCGGCTTGCCGAGCAGTTGCCCGAGTTCGGTCAGGTTGTGTTGCAGCGAAGGCACATCGGGCTTGGCCGACAACAGCTCGATGCGCACCCCGGCCGCCTTGAGTTGCGCCAGCACCGGTGGCGGGCCCATTTCGGCACTGCCCACCAGAATGTCCGGTTTCAGCGTCAGAATGCCTTCGGCCGCCAGTGCCCGCTGATAGCCGATGCCCGGCAGGCTGTGCAACGAACGCGGGTACTGGCTGGTGCTGTCGACACCCACCAGTTTGCTTTCGCCACCCAGGGCAACCACCCATTCGCTGAACGCGCCCCCGGCGCTAACCCAGCGCTGGGGCAGGCCATCGGCCACGGCCATCTGGCTCAGGAGCATGCAGGCCGAGGCCAGCAGTGATTTGATTCGCATCGCAAGACTTCCTTAGTCGATCAGGACGGTGGCGGTTTCGGCCAAGGCACGCCAGTCGTCACGCATCCTGGATGCCCGGCTTGCGCACGCCGAACAGCGGGATGACCCGCTCGCCGTCGGCATCGAAACCTTCGTAGCGGGTGATGATGCCATCGACGCTCGGCTTTCGCACACGCCACCGCTCGGTCATACCGGTGGTCTTGAGGTGCAGGTCACTGCGTGGGAGCGAGTTCGCTCCCACATTGGGTTGAGATTTACCGATTGATCTCAGCCAACGCCCTCGAAACCCCCGCCCCATAAAACGGATCGGCCTTCGTGCAGTGGGCGATATGCCGTTGCTGCACTTCCTGGGAAACGCCACTGAGCGAGCGCGCGGTGTTTTCGAACAAGGCTTGTTTTTCCGCCTCCGACATCAGGCGGAAGAGGTTGCCCGGCTGTTCGAAATGGTCTTCATCCAGGCGATGATCCCAATGCCCGGCAGCACCGGCTATTTTCAGCGGTGGTTCGCTGAAGTCCGGTTGATCGGCCCAGGCGTTCTCACTGTTGGGCACATAAGCCAATTGCCCGCCGTAGTTTCCGTCCACGCGCATGGCACCGTCGCGATGGAAGCTGTGCACCGGGCAATGGGCGGCGTTGACTGGAATCTGGTGATGGTTGACCCCCAGGCGATAACGTGCGGCATCTGTGTAGGCAAACAGACGCGCCTGCAACATCCGGTCGGGTGAAAAACCGATGCCGGGTACCACGTTCGACGGGGAAAACGCGGCTTGTTCGACTTCGGCGAAGACGTTTTCCGGGTTGCGATTGAGTTCGAAGTAACCCACTTCGATCAAGGGGTAGTCCTTATGCGGCCAGACCTTGGTCAGGTCGAACGGGTTGACGTCGTGGTCGTGGGCCTGCTCTTCGGTCATGACCTGAATGTAGAAAGTCCAGCGTGGGAAGTTGCCCGCCTCGATGCTCTCGTACAGGTCCCGATGATGGCTTTCCCGGTCCTGTCCAATCAGAGCCTGCGACTGCTCATCGCTCAGGTTCTGGATGCCTTGTTGGGACTTGAAGGTGAACTTGACCCAGTGCCGTTCGTTGTTGGCGTTGATCAAGCTGAAGGTGTGGCTGCCAAAGCCGTGCATGTGCCGATAACTGCTCGGGATGCCGCGCTCGCTCATGACAATGGTCACCTGGTGCAGGGCTTCGGGCAGTGACGTCCAGAAATCCCAGTTGCTTTGCGCGCTGCGCATGCCGGTGCGTGGATCACGCTTGACCGCGTGGTTGAGGTCCGGGAAACGCAACGGATCGCGGAAAAAGAACACCGGGGTGTTGTTGCCCACCAGATCCCAATTGCCTTGTTCGGTATAGAACTTCAGGGCAAAACCACGGATATCACGCTCGGCATCGGCAGCGCCGCGTTCGCCGGCCACGGTCGAGAAGCGGGTAAAGATCGGCGTTTGCTTGCCTACCTCCGAGAACAGGCGAGCCTTGGTGTAGCGCGTCACATCGTGGGTCACGGTGAAGGTGCCGTAGGCGCCGGAGCCTTTGGCGTGCATGCGTCGCTCGGGAATCACTTCGCGATCGAAGTGGGCGAGCTTTTCCAGCAGCCATATATCCTGCAGCAACGCGGGACCCCGAGGGCCGGCGGTCTGGATATTGAAGTTATCGACGACAGGGGCGCCGTTGATTGAAGTCAGTTTGTTTTTTGGCATGGCACGGTTTATCCACGTTAAGTATTTAGTTATGAGGTGAGAGTAATGAGCTTGAAGTAATGAAAAGCAGCTGGGGAAGATGTTATTTGTTTGATGTCCTTGGCGCATCTCTGCCAATGGCATAATTTATACAAACTTAAGTGTGAGGAGGTTAAACCAAAGTATTAAAGGAAATTTGGTTAGTCGGTCAGTATTAAAGCCGTCGTTTCAAGGCCGCTTCGATACAGGCCACTAGCGCCTGTGTGTTGAAGGGTTTGGCAAAATAACCTGCGGGTTTGCGCACGTTGGCGCTGAATGTCGGTGGCATACCGGGTTTTCCGGTGATGAACAGCGTGGGAATATGGGTGTTTCTCGCCGCCAGCGCTTCGTACAGGGTCACGCCGCACATGCCGGGCATCTGGATATCCGAAATCAAGCAGTCGGTTTGGCAAGGCCCGTCGGATTCAAGAAAAGCGTAGGCACTGTTGTAGGTGTTTACTGTGTAACCGTAAGAGCGCAATAAACTGTCCAGTGAGATAAGAATAAGTTCGTCATCATCAACAACTGAAATAATAGGTGCGTTGGGCATGTAAAAACCTTGCGTCATTGCGAGTGGCGCAAACTGGCGCCCGCCATATTTGCAAGATACGCGCTCCAAAAAAGCGGAATAGTATACTTGCGTATGTATGATCGTTTTTCGGGTGTGGGAGCTGCCGCAGGCTGCGATTTTTTGATTTTTTGAACTTTTGATCTTTGTTCTTAAAAGATCGCAGCCTCGTTTCACTCGACAGCTCCTACACAGCTCCTACACAGCTTCTACAACAACGTTCACCAAGGCTGTTCCTGGGCCAGGTTGTCCTCGATCAACCAGATGAAATGCGCGTTTTGCCGCGTGCATGCTTCAAAGAAGCGTTTGCTGGCGTTGTCCTTGTGGTCAATGGCACATTCACGGTAATCGCGCAGCAAGGCTTCGACAGCCTGCAGTCGGCGCGTGCCTTGGGAAATCCCTGTCAGGCAGTCGGCAAAACACTGCGGCTCGCGAATGTCATGAAGGTGATAGAGCGCCGCGGTTTCGGCGTAGCCGCCCAGGTCGGTGATGCGCGCGACGAGAAAATCGGCATAGTCGGTGTTGGCCCGTACCATGCGGTGAAACATCTGTTGTACCGGCAGGAAACTGATGTTGTGCAGCTTTTGCTGCCCTCGTTTGAATTGCGCCAGCAGGGTCATCACGGTTCCCAGCGTATCGGTCAGCACGTCAATAATTTCCACGCGCTCGGCGGTCGACAATGAGGTGTGCGCGCCATAGCGGCTGATGCGCAGCGGATGACTGACGATGTACAGCTTTTGCAATGCGTTCATGACAACCGTCCCCAGGGCCAGCGCATCGGCGCGATGAATGGATTTATTCGAGGTGACCAGCGTAAATCGAGCGGTTCGCAATAACACTCCTACCTCGAGACAGCGACCTAGCACGTGGGGACAGGTCCGTCATACCCCGGTATGACCGGTTAGCACCGAGGTAGGAGTGCCTGTCGCGGGCCAGCGACTTACAGTGCAGGAGGCAGTTGGACGCACAAGGCTGGTTGCAGGTTGCCGCGATGGCCTGCACGGCTTTTCTCCCATCAACACTAATCTGTGTACTGACGGCGATCGCACGCAGGTCCTGCTCATCAAAGGACAGGCGCATAAAGGTTGTGGAGAGCATCATCCATGTTCAGTTTCCTGCAGGCCCACCCGTTGATCTGCGGCGTCATCCTGATCCTGATCGACCTGGCCGCCTGGCAGTTGATCGGTGTTTCGCGGCACAACCTGCGCTTGTGTGCGCGCATCGTCATTTTCGTCGCCTTCAGCTGGGTCATGACCGCCGCCGGCATCAGCCCGTTGCAGCCGCCGCTGTGGCCGGAGGACGCCATCCTCAACCTGATGGGCACGGTGCTGGGCATCGGCTGGTGGCTGTTCGCGGCCCGGACGGTGACCATCATCCTCGGCTATGGCCTGATGTCCCGGGCCGGGCACAGTGCTCGACTGCTTTACGACCTGATGGGCGCCGTGATCTTCCTGATCGCCATCGTCGGTGCCGCGGCGTATGTCCTGCAATTGCCGGTCAAGGGGTTGCTGGCGACCTCCGGAGCGATGGCGATCATTGTCGGCCTGGCCTTGCAAAGCACCTTGAGTGACGTGTTTTCCGGGATCGTGCTCAACACCACCAAGCCTTACCAACTCAATGACCGGATTTCCATCGATGGCACCTCGGGCACGGTGGTGGAGATCGATTGGCGCACCACTCACCTGATGACCGACATGGGCGGCATTGCGGTGGTGCCCAACTCGGTGGCGGCAAAAGCGCGGATCATCAACTTCAGCCGCCCCGACGATGTGAACGGCATCAGTGTGATCATCGCCGTGCCCAGCAACGTGCGTCCGCGCCGGGCAATCGATGCCCTGGAAAAAACCTTGCGCGGGACCCGGGCACTGCTGCAATCACGCTCGGCCAAAGTCTCGGTCAAAAGCTCCCATCTGGACCACACCGAGTACGAGCTCAAGGGCTTTATCGCTTCCGCCAAGAGCAAGAATGAAGTGTGCAACCTGATGTTCGACCTCGCCCATCGCCACCTCGAAGCAGCAGGTGTCACCTGGGGCTCCGGCCTGGAAGAGCAGCGCTGGAACCGTCAGCGCCGCTTGCTCGAGGACGTGCGGATCTTCCGTTCGCTGAGCAACGACGAGCGCGACTGCCTGGCCGACGAAATGACCGCGGTGGACTACCAGGCCGACGAAGTCCTCCTCGCATTCGGCGAAGTGGCTGACTGCCTGAAGATCATCAGCACCGGTGTGGTCTCGGTGGCGATCCACGACGGCGAAAAACTGGTCGAAGCCGGACGCATGGGGCCGGGTGAAGTCATGGGCGAGGAGGGGATACTGGCCGATAAACCGTCACGGGGAGAGTTCCGCAGCATCACCAGTGGCCGGTTGTTTCGTATCGAAAAAAACGTGTTCGGCAATCAGTTGCAGCATCTCGATGAATTGAGAAGCGCCCTGAGCAATTTGCAGGACCAGCGCCAGGAAATCCGCGAGACGGTGGTCATGCAAAAGCCCATCGAGATCAAGAAAAGCGGGTTGTTTCAGTGGTTGATGCAGCGCAGGTGAAAAAAACGGGCGCGGCCTGCTGGTGAACTTCGCCAATACCCAGGTTCTGAATGGAAGCTTTTCAATCGCCAGGATCAGTAGTAGTGTAAAGATAACTACATATTAAATATCTTACTCTACATGAAAACTTGGCTGGCGCTGATTCTCGGTTTACCCACTGCCAATGCCACTGAGCGCATGAGGGCCTGGCGTGCGTTGAAGGCATCAGGTGCGGCGGTATTGCGCGATGGTGCCTACTTGCTGCCCGACATCCCTGTCTGTCGCGAAGCCTTGATGTCTGTCGAACGCGACATCCTTTCCATCAATGGCACTGCTTACATCCTGCCGGTGGTCGATGCGCAAGGTGAGCGTTTTATCGGGTTGTTCGACCGTAGCGATGACTACAGCAAACTGCGCGCAGAGATCGAAGAATGCCGTGGACAACTCAATCCTGAAAACGCATTGGCCACCACCAAACAAATTCGCAAGCTGCGCAAATCCTACGATCAGCTTTCCAGCATTGATTACTTCCCCGGCAAGCCGAAGCAGCAACTTGACTCTGCCTTGCAGGCGCTCGAAACCGCCGTCAGCAGAGCGTTATCGGCGGATGAACCCCATAGTCGCGATCAGCTCATGACGGCACTCAATCGCGACGACTATCAAGGCCGTGTCTGGGCGACGCGCAAGCGTCCATGGGTTGATCGCCTGGCCTGTGCCTGGTTGATTCGTCGCTTCATCGACTCCCAGGCCCGGATCCTCTGGCTCAACAGCCCAGCAGACTGTCCAGCAGATGCTTTGGGGTTCGATTTCGATGAAGCGACCTTCAGCCATGTCGGTGACCGCGTGACCTTCGAAATCCTGCTAGCCAGTTTTGCACTTCAAGCGTCCGACCTGAACCGCATGGCTGCCTTGGTGCACTACCTCGATATCGGCGGTGCCCAACCGGAGGAGGCTGCCGGTATCGAGTGCGTGCTGGCAGGACTGCGCGAAACCATTACCGACGACGATCAACTGCTGGCAGCGGCGAGTGCCATCTTCGACGGCCTGCTCGCCGCGTTTGCGAAAGAGGAACACCCCAATGACTAAGGTTGTGTCGCCAGTGGTTCAAGAGGAACTGTCGAAGCCAGGGCCAATCAGTTTGCGTGAGGCGTTCCGGTTCTGGCTGAAGCTGGGTTTCATCAGTTTCGGCGGGCCCGCGGGGCAGATTTCGATCATGCACCAGGAACTGGTGGAGCGACGGCGCTGGATTTCCGAGCGCCGGTTCCTGCACGCCCTCAACTACTGCATGCTGCTGCCCGGGCCGGAGGCGCAGCAATTGGCGACCTACATAGGCTGGTTGATGCATCGAACCTGGGGTGGAGTCATCGCGGGCGCACTGTTTGTACTGCCCTCACTGTTTATCCTGATTGCTCTATCGTGGATGTACATCGCTTTCGGCGAAGTACCCGTGGTGGCCGGGCTCTTCTACGGAATCAAACCCGCCGTGACAGCAATCGTCGTGCAGGCGGCACACCGGATCGGCTCGCGCGCGTTGAAGAATAATTGGCTGTGGGCCATAGCGGCGGCATCATTTACCGCGATCTTTGCCTTCAATGTCCCCTTCCCATTGATCGTGCTGGGTGCAGCTTTGATCGGCTATGCCGGTGGCCGCCTGGCACCCGAGAAGTTCAGAACCGGGGGCCATGGCGCCGCCCAAAAGTCCTTTGGCCCGGCCTTGATCGATGACGATACTCCTCCCCCTGAGCATGCTCGGTTCAGCGGGTTGAAATTGATGTCGCTCGCCCTCGTCGGCGCGGCGCTATGGGCATTGCCAATGGGGATACTGGCCGCCCTGTTTGGTTGGGAAGGCACCTTGACCCAAATGAGCTGGTTCTTCACCAAAGCCGCACTGCTGACCTTCGGCGGAGCCTACGCGGTACTCCCCTATGTCTACCAGGGCGCGGTCGGTCACTACGGCTGGCTAACACCCACACAGATGATTGACGGCTTGGCTCTGGGTGAAACCACGCCTGGGCCACTGATCATGGTCGTGGCTTTCGTCGGTTTTGTCGGGGCTTATGTCTTGCAAGTATTCGGTGCCGATCACGTATTTCTGGCAGGGGCTTTGGCCGCCGCTCTGGTGACCTGGTTCACCTTCCTTCCCTCATTTCTGTTCATCCTTGCGGGTGGCCCACTGGTGGAGTCGACCCACAACGAACTCAAGTTCACCGCACCGCTCACCGCCATTACGGCAGCAGTGGTCGGCGTGATCCTCAATCTGGCGTGTTTCTTCGGCTATCACGTGCTTTGGCCGAAGGGTTTCAGTGGCCAGCTCGACTGGCCGTCTGCGTTGATCGCCATTGCCGCGGCAGTCGCCTTGTTCCGCTTCAAGCGTGGCGTTATCCAGGTGTTGATGGCCTGTGCGCTCGTCGGCCTGGCAGTGCATCTGTTGCGCTAAAGCACAAGTTCGATAACCGTCTTACCAGCAAGCAGAAAACGGCCAGCTTCAGTCGCTCGTGAACAAAAAAGTCCCCCATGCCCCGTTGCAACGCAATGCGTCGCAACGGCTAAGCTTTTTTCAAAGAACCTCCATCTTTGAAGGGAGACTCCATGAGCAGCGCCCCCCTGTCTGAACTCGATGCCGCTCTACCCGGTTTGGCGCGCAAGATCCGCGTACTGGATGCCCTGTCCTGGCCGGATGGCGTCGAGGAAGTGTTCCTGGCGCATTGGCGCAATGGGAAAGCAGAATTACCCAGAGTCGAACTGCGCCCCCGTGAGCACAGCGCCGACATCGCCGCGCTGGAAGCTTTTATCGGGCGTTGTGACCAAGGGCATCCCGCCGGGAACTACTTGGCCATGACCGCGCGCAGCTATGCCACGGCCGGACGCATGCTGGGAGCGATCGGTACTCCCGACTTTACTCACTATTCATCCGCGTTGTACCGACGCCCGGATTTCTATTATCCGAAGCAGAAACTCAGCATGCTGGACGCGGCCCGTTTCTTTCTCACCACCACCGACGCCCTGTTGGGTGGAGCCCGGATTCCACCGACCCAGGCTGATATCCCGGCCGAGGCCTTCGCCGCCTGGATGCAGCCGGAACTGGACCGTTTCTTCGGCGAGGGCCGGGTCACGGTCGTGCTCGACCCGACCCTGGCCGCCAAGGCGATCGCCGGGTCAAGCCGCATACGTCTGCGTAGTGGAGCGCTGTTCTCTGAACTGGACAAGAATCAGTTATTGCAGCATGAGGCCTTTGTGCATGCCGCGACCGCACAGAATGGCGCGCTCCAGCCCAATCTGAAAAGCCTGGGCCTGGGCGCGCCACGCACAACCCAAACCCAGGAAGGCATTGCCACCCTGGCAGAACTGTTCACGGGCAGCATGGACATCAGCCGCCTGCGTCGCCTGGCCCTGCGCGTGCTCGCGGTCCAGCAAGCCTTGGACGGTGCCGATTTCATACAGGTCTTCGAGGGTTTTCTGGCCGCCGGCCAATCGCAAGAGGAGTCCTTCCGTTCAACCCAGCGGGTCTTCCGTGGCGCCGACCTGCGCGGTGGTTCAGCGTTCACCAAGGATGCCGCCTACCTGACCGGTTTGCTGGGCGTCCATACCCTGCTGCGCATCGCGATCCGCGACAATCGACCGGAACTGGTGGGGCATCTGTTTGCCGGACGCCTCAGCCTGGCGGATACCGTACGCCTGGCACCGCTATTCGAGTCCGGCTGGCTCAAGGGCCCCACCCATCTACCGGCCTGGGCCAGCGACCTGCGCCTGCTCGCCGCCAACCTGGCTTTCTCCGCCTTTATCGCCCAGATAAAACTGGATGTACTCGATCTTGAAGTGCTCATGGCATTTGCGGATGAACACGAGAACGATGCCAGCGCGATATAAGCTAGGTACCTGTTAGTTGACTCGATCCGGTTTCAGGGAAACAGGTTGGCTGCTGGTTTTTCCTGTTTTTGGACTCTGGGTGATTGACTGCGATGGGTGCGAGCAATGTTCGTGATAGGAAGAAAACGGCCAAGAGCGGACAGTCCGCGATCACCGCAATCAAAGGCATGTTAGTAATGAACCTCCATAACTGAGTAAAGGGGCAGCGTTGTTTTTTTGAAAATAAAACTGTCCCCGTTTTTGTCCGTTTTTTGTTGGTCGAACAAATGCTCAAGTTTTACCGTCGCTGGAGAATCAAACCAAAACAGCTAAGTCCGTGTACTTGGCAACCAATGGGTCGGCGGTAAGGAGCTTCATGGGTTCTGTCATCGCAGTCGCAATTATGAGCCGGTCAAACGGATCACGGTGATGATGTTCAAGGTCTTTCACTGCAATGGCATGTTCTGAAGTCACCGGCAGTTCGATGAACCCGCTGTCGAGGCAATACTGGCGGATTTCTTCCAGATCAACATTCAGTTTTCCCAATCCGACTTTGATCGCCATCTCCCAGAATGTCGCCGCGCTGACATAAATGTCGGCAGCGTTCTCTATGAGCTTTCTGGCTCTACCAGATAGTCTGGAGTCGTCGCTGAGTGTCCAAAGCAGAATATGCGTATCGAGCAGCAACCTCATGACTTTATGCCCTCGAACGCATCGAGCATTTCGTCCGGCAATGAGGCATCAAAGTCTTCGGGAATTGCGAGCTTGCCTTTCATCGCTCCGATACGTTGGCCGCAGGGTTTTCCAACCGGTACCAGGCAGGCAAGGGCGCGACCATGTTTGGCAATCGTGATGATTTTTCCGGCTGCTGCTTCATCGACGAGTTTGGATAAATTGTTTTTTGCCTCGGCCAACGGAACGATGATCATGTTATCTCTCCCATATTCTGGACAAATATAGCCAGAATATCTTGAAGCGACAAAGGCTGGCGAATAGATCGATCGCTCCACATCACTGCACATCGCTACAAATGTTTCTTGTTTCATCGAGACCTCCTTTTTGTCCGTTACCTACCTTAGCGTTCGGTGTGATGGACGGATGTCGGGTAATGCTGATCTCCATACGAGTGCTTTCCGGAAGGGGCGTAGGCAGTGAAGAGCAAAAGATCGCAGCCTCCGGCAGCTCCTACAAGGAGTATGCGTTCCCAGCGTAGGAGCTGCCGGAGGCTGCGATCTTTTGCCGTTGAAACCCCCAAAACAAAAAACGGCACCCGAAGGTGCCGTTTCTGTTTTCTACCAAGTACCGCTAAACAATCAACCCGCCAACCCCGATTGCTGAACCAGGTTCAACAACGGCTGTGGATACAGACCAAGGAAGAACGCCATTACGGCGATAGCCAGCAGCATCACGCCGCCTGCCTTTTGCTCCCAGTGCATTTGCGCATCGTGACGACGCAGGTTCGGTTCGATCAGGTACAGGGTGACCATGACGCGCAGGTAGTAGAACACGCCGATGGCGCTGCCCAATACCAGGGAGCCGACCAGCCACCATTGGTGCGACTCGACACCGGTGGCGATGATATAGAACTTGCCGATGAAGCCCGCGGTCAGCGGGATACCGGCCAGGGACAGCATCATCACGGTCAGTACGGCGGTCAGGTACGGACGGCGCCAGAACAGGCCGCGGTATTCGTACAGGGCATCCGCGTCACGGCCGTTGTACGGCGAGGACATCAGGGTGATCACGCCGAAGGCGCCGAGGCTGGTGATCACGTAGGTGACCAGGTACACGCCGATGGCTTCCACGGCCAGACCCTTGCTCGCCACCAGGGCGATCAGCAGGTAACCGAAGTGGGCGATGGACGAGTAACCCAGCAGACGCTTGAGGTTGCTCTGGGTCAGGGCCAGCAGGTTACCGAACAGGATCGACGCGATGGCGATGATGGTCAGCACGTTGCTCAGCACACCGCTGCTTGCAGCAGGGGAGATCTGGAACAAACGCACCATCACCGCAAACACGGCAACTTTCGAAGCGGTCGCCAGGAATGCGGCAACCGGTGCCGGAGCACCTTCGTACACGTCCGGGGTCCAGAGATGGAACGGTACCAGCGACAGCTTGAACGCCAGACCGATCAGCATCATGCCCAGGCCCAGTTGCGCCAGGGAGCTTGGCAGGCCGGTGGCCGCCAGGGCCTGGCCGATACCGACGAAGCTCAAGGAGCCGGCATCGGCGTAGAGCAGGGCCATACCGAACAACAGGAACGCGGAACCGGCAGCCGACAGCACCATGTACTTGATACCGGCTTCCAGGGAGCGCTTGTTGAAGAAGGCGTAAGCCACCAGGCCGTAGACCGGTACCGAGAGCAGCTCCAGACCAACGAACAAGCCGGCCAGGTGTTGCGCGCTGACCAGCACCAGGCCACCGGCGGCGGCCATCAGGATCAGCAGGTACAGTTCTTCACGGTTGCCCGGGTAACCCGAACCGCCGTCGCCGAGGTAGGCGTGGGCGAGGGTGACACAGGCGAGGGTGGCGACCAGGATCAGCGCCATGTACAGGCAAGCAAAGGTGTCGATCTGCAGCAATGGCGTCACGGCCAGTGGCGCGACTTTCAGGGCTGGGAGGATCGACAGCAATGCCAGGTTCAGACCCGCCACGGACAGCAGGAAGGTCTGGGAGTGGTTGCGGCGCCAGGCGATCGCCAGCATCACCACGATGATCGTGGCGCTGGTGATCAACAGCGGCGCTAGCGCGATAAAGTGTTGAGTCGTGAATTCCATAGCGCTCTTACCGGGCCGAAGCGAGTTGAGTGAAGGCGGTGCCGAGCCATTGCTGCACGCCATGCATCGTAGCGGCAGAGGTATCGAGGAACGGTTGTGGGTAGATGCCGATGTAGATCAGCAGTGCTGCCAGACCGACCACCATGATCATTTCGCGACCGTCCATGCCATGCATCACCGCGTCCGACTTGGCCGGACCGAAGTACGCACGGTGGATCATGATCAGCGAGTAGACCGAACCGAACACCAGGCCGGACGTGGCGATGATGGTGACCCATGGAGCGATCGGGAAGGTGCCGATCAGGATCAGGAACTCACCGACGAAGTTACCGGTACCCGGCAGACCCAGGGAGGCGGCTGCGAAGAACAGGCTGAGGGCCGGCAGGTAAGCGATCTTCGACCACAGGCCACCCATCTCGCGCATGTCGCGGGTGTGGGTGCGCTCGTACAACTGACCGGCGAGGATAAAGAGTGCCGCGGCCGACAGACCGTGGGCCAGCATCTGCATCACCGCGCCCTGCAGCGCCAGTTGGCTGCCGGAATAGATGCCGATCAGCACGAAGCCCATGTGGGATACGCTGGAGAAGGCGACCAGACGCTTGATGTCGGTTTGCGCGAACGCCAGGAACGCACCGTAGAAGATCCCGATCAGACCCAGGGTCATGGCGAACGGCGCGAACTCGGCCGACGCATTCGGGAACAGCGGCAGGGCGAAACGCAGCAGGCCGTAGGCAGCGGTTTTCAGCAAGATACCGGCGAGGTCGACGGAACCTGCGGTCGGCGCCTGGGCGTGAGCGTCAGGCAACCAGGAGTGGAACGGTACGACCGGCAGTTTCACCGCGAAGGCGATGAAGAAGCCGAGCATCAGGATGTACTCGGTGCCGGCCGACATCTTGGTTTTCAACAGGTCGGCGTAGTTGAAGGTAATCACGCCGGTGTCGTTGAAGTTGACCAGTACCAGACCCAGGATCGCCACCAGCATGATCAGGCCGGAAGCCTGAGTGAAGATGAAGAACTTGGTCGCCGCGTAGATCCGGGTTTTCTTGCCGTCCGAAGAACTGTGACCCCAGAGCGCGATGAGGAAGTACATCGGCACCAGCATCATTTCCCAGAAGAAGAAGAACATGAACAGGTCGAGGGCGAGGAACACGCCGACGACGCCGCCCAGGATCCACATCAGGTTCAGGTGGAAGAAGCCCACGTGACGCTGGATCTCTTTCCACGAGCAGAGGACCGAGAGGACACCCAGCAGACCGGTCAGCATGATCATCAGCAGCGACAGGCCGTCGAGGGCCAGGTGCACGCTGATGCCGAAGCGCTCGATCCAGATGTGCTTGAACTCCAGCACCCAGGTCGGATCGGCGCCAGGCGCCGGGGCAAACGAATAGTCGCCGTGGGCCCACAGCCAGAGGCCGAGGGCGAGCAGCAGGGACATGGTGATCAGCGCAATCCAGCGGGGGAGGGTGGCGCCGAAGCGCTCACCCATCCAGCACAGCAGGCCGCCGATGAAGGGGATCAGGATTAGCCAAGGCAGAATCATGACGGGCTCAATTCCTTTCGCAAGTTCGCAAGGTTCATATCAGACCGCTACCAGCACGACGGCGCCGATTACCAGCACGGCACCAGCAGCCATCGAGGCGGCATACCAACGCAGTTGACCGGTCTCGGTACGGCTCAGGGCGGTGTGACCGCCTTTGGCCATGCGCGGGATCAGACCGATGGTCTGGTCGAGCGGGTCTTTGCGCAGGATGTGGCTGATCGCCAGGTATGGCTTGACGAACAGTTTGTCGTAGATCCAGTCGAAGCCCCAGGCAGCGAACCACCAGGCCGACAGGAAGCGGCCGATACCGCTGTTGGCGATGGCGGTCACGAAGCGGCGCTTGCCGAGGAACAGCAGGGCGGCCAGCAGGATACCGGCCAGGGCGATGGCGCCCGAGGCGATTTCCAGGCTGTGCTTGGCTTCGCCGCCGGCATGGCCAACGCTTTCCGGCAGCACACCGTGCAGTGGTGGAACGATCATCGCGCCGATGGCGGTAGACAATACGATCAGCACCGACAGTGGCAGCCAGTGAGCGATGCCGTGACCGGCGTGGGCTTCGGTCTTCGCTTCACCGTGGAACGCGATGAAGATCAGGCGGAAGGTGTACAGCGAGGTCATGAACGCACCGACCAGACCGGCGTAGAGCAGGCCGTGGTTACCGCTGGCAAACGCTTCCCAGAGGATTTCGTCCTTGGAGTAGAAGCCTGCGGTCACCAGTGGCAGGGCCGCCAGGGCCGCGCCGCCGACGATGAAGCTGGCGTAGGCCAGAGGCAGTTTCTTCCACAGGCCACCCATCTTGAAGATGTCCTGCTCGTGGTGGCAGGCCACGATCACCGCACCGGAGGCAAGGAACAGCAGGGCCTTGAAGAAGGCGTGGGTCATCAGGTGGAAAATCGCACCATCCCAGGCGCCAACGCCCAGGGCCAGGAACATGTAGCCGATCTGGCTCATGGTCGAGTAGGCGAGGATACGTTTGATGTCGGTCTGGACCAGGGCTGCAAAACCTGCCAGCACGAGGGTCACGCCACCGACGATCCCTACAAGATGCAGGATTTCCGGCGCCAGGGTGAACAGGCCGTGGGTACGGGCGATCAGGTAGACACCCGCCGTTACCATCGTTGCCGCGTGGATCAGTGCGGAAACCGGAGTAGGGCCGGCCATCGCATCCGCCAGCCAGGTTTGCAGCGGCAGTTGCGCGGATTTACCGACAGCGCCACCCAGCAGCATCAGGGTGGCCATGACCATCCAGAAGTTGCCCGCCTGGAATTTCTGCGGTGCCAGCACCAGCAGTTCCTGGACGTTCAGCGTGCCCAGCTGGGCGAACAGGATGAACAGGCCGATGGCCATGAACACGTCGCCGATGCGGGTCACGATGAAGGCTTTGAGTGCGGCGTTACCGTTGTTGCGGTTGCTGTAGTAGAAACCGATCAACAGGTACGAGCACAGGCCCACGCCTTCCCAGCCGAAGTACAGGAACAACAGGTTATCGCCCAGCACCAGGAACAACATGCTGGCGATAAACAGGTTGGTGTAGGCGAAGAAGCGCGAGTAACCGGCTTCACCGCGCATGTACCAGGACGCGAACAGGTGGATCAGGAAGCCCACGCCGACCACTACACCGAGCATGGTCAGGGACAGACCATCCAGGTACAGCGCGAAGTTCGGCTTGAAGCCCTCCACCGCCATCCACTGCCACAACACCTGGGTGTAGTGGCCGCCTTCAGGTGGCGCGACGTTGAATTGCCAGATCACGTAAGCCGCAACGATGGCAGACAGGCCGACCGAACCGACGCCGATCAGCGCCGAAAGGTTTTCCGAGAGGCGTCCACGGGAGAACGACAGCAGCAGGAAACCAATGAGAGGGAATACGAAAGTCAGATAGAGAAGATTCATCCGCGCATCTCGCTGGCAGCGTCGATATCGAGAGTGTGGAAGCGGCGGTACAGCTGCAACAGGATCGCCAGGCCGATACTGGCCTCGGCGGCTGCCAGGCTGATCACCAGGATGAACATGATCTGTCCATCCGGCTGCGCCCAGCGGCTACCGGCAACGATGAACGCCAGGGCGGAGGCATTCATCATGACCTCCAGGCTCATCAGCACGAAAAGAATGTTGCGGCGGACCATCAGGCCAACCAGACCGAGGCAGAACAGGATGCCGGCGACTGCCAGACCATGCTCCATGGGGATAGCAGGCATCGTCATTGCTCCTTGGCTTCGTTGCGGCCCAAGTGGAACGCCGTGACGGCTGCGGCGAGCAGCAGCATCGAGGCGAGTTCGACCACCAGCAGGTACGGACCGAACAGGCTGATGCCCACGGCCTTGGCGTCTACGGTGGTGTGGCCGACGGCCTGGCCGGTCTGGTGGGAGAACAGCACATACAGCAGTTCAACCAGCAGCAAAGCCGCGAGGGCGACCGGGCCGCCCCAGATACCGGGCTTGAGCCAGACGCGCTCTTGCTGAACCGAGGCGGGCCCCAGGTTCAGCATCATCACCACGAACACGAACAGCACCATGATGGCGCCAGCGTAGGCGATCACTTCCAGAACACCGGCGAACGGCGCGCCGAGGGCGAAGAACGTCATCGCCACGGCGATCAGCGAAATGATCAGGTAGAGCAGGGCGTGCACAGGGTTGGTGTTGGTGATCACGCGAAGCGTGGACACAACCGCGATACCCGATGCGAAATAGAAAGCGAATTCCATCTTTCTTCCTTAAGGCAGCAAGCTCTTCACGTTGATCGGTTCGGCTTCGTTCTGCGCGGAGCCCTTCGGCTTACCGGCAATCGCCATACCTGCAACACGATAGAAGTTGTAATCAGGGTTTTTGCCGGGGCCGGAGATCAGCAGATCTTCTTTCTCGTACACCAGGTCCTGACGTTTGAACTCGGCCATTTCGAAATCCGGCGTCAGCTGGATCGCGGTGGTCGGGCAGGCTTCCTCGCAGAGGCCGCAGAAGATGCAGCGCGAGAAGTTGATGCGGAAGAAGTCCGGGTACCAGCGACCGTCTTCGGTTTCAGCTTTCTGCAGCGAGATGCAACCGACCGGGCAAGCCACGGCGCACAGGTTGCAGGCCACGCAGCGCTCTTCGCCGTCGGGGTCGCGGGTCAGGACGATACGGCCACGGTAGCGCGGCGGCAGATAGACCGGTTCTTCCGGGTACTGCAGCGTGTCGCGCTTGCGGAAAGCGTGGCCGAAAATCATCACCAGGCTGCGAAGCTGGGTGTAGAGGCCATGCACGATGTCAAAAATGTACTTCATGATTCTCTATCCTCACTGAGCCGCGACGGCGGGCGTGTTCAGCAACACGATCGCAGCGGTCACCAGCATGTTGACGAGGGTCAGCGGCAGGCAGAATTTCCAGCTGAAATCCATCACTTGGTCATAACGTGGGCGCGGAATCGAGGCGCGCAACAGGATGAACATCATGATGAAGAACCCGGTTTTCAGTGCGAACCAGATGAACGGGATCTGCGGCAGGATGCCGAACGGACCGTGCCAGCCACCGAAGAACAAGGTCACCAGCAGCGCCGAAATCAACACGATGCCGATGTACTCGCCGACGAAGAACATGCCCCATTTCATGCCGGCGTATTCAATGTGGTAACCGTCGGCCAGTTCCTGTTCCGCTTCCGGCTGGTCGAACGGGTGACGGTGAGTCACGGCCACGCCAGCGATGAAGAAGGTCAGGAAACCGAAGATCTGCGGAATGATGAACCACAGGTTCTGCGCTTGATATTCAACGATGTCGCGCATGTTGAACGAGCCGACCTGGATCACGATGCCCATCAGCGACAGGCCCATGAACACTTCGTACGACACGGTCTGTGCTGAGGCACGCAAGCTGCCCAACAGGGCGAACTTGTTGTTGCTCGACCAGCCGGCGAACAGCACCGCGTAGACCGACAGACCGGCCATGGCGAAGAAGAACAGGATGCCGATGTTGATGTCCGCCACGCCCCAGGTCGGGGTGATCGGGATAATCGCGAAGGCAATCAGCAGGGCGCTCATGGCGACGACCGGTGCCAGGGTGAAGATCATCTTGTCGGCGAACGGCGGGGTCCAGTCTTCCTTGAAGAACATCTTGATCATGTCGGCGGCGATCTGGAACGCGCCGAACGGACCAACACGGTTCGGACCGTAACGGTCCTGCCAGAGGGCGAGCAGACGACGCTCGACCCAGCTGAGCAGGGCGCCGCAGATCACCACGGCGAGCAGGATCACCACGGCCTTGAGGACCGCGATGATGATGTCGATCACTTCAGGAGTGAACAAGGTCATTGCGCTGCCTCCTGCAGACCGTCAACGGATTTGCCAAAGATCGCTGGCGGAATGCCGGCGATGCCCGCAGGCAATGCCACCAGACCGGCACCCAGTTCTTCGTTGATGCGCAGTGGCAGACGCAGGGTCTGGCCAGCCACGTTCAAACTCAGCATGGCGCCGTCGTTGACACCCAGGCGGTCGGCTTCGGATTTGGCCAAAGCGACGTAGGCGGCTGGAATACGTTCCTGAACCGGCGCGGCTTTCGAAGAGTTCTCTTCGCTGCCGAACAGGTGGAAGAACGGCACGGCCTGCCAGGTGCCCGGAGCCGGGTTGAACGCACGCGGAACACTGGCGAACCAGTTCAGCGAGTCACCGGTGCTTTCGATCAGGCGGGTGCCCGGGTCGCCAGCGCGGATGTGACCGCCGACTTCGTCCTGGAACTTGTTCCAGGCTTGTGGCGAGTTCCAGCCCGGAGACCAGGCGAACGGCACTTGCTGACGCGGTTCGGCGGAGCCCGAGTAGCCTTCCATCGAGAAGGCGAACGCGGTGTCCTTGTCCTGCGGGGTACGCGGTTCGTGCACGCTGATGTCGGCGCGCATGGCGGTACGACCGGAGTAGCGCAGCGGTTCGCGGGCCAGTTTCAGGCCCTTGATGCGGAACGCGGCGGACGGTGCGGCGTCGACGATGCCGGCCAGTTGCGCGGTGCTCGAAGCCACGGCAGCGGTGACATGGTCCAATTGCGTCCAGTCGATCGGCTTGTTCAGCAGGGTGGCACGCAGGGCATGCAGCCAGCGCCAGCCTTCGTGAACCAGGATGCTGGCGTCCATGTATTGTGGGTCGAACACCTGGAAGAAGCGCTGGGCGCGGCCTTCCTGGCTGACCAGGGTACCGTCGCCTTCGGCGAAGCTGGCGGCTGGCAGGACCAGGTGCGCGCGATCGCTGGTGGCGGTCTTCTGATGGTCAGCCACGATCACCACTTTCGCGGCGGTCAGGGCGGCATCGACACGGGCTTTGTCGGTACGGGTGTACAGATCGTTTTCCAGCACGACGATGGCGTCTGCCTTGCCGTCGATCACGGCTTGCAGCGCGGCGTCGACCGATTCGCCACCGAGCATGGCCAGGCCAAGACTGTTGGCTTCCGGCACGATCAGGCTGATGGAACCGTTCTTCTCGCGCAGCTTCAGGGCCTTGGCGATGTTCGCGGCGGCTTCGATCAAGGCTTTGGAGCCCAGGGACGTACCGGCGATGATCAGCGGGCGCTTGGCGGCGAGCAGGGCGTCGGCGATGCGCTTGGCCAGCTCGAGGGCTTCGGCGTCCAGGCCTTCAACGGCTGGAGCGCTGGCGTCGAGGGCGTGAGCCACGGCGAAACCGATGCGGGCCAGGTCGTCGGGAGCGGCGTGAACGCACTCTTCGGCGATGTCGTCGAGCTTGGTTTCAGCCAGGCTGGCAATGAACAGCGGGTTCAGCGCGTGCTGGCCGATGTTCTTCACCGCGGCGTCGAGCCAAGGCTGGACGCGCATGGCGTCGGCCATGTCTTCAGCTTTGCCCTTGACCGACTGACGCAGGGCCAGGGCCATGCGGGCGGCGGTCTGGGTCAGGTCTTCACCGAGGACGAACACGGCGTCGTGGTCTTCGATGTCGCGCATGTTCGGCACAGGCAGCGGGCTGTCTTTGAGCACTTGCAGCACCAGGCGGATGCGCTCCAGCTCAGAGGCTTCGATACCGGAGTAGAAGTGCTCGGCACCGACCAGTTCGCGCAGCGCATAGTTGCTTTCGAGGCTGGCGCGTGGCGAACCGATACCGACGATGTTGCGACCGCGCAGCAGATCGGCAGCTTTATCCAGTGCTTCGTCGAGGGTCAGCTTGGCGCCGTTGGCCAGCAGCGGCTGACGCGGACGGTCCTTGCGGTTGACGTAGCCATAGCCGAAACGGCCACGGTCGCACAGGAAGTACTGGTTGACCGAACCGTTGTAACGGTTTTCGATGCGACGCAGCTCGCCGTAACGCTCGCCCGGGGAGATGTTGCAACCGCTGGAGCAGCCATGGCAGATGCTCGGCGAGAACTGCATGTCCCATTTACGGTTGTAGCGCTCGGAGTGCGTCTTGTCGGTGAACACACCGGTCGGGCAGACCTCGGTGAGGTTGCCGGAGAATTCGCTTTCCAGGGTGCCGTCTTCAACGCGACCGAAGTACACGTTGTCGTGGGCGCCGAATACGCCGAGATCGGTGCCGCCGGCGTAGTCCTTATAGAAGCGCACGCAACGGTAGCAAGCGATGCAGCGGTTCATTTCATGGGAAATGAACGGGCCCAGTTGCTGGTTCTGGTGGGTACGCTTGGTGAAGCGGTAGCGGCGCTCGTTGTGGCCGGTCATGACCGTCATGTCTTGCAGGTGGCAGTGACCGCCTTCCTCACAGACCGGGCAGTCGTGAGGGTGGTTGGTCATCAGCCATTCAACGACACTGGCGCGGAAGGCCTTGGATTCTTCATCGTCGATGGAGATCCAGGTGTTGTCGGTGGCAGGGGTCATGCAGGACATGACGATACGACCACGGGTGTCGTTTTCGTCGGTGTACTGCTTGACCGCGCATTGGCGGCAAGCGCCAACGCTGCCCAGGGCAGGGTGCCAGCAGAAATACGGAATATCGAGGCCTAGCGACAGACATGCCTGTAACAGGTTGTCTGCCCCGTCGACTTCGAGCGCTTTGCCGTCTACGTGGATAGTGGCCATGGTTCAAAGTTCTTCGTTGGCCCGGTGTCAGCGGGCGTGGCTAATGGAATCTTGTTATCCGCGCGAATCAACACAGCCGCTAAGGGCGTCATCGCACGAAAAGCGAAGGGCACGGACCCTTCGCTTCTTAAAGCGTTTACGCGCCGACTACGATCGGCCTTGCCAGAGGCGGGACGGCGGCGCTGGAAGGCGCGATGCCGGCTTCGAACTCGTGGCGGAAGTATTTGATTGCGCTGCCCAACGGCTCCACGGCGCCCGGTGCGTGAGCACAGAAGGTCTTGCCCGGGCCGAGGAAGTTCACCAGACCCAGCAGGGTCTCGATGTCGCCGGCTTGCCCTTGACCGTTCTCGATCGCCATCAGGAGCTTGACGCTCCATGGCAAGCCATCACGGCACGGGGTGCAGAAACCACAGGATTCGCGAGCGAAGAACTGCTCCATGTTGCGCAGCAGGGACACCATGTTGATGCTGTCGTCCACTGCCATGGCCAGGCCGGTACCCATACGGGTGCCCACCTTGGCGATGCCGCCGGCGTACATTTGTGCATCCAGGTGTTCCGGCAACAGGAAGCCGGTACCGGCACCGCCCGGCTGCCAAGCCTTCAGCTTGTAGCCGTCGCGCATGCCGCCGGCGTAGTCCTCGAACAACTCGCGACCGGTGACGCCGAATGGCAGTTCCCACAGGCCTGGGTTCTTGACCTTGCCGGAGAAGCCCATGAGCTTGGTGCCCATGTCTTCGCTGCCTTCGCGCGCCAACGATTTGTACCAGTCCACACCGTCGGCAATGATCGCCGGAACGTTGCACAGGGTTTCAACGTTGTTCACGCAGGTCGGCTTGCCCCACACGCCAACGGCGGCAGGGAAGGGCGGCTTGGAGCGCGGGTTGGCGCGGCGGCCTTCGAGGGAGTTGATCAGTGCGGTTTCTTCGCCGCAGATGTAACGCCCGGCGCCGGTGTGGACGAACAGCTCGAAGTCGAAGCCGCTGCCCAGGATGTTCTTGCCCAAAAGGCCGGCTGCCTTGGCTTCTTCCACGGCACGGTTGAGGTGCTTGGCGGCGGTGGTGTATTCGCCACGCAGGAAGATGTAGCCACGGTAGGTTTTCAGTGCACGGGCACTGATCAGCATGCCTTCGATCAGCAGATGGGGCAGTTGCTCCATCAGCATGCGGTCTTTCCAGGTGTTGGGCTCCATTTCATCCGCGTTGCACAGCAGGTAGCGGATGTTGATGGATTCGTCTTTCGGCATCAGGCCCCACTTCACGCCCGTGGGGAAGCCTGCGCCGCCGCGGCCCTTGAGGCCGGAGTCTTTCACGGTCTGGACGATGTCGTCCTGAGCCATGTCGGCGAAGGCCTTGCGCGCAGCGGCGTAACCGTTCTTGGCCTGGTACTCGTCGAGCCATACGGCTTCGCCGTCGTCACGCAGACGCCAGGTGAGCGGGTGAGTCTCGGCCGAACGCTTGATGCGGTTGGCAGGACCGAAGGAAGTCAGGGTCATACGTAGCCCTCGAGCAATTTGGCAACGCCAGCTGGCTGCACATCACCGAACGTGTCGTCATCGATCATCAGTGCCGGTGCCTTGTCGCAGTTGCCGAGGCAGCAGACCGGCAGCAGGGTGAAGCGACCGTCGGCGGTGGTTTGACCCAGGCCGATGCCCAGCTTGCTCTGGATTTCGCTGACCACGGACTCGTGGCCACCGATGTAGCAGACCATGCTGTCGCAGACGCGAATGATGTGGCGACCCACCGGTTGACGGAAGATCTGACTATAGAAGGTCGCAACGCCTTCAACGTCGCTGGCCGGGATGCCGAGGATTTCGCCGATGGCGTACAGGGCGCCGTCCGGCACCCAGCCGCGTTCCTTCTGAACGATCTTCAGTGCTTCGATCGACGCCGCGCGCGGGTCTTCGTAGTGATGCAACTCGTGCTCGATGGCCGAGCGCTCGGTTTCACTCAGGGTGAAACGGTCTGTCTGGATAAGCGTGCTGTTCATGCTTAGCGGTCCACGTCGGCCATAACGAAATCGATACTACCCAGGTACGCGATCAAGTCCGCGACCATGCTGCCTTTGATCACCGAAGGGATCTGCTGCAGGTGGGCGAAGCTTGGGGTACGGATCCGGGTGCGGTAGCTCATGGTGCCGCCATCGCTCGTCAGGTAATAACTGTTGATGCCCTTGGTCGCTTCGATCATCTGGAAGGATTCGTTGGCCGGCATGACCGGGCCCCACGAAACTTGCAGGAAGTGCGTGATCAAGGTTTCGATGTGCTGCAGGGTGCGCTCTTTCGGCGGCGGCGTGGTCAGCGGGTGATCCGCCTTGTACGGGCCTTCCGGCATGTTGCGCAGGCACTGGTCGATGATCCGGATGCTCTGGCGCATTTCTTCCACGCGCACGATGCAACGGTCGTAGGCATCGCCATTGGCCGCCAGCGGCACTTCGAACTCGAAGTTTTCGTAGCCCGAGTATGGACGCGCTTTACGCAGGTCGAAGTCGCAACCGGTGGAACGCAGACCGGCACCGGTGACGCCCCATTCCAGGGCTTGTTTGGTGTTGTAGTCGGCGACGCCGATGGTCCGGCCACGCAGGATGCTGTTGTCCAGGGCGGCTTTCTGGTATTCGTCCAGACGCTTTGGCATCCACTCGACGAAATCCTTGACCAGTTTTTCCCAGCCGCGCGGCAGGTCGTGGGCGACGCCACCAATGCGGTACCAGGCTGGGTGCAGACGGAAACCGGTGATGGCTTCGATCACGGTGTACGCGCGCTGACGGTCGGTGAAGGTGAAGAACACCGGAGTCATGGCGCCGACGTCCTGGATGTAGGTACCCAGGAACAGCAGGTGGCTGGTGATCCGGAAGAACTCGGCCATCATGATGCGGATGACGTCGACCTTCTCTGGCACCTTGATGCCGGCCAGCTTTTCGACCGAGAGCACGTACGGCAGGTTGTTCATCACGCCGCCGAGGTAGTCGATACGGTCGGTGTACGGAATGAAGCTGTGCCAGGACTGACGCTCGGCCATTTTTTCGGCACCACGGTGGTGGTAGCCGATGTCCGGTACGCAGTCGACGATCTCTTCACCGTCCAGCTGCAGGATGATACGGAACGCACCGTGCGCCGAAGGGTGGTTCGGGCCGAGGTTGAGGAACATGTAGTCCTCGTTCGGGCCGGAGCGTTTCATGCCCCAGTCTTCAGGCTTGAAGCGCGCGGCTTCTTCCTCGAGCTGTTGCTTGGCCAGGGTCAGGCTGAACGGATCGAACTCGGTGGCACGGGCCGGGAAGTCCTTGCGCAGCGGGTGACCTTCCCAGGTCGGCGGCATCATGATGCGCGACAGGTGCGGGTGACCTTTGAAGTCGATGCCGTACATGTCCCAGACTTCGCGCTCGTACCAGTTGGCGTTCGGCCAGATGCTGGTGACGGAAGGCAAGCTGAGGTCGCTCTCGGACAAGGCGACCTTGATCATGACGTCACTATTACGTTCGATCGACATCAAGTGGTAGAACACGGAGAAGTCGACGCCGTTCGGCAGCCCTTGACGCTTGGTGCGCAGACGCTCGTCCACGCCGTGCAGGTCATAGAGCATGACGTACGGCTTGGGCAGGTTGCGCAGGAAAGTCAGGACTTCGACGAGTTTGGCGCGGGCAACCCAAAGCACCGGCATGCCGGTGCGGGTAGGCTGGGCGGTGAACGCCTCGGGGCCAAAACGGTTGTTCAGTTCGACGACCACATCCTGGTCGTCTGCCTTGTAAGGCGGGATGTACAGAGCACTGCCTGTAGTCATGGTTATTTATCGCTTTCGGTCAACGTAAAGAATGAAGCCAGTTTTTCGTTTCTTTGAAACAGCGGAACTGGATCAGACTTCGTCGGGGCTGCGCAGGTTGGTTACCTGAATACGCTGTTCGCGGCGCTTTTCCTTCTCGGAAGGCATCTCGGCGCGATACACGCCTTGATCGCCAACGACCCAGGAAAGTGGGCGACGCTCCTGGCCAATCGACTCCTGCAGCAGCATCAAGCCTTGCAGGAAAGCTTCAGGGCGAGGCGGGCAGCCAGGCACGTACACGTCCACGGGCAGGAACTTGTCCACCCCTTGAACGACGGAGTAGATGTCGTACATGCCACCGGAGTTTGCACACGAGCCCATCGAGATGACCCACTTCGGTTCGAGCATTTGCTCGTACAGACGCTGGATGATCGGCGCCATCTTGACGAAGCAGGTACCGGCGATAACCATGAAATCCGCCTGGCGCGGTGATGCCCGGATAACCTCGGCGCCAAAGCGCGCGATGTCGTGGGGCGCCGTGAAGGCGGTGGTCATTTCCACGTAGCAGCACGAAAGACCGAAGTTATACGGCCACAGGGAGTTCTTGCGCCCCCAGTTGATCGTGCCGTTAAGCACGTCTTCGAGCTTGCCCATGAAGATGTTTTTGTGGACTTGATCTTCTAACGGATCGGAAACGGTTTCCCGTTGGCCAATCGGATACTGCTCGTTAGGAGCATCGGGGTCGATCCTGGTGAGATTGTATTGCATTGCCAAAGCCTCATTGTTTCAGCTTCGCTTGCCGCTTGCGCCGAGCTTCCGGTGCCCAGTCAAGGGCGCCCACTCGGAATAGGTAGACAAGACCTGCCAACAGAATTGCTATGAAAACGAGAGCTTCGACGAATCCGGTCCAGCCGCTTTCGCGGACGGACACAGACCATGCAAAGAGAAAGAGGGCTTCGATATCGAAGATCACGAAGAGCATCGCGACCAGATAGAATTTGGCTGAGAGCCGCAAGCGGGCGCCACCTGTAGGTAGCATGCCGGACTCGAACGGTTCGTTTTTGCTGCGGCCCCAGGCTTTTGACCCGAGGAGGCTGGAGACGCCGAGCATGAAGGCACAGAGGCCGACAACGCCCAGAAGGAAAATGGCAAAGCCCCAGTTGTGGGCCATGAGTCCTGTCGCTTCGGGCATGCTGGTAATCCTTAACAGAGAGCAAGGGTCTCTGAGCTTGAAAAGAAACAAAGCAGTGACGATATGTCGCAGCAATCAATCCCGCTGATTTTATGGCTAAACACCCTGCAAGTAAAATTCCTATAGCGAAATTATTTATAGGAATAAGGACATAGCGAGCTCGCAAAGCCCGGTAGCCCTTGCGTTGCGGGCATTAGCCGGTTTTTCGGGAAATATGTTTTGTTGGGAATGTAACGAACATAGTTGCGTCTAAATGATAATCAATATTGTTTGGCTTGGTTTTCAAACTGTTTATCCGGCGGGAAGTTGGGAAGTTGTCTTATATGTAGGTTATTGCAAGTAGAAGCGGTGCTCTTTTTAGCGGATTTTCCTGAAAGGAATACGGCTCTGGATCAGTGTTTTGCCTTGAAGCCGCCACTTATCCTGTGGGAGCGGGCTTGCCCGCGATAGCTATCTGTCAGTCGCCATCAATATTGGATGTGCTGACGCCATCGCGGGCAAGCCCGCTCCCACAGGGTCTTTGGTGGTCTCTAAATTCCGCGCAAAAAAACGCCCCGAACCAGTCGGGGCGTCAGATGTGCAGCGTTGCGGTTAGCTTTCTATTCAGTCCGCAACGGCTGTTGACTCAAGCGAAGCCGATCAGTGGAACTGTTCTTCTTCAGTCGAACCGGTCAGCGCGGTTACCGAGGACGAGCCGCCCTGAATCACGGTGGTCATGTCGTCGAAGTAGCCGGTGCCCACTTCCTGCTGGTGAGCCACGAAGGTGTAGCCCTTGGCGGCGTCGGCGAACTCCTGCTCTTGCAGCTTCACGTAGGCAGTCATGTCGTTGCGGGCGTAGTCGTGCGCCAGGTTGAACATGCTGTGCCACATGTTGTGAATGCCGGCCAGGGTGATGAACTGGTGCTTGTAACCCATGGCGGACAGTTCGCGCTGGAACTTGGCGATGGTCGCGTCGTCCAGGTTCTTCTTCCAGTTGAAGGAAGGCGAGCAGTTGTACGACAGCAGTTGGTCCGGGTATTCCTTTTTGATCGCTTCGGCGAAGCGACGGGCTTCGTCCAGGTCCGGTTTGGCGGTTTCACACCAGATCAGATCGGCGTACGGTGCGTAGGCCAAGCCGCGAGCGATCGCCTGGTCCAGGCCGGCGCGCACTTTATAGAAGCCTTCCTGGGTGCGTTCGCCAGTCACGAATGGCTGGTCGTACGGGTCGCAGTCCGAAGTCAGCAGGTCAGCTGCGTTGGCGTCGGTGCGGGCCAGGATGATGGTCGGGGTGCCGGCAACGTCAGCCGCCAGGCGAGCAGCGACCAGCTTCTGTACGGCTTCCTGGGTAGGAACCAGTACCTTGCCGCCCATGTGGCCGCATTTTTTCACGGAAGCCAGTTGGTCTTCGAAGTGAACGCCGGCGGCGCCCGCTTCGATCATGCTCTTCATCAGCTCGTAGGCGTTCAGTACACCGCCGAAACCGGCTTCTGCGTCAGCCACGATTGGCGCGAAGTAGTCGATGTAGCCTTCATCGCCCGGATTCTTGCCGGCTTTCCACTGGATCTGGTCAGCACGACGGAACGAGTTGTTGATGCGCTTGACCACGGTTGGAACCGAGTCAACCGGGTACAGCGACTGGTCCGGGTACATCGATTCGGCGGAGTTGTTGTCCGCGGCCACTTGCCAGCCCGACAGGTAGATCGCCTGGATGCCGGCTTTGACTTGTTGTACGGCCTGGCCGCCGGTCAGGGCGCCCATGCAGTTGACGAAATCTTTCTCAGGACGGAAGGCTGGCTTGGCACCCTGGGTGACCAGGTTCCACAGCTTCTCGGCGCCCATTCTTGCAAAGGTGTGCTCAGGTTGAACCGAGCCACGCAGACGGACGACGTCAGCAGCGGAGTAAGTGCGTGTCACGCCTTTCCAGCGCGGGTTTTCAGCCCAATCTTTTTCGAGGGCTGCAATTTGCTGTTCGCGTGTCAGTGCCATGGAGATAAACCTCGTCGCGTCTTTATGAAAAGTTGTTCTGCGGTGGAATATTCGTGCGCTCGCTGACCAGAGACTCAGGTGCTCAAGTCGGTTCGGCGGGGGAGGCGACGGAGTGAACGACGGGCTCGAGGGGAAGTGAGCAGGTAAAGGCGGACTGCGGGCGCATTCGGGCGTCGTGGGCCTTGGTACGAACATCAGTGTGGTGCCGGGTTACCTAATGACGCTTCCGTCCCTCGGGACAACTTCGTTCCAGTCGACAACCTCGTCAAACACACCTTGTGGGCGGTACAGACACGAAACGGTTCGCGGGGTAGGTGCGAACATCGCTTCGAAGGCCCTTGCCAGGGCCCCTGATTAGCGGGAGCGAGGCCATCATGCCTTCGCTTTTTTGGCTCGTCAAACGTTTTGTAGTGCTTTTTTTCAAGCACTACATCTTTGGTCTAATACGACTTGCCAGTCAGTATTCGGTGGCTCAGTCCAAGGTGTCGACTTTCACTCGCAGTGTCATGTCGTTCCGGCTTTGAGTTGAGTAGCTGCGGGCCACGCCCTGTTTGTCGGCCTGGGTCTGGCCATTCACCCCGGCCAGCAGGATCCACTCGCCCAGGCGACCGGTGACGGTTGTGTCGGTGCTTTGCACGTTCACTACATCGGGACGTTCCTGGCTCATTCGGTCATGGTTGGTACTGATCGACAGATGAACGATCTCGCCGGTGACGCTGGCAGTGACGTAGAAGCCCTGGGTGACGTTGCGGTATTGGGTCTGGCTGCTGTAACCGCCATAGGAATCGCTCTGGCTGCTGGTGATTGGCACGCTCTGGCCAACCTGGATCAGTGCTGGCATGCCATCGGTGGCCTGGATTTGCTGGATGCCGCCATCGCGGCTATCGGTGCTGTGGCTGATGATGCGGGTTTGGCTCGGTTTGGCGCCGTTCACTGAATAACCCTGGTCACCCTGAACATTGTTTTCATTGGTGTCGACGGTGATCAGCAGGCGTTTGGGGGCGGTATCGAGCTGGCTCAAAAGCGCCTTAAGTTCGTCGATCTTGCGTTGATCAGCGTTGACGATGAGTTGATTTCCGTAGGCGCTGACCTGACCGTCCTTGCCGATGAACTCCTGCGCAACCGGCAACATGTCGGCACTGGTGTGGTAGTTCAGTGGCACGATTTCGGTGGCTGCCATGACCGAAAGACTGCAGGTCACCAGCAGTGTGGTGAGCAAGGTGCGTAGGGACATATCCGTTATCTCCGACTTCATGGTTTGTGTAGGAGCGAGCTTGCTTGCGATGGTCGTTAGAGCGCTGCGGGGTATCAGGCTTCCAGCGTTTTCGTTGACGATCATCGCGAGCAGGCTCGCTCCAACAGGTGTTGATAGTGCCAGTTTGTCGGCCCCGGTTGGGGCAAGTTGAATCCTAGACAGCAAAACGCCCCGGCATTGGAAAATGACGGGGCGCTTTGTGGTGTGCTTCTAAGCTTTTGTGGCGAGGGAGCTTGCTCCCGCTGGGTCGCGTAGCGGCCCCAAGGTTTTCAGGACTGCTGCGCAGTCCAACGGGAGCAAGCTCCCTCGCCACAGGGTTTAAGCCGAATGGCGAACCATATCGACATGGGGAATCCCTGCTTCCAGGAATTCCTCGCTGACCATGTGAAAGCCAAGGCGCTCATAGAACGCGGTGGCCTGTACCTGGGCGCTGAGCATCTGCTGCTTGAGGCCACGTTTCTCGGCTTCGTCGATCACCGCGTGCATCAGTGCATCGCCGACTTTCAATCCGCGCCAGTCCTTGAGTACCGACACTCGGCCGACATGGCCGTCAGGCAGCAGGCGGGCAGTGCCGATCGGAAAGTCACCTTCCAGGGCGAGGAAGTGCACGGCGGTTATGTCGTCAGCATCCCATTCCAGTTCAGGTGGAACGGATTGCTCGGCGACAAAGACCGTTTCACGAATGCGCCGGATCTCGGCGTTGTCCTTTTGCCAGTCTGCGACACGTACGTGAATTTTATTCATCGTCGGCGAACCCCAGGCTTCCCTGTTTGACCAGTTCGTACAACAGGCCGCGGCCGTCCTCGTCGTTCATCCACGAACCGAGGTTGTCGACGTGCAATGCGTCGGCGGCGCAGATCATTTTCAGCAGATCGCGCAGTTTGCCCGGCAGGTAGCGGCTTTGACCGCTGGCGAACAGCAGCAGGTCATCATCGACTTCGGACCAGGCCAGGCGTGCGCTTGGATTGCGGATCAGGATCGCGCCGTCTTTGAGAGCGGCAAGGAAATCGTCTTCTTCAACTTCTTCCAGGCCCGTCACCAGCTCAGGGTAGCGCGGCTCGGTCATGAACTGGCCAAACCAGGTCAGCAGCAGGCGTTCGTCGCCCATGTGCTCGGCCAGCAGGCCTTTCAGGCGATCCAGGGCGTCGTGCTGAATCTGGTGTGGGTCGGTCGCAGGCAGTGCGTTGGCGTCGCTGTAGCGCTCTTCGTCCGACAGGAACTGGCTGAGGAAGTCGGTGAAGTGAGTCAGCACTTCAGCGGCGCTCGGGGCGCGGAAGCCCACGGAATAGGTCAGGCAGTCATCGACGGCCACGCCCCAGTGGGCCAGGCGCGGCGGCAGATACAACATGTCGCCTGGTTCCAGGACCCACTCGTCGGTGGTTTCGAAGTCGGCGAGGATGCGCAGGTCCGCGTGCTGCATGAGTGGGCTGTCGGTGTTGCACATCTGGCCGATTTTCCAGTTGCGCTTGCCGTGACCCTGCAGCAGGAATACATCGTAGTTATCGAAGTGCGGGCCAACACTGCCGCCCGGAGCGGCGAAGCTCATCATCACGTCGTCGATGCGCCAGCTTGGCAGGAAGCGGAAGTGTTCAAGCAATTCGGCGACTTCCGGTACGAATTGGTCGACGGCTTGAACCAGCAGGGTCCACTCGCGTTCGGGCAGTTTGCTGAATTCGTCCTCTGCAAACGGGCCGCGGCGCATTTCCCACGGGGTCTCGCCGTGCTCGATCACCAGGCGCGATTCAACTTCTTCTTCCAGTGCCAGGCCAGCCAGTTCGTCGGCATCGATCGGGCTTTCGAAATCAGGAATCGCCTGGCGGATCAGCAGTGGTTTTTTCTGCCAGTAGTCGCGCAGGAATTCCCGTGCCGTGATGCCGCCCAAAAGTTGAAGAGGGATGTCAGGATTCATGTGTAACCTATTGAAAAAAAGCACTTTTCATACGGGAATAAAAACGCCCGGCGCGGCCGGGCGTCTTGAAAGGGTCAAGCAGTCGATCAGATGCGCTTGGCTTGCGCTACAGCGTTACCGATGTAGTTCGCCGGGGTGAGCAGTTTCAGCTCGGCCTTGGCGGCGGCAGGCATGTCCAGGCCGTCAATGAAAGTTTGCAGCGCTTGCGGGCTGATGCCCTTGCCGCGCGTCAATTCTTTCAGCTTCTCGTACGGGTTCTCGATGTTGTAGCGGCGCATCACGGTCTGGATCGGCTCGGCCAATACTTCCCAGCAGGCGTCCAGGTCTTCGGCGATCTTCTGCGCATTCAGCTCAAGCTTGCTGATGCCTTTGAGGCTCGCTTCGTACGCGATTACGGAGTGGGCGAAGCCGACACCGAGGTTGCGCAGTACGGTGGAGTCAGTCAGGTCGCGCTGCCAGCGGGAGATCGGCAGCTTGCTCGCCAGGTGCTGGAACAGTGCGTTGGCGATGCCCAGGTTGCCTTCGGAGTTTTCGAAGTCGATCGGGTTGACCTTGTGCGGCATGGTCGACGAACCGATTTCGCCAGCGATGGTGCGCTGTTTGAAATAGCCCAGGGAGATGTAGCCCCAGATGTCGCGGTCGAAGTCGATCAGGATGGTGTTGAAGCGGGCGATCGCGTCGAACAGCTCGGCAATGTAGTCGTGGGGTTCGATCTGCGTGGTGTACGGGTTGAAGGCCAGGCCCAGCTCGTCTTCGATGAAGGCGCGGGCGTTGGCTTCCCAGTCGATCTCAGGGTAAGCCGACAGGTGTGCGTTGTAGTTGCCGACAGCACCGTTGATCTTGCCCAGCAGTGGAACGGCGGCGACCTGGGCGATCTGACGCTCCAGGCGGTAAACCACGTTGGCCAGTTCCTTGCCCAGGGTAGTGGGTGAAGCTGGTTGACCGTGGGTGCGCGACAGCATTGGAACGTCGGCGAAACGCAGGGCCAGTTCGCGGATGGCGTTGGCGGTCTGGCGCATCAGCGGAAGCATTACGTCATCACGGCCTTCGCGCAGCATCAGGGCGTGGGACAGGTTGTTGATGTCCTCGCTGGTGCAGGCAAAGTGGATGAATTCGCTGACCTTGGCCAGTTCCGGCAGCTTGGCCGCTTGCTCTTTGAGCAGGTATTCGATGGCTTTGACGTCGTGGTTGGTGGTGCGCTCGATCTCTTTGACGCGCTCGGCGTGTTCCAGAGAGAAGTTTTCCGCCAGGGCGTTGAGTACAGCGTTGGCTTCGGCAGAGAACGCCGGCACTTCGCTGATGGCAGGGTGAGCGGCCAGGCGCTGGAGCCAGCGCACTTCAACCAGAACGCGGGCACGGATCAGGCCGTACTCGCTGAAAATTGGGCGCAGGGCCTGGGTTTTGCCGGCGTAGCGGCCGTCAACAGGGGAAACCGCAGTGAGCGAAGAGAGCTGCATGGGGTGTTCTCGGACAGTCGGGCAACGAAATGGGGCGCGTATCATACATGAAAAAATCCGCCGGTCCGTCGCCAACTGACCGGCGTATTACGCGTATTGCTAAGTTCGGTTCCGTCGATGCGAGTTATTCGTTACGCATCAATGGGTAAAGCTCTTTCAACAATTTGCGGCGGCTGATCACCAGCTGCCAGCGATGACCGCCCAATTGCCGCCAGAGGCGTGCCGAGCGAATGCCGGCCAGCAGCAGGGCGCGGATTTTCGAGGCATTGCTTGGTTGCTGCAGGTTGCGCATGTCGCCGTGAACCTGGATGCGTTGGCGCAAAGTACTCAAGGTGTCCTGGTACAGCGCGCCGCACGCGGCGATCACGTTCTCGTGCGCGGCACCGAAGTGTTCGACCTGGGACTGGATCTGCGGCAGCCGTTTGCCAATCACGTCGAGCATGTCGTTGCGCTTGGCCAGCTGGCGTTCAAGGCCGAGCATGGCCAGTGCGTAACGCAGCGGTTCGCGTTGCAGGGCGCTCGGGTCGCGTTCGAGGGCGCCGATCAAGGCGCGATAGCCTTCGCGCAGATTGATATCGTCGCCGCCGTACACTTCCAGGGTGTCCTTGGGGTCTCGGATCAACAGGCTGCCGAGCATGCAAGTCAGGCCGGCCTCGTTGGTCTGGCCGGTCTTGGCAATCCTGTCGACCAGCACGGCGGCGAGAAACACGCCTCCCAGTGCGGTCAGTTGCTCCTGAACGGGGCTCATTGTTGCTGGCCTTTAGATGTACCTTTGCTGGTCCAGGGCTCTGCGACTTCGATGACACCGCCACCGAGGCAGATCTCACCGTCGTAGAACACCACGGACTGGCCTGGAGTGACCGCGCGTTGCGGGTCATCGAAGGTCGCACGATAACCGGTGGCGGTCTTTTCCAGGGTGCAGGGCTGGTCGCTCTGGCGGTAGCGGACCTTGGCGGTCAGTTTGCGTGGTTGGCTCAAGTCGATCGGGTTGACCCAGTAAATGTCCGAAGCGAGCAGGGCGCGGGAGAACAACCATGGGTGATCGTTACCCTGGCCAACGATCAGCTCGTTGTGTTCCAGGTCTTTGATCAGCACGTACCATGGCTCTTCGCCGGCATCTTTCAAGCCGCCGATGCCCAGGCCCTGGCGCTGGCCGATGGTGTGGTACATCAAGCCGTGGTGGCGGCCGATGACTTCGCCTTCGGTGGTTTTGATCTCGCCCGGTTGCGCCGGCAGGTATTGCTTGAGGAAATCGCTGAAGCGGCGCTCGCCGATAAAGCAGATCCCGGTGGAATCCTTTTTCTTCGCCGTGGCCAGTTCGTATTTCTCGGCAATCGCCCGCACCTGGGGTTTTTCCAGTTCGCCAACCGGAAACAGGGTCTTGGCGATCTGCTCGCCGCCGACCGCGTGCAGGAAGTAGCTCTGATCCTTGTTTGGGTCCAGGCCCTTGAGCAGTTCGGTGCGGCCGTCGATGTCGCGACGACGCACGTAGTGGCCGGTAGCGATCAGGTCGGCGCCGAGCATCATGGCGTAATCGAGGAACGCCTTGAACTTGATCTCGCGGTTGCACAGGATGTCCGGGTTCGGCGTGCGACCGGCCTTGTATTCGGCCAGGAAGTGCTCGAACACGTTGTCCCAGTACTCGGCGGCGAAATTGGCGGTATGCAGCTTGATGCCAATCTTGTCGCACACGGCCTGGGCGTCCGCCAGGTCATCCATGGCGGTGCAGTATTCCGTTCCATCGTCTTCTTCCCAGTTCTTCATGAACAGGCCTTCCACCTCATAACCCTGCTCGATCAGCAGGAGGGCGGAAACGGAAGAGTCCACGCCGCCGGACATGCCGACAATGACGCGCTTCTTTTGTGTGTCAGAAGGGGCTGGATCACGCATAGGGATTCAATGAGTGTCTTGAAAAAGGACGCGATTCTAACAGGCTCGGGCCCGCAAGGCTAAAGAGAAGGTCGGATCAGATCGAGACCGAAGTGTTTGCCGTCCAGATAATCATCGATGCAGCGGATGATCAGCTCACTGCGCCAGTTTGCGCGCTGCTGCATCAATTCGTCACGGGTCAGCCAGCGGGCGCCGACGATGCCGTCGTCCAGTTGATAATCGGGGTTGTGTTTCAAGGGCTTGGCGATGAAGCACACCCGTTGGTAGGTCACGCCATTGCTCGGCGCGGTATAGAGGTAGATGCCTAGCACGCCGGTGGGCTCGACGTCCCAACCGGTTTCCTCGAGGGTTTCGCGCACGGCGGCTTCGGTCAGGGTTTCATCTGGATCCAGATGACCGGCGGGCTGGTTGAGTACGTTACGGCCGGCCTTGTGTTCCTCGACCATCAGGAAGCGGCCGTTGTCCTCGACGATGGTGGCGACGGTGATGTGGGGTTGCCAGTCCATAGATAGCCCTCAAATGTTGAAAATGCGAAACCTGTAGGAGCCAGCTTGCTGGCGATCGCGGTGTGTCAGCTGATCAATATGTTGAATGATAAACAGCAATCGCCAGCAAGCCGGCTCCTACAGGGGTGTGGTCGGTGTATTGCTACAAACAGAAACCCCGGCACGGGGCCGGGGTTTCTTTGCTTCTTTACAGCCTTACACCAGCGCAGCAATCGCCGCGTTGAGCGTGGCGCTCGGGCGCATGGCTTTGCTGATCAGCTCGGCATTGGCGTGGTAGTAACCGCCGATGTCCACTGGCTTGCCCTGGACGGCGTTGAGCTCGGCAACGATGGTTGCTTCGTTCTCGGTCAGGGTCTTGGCCAGGGTCGCGAACTGCGCTTGCAGTGCAGTGTCTTCGGTCTGGGCGGCCAGGGCCTGGGCCCAGTACAGCGCCAGGTAGAAGTGGCTGCCGCGGTTGTCGATGTTGCCGACTTTACGCGATGGCGACTTGTTGTTGTCCAGGAACAGGCCGGTGGCCTGGTCCAGGGTCTTGGACAGTACCAGGGCTTTCGGGTTGTTGTAGTTCACACCCAAGTGCTCAAGGGAGGCAGCCAGGGCCAGGAACTCGCCCAGGGAATCCCAGCGCAGGAAGTTCTCTTCCAGCAGTTGCTGCACGTGCTTCGGAGCCGAACCGCCGGCACCGGTTTCGAACAGGCCACCGCCGTTCATCAGCGGTACGATCGACAGCATCTTGGCGCTGGTGCCCAGTTCCATGATCGGGAACAGGTCGGTCAGATAGTCGCGCAGTACGTTGCCGGTCACCGAGATGGTGTCCTTGCCTTCGCGGGTGCGCTGCAGGGTGTACTTCATGGCGTCGACCGGCGCCATGATCTGGATATCCAGGCCGGCAGTGTCGTGATCCTTCAGGTAAGCCTGAACTTTCTCGATCACCACGCCGTCGTGGGCGCGCATCGGGTCCAGCCAGAAAATGGCCGGGGTAGCGCTTGCGCGGGCACGGTTGACGGCCAGCTTGACCCAGTCCTGGATCGGCGCGTCCTTGGTCTGGCACATGCGGAAGATGTCGCCGGCTTCAACAGCCTGCTCCATCAGCAGGGTGCCATCGCTGTCGGTGACGCGAACCACGCCGTCGACCTTGATCTGGAAGGTCTTGTCGTGGGAGCCGTATTCTTCGGCTTTCTTCGCCATCAGGCCAACGTTCGGCACGCTGCCCATGGTGGTTGGGTCGAAGGCGCCATTGGCCTTGCAGTCTTCGATCACTGCCTGGTAGATGGTGGCGTAGCAGCGATCCGGGATCACGGCCTTGGTGTCGTGCAGTTGGCCGTCGGTGCCCCACATTTTGCCGGAGTCGCGGATCATGGCTGGCATCGAGGCGTCGACGATGACGTCGCTTGGCACGTGCAGGTTGGTGATGCCCTTGTCGGAGTTGACCATCGCCAGCGACGGACGAACGGCGTACACCGCTTGAATGTCGGCTTCGATGGCCGCTTGCTGCTCGGCCGGCAGGGCCTTGATACGGGTGTACAGGTCGCCGATGCCGTTGTTCAGGTTGAAGCCGATCTGCGCCAGCACGTCAGCGTGCTTGGCCAGTGCGTCTTTATAGAACTCGGCGACGATCTGGCCGAACATGATCGGGTCGGAGACCTTCATCATGGTGGCTTTGAGGTGAACCGACAGCAGCACGCCTTGTTGCTTGGCGCTTTCGATTTCAGCGGCGATGAAGGCGCGCAGGGCGTTTTTGCTCATCACGGCGCAGTCGAGGATCTCGCCGGCCTGAACGCTGGTTTTTTCTTTAAGGACGGCAGCGGTGCCGTCTTTAGCGATCAGCTCGATCTTCACGGCGCCAGCGGCGTCGATCAGGGCGGCTTTTTCACTGCCATAGAAGTCGCCGGTGCTCATGTGCGCAACGTGGGACTTGGAGTCTGCAGCCCAGGCGCCCATTTTGTGCGGGTGCTTGCGCGCGTAGTTCTTGACCGACAGCGGGGCGCGGCGGTCGGAGTTGCCTTCACGCAGAACCGGGTTTACGGCGCTGCCCTTGACCTTGTCATAACGGGCCTTGGCTTCTTTGTCGGTGTCGCAGGTCACGGTTTCCGGGTAGTCCGGCAGTGCATAGCCCTGGGCTTGCAGTTCTTTGATCGCGGCTTGCAGTTGCGGAACCGAGGCGCTGATGTTCGGCAGTTTGATGATGTTGGCTTCAGGCGTAACGGCCAGGTCGCCCAGTTCGGCGAGGTGGTCGGCTACGGCTTTGTCGCCCAGTTGCTCGGGGAAGCTGGCCAGGATGCGCCCTGCAAGAGAGATATCGCGGGTTTCAACGGCGATATCAGCCGAGGCGGTGAAGGCCTCTACGATAGGCAACAGTGAATAGGTGGCGAGGGCTGGGGCTTCGTCGGTGAAGGTATAGATGATCTTCGAGCGGTTGGGCATATTCGGATTAACTCTCTCTTCTTTGCTAAAGCGTGCGCAGAAACTCGAGGGGCGCCGGGTAAGCGCGTTCGTTCAAAGTCATCCATGAGCCGAATGTCGAGGTTTCTTCGCGGTGATGTTGGGTGCATCAGTAGAGCGTCAAGCAGTCGGACTGCGATAACAGGCCGGCTTTTGGGCGGAAAGTCTCGGGCTACATTTGTGTAGCAGGGAGAGGTCGGCCGTCGTGACCCTGTGGTCAGCGGGCGGCATTATACATAGGTAGCTGGCAATCTGCCGATGGTTCATGTGATTCGATTCTCGTCCATTGGTCTAAAGGTCGCAGGGGCGAGGAGAGGGCAGGGTCATTCGTCGTGCTGGAGTTTGGCGTTTTTCCCTTTGCTTTCAGGCTTGTAGCGCAGCTGTTTCACGGCTTTGCGGCAGATGAATGGAACATAGGGTTTGCGCGTTGATTTAACTGGGTTACGCTCGAACCAAGCCAGATGTTCAATCCAATCGATGGAGTTCAGCATGGGTTACAAGAAGATTCAGGTTCCAGCCGTCGGCGACAAAATCACCGTCAATGCAGACCATTCTCTCAATGTTCCTGACAATCCGATCATCCCGTTCATCGAAGGCGACGGCATTGGCGTCGACGTCAGTCCCGTAATGATCAAAGTGGTTGATGCTGCTGTACAGAAGGCCTATGGGGGCAAGCGCAAGATTTCCTGGATGGAAGTCTATGCCGGTGAGAAGGCTACCCAGGTCTATGACCAGGACACCTGGCTGCCTCAGGAAACCCTGGATGCCGTGAAAGATTACGTCGTCTCCATCAAGGGGCCGCTGACCACCCCGGTCGGTGGCGGTATCCGTTCGCTCAACGTTGCCCTGCGCCAGCAGCTGGACCTGTATGTTTGCCTGCGTCCGGTGGTGTGGTTCGACGGTGTGCCGAGTCCGGTGAAGAAGCCTGGCGACGTCGACATGGTGATCTTCCGCGAGAACTCCGAAGACATCTATGCCGGTATCGAGTGGAAAGCCGGCTCGCCTGAGGCCAATAAAGTCATCAAGTTCCTGAAAGAAGAAATGGGCGTCACCAAGATCCGTTTCGATCAGGACTGCGGCATCGGCATCAAGCCGGTCTCGAAAGAAGGCACCCAGCGTCTTGTGCGCAAGGCTCTGCAGTACGTGGTGGACAACGACCGCAAGTCGCTGACCATCGTACACAAGGGCAACATCATGAAATTCACCGAAGGTGCCTTCAAGGACTGGGGCTATGAAGTGGCGAAGAACGAATTCGGCGCCGAGCTGCTCGATGGCGGCCCATGGATGAAATTCAAAAACCCGAAAACCGGTCGCGAAGTCATCGTCAAGGACGCCATCGCCGACGCCATGCTTCAGCAAATCCTGCTGCGCCCGGCCGAATACGATGTGATTGCAACCCTGAACCTCAACGGTGACTACCTTTCCGACGCCCTGGCGGCCGAGGTGGGCGGTATCGGTATCGCGCCAGGCGCCAACCTGTCCGACACTGTGGCCATGTTCGAGGCGACCCATGGCACCGCGCCGAAATATGCCGGCAAGGACCAGGTGAACCCGGGGTCGGTGATTCTTTCGGCGGAGATGATGTTGCGTCACCTGGGCTGGACCGAGGCGGCGGACCTGATCATCAAGGGCACCAATGGCGCGATCAAGGCCAAGACCGTGACCTATGACTTCGAGCGTCTGATGGAAGGCGCCACGCTGGTCTCGTCTTCCGGGTTCGGTGAGGCGTTGATCAAGCACATGTAAGCAAGCGACAGCCGTACAAAAACCGCCCGATTCAAATCATTGAGTCGGGCGGTTTTTTTATGACTGGATGACGGTGCGGTTTAAACCGTCACGGTCTGCTGCGTGGCAGGTGTCGTGGCTTTCGAAGCATCCACAGGGGAGCCGATGTTGACGGCGTGCAGGCCTTTTGGCCCCTGGATGATCTCGAATACGACAACTTGTCCGGCCTTCAGGGTTTTATAACCCTCCATTTGAATGGCCGAGTAATGAGCAAACAAGTCTTCTGTCTTGCCGTCCTCATTGATGAAACCGTAACCCTTGGCGTTGTTGAACCATTTCACCTTGCCGCTGACCTTGCCGCATGACATACCCAACTCCCTCTGCAACAGACTCCATCACTGGAGTATCATCCAGTTCATCCGCAGCCACTTCTTCGAAAAAAGTTGACTCCGCGGACCTTTTTTACCCACTGTGGGCTCTATTGGTTGTAACACCGTTTTGCCGATAGTCAAGGTGACCCGGCGGTCGGAGTTGAAATCGTTAAGAAGCGCCCCCACCCTGTATTTGCACAACTGACGAACCTTTCTTTCCATGCATGCAATCAGCCAGATTCGACTAACATTCAATCAGGATCGCCCTGATTTACACGACGACGATTCCGCAGGCATTGCTGTTCAGGAGGCTAAGCCTGCTTTACAGGCGCCGCCGATGTACAAGGTGGTTTTGTTTAATGATGACTACACACCGATGGATTTCGTCGTCGAAGTGCTCGAGGTGTTTTTTAACCTGAATCGCGAGCTGGCGACCAAGGTCATGCTGGCCGTCCACACTGAAGGACGGGCAGTATGTGGAGTGTTTACCCGCGACATCGCCGAGACCAAGGCCATGCAGGTCAACCAGTACGCCAGGGAAAGCCAGCATCCGCTACTCTGTGAAATCGAGAAGGACGGTTAATCGCCGGACACTTGGGTATGAGGTGAAGCTATGTTAAACCGCGAGCTCGAAGTCACCCTCAATCTTGCCTTCAAGGAGGCCCGTTCGAAGCGTCATGAGTTCATGACCGTCGAACATCTCCTGCTGGCCCTATTGGACAATGAGGCTGCCGCCACCGTTTTGCGTGCGTGCGGCGCCAACCTCGACAAACTCAAGCATGACCTGCAGGAGTTCATTGACTCCACCACGCCATTGATCCCCGTGCATGACGAGGATCGTGAAACCCAGCCAACCCTGGGCTTCCAGCGTGTCCTGCAACGTGCTGTGTTTCATGTACAGAGCTCGGGCAAGCGCGAAGTGACTGGTGCCAATGTGCTGGTCGCGATCTTCAGTGAGCAAGAGAGTCAGGCAGTGTTCCTGCTGAAACAGCAGAGCGTTGCCCGTATCGATGTCGTCAATTACATCGCCCACGGTATCTCCAAGGTGCCTGGGCACGGTGATCACTCCGAGGGTGAGCAAGATATGCAGGACGACGAGGGCGGTGAGTCTTCTTCTTCAGGCAATCCTCTGGATGCATATGCCAGTAACCTCAACGAACTCGCGCGCCAGGGTCGCATCGACCCATTGGTAGGTCGCGAGCTGGAAGTCGAGCGAGTCGCGCAGATCCTGGCGCGTCGTCGCAAAAACAATCCGCTGCTGGTGGGTGAGGCGGGCGTGGGTAAGACCGCGATTGCCGAAGGCCTGGCCAAGCGCATTGTCGACAATCAGGTGCCGGACTTGCTGTCCAACAGTGTCGTTTACTCCTTGGATCTGGGGGCGTTGCTTGCAGGTACCAAGTATCGCGGTGATTTCGAGAAGCGCTTCAAGGCGTTGCTCAATGAGCTGAAAAAACGTCCGCAGGCGATTCTGTTCATTGACGAGATCCACACCATCATTGGTGCGGGTGCTGCGTCCGGTGGCGTCATGGATGCCTCGAACCTGCTCAAGCCGCTGCTGTCCTCCGGCGACATCCGTTGCATCGGCTCGACTACCTTCCAGGAATTCCGCGGGATCTTCGAGAAGGATCGTGCGTTGGCCCGACGCTTCCAGAAGGTCGATGTGACAGAGCCTTCGGTGGAAGACACCATCGGTATTCTGCGCGGCCTGAAGGGGCGGTTCGAGACCCATCACAACATCGAATACAGCGACGAAGCCCTGCGTGCCGCCGCCGAGCTGGCCTCGCGCTACATCAATGACCGGCACATGCCGGACAAGGCCATCGATGTCATCGACGAGGCGGGCGCCTTCCAGCGTCTGCAACCGATCGAGAAGCGCGTAAAACGCATCGAGGTGGCTCAGGTCGAGGATATCGTCGCGAAAATTGCGCGGATTCCACCAAAACACGTCACCAGTTCCGACAAGGAGCTGCTGCGTAACCTTGAGCGTGACCTGAAACTGACGGTGTTCGGTCAGGATGCGGCAATTGACTCCCTGGCGACCGCAATCAAGCTGTCCCGCGCCGGCCTCAAATCACCAGACAAGCCGGTCGGTTCGTTCCTGTTCGCCGGTCCTACCGGTGTCGGCAAGACTGAAGCAGCGCGGCAGCTGGCCAAGGCGCTGGGTGTCGAGCTGGTTCGATTCGACATGTCCGAGTACATGGAGCGCCACACAGTGTCGCGTCTGATCGGTGCGCCTCCAGGTTATGTCGGATTCGACCAAGGTGGTCTGCTGACCGAAGCCATCACCAAGCAACCGCATTGTGTGCTGTTGCTCGATGAAATCGAGAAGGCGCATCCGGAAGTCTTCAACCTGCTGTTGCAGGTCATGGACCACGGTACGCTGACCGATAACAACGGGCGCAAGGCGGACTTCCGTAACGTGATCGTCATCATGACGACCAACGCCGGTGCCGAAACCGCAGCGCGTGCGTCGATCGGCTTCACCTTGCAGGATCACTCTTCCGATGCGATGGAAGTGATCAAGAAGAGCTTCACGCCTGAGTTCCGCAACCGTCTGGACACCATCATCCAGTTTGGTCGCCTCAGTCACGAAGTTATCAAAAGTGTGGTGGACAAGTTCCTTATCGAGCTTCAGGCGCAGCTGGAAGACAAGCGTGTACTGCTGGAAGTCACCGATGCTGCCCGCAGCTGGCTGGCGGCCGGTGGTTACGACGCAATGATGGGGGCTCGACCCATGGCTCGCCTGATCCAGGACAAGATCAAGCGTCCGCTGGCGGAGGAGATTCTCTTTGGCGAACTGGCCGAGCATGGCGGTGTAGTGCACATCGACATCAAGGACGGCGAACTGACCTTCGAGTTCGAGACCACGGCCGAAATGGCCTGACGTTAAATCGCGACAAAGCAAAAAGGCGCCAGTTTGGCGCCTTTTTGCTGTCTGTCAGTCGGGCTTTGGGCCACCGTGGGAGCGAGCCTGCTCGCGAAAGCGGTGGATCAGTCAGAGTAGATGTTGAATGGCCAGCCGCATTCG
>NZ_JBPKAM010000048.1:0-49725 GCF_051216495.1 Pseudomonas baetica | reverse complement strand
CCCCCCCCTCCCCACCCCCCCCCCCCCCCCACCCCCCCCCCCCCCCCCCCCCCCCCCCCCCCCCCCCCCCCCCCCCCCCCCCCCCCCCCCCCCCCACAGGTTTTTTGTCGCCTTGGATAATGATTTCAACCACCCGCACTGTGTTTCAAACGATTGAAACCGTGGACACTGGCGGCGTTCTCGCACATCCCGTCGAACATTCCTGTGATTAACTGGTTTGCGCAAACCAACAGGAGTTGCTTGCTCATGGAATTGAGAATCGATCGACGGGCCTTGGTGCCGGTCGTACAGCAAATCGTTGATGCGTTGACCTGCTGGATCCGCTGCAACGACGTCGCCCCCGGCACGCGTTTGCTTTCCGTGCGAAAAATCGCGCACATCAATCTGCTCAGTCAGTCTTGTGTCGCCGAAGCCTGTGAGCGACTGGTTGCACAAGGGGTGCTGGCGTCTCGTCATGCGGCCGGTTACGTCGTGGCCAATCCGGCTTCGGGCTCTGGGCCGCAGCAGGATGCTACCTTGTGTCTGTTGCCATTGGGGGCTGGTGGCTTGCCCGAAAGCTGGCGCGAGACGGACGATCTGTCTTACGCAATCCGGGAGGTCAGTCGCACCGATATGGCCGGCCTGTTCAATTACAGTTCGCCGCTGGGCCTGCCCGCTTTACGCCAACAGATCCTCAAGTGCTTGAAACAGCTGGATATCAACGTCGTGGACAGTCGAATCCTGACGACGGCGGGGGCCAGTCAGGGGCTGGATCTGATCGTGCGGACGCTGTTCAAGGCGGGAGATTGCGTGGTCGTCGAAAGTCCCGGTTATCCCGTGTTGTTCGATCTGCTCAACCTGCATGGTGTCGGCATGCTTGAAGTGCCACGAACTCCCTGCGGGCCGGACGTGACTGCTTTGGAGGCGTTGATGGTGAAATACCGCCCTCGCGGATTATTCATCAACAGCTTCCATCACAATCCGACCGGCTGCAGCCTGACGCCCGAGGTGGCGCAGCGGGTGCTGCAACTGGCGAAAGATCATGGCGTGCTGGTAATCGAAGACGATGTTTATGCGGACCTCCACAGAAGCCCCGGCAAGCGCCTCGCCGCGCTGGATGGCGACGTGATCTATGTCGGCAGCTATTCCAAAACCCTCAGCAGCTCCTTGCGGGTCGGTTTTGTCGTGGCCAGTGTCGAGATGATTGCGCGGTTGGCCGAGATCAAGATGATCAGCAGCATGGGCACCTCGCGATTTTGCGAGGCGGTGGTGGCCTGCCTGTTGGCCAATGGCACCTACCGCCAGTTGGTGCAGCGTCAGCGACAGCGTCTGGACAGTGACCGCCATGCGGCATTGAAGCTGCTCGAGGATACCGGGTGGGAGGTGTTCGGTGAGCCGGCGGGCGGCCTGTTTATATGGGCACGATCGCGGATGCAGACCTGTGCTCAAATGAGAGAACAGGCTCGGCGCCTCGGCGTCTTGCTGCCATCGACGACGGCCTTCAGTCCTACCGGCGCAGCCACTGACTGGCAGCGTATCAATGTGGCCTATGCGTGTGATCCGCGAGCCCGTTTTTTTTTTCAGGCCTGCGCTCCGAATCGACCTCAAGCGTTCTGAAAACGACGCGGACGTAGCTTTTTGCCATTATTCCGACGCCAGAGACTTGTGTTGCCACAGGCCCGTTGCGAATCTGCGCCTACAGAAAATGGCAGGGGACTGAGTGCAATGATTTCGGGCGTGCAAGGACGTTTTGCCAACCTCGGTATGGCAAAAAAACTGGGACTCGGGTTTGTGCTGGTGCTGTTGTTGACGGCCTTGGTGGCGGCCATCGGCGTCTGGTCCCTGCAAACCATCAGCCATCGCTTCGACGGGCTCAAGCAAATGTCATCGCTCAACAGCGGGCTGCTGAAGGTACGTTTGTTGGAGCAGGAATACGCCTTGCACGGTAACCCGAAAACCGCCGATGCCTTGCACGAAGGCGTGGATGGCTTGATCGCCCTGGCCAATCACCTCAAGACTGAGTCGGCGGCCAACGTACCAGTGATGAATGATGTCGAGCAGTCACTCGTTGCTTACCGCAAGGCGTTCGACGAGTTCGTCTCGCTCAGTCAGGCCAAGGACCTGGCGCTGGAAATGGCCAGTTGGTCGGTGTCCAGCGTGGCCAATAACCTAGATGTATTGCAGTCCGGGTTGGCCGATGACGGTACCTACACCTTGAAAGATTCCGAGGGCAAGGACGGTGCGCAATTCGTCGAGCAGGCCAATCAGGTCAGCCAGGTGTCGCGCTTGATGCTGCAGGCCATGAACGAAGCACGCGTTCGCCTGGATCAGAGCCGCAAGGGCGACGACAGCGCTGGACAAGGCAAGATCGAGCAGGCCAGCCAGGCGCTGGACCTGGCCGGACAGCTGAAAACCTCGGTCAAGGATGAGGGATATCTGACCGTCCTCAATGAAGTGACGGGTCACATCGCCAGTTTCAGCGACAAGCTCGCCGAGTACACCGGGCTTCTGGAACAGGAAAAGACCGTCTATCAGCAATTGCATCAACGCGCAGCCCAGGTGGTGGAGCGGGTGGATCAGGCCTATGTCGCCGAAGACCAGTCGATGCAGGCCGAACTGAAAAAGAACTCGCTGCTGATCATCGGTTCTTCCGCGTTGGCGTTGCTGGTTGGATTGATTGCGTCCTGGGTCATAACCCGTTTGATCGTGGGGCCGCTGCGCAGTGTGATTTCCGTGGCGCAACAGATTGCCTCGGGGGATTTGAGCGGAACGGTCGAAGTCTCCCGCCGGGACGAGATCGGTCAGTTGATGCAGGCCATGCAGCAGATGGGGGCGGGACTGAGCCATATCGTCAGCGGTTTGCAGGCAGGTATCGAACAACTGGCGACTTCAGCGCAATCGCTGTCGGCGGTGACTGAGCAGACCAACCTTGAGGTCAGTAGCCAAAAGGAAGAAACCGAACAGGTTGCCACGGCAATGAACCAGATGACGGCCACTGTGCATGATGTCGCTCGTAACGCCGAGGAGGCTGCCGTAGCGGCGCAAACGGCGGACGGCAAGGTTGAAAGTGGTCAGCTTGTGGTGCGCCAGAGTATGACGCGGATCGAACAACTGGCGGATTCGGCCACTTCGGCCAGTTCGAGCATTGAGAGCCTGAGCGCGGAAATCCAGAATATCGGCTCGGTGCTCAGTGTCATCAAGAGCGTGGCTGAACAGACCAACCTGCTGGCGCTCAACGCCGCCATCGAAGCTGCCCGGGCTGGCGAACAGGGCAGGGGTTTTGCGGTCGTGGCCGATGAGGTGCGTGCATTGGCCAAGCGGACCCAGCAGTCGACCGAAGAGATCGAACGTCTGGTCAGTGCCTTGCGCTCGGCGGCGCAGACGTCGGTGCAGCAGATTCAGAACAGTGGCGAATTGGTGAAGCTGGCGGTCAGCGATGCACTGCAAACCGAAAGTGCGCTGGGCAGCATCGCGGCGGCGGTGTCGTTGATTCAGCAGATGAACCAGCAGATCGCTGCGGCTGCCGAGGAACAGAGTTCGGTGGCCGAGGAGATCAATCGCAGTGTCACGAGTATCCGTGCCAGCGCTGATCAGTCATCCCTGGCGATGCAGGGGAATGCGGCGTCGAGTATTGAGCTGGCACAGTTGGGCGTTGAATTGAAGGGGATGGTGGGGCATTTCAGGCTTTGATTCCGAAACCGCCGGCCCCTGTAGGAGCGAGCTTGCTCGCGATGGACGTTGACGATGACGAGGGGTGTCAGGATGAACGCGGCGCCCTGAAGTTGATCGCGAGCAAGCTCGCTCCTACATGAAGCAAAAAAGCCACCTGTCCGGGTGGCTTTTCTATTTCCGATCGCTTGATCAGTCGTAGATCACTTTCTTCTTCCAGTCCGCATCGGCTTCGACGTCCTTGAGGCCTTCGGTCAACTGGTTCACTTCGCCTTCTACCGGGGCGATGCGGTCCATGACCTGTGCGTTGGCGCGAGCCAGGAGCTTTTCCAGATACTCCAGCTGTTCTGCGTAGACCTGTGGTTCCTGCTGCTTGCGCAGGTATTGCACGCCGCGTTCGAACGCCAGGCGTGCCTGGCCGGGCTGGTTCTGTTGCAGGGAATGCTGGCCGAGGTTATTGAAGAACTCGATGTGCAGCAGCACCAGGATATGCCGGACTTCGCGGATCCAGCGCTTGGCTTCGTTGGGCGGCAGGAAGCCGTCCTGGGCGGCGCGGGTGATCTGTCCATGCATGGCTTCGAGCAGGAAGCGCACGTCCTTGGCCTTGGCTTCGGTCTGGATCGGTGCCGGTGGATTGTTGACCGGGATCGATTCGCCTTGGGCAACCAGGGTTTCCAGCTCGGCGATCCGCGCCTTGAGGTTGGCGCTGGTTTTTTCCAGGTTCAGCAGGCGTTGGCAGACGTTCAACTCCAGGCGGGTCAGCAACAGCTTGAGCGCCGGTGTCATCAATTGGCCAGGGAAGGTCTCGGTGATCTCTCCACAACGACGCAGGCGGTCGTTGAGTTCAACCTTGGTGCGGGCCCTTTCCAGCTTATTGTTCTCCACCACATGGTTGATGTAGCCAATGGCGATCAATAATGCGATCCCGGCTACGACGAGCAGGGTGATCATGAGTGGTGTCACCGGTAAGACCTCTTATATGGGGTTCGCGTGCGAGTGTAGTGGCTGGGCATTTAAGCGCCTAGCACCGCACAACGGGCTGGTTCGACAAGGCATAACCTGTATCGGCCACAGCCCTGTTTTATAAATGCTGGCACCAATAAAGCAAATCGCCATCATTTAAGACATGGACTATAGCCTTTTGATGAGTGTCAGAATATAGGCGTCAAACACCGTGCGACGGAAAATCCGGATGGGGGCGAAAAGCAGGGCCAAGTCATTGATTTAAAAAAATTTATAACAGGGGGTTGACGACCTCTCAAACCATCCATAGAATGCGCGCCACTTGCAGCGTAAAGCACACAGCGAAACGAAGCAGGGAGTGAATGTTGTAGCGTGTCCCCTTCGTCTAGTGGCCTAGGACACCGCCCTTTCACGGCGGTAACAGGGGTTCGAGTCCCCTAGGGGACGCCAATGCGGGAATAGCTCAGTTGGTAGAGCACGACCTTGCCAAGGTCGGGGTCGCGAGTTCGAGTCTCGTTTCCCGCTCCAATTTTAAACAGCATTGCTTTCGGGCAGGGCTGAGTGAAACCAGAACCAAGTCTTCGGATGCGGATCTGGACACCGAAACACACACCATGTGTTCCGGGTAGCGTGTCCCCTTCGTCTAGTGGCCTAGGACACCGCCCTTTCACGGCGGTAACAGGGGTTCGAGTCCCCTAGGGGACGCCATTTGCGGGAATAGCTCAGTTGGTAGAGCACGACCTTGCCAAGGTCGGGGTCGCGAGTTCGAGTCTCGTTTCCCGCTCCATATTTAACGAAAACGCCGCTCAATCGAGCGGCGTTTTTGTTTGCGTGCGATTTGTACCTGAAGCAGAAAAAGGCCCGTCAGTCAGACTGAGCGGGCCTTTTGCATGTCCGGTGTTTTACATCGACAACATCAACCGACCGGCAAACAGAATCAGGATCACGCCCATGGTGCGTTCAAACCAATGCCCCATGCGCAAAAACAGCAGTCGCACTTTGTTGCTTGAAAAAAACAAGGCAACGATCACAAACCACGATGCGTTCACAACGCACATCCACAGGCCGTAGAGTGCTTGAATCTCCAGCGGTGTGGTGGCGCTGATGAGCGTGGTGAATATCGCTAAAAAAAACAGAGTGGCCTTGGGGTTGGTGGCGTTGGTCAGAAAACCTGTAGTGAACGCCTTCAGCAGGGTTTGCTCTCCACTCGGAACGCCCGCTTCCTCTTCGCCTTCAATCACGGATTTGGGTTTGCTGCGCATCAGGCTGATGCCCAAGTACAGGATGTATACACCTCCGATAACCTTGGCCACGGTCAATAGCCAAGGCGTTGTGTGCATCAATGCCCCGACGCCAAGCAGGGTGTACAGCACATGCACGGAAATGCCGGCGCCGATACCCAGTGCTGTGCAAATACCCACCCACCGGCCAAAGCGCACGCTCTGGCGGATCGTCACGGCGAAGTCCGGTCCGGGGGCGACCACGGCCAGGAAGTGGATGGCTGCCAGTGCCAGAAACTCTCCCAGGTAATTCGGAAACATCTCAACTCCAGAAGGTCAGGGGCGAAGTCGTGCCGCGGTAGCCGACAAAGAAGGAAAGGCTCAAGCGTGGATCGGCCACGCCCGGTGTCACCGCATGCATTCGGCGCGAATTGAACATGATGAAGTCGCCCGTCTCCGGGCGAACCTCCAGGCTTGGCGTGCCGAGGAGTGCCGGGTCGATGCCGTAGCTGTCGCCACGCATTTCATCGAACCGTTCCGGGGACATGTCGTGGTTCCACATCTGCAATGCACCGCCTTCGGTGGGCATGTTCAGATAAACATTGCAGGCGAACTGAGCTTTGAGGCTTCGTGCCCGCAAGCTGTCCGGGGCGTCCTTGGCGAATATGTCGTGATGGGCAAGAAAGCACACACCGGGTTTCACCACCCGGGACAACCCTACGTACATCTTGCGACCATCGAGATTTTCCAGCTGTGCCCCCGCTGGCCAGCACTCATCGAGCATGCAACGCAAGGTGTCGACCGGTGATGAGTAGGGTGCGCAACGGTTGCGCAGTTCCGCGATGTTGCGCGTAGCGCGTTCGAAGTAGTCCTCGACCAGCAACGGCTGGTTTTCCGCCTCATAAAACGCCATGCCGATGCGGCCGATACTGGGCGCATTGATATAGCCTTCGAATCCCGGTGCGAGGATCCTGTCGCCGATCTGGATCGCCAGAGGCGGGGGCAGCCAGCCTTTGACGCGGATGGCGAGGACTTCTTCGTTGGCCAGCTTTTTTATGCACGTCTCATCGAGACGCTCGACGTCTAGCATCATGTCTCAGGTCCGTCTGTCAGAGAGTCAATGAAGCCCGCGAATGCAGGTGCCTGCCGCGTCAGGCGATGTCGGTAGCGGCATCGCCCAGGACGTTCAGTCCACGCGGTAGTGAACGGATAGCGTCCCTTTCTTGTGTGAAAGGGATTCGATCGTGACCGTGCCCAAATCCTTCAGGCTACGTACATGGGTGCCGCCGCAACCGTAGGCGGGAAGTTCGCCGAAACCGATTTCCCGGGCGCCTTCACGTAGTGACGTGAGGCGCGGCAGATCATGGGCGATCCATTGTTGAATACCGTGCTGCCGGGTGTGGGCTTCGACGTCCTGTGCCGATTCTGCGGGTTTGAATTGCACACGTCCTTCGCCCGGCCAGTGATGAGCCTTGGTCGGCATCCAGCCCATGGCTTGAACGAAGTGTCCGATCAGGTGGCCGGCGGAATGCATGCGCGTGTTGAATTGACGACGCGGTTCATCGATCCGGATCCGGATCATCCCGAGCGTTACCGGGCGGTCGACAAAATGAATGATCCGGTCCGGATCCTGAACGACTCGCAAAACCTGGCTGTCGCCGATCCATCCCGTGTCACAGGGTTGTCCTCCACCCTGGGGGTGAAACAATGTCGCGCGCAGCACCACCGCAAACTCGTTCTCGTGAGGCGTGCATTCCAGGACTTCCACATTGGCCTTGAGGTCATCACTATGGAAAAAGAGGCGAAGCGTCATATTCCATGCTCGTATTAATCTTTCCATTTTAATTATATGGATCGTGGAATTACGTGATAATCCGTTCAAACATCAAAGGACTGTTGCGTTGTGAGCATAAATCTTCCATTGCCGCTGCTGGGTGAAATGGCGATATTCGTCAAGGTGGTCGAGACCGGCAGTTTCTCCGAGGCGGCTCGCCAGTTGGGCTCTTCACCCTCGGCGGTCAGTCGTAGCATTTCGCGGCTGGAGAAAGCCCTCGCCATACGCTTGCTGCAACGGACTACGCGCAAATTGCGCTTGAGCGATGGTGGCGAGGAAGTCTTCAAACGTTGTCAGGACATGGTCAGCGCTGCCCGGTCGGTGATGGAAATCAGTGGCCAGTTCACTGATGAGCCTGAGGGTGTGGTGCGAATCAGCGTCCCGAAAGCGGTTGGCCGAATCGTGATTCACCCACATATGCCGGAGTTTCTACGCCGTTACCCCAAAGTGGATGTGGAACTATTGCTTGAGGATCGCCAGGTGGATTTGATCGACGATCACGTCGACCTGGCGATTCGAATCACCGATCGGCCGCCGGCAGGGCTGGTGGGGCGGCAATTGCTGACCATCGATCATTTGCTCTGCGCAACGCCACAGTACCTGGCCGAGCACGGGACGCCGACTCATCCCCATGATCTGCTCAATCACAGTTGCATCTACCTGGGTGAAACGCCGAGCGATGCGCGCTGGAAGTTCAAGAAGGGCAACAAAACAGTGACCGTTGGCGTGCGCGGACGATATGCCGCCAATCATACGGGCGTACGTTTCGGTGCCGTGTTGCAGCACATCGGCATTGGCAGTCTTCCGTACTTCACGGCGCGCCGTGCCCTGGAAAAGGGGTTGATGGTGCAAGTGCTGCCGGACTGGACCTTTCTGGCGTCCTACCACGGAGGTGCCTGGTTGCTGCATTCGCCAACCCGATACCTGCCACCCAAGATACGGGTGATGATCGATTACCTGGTGGAGTGTCTGGAGAAGGAACCGACGTTGGGCAAGCCGGGCAAGTCAAGCCGGGAAAACATTGCCGTTTCGGAGTATGAGCTGCCCGAGAGTGATGGGTTGTTCTGAAGGACCCTTTCGCGAGCAGGCTCGCTCCCACAATGGATTTGTGAGGGATATGGATTTTGTGTTCACTACCGAACCCTGTGGGAGCGAGCCTGCTCGCGAAGAGGCATTCAAATGCTCCACAAAAATCCAATCAAACAAAAAGGCCCGCATGAATAACCATGCGGGCCTTTCGCATTACTGATCGAGGATCAGTGCTTGCTGTCCTGATCCGACAACGCCAGCAACTGCTTTTCCTGATTCCAATCGAAAGGTTCGTCGTTCTGCTCGGCTTCGAAGCGACGTTCCTCCAGTGCCTGATACAGGTTGATTTCGTCATCGGGCATGTAGTGCAGGCAGTCACCGGCGAAGTACCACAGCAGGTCGCGCGGGACCAGGTGGGCAATTTGCGGGTAGCGGGTGATCACCTGGCACAGGATGTCCTGGCCCAGGTATTGGCTTTCGATCGGATCGACCGGCAGCAGGGCACGCAGTTCGTCAAAGCGCTCCAGGAACAAGGCATGGCTTTCTTCGGGAACCTGGTCGGCCTCACCCACGGCGACCAGGATGCTGCGCAGGTGGTCGAGCAAAACGAGATGATCGGCAACGATGTTGGACACGAGATAAGTCCTCAAGAGCAAAACGGGCGCGGGAGTATAAAGCTCCTGCGCCCTTTTTTACATGCTGTACAGGCTTGGCTGGATCAGCGGACCTTGCCTTTGGCCAATGCAATCTCGTCTTTGTCGAAATCATCGACATCGATCACCTTGCGTCGTGCCGCTTCCGCCTCCCGAAGGGTTTGAGCTTCCACTGGTTGCAACACGCCGGCTTCCAATGCGGCATCGATGACGTGTTCACCGGCGGCCGGTTTGACCTGGCCGCTCTTGAGCGCCACATGAAGCTTCTTCTGCAGCGGTTGTGCAGCGCTCAGCAGGTTGCAGGCATGTTGCAGGATGCCGATCGGATCTTCCTTCGATTGCGGGCGGTAGCAACCCAGCAGTACTTCCTCGAGTGCCGGGTCGCCTTTCGCTCGGCCGATCACCTTGGCGACTTCGGCGCCAAGCTTGTCCGACGGCCCTTTGTGTCGGCGGCCGAGCGGGAACACGATCACCCGCAGCAGGCACGCCAGCATTTTGTTCGGGAAATTATTGAGCAGTTCATCCATGGCCCGCTCCGCCTGGCCGAGGCTTTCCTCCATGGCCCAGATAAACAGCGGTTCCATGTGCTGCGGTGCATCGAGGTCGTTGTAACGTTTGAGCGCGGCGCTGGCCAGGTACAGGTTGCTCAACACATCGCCCAGTCGCGCCGACAGACGTTCACGGCGTTTCAACTCGCCGCCCAGTAACATCATGCTGAGATCGGCCAGCAGCGCGAAGGCGGCCGCCTGACGGTTGAGCGCGCGGAAATAACCCTGGCTGAGCGTGTTGCCCGGCTCGTGTTCCAGAAGACCGAAACCGAGGTTCAGCACCAGCGTGCTGGCCGCGTTGCCGATGGCAAAACCGATGTGCTTGAGCAACAGGGCGTCGAACTCGGTCAGTGCCTGATCCTTGTCCTCACGGGTGGCCAGGGCCATTTCCTTGAGCACGAAGGGATGGCAGCGAATCGCGCCCTGGCCGAAGATCATCAGGTTGCGCGAGAGAATGTTCGCACCTTCAACGGTGATGCAGATCGGTGCGCCTTGCCACATGCGTCCGAGATAGTTGTTCGGCCCCATGATGATCGCCTTGCCGCCATGAACATCCATGGCGTGGCTGATGCACTCGCGGCCGCGTTCGGTGAGGTGATACTTGAGAATCGCCGACAGCACCGACGGTTTCTCGCCGAGGTCCACGGCGTTGGCAGTCAGCATTCGCGCGGCGTCCATCATCCAGGCGTTGCCGCCGATGCGGGCCATGGCTTCCTGAATACCTTCGAAGGCTGCAATCGGCACATTGAACTGCTCGCGGATCTGCGCGTATTGGCCGGTCACCAGGCTGGTGAATTTGGCCATGCCGGTGCCCACCGCCGGCAGGGAAATCGAACGTCCGACCGACAGGCAATTCATCAGCATCATCCAGCCCTTGCCGAGCATGTCCTGTCCGCCGATCAAGAATTCCAACGGTACGAACACGTCCTTGCCCGAATTCGGGCCGTTCATGAATGCCGCGCCCAGCGGCAGGTGACGTCGACCGATGTCCACGCCCGGGGTGTCGGTTGGAACCAGTGCCAGGCTGATGCCCAGGTCTTCCTGCTCACCCAGCAGGTGGTCCGGGTCGTAGGCCTTGAACGCCAGGCCGAGCAATGTGGCGACCGGGCCAAGAGTGATGTAGCGCTTTTCCCAGTTCAGGCGCAGGCCTAGAGTTTCCTTGCCTTCCCATTGACCTTTGCAGATCACCCCGGTGTCGGGCATGCCGCCAGCGTCAGAGCCGGCCAGCGGCCCGGTCAGGGCGAAACAAGGGATGTCGTCGCCCCGCGCCAGGCGTGGCAGGTAGTGATTGCGTTGTTCGTCGGTGCCGTAGTGCAGCAGCAGTTCCGCCGGCCCCAGAGAGTTGGGGACCATCACGGTGGATGCGAGGTCGCCGCTGTGGCTCGCCAGCTTCATCGCCACCTGCGAGTGGGCATAGGCCGAGAAGCCTTTGCCGCCATACTCTTTGGGAATGATCAGGGCGAAGAAACCGTTGTCCTTGATGTAGGTCCAGGCCTCGGCCGGCAAATCCATGGTCTGGCCGAGTTGCCAGTCGCTGACCATCGCGCAGAGTGCTTCGGTAGGACCGTCGATGAAGGCCTGTTCCTCTTCGCTCAATTGCGCCTTCGGATACGACAGCAGTTTGTTCCAGTCCGGACGACCGCTGAACAGTTCGCCGTCCCACCACACGGTGCCGGCTTCGATGGCGTCGCGTTCGGTTTGCGACATCGGCGGCAGGGTTTTCTGGAACCAGTTGAACATCGGCGCGCTGAAGAATTTGCGACGCAGATCTGGCAATAGCAACGGTGCGGCCACGGCGGCGACCAGCACCCAGAAAATCAGCAGTAACCAGCCCGGTGCGCGACTGAAGGCGCCCATTGCCAGCAGGTAGACAGCCACGATGCCCAGGGCGGGCAGTGGCGCGATGCGACGGTGGGCTAACCAAGCTATCCCGACAACCAAAACCAGTATCCACAACAGCAGCATATTTAATCCTCCGTGAAACCAGGGCGAACCAACCCACAGAGCTTAGACGGCATCCGCGAAACAGGCGGGTCGGAGCGATGTGATCGAATCGTGGGAAACCATGGATGATTTTGTAGGCCTTCCAGGTGAGAGACCCGTGAAAAATCGTTCATTGAGCGGGCGACAAAGCGTCCATGTTTGGCCGAAACGTCGTTATCTCTGTGCTGAACCTCTCGCTAGACTCGGGGCTTGCCCTGGACATTACCAGCATGGAGATTGCCCGCATGCACGAGTACCTAAGCCCCGGCCGCTTCATCGATAGTGACCACCCCTCGGTGGTGGAGTTCGCCGAAAAACATCGTGGCGACAGTCGCGAGCCGATCGAGCAGGCGGTTCGTCTTTACTACGCCGTGCGCGAGGCCGTGCGCTACAACCCGTACACCTTCAGCCTGGATCCGCAGACGTTGCGCGGCAGCTATGCGCTGGCGGCCGGGGAGAGTTATTGCGTGCCCAAATCCACGCTGCTGGCCGGCGCGGCGCGGCATTGCGGGATCCCGGCGCGGATCGGCCTGGCGGACGTGCGCAATCATTTGTCGACGCCGCGCTTGCTTGAGTTGCTCAAGAGCGACGTGTTCGCCATGCACGGTTATACCGAGCTGTATCTGAACGACCGCTGGGTCAAGGCCACGCCGGCGTTCAATCAAGGCTTGTGCGATTTGTTCAATGTCGCACCGCTGGAATTCGACGGGATCAGCGACAGCGTTTTCCATCCCTTCAATCGCGACGGCGAGAAATTGATGGAGTACCTGATCGATCACGGTCAGTTCACCGACGTGCCCGAAGCATTCTTTTTCGAGCACCTGCGCAAGTGCTATCCGCATCTGTTCGGCGCACAACAGCAACCTCTGCTGGGGGACATGCAGAGCGATTTGAGTCGCGCCTGATCCGGCGTATGCTGCCTGCGCATTCATCAATCGAGAGGCGGTCATGCTGAAGATCTGGGGTCGGAAGAATTCGTCGAATGTAAGGAAACCATTGTGGGCCGCCGAGGAACTCGGCCTGGCCTACGAAGCCATTGATGCGGGCGGCGCTTTCGGTGTCGTCGATACGCCCGAGTACCGCGCCATGAACCCCAATGGCCGCGTGCCGGTGATTGAAGACGACGGTTTTGTGCTGTGGGAATCCAACGCCATCGTTCGTTACCTGCTGGCCAAACATGCGGCGGACACCGCGTGGTATCCGTCAGATTTGCAGGTACGCGCCACCGCTGACAAATGGATGGATTGGACCACGTCCAGTTTTGCCGGCCCTTTCCGCACCGTGTTCTGGGGCGTCTTGCGCACCCCGGCAGAGCAACAGGACTGGCCCGCCATCAAGGCGGCGATCAAGGAGTGCGACGCGCTGCTGGCCATGGCCGATCAGGCATTGGCGACCCAGCCGTATCTGTCCGGAGACCAGATCGGCATGGGCGACATCCCTTTGGGCAGTTTCATTTATGCCTGGTTCGAGATGCCGATCGAGCGTGCCCCGCAGCCTCATCTGGAGGCCTGGTACGCGCGATTGAAACAGCGTCCGGCGTATCGCAAAGCGGTCATGACCGCGTTGACTTAATACTCACTATCGACACACTTGACTGTACTTGTGTGGCGGCGACAAGCACCATTGTGCTAGCGCGCTGTGGTTGTGTTGCTCGCCGCCCGCCCATATTCATTCCTTTCTTTCCTTCTTGGTGCGTAAATCCGATATGAGTTCCGCTCTGTCCATCCGGCAGCTAACCAAAACCTACGGCAACGGTTTCCAGGCCCTGAGTGGTATCGATCTGGACGTCGCCGAAGGTGACTTTTTCGCCTTGCTCGGCCCGAACGGCGCCGGCAAATCCACGACCATCGGCATTCTTTCGACCCTGGTGAACAAGACCAGCGGCACGGTGAATATCTTCGGTCACGACCTGGACAAGAACCCGGCCGCGCTCAAGCGCTCCATCGGCGTGGTCCCCCAGGAATTCAACTTCAACCAGTTTGAAAAGACCTTCGACATTGTCGTGACCCAGGCCGGTTACTACGGCATTCCGGCGAAGGTCGCCAAGGAACGCGCCGAGCAGTACTTGACCCAGCTCGGTCTGTGGGACAAGCGCGATGTGCCGTCGCGTTCGCTGTCCGGTGGCATGAAGCGCCGGCTTATGATCGCCCGCGCGTTGGTTCATGAACCGCGCCTGTTGATCCTCGACGAACCGACTGCCGGCGTAGACATCGAACTGCGTCGCTCGATGTGGACCTTCCTCACCGAGCTGAACAAAAAAGGCATCACCATCATCCTCACCACACACTATCTGGAGGAGGCCGAGCAGTTGTGCCGCAACATCGGCATCATCGACCACGGCACCATCGTCGAAAACACCAGCATGAAGCAGTTGCTCGGCCAGTTGCATGTCGAGACCTTCCTGCTGGATCTGAAAAACAGCCTGAGCGCGGCACCGCAACTGATCGGCTACCCCTCGCGGTTGCTTGATGCTCACACCCTGGAAGTCCAGGTGGACAAGAGCATGGGCATCACCGCGCTCTTCACCCAGTTGGCGCAACAGAGCATCGAAGTGCTGAGCCTGCGTAACAAAACCAATCGCCTCGAGGAGTTGTTCGTGTCCCTGGTGGAGAAAAATCTGTCGAAGGTGGCGGTATGAGTTCCGAGCTGCGCCCCAACCTCGTAGCCCTCAATACCATCGTTTACCGTGAAGTCCGGCGATTTACCCGGATCTGGCCGCAGACCCTGCTGCCGCCGGCCATCACCATGGTCCTGTACTTCGTGATCTTCGGTAACCTGATTGGTCGGCAGATTGGCGACATGGGTGGCTTCACCTATATGGAGTACATCGTGCCGGGTCTGATCATGATGTCGGTGATCACCAACTCCTATGGCAACGTGGTGTCGAGTTTCTTCGGCAGCAAGTTTCAGCGTTCCATCGAAGAACTGATGGTGTCGCCGGTTTCGCCGCACACCATTCTGATCGGTTACACCTTGGGTGGCGTGCTACGCGGATTGATGGTCGGGATCATCGTGACCCTGCTGTCGCTGTTCTTCACCCAATTGCAGGTGCATCACCTGGGCGTGACTGTTCTGGTGGTGGTGCTGACAGCGACGATCTTTTCGCTACTGGGCTTCATCAACGCCGTTTTTGCGCGCAACTTCGATGACATCTCAATCATTCCGACCTTTGTGCTCACGCCGTTGACCTACCTGGGCGGGGTGTTCTACTCGATCTCGTTGCTGCCGCCGTTCTGGCAGACCGTCTCCCTGGCCAACCCGGTGTTGCACATGGTCAATGCGTTTCGCTACGGGATCCTCGGTGTTTCGGATATCCGGATCAGCGTGGCGATTGCGTTCATGCTGGTGGCGACGGTGATTCTGTACTTCGGTTGCGCGCGGTTGCTGGTGAGTGGGCGGGGGATGCGTACTTAAGAAATTCCGCGGTGTCTGCAATCGCGAGCAGGCTCGCTGCCACATTGGAATGCATTTCAAATGTGGGAGCGAGCCTGCTCGCGAAGGCGTCATCTCAGGTACCAAAAAAAACGGCCTCCCAATCGGAGGCCGTTTTGCATTTCTCACAGGCGACTCTGCTTGCGCCGCCGCCATTGCCGGGCGACCCACCAGCGCCAGTACATCATCACCAGACAATAGGCCAAGGCCCCAAGCGCCAGCCCGGTCACCACCGACCCCAGCAAAAACGGCTGCCACAATGTCGAGAGCTCGCCGCTGATCCATTCCCAGGTCAATTCGTCCGGCAGATGACGAGCGGGAACATCCATCAGCCAGGCACCGGCCTGGTAGGTGCAAAAGAACACGGCGGGCATGGTGATCGGGTTGGTCAGCCAGACCAGACTGACAGCAATCGGCATGTTGCCGCGCACGACGATGGCGAGTACGGCGGCGACCAGCATCTGCAACGGAATCGGCAGGAACGCCGCGAACAGGCCGACGGCCATAGCCCGGGCGACCGAGTGACGATTGAGGTGCCAGAGGTTGGGGTCATGCAGCAGCGTCCCGAGAAAGCGTAAGGATTTGTGTTCCCTGATGCTGGTCGGATCTGGCATGTAACGTTTGAATAAGCGCCGGGGCATAAGGCTTCTCGGTCGGTTAAGGCCGCAAGTATGTCTGGATTCCATGAACCGCCCATTCAGACTTTGTGACAATTGTTAACCGTGCTTGTGCGGTCGACCGGCTATGCCTAGGGGCGGGAATTTAAGTACAGCTCAAGGACGGGCGTATGCGCACTGGGATGGTGGCATTGGCGCTGGGTTTGCTGACCCTGCGTTTTTTACCGGTTTTACCGTCGGTCGGGTTGTGGTTTTTGTTACCGGTGGCGGGTTTGCTGTTGCTGCCATTCAGGACATACCCGGTGGCGTTTTTTCTGTTTGGTTTGAGTTGGGCTTGCTTGCAGGCGCAGTGGGCGCTGGATGATCGGTTACCGCCGGACCTGGATGGCGAAACACGGTGGGTCGAAGGACGGGTAACGGGGCTGCCCCAGCTCGGCGAGGCCGTGGTGCGTTTCGAATTGGCAGACGCCAAGTCGCGGCACGGACAAGTGCCACGTCTTATGCGCCTGGCCTGGTACGACGGACCGCCAGTGAACAGCGGCGAACGCTGGCGACTGGCGGTCAAGTTGAAGCGTGCCGCAGGGTTACTCAATCCCCACGCCTTTGATTACGACGCCTGGCTGCTGGCGCAGCGCATCGGTGCTACCGGAACGGTCAAGGACGGCGAGCGACTGGCCGAGGCGCGATGGGCCTGGCGTGACAGCATTCGTCAGAAGCTATTGGCAGTGGACGCACAGGGTCGATCGGGCGCACTGGCGGCGCTGGTGCTCGGGGACGGTGCCGGGCTCAGTCGCGAAGACTGGCAAGTATTGCAGGACACCGGCACCGTGCATCTATTGGTGATTTCCGGACAGCACATCGGTTTGCTGGCGGGATTGGTGTACCTGCTGATCGCCGGCCTTGCCCGATATGGTCTCTGGCCAAGCCGTTTGCCGTGGCTTCCCTGGGCCTGCGGTCTGGCATTCGTCGCCGCCCTCGGCTACGGCTTATTGGCCGGTTTTGAGGTGCCAGTGCGGCGCGCCTGCCTGATGATCGGTCTGGTGCTGTTATGGCGCTTGCGATTTCGCCATCTTGGCGCGTGGTGGCCGTTGTTACTGGCACTTAATGGTGTTCTGTTACTGGATCCGCTGGCCAGCCTGCAACCGGGGTTCTGGCTGTCTTTCGCCGCCGTCGCGGTGCTGATCTTCACCTTCAGTGGTCGCTTGGGGCCCTGGCGCTGGTGGCAAACCTGGACTCGCGCCCAATGGCTGATCGCGATCGGTCTTGGGCCGATCTTACTGGTGTTGGGGCTGCCGATCAGCGTCAGTGGGCCATTGGTCAACTTGCTGGCGGTCCCCTGGATCAGCCTGGTGGTGCTGCCTCCGGCGTTGCTCGGGACGCTATTGTTGCCGGTGCCTTACATCGGCGAAGGTTTGCTGTGGCTGGCGGGCGGTTTGATCGATGGGTTGTTCAGGGTGCTGGGATGGGCGGCTGGCCGGGTTCCGGCGTGGGTGCCCGTTGCAATTCCGCTGTGGGTCTGGGGTTTTGGCGCCTTGGGGGCTTTTCTTTTGTTACTGCCGCGAGGCGTGCCGATGCGCCCGTTGGGATGGCCGATGCTGCTGTTGCTGGTTTTTCCGCCGCGCTCCGAGGTGCCCGATGGGACCGCCGATATCTGGCAGCTGGATGTCGGCCAAGGCCTGGCAATCCTGGTGCGAACCCGTCATCACACGCTGTTGTATGACACGGGCCCGCGTTTCGGCGAAATCGACCTGGGTGAGCGCGTGGTTCTGCCGACCTTGCGCAAACTGGGCGTGAAAGATCTGGACCTGATGCTCATCAGTCATGCCCATGCAGATCACGCCGGCGGGGCGCAATCGGTTGCCAATGGGCTGCCGGTAAGGCGCGTGCTGGGCGGTGAACCTGACGCGTTGCCGACCGAACTGCTATCAGGGGACTGCGAAAGCGGTCGGCGATGGACCTGGGATGGTGTGAACTTTGAACTGTGGCAGTGGCCGGGCGCCCGCGAAAGTAATCCAAAATCCTGCGTCCTGCAGATTGAAGCCAACGGCGAGCGATTGCTGCTGACCGGCGATATCGACACGGCCGCCGAGCATGCCCTGCTGGACAGTCCATTGGCCGTGACGACCGATTGGTTGCAGGCGCCGCACCATGGCAGTCGCAGTTCGTCTTCCATGGCGCTGCTCAACGGCTTGCAGCCTCGAGCAGTACTGATCTCCCGTGGCCAGGGCAATTCGTTTGGCCACCCCCATCCCACGGTGCTGGCACGCTATCGAAAACACGGCATGGCAATTTATGACAACGCGCAGCAGGGTGCCATTCATCTGCAACTGGGGCGTTTCGAATCACCGCGTACGATGCGTCAGGAACGGCGTTTCTGGCGCGATCCGCCCCCCATGGACAAATAACCGCGAGCTATTAAAGCCCGACCGGATGCGACATCACGGTCTTCGGTGCGCTCACCCCCTATGTTAGAGTGGCGCACTTTTTCGAGGGGACTGTCACTGTGTGGGAATTGGTCAAATCCGGCGGTTGGATGATGCTGCCGATCATTCTGAGTTCCATCGCGGCCATGGCGATCGTTGCCGAGCGCCTTTGGACCCTGCGTGCCAGTCGCGTGACCCCGGAGCACTTGCTCGGGCAGGTCTGGGTCTGGATCAAGGACAAGCAACTCAATAAGGAGAAGCTCAAGGAACTGCGTGCCAATTCGCCATTGGGCGAGATCCTGGCGGCGGGCCTGGCCAACTCCAAACATGGTCGCGAGATCATGAAAGAATGTATCGAAGAGGCTGCCGCCCGGGTCATCCACGAGCTGGAACGCTACATCAATGCCCTCGGTACCATCGCCGCCATGGCGCCGCTGCTGGGGCTGCTGGGTACCGTTTTGGGTATGATCGATATCTTCAGTTCGTTCATGGGCACGGGTATGGCGACCAACCCGGCAGTGTTGGCTGGTGGTATTTCCAAAGCCCTGATTACCACGGCTTCAGGTCTGATCGTCGGTATCCCGGCGGTCTTCTTCCACCGCTTTCTGCAACGACGCATCGATGAACTCGTCGTGGGCATGGAGCAGGAAGCCATCAAGCTGGTTGAAGTCGTGCAGGGCGACCGCGACGTTGATCTGGCTGGGAGCAAAGCGTGAAGTTCCGCCGCAAACAACGGGAGAACATCGACATCAACCTCGTGTCGCTGATCGACGTGGTTTTTGTCCTGCTGCTGTTTTTCGTGGTGACCACCACCTTCACCCGTGAAACGCAGCTGCGCGTTGACCTGCCTGAAGCGGTCAGTGGCTCACCTGCCGAGGACCAGTCCAAACCGCTGGATATCGCGATCAGTGCAGATGGCGTGTTCTCCGTGAACAACCAGATTCTGCCGAAGAGCGATCTGGCAAGCCTGATGGATGCGTTGCAGAAAGAGTCCAATGGCGACACCAGTCGACCGCTGTCGATCAGTGCCGATGGCAAATCCCAGCATCAATCGGTGATCACCGCCATGGACGCCGCCGGCAAGCTTGGCTTCAGCCACTTGCGCATGACGACTGTCGAGGCGGCGCCGACCGCGCCCTGATAGCCATGTCCGATCGCCTGCTCGCCGCGTGGTACCGAGGTCATCCGGCCCTGAAGTTGCTGCAGCCGCTGGAATGGTTGTACCGACGCGTGGTCAACAACAAACGCAAGCGTTTTCTGGCGGGCGAGGGTGAAATCTATCAGCCGCCCGTACCGCTGATCGTCGTTGGTAATATCACCGTCGGCGGCACCGGCAAGACGCCAATGATTCTGTGGATGATCGAGCATTGTCAGCGCAGCGGCCTGCGGGTCGGCGTGGTCAGTCGCGGTTACGGCGCCAAACCGCCGCACTTGCCGTGGCGGGTGGAGGCGGATCAGGGTGCAGGCATTGCCGGCGATGAACCGCTGTTGATCGTCCAGCGCACGGGAGTGCCATTGATGATCGACCCGGATCGCAGCCGCGCCGTCAAAGCCTTGCTGGCGAGCGAGCCGCTGGACCTGATCCTGTCCGATGACGGCATGCAGCATTACCGTTTGGCTCGCGACCTGGAACTGGTGTTGATTGACAATGCCCGGGGCCTGGGCAACCGCCGTTGCCTGCCGGCCGGACCCTTGCGCGAACCGGTCGAGCGCCTGCAAAGCGTTGATGCGGTGCTCTACAACGGCGCCGAGGCTGATCGCGAGGGCGGCTTTGCCTTCCAGTTGCAACCTACCGCATTGATCAATTTGCGCAGCGGCCAACGGTGCACCCTTGATCACTTTGCCCCGGGTCAGGCGGTGCACGCCGTCGCCGGGATCGGTAACCCGCAACGTTTCTTCAGGACCCTCGAAACGCTACACTGGCAGCCAGTCCCGCACGCATTCGCCGACCACGCCGAGTACAGTGTTCAGGCTTTGAATTTCACCCCGTCATTGCCATTGGTGATGACTGAGAAGGACGCGGTGAAGTGCCGTGCCTTCGCCGCTGCCGACTGGTGGTACCTGGCGGTCGATGCTGTGCCGTCGCCGGCTTTTATAGCCTGGTTCGACACACAGTTGATGCGCCTGTTGCCGGCTCGTCTGTTGCCATAAATCCGTTTTTATCCAGGGAATGCTCATGGACACCAAATTGCTCGACATCCTCGCTTGCCCGGTCTGCAAAGGCCCGCTCAAACTCAGCGCCGACAAGACCGAGCTGATCAGCAAGGGCGCAGGTCTGGCTTACCCGATTCGCGACGGTATCCCGGTAATGCTTGAAAGCGAAGCCCGCACCCTGACCACCGACGAGCGTCTGGATAAATGACCACAGCCTTTACCGTCGTCATTCCATCGCGCTACGCCTCCACCCGTTTGCCGGGCAAGCCACTGCTGCCAATCGCTGGCAAGCCGATGATCCAGCACGTCTGGGAACAAGCGAGCAAAAGCAGCGCCCAGCGTGTTGTGGTGGCGACTGACGATAAGCGCATCCGCGAGGCCTGCATCGAGTTTGGCGCCGAAGTGGTGATGACCCGCGAGGATCACAACTCCGGCACCGATCGCCTGGCGGAAGTCGCGGCGAAACTCGGCCTGGCACCCGACGCCATCGTGGTGAACGTCCAAGGCGACGAACCGTTGATCCCGCCCAGCGTGATTGATCAAGTTGCCGCCAACCTGGCCGCCCACACCGAAGCCCGCATGGCTACCCTGGGCGAGCCGATCGAAGACGTTGAATCCCTGTTCAATCCCAACGTGGTCAAAGTTGTCAGCGACATCAATGGCCTGGCACTGACCTTCAGTCGCGCCACGTTGCCTTGGGCGAGGGATGCCTTTGCCCAGAGTCGTGAATCCCTGCCGGAAGGCGTGCCTTATCGTCGCCACATCGGCATCTATGCCTACCGCGCCGGATTCCTGCATGACTTCGTCAGCTGGGGGCCGTGCTGGCTGGAAAACACCGAATGCCTGGAACAGCTGCGGGCACTTTGGCACGGCGTGCGGATCCACGTCGCCGACGCATTGATTGCGCCACCAGCGGGCGTCGATACCGTTGAAGACCTTGAGCGCGTTCGTCGCCTGCTGGAGGCCTGATGCGGGTCTTGTTTGTCTGCCTGGGCAACATCTGCCGTTCACCCACGGCCGAAGGCGTGTTGCGACACAAACTGCGGGAGGCGGGGCTGGCCGATCAGGTCGAAGTCGCTTCCGCCGGTACCGGTGACTGGCACGTTGGCAAGGCGCCGGACAAGCGCAGCCAGGCCGCGGCAAAGCTGCGCGGTTATGACCTGTCTGCCCAGCGCGCCCAGCAAGTCACCCGCGCCGATTTCGCCACCTACGACCTGATTCTGGCGATGGACAACAGTAACCTGCGCAACCTCAAGGCCTTGCAACCGGCCAAGGGCAAGGCCGAGCTGGACCTGTTCCTGCGCCGCTATGAATCCGAAGTCGATGAAGTCCCGGACCCGTATTACGACGGGGAGCAGGGCTTCGAGCAGGTGTTGGACTTGATTGAACGTGCCAGTGATCGGCTGGTGATCGAACTGAAGGGACGCGTATGAGTTTGCAGGTTCGATCACAGGTTTCGCTCAAACCGTACAACAGTTTCGGTGTGGACGTTCAAGCCCGCCTGTTTGCCGAAGCCCATAACGACGCCGACGTGCGAGAGGCCTTGGCCTATGCGCGGCAGCATGACGTGCCACTGCTGGTGATCGGCGGTGGCAGCAACCTGCTGCTCACGGCGGATATCCCGGCGCTGGTGCTGCGCATGGCCACTCGCGGAATTCGCGTGGTGAGCGATGATGGTAGCAAAGTAGTCATTGAGGCAGAGGCGGGCGAGCCCTGGCACCCGTTCGTGCAACATACGCTGGTGCACGGCTTGTCGGGCCTGGAGAACCTCAGTCTGATTCCCGGCACCGTGGGTGCGGCCCCGATGCAAAACATCGGCGCCTACGGTGTGGAGATCAAGGACGTGTTCGCCGGCCTGACCGCCCTTGATCGCCAGAGTGGCGAGCTGCGCGAGTTCACTCTGGATGAATGCAACTTCGCGTACCGTGACAGCGTGTTCAAACAGGAGCCGGGTCGCTGGTTGATCCTGCGCGTGCGTTTCATCCTCGACCGCACCGCGCACTTGCATCTGGAGTACGGGCCGGTGCGTCAGCGCCTGACCGAGCAAGGCATCGAGCATCCGACGGCCACCGATGTCAGCCAGGCGATTTGCAGCATTCGCAACGAAAAGCTCCCGGATCCGGCGGTGCTGGGTAACGCTGGCAGCTTCTTCAAGAACCCTCTGGTGTCAGCGGCGTTGGTTGCACGACTCAAACTCGAGCACCCGGATCTGGTGGCCTACGCTCAACCCGACGGGCAGATGAAGCTGGCCGCCGGTTGGTTGATCGAGCGGGCGGGTTGGAAAGGTTTCCGCGAGGCCGATGCAGGCGTGCATAAGTTGCAGGCGCTGGTGTTGGTCAACTATGGAAGCGCGACCGGTCTGCAGTTGCTCGACCTGGCGCAGCGAATCCAAAAAGACATTTCAGAACGTTTCCATGTCGAACTGGAAATGGAGCCGAACCGCTATTAGAGGAGCAGCGGCAAGCTTCAAGTTGCAAGCCGCAAGCTACAATCTCTATGTATCGAACTTCTCTGCACTGCTTCTACTTGAAGCTTGCAGCTTAAAGCTTGCAGCTAAAAAGCCCTGTCTCAGCAGGGCTTTTTTGTTAATGCTGCGTTAACTTAGCGAGCTAACGATGCATTGCATTTGCTCCACAAAAGGCCCGGTGCAGACACCTCCGTCGGCATAAGAGAGCCCCATTAGCCTGAGTCGATCTGCGTGATGCCAACCGCCGACTTTCCGGCGGCAGATTGCTCGACCCCATAACCCAATACTATGCGGGCGTGCCCATGATTACCCTGAAACTCAATGGTCAAGACCATCAACTCGACGTCACCGAGGACATGCCGCTGCTCTGGGCCATCCGTGACGTGGCCGGTTACAACGGCACCAAATTCGGCTGCGGCATGGGCCTGTGCGGGGCCTGCACTATTCACATCGAGGGTGCGCCGGCGCGTAGCTGCATCACGCCGATTGGTTCGGTGATAGGCCAAAACGTTACCACCATCGACAACCTGCACGCCGACCCGGTGGGTAAAGTGGTGCAGCAAGCCTGGCTCGATACCGCCGTGGCCCAATGCGGTTACTGCCAGGGCGGGCAAATCATGTCCGCCACTGCGCTGCTCAAGACCAATCCGAACCCGAGCGACGAACAGATCGAAGAGGCAATGGTCGGCAACATCTGCCGTTGCGGCACCTACAACCGCATCAAGACGGCTATTCGTGCGGCATCCACTCACCTGAAGGAGGCCAAGGCATGAACCGGTTACCGAATGATTTTGCCCTGAGCAACCTCAGCCGCCGTGGATTCCTCAAGGGGGTGGGGGCCACCGGCGCCCTGGTGGTCGCCGCGAGTTGGGGCTGGCAAGACGTTTTCGCCGAAGAGAAGGAGAAGAAGTTCGGTGCTGACGGCATGCCTAACGGCTGGGTCGATGACCCCAAGGTGTATGTCAGTATCGCCACTGATGGCACGGTGACTGTGGTTTGCAACCGTTCGGAAATGGGCCAGGGCGTGCGCACCAGCCTGACCATGGTCGTGGCCGACGAACTGGAAGCTGATTGGGCGAAGGTCAAAGTACGGCAGGCACCGGGCGACGAAGTGCGCTTCGGCAATCAGGACACAGACGGTTCCCGCAGCATGCGTCACTGGTACGAGCCGATGCGCCGTTGCGGTGCCGCCGCGCGAGCCATGCTGGAACAGGCTGCCGCCGATCAGTGGAAGGTGCCGGTCGGTGAGTGTCATGCGCAATTGCACAAAGTCGTCCACAAACCGTCCGGTCGCGAACTGGAATATGGCGCATTGGCCACTGCCGCCAGTGCCCTGGCTGTACCGGCACGTGACAGCTTGAGGCTCAAACAGCCATCGGAGTTTCGCTATATCGGCAAGGAAGGCACCAAGGCCATCGACGGTGACGACATCGTTAACGGTCGCGCCGTGTATGGTGCCGATGTGTATTTCGACGGCATGCTGTTCGCGGTCATTGCCCGGCCTGCGGTGTATGGCGGCAAGGTGAAAAGTTTCGATGCCTCGGAGGCCATGAAAGTCCCCGGCGTGGTCAAGGTGATTCAGATCGAAAGCCGCCCGTTGCCATCGGAGTTTCAACCCCTGGGCGGCGTTGCCGTGGTGGCGAACAATACCTGGGCGGCGATCAAGGGCCGCGAGGCGCTGAAAATCGAATGGGATGATGGTCCCAACGCCAGTTACGACTCGATTGCTTACCGCAAAGAGCTGGAAGCAGCCTCCCTTAAACCCGGCAAAGTGGTGCGTAATACCGGCAACATCGATGAAGCCATGAAAAGCGCTGACAGCACGCTGGAAGCGTCCTATTACCTGCCGCATCTGTCGCAATCGCCGATGGAGCCGATGGTCGCCATCGCCCGTTATAAGGACGGCATGTGTGAAGCCTGGGGACCGAGCCAGGCGCCGCAAGTCACCCGCGAGCGGATCGGCGAACGCCTGGGCCTGCCATTCGACAACGTCACCTTCAATGTCACCCTGCTCGGCGGCGGTTTTGGTCGCAAGTCCAAGCCTGACTTCATCATCGAAGCCGCCATTTTGGCCAAGGAGTTCCCCGGTAAAGCGGTGCGGGTGCAATGGACCCGTGAAGACGACATCCATTGCTCGTATTTCCACACAGTGTCGGTTGAACACCTGAAAGCCAGCCTGAACAAAGATGGCCTGCCGTCCGGTTGGTTGCACCGTACGGTGGCACCGAGCATCACTGCGCTATTTGCACCGGGTATGAACCACGAAGCGGCTTTCGAATTGGGCATGGGTTTCACCAACATGGCTTACGCGATTCCCAACATCCGCTTGGAAAACCCCGAAGCGACCGTTCACACCCGCGTGGGCTGGTATCGCTCGGTGTCGAACATTCCTCACGGATTTGCGATTCAAAGCTTCATCGACGAGTTGGCGCACAAGGCCAAGGAAGATCCGCTCAAGTATCAGATCAAGTTGCTTGGTCCGGACCGGCAGATCGATCCGCGTACCCTGAGTGAAGAGTGGAACTACGGCGAATCGCCCGAGCGTTATCCGATCGACACCGCGCGTTTGCGCACCGTGTTGGAAACCGCCGCCAAGGCTGCCGGTTGGGGGCGCCAGTTACCGAAGGGGCGAGGCCTGGGGCTGGCGGTGCATTACAGCTTCGTCACCTACGTGGCGGCGGTGATCGAGGTCGAAGTCAAAGACGATGGCACCTTGATCGTGCACAAGGCGGACATCGCCGTGGATTGCGGGCCGCAAATCAATCCCGAGCGGATTCGCGCGCAATTCGAAGGCGCGTGCGTCATGGGGCTGGGCAATGCGGTGCTGGGCGAGATCAGCTTCAAGGACGGCAAGGTCCAGCAGGACAACTTCCACATGTACGAAGTGGCGCGCATGTCGCTGGCGCCGAAGGAGGTCGCCGTGCATCTGGTCACGCCACCTGGCAACGTGCCCTTGGGTGGCGTAGGCGAGCCGGGTGTGCCGCCGATTGCCCCGGCGTTGTGCAACGCGATTTTCGCCGCCACTGGCAAGCGCATCCGCGATCTGCCGGTCCGTTACCAGCTGCAGGGCTGGGATAAGGCTGGGGCCTGATGGACAGCGCTGATCTGAACGTCCTGCGCAGCGTGCTGGAGTGGCATCGCGCGGGTCACAGGGTGGTGTTGTACAGCGTGGTTCAGACCTGGGGCACCGCGCCCCGGGCACCGGGGGCGATGCTGGCACTGCGCGAAGACGGAATGGTGATTGGCTCGGTGTCCGGCGGCTGTGTCGAGGATGACCTGATTGCGCGACTGCATGACGGTCGTATCCCGGCTGACGGGCCGCCGGTGCAACTGATTACCTACGGCGTGACTCGCGAGGAGGCGGCGCGTTTCGGTTTGCCCTGTGGCGGCACCTTGCGCCTGACCGAAGAGCGCATTCGCGAGGCCGATTGGGTTGCACAATTGCTGGCCCGTTGTGAAGCGCATGAAATCACCGCACGCGAGCTGAACCTTGAGTCCGGTGAAGTGACTTTGACTCCGGCCAGCAAGTTGGACGCGTTGACGTTCGATGGGCAGCTCTTGCGCGCCATCTACGGCCCGCGTTGGCGTTTGTTGCTGATTGGTGCGGGGCAATTGTCCCGTTACGTGGCCGAGATGGCCCGGTTGCTGGATTTCGAAGTGCTGATCTGCGATCCGCGCAGTGAGTTCGTCTACGGCTGGGAAGAGCAGCACGGTCGATTTGTCTCGGGCATGCCCGACGAAGCCGTGCTGAACATTCAGGCCGACGAACGCACGGCCATCGTCGCCCTGACTCACGATCCACGCCTGGATGACATGGCCTTGCTCACGGCCCTGGATTCCAAGGCTTTCTATGTCGGTGCGCTGGGCTCGCGGGTCAATAGCCAGAAGCGCCGGGACAATCTGGCTCAACTGGGATTGTCACAACAGGCCATCGACCGCCTGCACGGCCCGATCGGCTTGCACATCGGCAGCCATAACCCCGCGGAAATTGCCTTGTCGCTGCTGGCTGAAATTGTAGCGATCAAGAATGGCGTGGAGTTGAAGCAGAAAAAGCCGTCGCGGGAGGGCGTATGAGCGTGTCTATCGGTGTCATCGTCCTGGCGGCGGGGCAGGGCAGTCGGTTTCGGCAAATCGCCGGTGATGAAAAGGACAAACTGTTGGCGGACTGTGCGGGGCGTGATGGCGCTGTCCGTTCGGTGATCGAGCATGCACTGGTGAATTTACCGGCCGGACTGAACAAGCGCGTCCTCGTGACCACCGCGGATCGCCCGCAAGTCATCCGCATGGCCAAGGCTTATGGCTGCGAGATCGTTTTAATCGAGTCGACGGGAATGGGTGACAGCATTGCGGCCGGGGTGGCGGCGTGCCCGCATCTTGGTGGTTGGTTGATGGTGCTGGGGGACATGCCGTTTATCCTGCCATCAAGCATTGAGCAGATCGTTGCGCAGATGGCGGAGGATTGCATCAGTGTGCCGGTGCAGGAGGGTGACTATGGGCATCCGGTGGGGTTTGGCGGCAGCTTCGGCTCGGGGTTGATGGCTTTATCAGGCGACCGCGGCGCCAAGCCGTTGTTTGCGCAGGGGCGCGTGATTGAAGTCGCGGTGGATGATCCCGGCGTGCTGTGGGATGTGGATGTGCCTGAAAAGTTGGTCTACCAGTAATCTCAGATCCAATGTGGGAGCGAGTCTGCTCGCGAAAGTGTTTTCAGATTCAACATAGATATTGGCTGATCAACCGCTTTCGCGAGCAGGCTCGCTCCCACAGGAAATCAATGTGATGGTGTCTGGCATAAAAAAGCCCCGCCCGGGTTCACCGGGCGGGGCTTTTCAGTGGCCGATGGAATCAGACGAGGGGTTTAGGCTCGTGCTCTTTTTCCTGGGCCTGTTCGTGTTGCTCTACCGCGTCCTGAACGGAGCGTGGTGCTTCGTGGATCACGGATTCAGCGGGCTCGGCAGCGACTTCAACTGTCGGGGCAGGTGCAGCCTCGACTGCTTCAGCGACAACCGCTTCAACTGGAGCAGCAGCGGCAGCGGCGGCCAGTTCGGCTTCCTTCTGCAGGCGCTCGGCTTCACGCTTGCGACGACGCACTTCACGCGGGTCGTTCGGCGCACGGCCACTTGGGGTCAGGGCGCTGACAGGAGCGGCTTCCGCCACTGGAGCAGGGGCCTCAACAACCGGCGCCTCGACCACTGGAGCAGGCTCGGCAGCGACAACCACTGGCTCGGAGGCGGTAGCTTCAACCACTTCAGTCTCGACGACCGGTGCTGGTGCTTCGACAGCGGCTGGCTCGGCAACCCAGTTGAACGCAGTTTGCTCTTCGCGAACTTCACGAACGACTTCAGTCACGGCTTCGACAACCGGCTCGGCTGCAACCACTGGTTCCGCGATAACGGCAGGCTCGGCGGCTGCTTCAACCACAGGCTGTGCCTCAGGTGCTGCTGCCAGCTCGATTTCCTGCGAAGCAGTGGCTTCGACCGGAGTGGTCGCTTCAACGACTGGCGCTTCGACTGGAGCGGTTTCCAGGGTGGCGGCAGTGGCACGCTCGGCTTGCTCGTTGGCTTGTGCTTCAGCTGGAGCGCTGATCACGGAGCTGGCAACGGCTGCGGTAACAGCCAGACCGGCAGCCAGATCGGCGGTGCTTGGTGCTTCGCTGCTTTCGCCGAACTCGGACTCTTCCGAACCTTCGATCACATTGCCATTGGCATCACGCTGACGCTCGCGACGGTTGCTGCGACGACGTTGACCACGGGAGCGGCGGCGTGGGCGATCGCCTTCGGCGCCTTCCTGACCTTCTTCCTGCAGTTGCTCTTCGTTGGTTGGCAGCTCTTCATCGGCAACGGCCGCAGCAGCTTGCTCGGCGCGTGGTTGACGTTCTTCACGCGGTGGGCGTGGAGCGCGTTCTTCCCGTGGCTGACGGGTCGGACGTTCTTCGGCGGTAGCTGCGGCGGCCGGGGCGGCATCCAGAGGCTCGCGCAGTTCACGCACACGTTCTTCACGCTCGCCACGTGGCTTGCGGTCTTCACGTGGCGCGCGCGGTGCGCGTTCTTCACGCGGAGCACGTGGTGCGCGTTCTTCGCGAGCTACCGCTGGCGTTTCCTCGCGGGCTTCGCGCAGTTCGCGTGGCTGGCGCTCTTCACGTGGTTGACGCTCTTCACGTGGCGCGCGCTCTTCACGCGGTGCACGTTCCTCGCGAGGCTTGCGATCTTCATCGCGGCGACCATTACGGTTGCGGCTCTGTTGACGACCGCTGCGACGCTCTTCATTACGGGCCGGGCGCTCGGCAGTCGGCTTTTCAACCACGACCGGAGCGGCAGGCTCTTCCTTGCTGGCGAACAGGCTGACCAGCGATTTCACCAGGCCTTTGAACAGGCTTGGCTCTGGCGCAGCGACCGGTGCGGCAACCGGTGCGACCACTTCGGTCGGAACCGGAGCATTGGCGCGGGCCGGCGCAGTCTTGACCGCGGCTTCCTGGCGAACCAGGGTGCGGGTCGCGGCGGCTGGCTGGACGTCTTCCACTTCGGCAGCGGCAGCAGCGATTTCATAGCTGGACTGGTTGGTGGCGGCTTCCGGGCTGTCATCACGCAGACGCTGGACTTCGAAGTGCGGCGTTTCGAGGTGATCGTTCGGCAGAATGACGATGCGGGCGCGGGTGCGCAGTTCGATCTTGGTGATCGAGTTGCGTTTTTCGTTGAGCAGGAACGCGGCCACCGGGATCGGCACTTGGGCGCGAACTTCGGCAGTGCGGTCTTTCAGGGCTTCTTCTTCGATCAGGCGCAGGATCGCCAGCGACAGCGATTCAACATCACGGATGATGCCGGTGCCGCTGCAGCGTGGGCAAACGATGCCGCTGCTTTCACCCAGGGAAGGGCGCAGGCGCTGACGGGACATTTCCAGCAGGCCGAAGCGCGAAATGCGGCCGACTTGTACGCGAGCGCGGTCGGCTTCCAGGCATTCGCGGACTTTCTCTTCCACGGCGCGCTGGTTCTTGGCTGGGGTCATGTCGATGAAGTCGATGACAATCAGGCCGCCGATGTCGCGCAGGCGCAACTGACGGGCGATTTCTTCGGCGGCTTCAAGGTTGGTCTGCAGGGCGGTTTCTTCGATGTCGCTGCCTTTGGTGGCGCGCGCCGAGTTGATGTCGATGGACACCAGTGCTTCGGTCGGATCGATAACGATGGAACCGCCGGAAGGCAGTTCGACGACGCGCTGGAATGCGGTTTCGATCTGGCTCTCGATCTGGAAGCGGTTGAACAGCGGAACGCTGTCTTCATACAGCTTGATCTTGCTGGCGTACTGCGGCATGACCTGGCGAATGAAGGTCAGGGCTTCGTCCTGGGCTTCAACGCTGTCGATCAGCACTTCGCCGATGTCCTGACGCAGATAGTCGCGAATCGCGCGGATGATCACGTTGCTTTCCTGATAGATCAGGAATGGCGCGGAACGATCCAGCGACGCTTCTTTGATGGCGGTCCAGAGTTGCAGCAGGTAATCGAGGTCCCACTGCATTTCTTCACTGCTGCGGCCGAGGCCGGCAGTGCGCACGATCAGGCCCATGTCGGCCGGGGCAACCAGGCCGTTCAAGGCTTCACGCAGTTCATTGCGCTCTTCGCCTTCGATGCGACGGGAGATGCCGCCCGCCCGTGGGTTGTTCGGCATCAGGACCAGGTAACGACCGGCCAGGCTGATGAAGGTGGTCAGGGCTGCGCCCTTGTTGCCACGTTCTTCTTTTTCAACTTGAACGATGACTTCCTGGCCTTCGCTCAGGACGTCCTTGATATTGACGCGGCCTTCGGGGGCTTTCTTGAAGTATTCGCGGGAGATTTCTTTGAGGGGCAGGAAGCCGTGGCGCTCAGAGCCGAAATCGACAAAGGCAGCTTCAAGGCTTGGTTCGATGCGAGTGATCCGGCCTTTATAGATGTTGGCTTTCTTCTGCTCGCGTGCACCGGATTCGATGTCCAGGTCGTAGAGGCGCTGGCCATCTACCAGTGCAACACGCAACTCTTCGGGTTGAGTTGCGTTAATCAGCATTCTTTTCATGTAGTACCGTCGGTTTCCGGGCTGCCGGAAACGGCGTTCGGCACACACGACTTCTCACGGTCGGTGTCAGGTGCGTCGGGAGTGGTTGGCCATTCCCGTGTCCAGCGATGTGCGGCCAATGTGGGCCAGCATCGCGACGTACGCGTCCTGCTTGCTGTGGCTACTTAAGCACTCAGTCAGGAGGAGGAATCAACCGGCGGCTGTGGACGAGATGAAGCGTCTTGATAAAGCCTATTGCTACACAGTCCAGCGGTTGTGCATCTCCACCCTACACGTATCCCTGATAATTCGGGTGCTGCCGCGCGCAGAATCCGCAGCGGGTTGGCATTTACCGTGAGCTCCGAAAGGGGAGGTCACGCATCATGGCTAATTTAGGCGTTGTTTCCGAAGTGTTCGCTCGGGGTCATTCGCAGCTGACTGCACTTTGTGAACTGGCCGTGAATATTGGCTCGCGTGGCGAGTGGAAACTCTGCTTTGCGGCGTGATTCAGGCCTCATGTCACCTGCGCTCGTTACACCTGCAAACTCCACCGTTACGTAGCGAAAGCCCCGTAGGACGGCCTCGCGTCCTGGTGAATTGCGTTGGTCAGGGTCGGTTTTTAACCGTTGGTCCGCTGTCCAGGCCGCTTTTGGCGGCGTTCGCGACTATAGCAGTAATGATTAAGTGCTTCAATTCCATAAAAAATTGATATCATCCGCGCCATGACGACGACTACCCCCCCGACTCCAGGCGTACAACTGCTTGAGGTCTCGCCGGAATATGCCGGCCAACGTATTGATAACTTCCTTCTCGCTCGGCTTAAAGGCGTGCCCAAGACCTTGATTTATCGCATTTTGCGCAAAGGCGAAGTGCGGGTGAACAAGGGGCGGATCAAGCCTGAATACAAGCTGCAGGCGGGCGATATCGTGCGCGTGCCGCCGGTTCGCGTGCCGGAGCGTGACGAGCCGGTGCCCTTGGCCCAAGGGTTGCTGCAGCGACTCGAAGCCTCGATTGTCTACGAAGACAAGGCGTTGATCGTGATCAACAAGCCTGCCGGGATTGCAGTCCATGGTGGCAGCGGCCTGAACTTTGGCGTGATCGAAGCCTTCCGTCAGTTGCGTCCCGATGCCAAGGAGCTGGAGCTGGTTCATCGCCTTGATCGCGACACTTCCGGTCTGCTGATGATCGCCAAAAAGCGCAGCATGTTGCGCCATTTGCACACAGCCTTGCGCGGTGATGGTGTCGACAAGCGCTATATGGCGTTGGTTCGTGGTAATTGGGCCTCTTCGATCAAGCAAGTCCGTGCGCCGCTGGGCAAGAGCAATCTGCGCTCCGGTGAACGTATGGTCGAGGTCGACGAGGAGGAGGGCAAGGAGTCTGTGACCGTGTTCAAGGTCCTGCGTCGCTTCGGTGACTTTGCCACCATGATCGAGGCCAAGCCGATCACCGGTCGAACCCACCAGATTCGCGTCCACACCCTGCACGCCGGGCACTGCATCGCCGGCGACACCAAGTACGGCGATGACGATTTCAGTAAAGAAATCCGTGACCTGGGCGGTAAGCGCCTGTTTCTGCACGCCTACATGCTGACCGTGCCGCTGCCCGATGGTGGCGAACTGAAGCTTCAGGCGCCGGTCGATGAGATGTGGGCCAAAACCGTGGAGCGCCTGAGTGCACCCATCTGACTACAAGCTGTTGATCTTCGATTGGGATGGCACGCTGGCCGATTCCATTGGTCGGATTGTCGAGGCGATGCATGTGGCGTCCGAGCGATCCGGTTTTCCGTTGCGCGATGATTTTGCCGTCAAGGGGATCATTGGTCTGGGGCTGCCGGAAGCGATCCGTACGTTGTATCCAGATATCGGTGATGCTGAATTGGTGGCGTTTCGGCAGCACTATGCGGATCACTACATAGCCTCCGAGGCCGTACCTTCGCCGCTGTTTGAAGGGGTCGTCGAATCGCTCGAGGCGTTTCGGGCCGAGGGTTATCATCTGGCTGTCGCGACCGGCAAGGCGCGTCGCGGGCTGGATCGGGTGCTGAAGTCTCACGGTTGGGAAGATTACTTCGATATCACTCGTGCGGCTGACGAAACCGCCAGCAAGCCGCATCCGCTGATGCTTGAGCAGATCCTCGCCCATTGTGAGGTGCGTCCGGAGCAGGCGTTGATGGTCGGTGATTCGTCATTCGATTTGCAGATGGCGCGCAATGCCGGCATGGATTCGGTGGCGGTCAGCTACGGTGCCCAGTCGATCGAGGCGCTGAAGCTGTTCGAGCCGCGGCTGGCCATTGATCGTTTTTCAGAATTGCATGCCTGGCTGAGTCAGCGGGCTTAATACGTTTTTTGCTGGGGTAGATGGCATGGCCGACGAATGGAAGGCGCCCGCCAAGGCGAGCGCAGAGAACGGTGACGAAAAAAGCTGGAAGCTGCTGGAGAAGACCTTGCTGGCGGGTGTGCAGGAGCAGCGCCGGTCCCGTCGCTGGGGGATTTTTTTCAAGCTGCTGACGTTCGTGTACCTGTTTATTGCGTTGGCGCTGTTCTCGCCGCTGATGGACATCGAAAAAGCGGCCACCCGCAGCGGCAACTACACGGCGCTGATCGATGTGAATGGCATGATCGCCGACAAGGAGCCGGCCAGTGCCGACAATATCGTCGGCAGCCTGCGTGCCGCTTTTGATGACGAGAAGGTCAAGGGTGTCATTCTGCGCATTAACAGTCCGGGCGGCAGTCCGGTGCAGTCGGGTTACGTCTATGACGAAATCCGTCGCCTGCGCGGGCTTCATCCGGATACCAAGCTGTATGCGGTGATTTCCGATCTCGGTGCCTCCGGTGCTTATTACATCGCCAGTGCTGCCGATCAGATCTACGCCGACAAGGCGAGCCTGGTGGGGTCTATCGGTGTGACTGCGGCCGGCTATGGCTTCGTGGGTACCATGGAGAAACTGGGTGTCGAGCGTCGCACCTACAACTCCGGCGAGCACAAGTCGTTCCTTGATCCGTTCCAGCCGCAGAAGCCTGAAGAAACCGCGTTCTGGCAGGGCGTGCTCGATACCACGCATAAGCAGTTCATCAATAGCGTCAAGCAAGGTCGTGGCGATCGTCTGAAGGACAAGGAGCATCCGGAGCTGTTCTCCGGGCTGGTCTGGTCTGGCGAGCAGGCGCTGCCGCTGGGGCTTATCGATGGTCTGGGCAATGCCAGTTATGTGGCGCGGGATGTGATTGGCGAAAAAGAGTTGGTGGACTTCACTGTTCAGGAGTCGCCGTTCGATCGCTTCTCGAAAAAACTCGGTGCCAGCGTGGCCGAGCATTTGGCGATATGGATGGGGTTCAACGGTCCATCGCTGCGCTGAAAGTCCTAAAAGATCGCAGTCTGCGGCAGCTCCTACACAAATCACCTGCAGGAGCTGACGAAGGCTGCGATTTTTTGCGTTTCAGGGGATTTGCACGCCTTCAGTCAGCAGCATGTCCACGAGACGGATCAAGGGCAGGCCAACGAGGCTGGTGGCATCAGGGCCCTCGGTGCTTTGAAACAAGCTGACTCCCAGGCCTTCGGCCTTGAAGCTGCCAGCGCAGTCGTAGGGTTGTTCTGCGTGCAGGTAGCGTTCGATGCGTGCAGAGTCGAGCGTGCGCATGTGTACGGTGAAAGGCACGCAGTCGACCTGGCAGCGGCCGGTTTGGCTGTTGAGTAGGGCTAGGCCGGTCAGGAACGTCACGCTGGCGCCACTCGCGGCCAACAGCTGTTCGCGGGCCTTTTCGAAGGTGTGGGGCTTGCCGATGATGGTGTTGCCGAGCACGGCAACCTGGTCGGAGCCGATAATCAGATGGCCGGCATGGTTGTCGGCCAGCGCCAGTGCCTTTTCCTCGGCGAGGCGTTTGACCAGATCAACGGCGGACTCCCCTGGGCGATGGCTTTCGTCGATATCCGGTGAGCTGCAGGTGAACGGCAGTTGCAGGCGGGCCAGCAATTCCCGGCGATAGACCGAGCTAGAAGCGAGTAATAAAGGCAGCATGGGCAGCTCCAGAAGGCGAGTGCGGATTTTAGCGGGGCTTGCAAGTGACCGACAGGGCTGAATTTCCTTTGACATGGGCGGGTGCATCCCTATAATGCTGCGCCTATGTTGAATGACCCGATTCCACCTCACGTTGACCCGCGCAAATTGGCTGACCGTGGCACCACCCTTCAAGGTGAATTGCTGCTGGCCGATTTGGAGAGACTCTGCGACCCGCTTTCCGACAATGTCGGTACGGTGCAGGCCAAATTAGTTTTTGAACGAGATGAACGTAAATCTGTGGTCATCCACAGCTTTATCGACACTGAAGTCAAAATGGTTTGCCAGCGTTGTCTTGAGCTGGTCACCCTGCCGATCCATAGCGAATGCAGTTATGCTGTGGTGAAGGAGGGTGCGAATACCCAGTCGTTGCCGAAAGGTTATGACGTGCTGGAACTGGGCGAAGATCCTTTGGATCTGCAGTCACTGATCGAGGAGGAGCTTCTGCTCGCCTTGCCCATTGTGCCTGCTCATCATCCGGAAGAATGCCAGCAGCCGGCGGGAGCAGATGAGCCCGAACCGAGCGAGGACGAGGTAACGCGGTCCAACCCGTTCAGTGTATTGGCGCAGTTAAAGCGTGACCCAAACGTTTAGGAGTTAATCAATTATGGCTGTTCAGCAGAACAAAAAATCCCGCTCTGCCCGTGACATGCGCCGTTCGCACGACGCTCTCGAGGCTAGCACCCTGTCTGTAGAAAAAACCACCGGTGAAGTTCACCTGCGTCACCACGTATCGCCAGAAGGCGTATACCGTGGCCGTAAAGTGATCGACAAGGGCGCTGACGAGTAATCACTTGTCCGCTCAAGTCATCGCGATTGACGCAATGGGCGGGGACTTCGGTCCCCGCAGCATTGTTCAGGCCAGCCTTGCTTGCCTGTCTGCAACTCCCTCGCTGCACCTGACCCTCGTCGGTCAACCCTCCCTCCTTGAAGAATTGATCGCTGGCCAATCGGCCGTGGATCGCGCGCGCCTGTCCATTGCTCCGGCGTCCGAAGTCATCACCATGGATGAAAAGCCTGCCCAGGCCTTGCGCGGCAAGCCCGACTCGTCGATGCGCGTGGCGCTTGAGTTGTTGCGCGACGACAAGGTCCAGGCGTGTGTCAGTGCCGGCAATACCGGTGCGTTGATGGCGTTGTCGCGGTTCGTGCTCAAGACTTTGCCGGGTATCGATCGACCGGCCATGGTCGCGGCGATCCCCACGCAGAAGGGTTATTGCCAGTTGCTGGATCTGGGTGCCAATGTCGATTGCAGTGCCGAGCATCTGTTGCAATTTGCGGTGATGGGCTCGGTGGCGGCCGAAACCCTGGGCATCGTTCGTCCGCGCGTCGCGTTGCTGAACATCGGCACTGAAGACATCAAGGGCAACCAGCAAGTGAAGCTGGCCGCCACCTTGCTGCAGAGTGCTCGCGGCATCAACTACATCGGTTTTGTGGAGGGTGACGGTTTGTATCGCGGCGAGGCGGATGTGGTGGTGTGCGACGGTTTTGTCGGCAATATTCTGCTCAAGTCCAGCGAGGGGCTGGCGACCATGATTGCCGGTCGTATCGAGGCGTTGTTCAAGAAAAGCCTGCCGTCGCGCATGGTCGGTGCATTGGCCTTGCCGTTGATGAAGCGCCTGCAAGCCGATCTGGCGCCGGCGCGGCATAACGGTGCCAGCTTTCTCGGTTTGCAGGGTATCGTGGTGAAAAGCCACGGTTCTGCCGGCGTGCAGGGGTTTCAGAGTGCAATTTCCCGTGCGTTGATCGAGATTCAGGAAAACCTGCCGGAACGCATCCACGGTCGTCTGGAGGATTTGTTGCTTTAGGCGTTTTCGTCGGACAATGCTTAAATGTGACCGCTCAGTTTAATTGGCCATCCAACTGTCAGTTTCTTGCGCCCCCAAAGTGGGGCGTCAATTCTCCGACGACAAGATCATTAGGGGCTTGTTACATGTCTGCTTCCCTCGCATTCGTCTTTCCGGGACAAGGTTCGCAGTCCCTCGGCATGCTGGCCGAGTTGGGCGCACAACATCCGCTTGTCCTCGAAACATTCAAAGAAGCTTCCGATGCTTTGGGTTATGACCTGTGGGCACTGACCCAGCAAGGGCCGGAAGAGCAACTCAATCAAACCGATAAAACCCAGCCGGCCATTCTGACCGCCTCGATCGCCTTGTGGCGCCTGTGGCTGGCGGAAGGTGGTGCGCGCCCGGCTTATGTGGCCGGTCACAGCCTGGGTGAATACAGCGCGCTGGTCGCGGCAGGCAGTCTGAGCCTGGGCGATGCAGTGAAGCTGGTTGAAACCCGCGGCAAGCTGATGCAGGAGGCCGTACCGGCCGGGCAGGGCGGTATGGCAGCCATTCTCGGTCTGGAAGACGCGGACGTGCGGGCTGCCTGCGCCGAAGCGGCTCAGGGCGAAGTGGTTAGCGCCGTCAACTTCAACTCCCCGGGTCAGGTGGTGATCGCCGGAGCCAAGGCTGCCGTTGATCGTGCCATCGAGATCTGCAAGGCCAAGGGCGCCAAGCGTGCCATGCCGCTGCCGGTCAGCGTGCCGTCGCACTGCGAGTTGATGCGTCCGGCTGCCGAGCGCTTCGCTGAATCCATCGCTGCCATTGACTGGCAGGCGCCGCAGATTCCTGTAGTGCAGAACGTCAGTGCAGAAGTACCGGCCGATCTGGAAACCCTCAAGCGCGATCTGCTCGAGCAGCTTTACAAGCCTGTACGCTGGGTCGAATCGGTCCAGGCGCTGGCAGCCAAGGGTGCGACCAATCTTGTCGAATGCGGCCCTGGCAAAGTGCTGGCCGGTCTGAACAAGCGTTGCGCCGATGGCGTATCGACTTCCAACCTCAATACCCCAGATGCTTTCGCTGCCGCACGCGCAGCGCTGGCCTGAATCAGGAGAAGCTTGCATGAGTCTGCAAGGTAAAGTTGCACTGGTCACCGGTGCGAGCCGCGGTATCGGCCAGGCTATCGCCCTGGAACTGGGTCGTCAGGGTGCCATCGTTGTCGGCACCGCGACCTCCGCCTCCGGGGCTGAGCGCATTGCCGCCACCCTGAAGGAAAACGGCATTCAAGGCACCGGCCTTGAGCTCAATGTCACCAGCGACGAGTCCGTGTCTGCTGTCCTGGCCAGCATCCAGGAGCAATTCGGTGCCCCGGCGATTCTGGTCAACAATGCCGGTATCACCCGCGATAACCTGATGATGCGCATGAAAGACGACGAATGGTATGACGTGGTCGATACCAATCTGAACAGTCTGTATCGCCTGTCCAAGGGTGTTTTGCGTGGCATGACCAAGGCCCGTTGGGGACGAATTATCAGTATTGGTTCGGTTGTGGGTGCCATGGGCAACGCTGGCCAAGTAAACTATGCCGCCGCCAAGGCCGGACTGGAGGGTTTCAGCCGTGCGCTGGCGCGTGAAGTCGGTTCGCGTTCGATTACCGTCAACTCGGTGACCCCAGGGTTCATCGATACCGATATGACCCGTGAACTGCCGGAAGCGCAGCGTGAAGCCTTGCAGACGCAGATTCCGCTGGGTCGTCTGGGGCAAGCTCAAGAGATCGCGTCTGTGGTCGCTTTTCTTGCGTCCGACGGTGCAGCCTACGTGACCGGGGCTACAATCCCGGTGAATGGCGGGATGTACATGTAAGTTAAATGTGACGGATTGCTTCAAAAAAATGTCATACGAGCTGTCTAAAATCCGTTATAAAGCTGCAATCTATTTATAGGCAGAGGGCTGCAGGGTTTGAGGAGTGAAGCTTTCAGTTGAAAAGCTGAAAAGCCTTTCTATACACTTACCCACTGGCCAGCTGCCTGAATTTGTCCATTAGGAGTGAAAACAAGGTATGAGCACCATCGAAGAGCGCGTCAAGAAAATCGTTGCCGAGCAACTGGGCGTTAAAGAAGAAGAAGTGGTCAACACTGCTTCCTTCGTTGAAGACCTGGGTGCCGACTCCCTTGACACCGTTGAGCTGGTGATGGCTCTGGAAGAGGAATTCGAGACCGAAATCCCTGACGAAGAAGCTGAGAAGATCACTACTGTACAAGCTGCAATCGACTACGTTACTAGCCACCAGGCGTAATAGTTTGTAATCGTTGCTCGCTGTCATGGAAAAACCGCACTGCCGCATGGCGTGCGGTTTTTTCTTTAGGCCTGATGCAAAGTCGTCATTTGAAAAAAGGAGAGTGCTGTGTCGCGTAGACGCGTCGTAGTCACCGGTATGGGTATGTTGTCGCCACTGGGCACGGATGTGCCAAGCAGCTGGCAGGGCATTCTGGCTGGCCGCAGTGGCATTGGTCTGATCGAACACACCGACCTTTCTGCCTATTCCACCCGTTTTGGCGGCTCGGTAAAGGGCTTCAATGTCGAGGAGTACCTGTCGGTCAAGGAAGCCCGCAAGCTCGACCTGTTCATTCAATACGGTCTGGCTGCAGGTTTTCAGGCAGTACGCAATGCCGGTCTGGAAGTCACCGACGCCAACCGTGAGCGTATCGGTGTGGCCATGGGATCGGGTATTGGCGGACTGACCAATATCGAAGAAACCAGCCGCACGCTGCATGAGACCGGTCCACGACGGATTTCTCCGTTTTTCGTACCGGGCTCGATCATCAATATGATTTCCGGTTTCCTGTCCATCCACCTGGGTGCACAGGGGCCTAACTACGCCATCGCCACGGCCTGTACCACCGGTACGCACTGCATTGGCATGGCCGCTCGTAACATCATGTACGACGAAGCCGACGTGATGATTGCCGGCGGCGCCGAGATGGCGGCCTGCGGTCTGGGCATGGGTGGCTTCGGTGCTTCCCGCGCGCTGTCGACCCGCAACGACGAGCCGACCCGCGCCAGCCGCCCATGGGACAAGGGGCGTGATGGCTTCGTGCTTTCCGACGGCGCCGGTGCGCTGGTGCTGGAAGAGCTGGAACACGCCAAGGCTCGCGGCGCGACCATTTATGCCGAGCTGATAGGCTTCGGTACCAGCGGCGATGCTTTCCACATGACTTCGCCACCTGCCGATGGCGGCGGCGCGGCGCGTTGCATGACCAATGCCTTGCGCGACGCCAAAATCAATGGCGATCAGGTCCAGTACATCAATGCCCACGGTACTTCGACGCCCGCTGGCGACCTTGCCGAAGCCAATGCAATCAAGTCGGTGTTCGGTGACCACGCCTACAAGCTGGCCGTCAGTTCGACCAAGTCCATGACCGGTCACCTGTTGGGTGCAGCGGGCGCCGTCGAAGCGATCTTCAGCGTGCTGGCGATCAACAGCCAGGTAGCGCCACCGACCATCAACCTCGATGAGCCGGACGAAGGCTGCGATCTCGATTTCGTGCCGCACACCGCGCGCCATATGGATATCGATGTGGTCCTGTCCAACTCCTTCGGTTTTGGCGGCACCAATGGCTCGCTGGTGTTCCGTCGGTTCGCAGGCTGATGGACTGCTGGGTCGACGGTCAGCCGGCTGACGCTTTGTCGCTGAAGGATCGCGGCCTGGCTTACGGCGATGGTCTGTTCGAAACCATCGCCGTGCGGGATGGCTTTCCAGTCCTGCTGGATCGCCATCTGGTGCGGCTGGCCAGGGGTTGCCGGCGGTTGGCAATCAATCTGGATCATGGTGCTGTGGTCACGGAAGTGTTGACCTATGCCGAGCAACTGAAGGAAGGCGTGCTCAAGCTGATCGTGACTCGCGGCGACAGCCTGCGTGGTTACGCTTTCGATCCTTCGGCCCCGGCCCGTCGTATCCTATCGGGCAACCCTCCTGCGGTTTACCCGCAGGCCTATGCGGAGCAGGGCATTCGCCTGTTTCCCTGTACCACACGACTTTCCTTTCAACCTCTTCTCGCCGGTCTCAAACACTTGAACCGTCTTGAGCAGGTGATGGCGCGCGCCGAGTGGCAGGACAGCGAACATGCCGAAGGTTTGATGCTCGATCAGGCCGGTCGTGTGATCGAGGGCGTGTTCAGCAACCTGTTCCTGGTGCATAACGGCGTGTTGATCACTGCAGATTTGAGCTACTGCGGTGTAGAAGGTGTGATGCGTGCCGAATTATTGTCTCAGGCCGAATCCTTGGGTATCCCCATACAAATCACCGACATCACGCTTGAGCAGCTGCAGGGAGCGGACGAAGTCTTTGTCTGCAACAGCGTGTATGGCGTATGGCCGGTAAATGCCTATGCAGCGCTGAGCTGGCCGGTTGGGCCGCTCACCCGTAAACTTCAAACTATTGCCTGCGCGCTACTGGATGCTTGATACGTGAGACGTAAATTCTTGCTGCTGCTGGAAACCGGACTGGTTCTGGCGGGGCTGATGTTGGGTGCTTCCGCCTGGAAGATTCATTCGGCGCTGGTACAGCCGTTGAATATCACTCAGGAAGAACTGTTGGAGGTGCCCAAGGGCACCACACCGAACCGCACCTTCCTGCGACTTGAAGCCGATGGCCTCATCAAGGACGCTTTCTGGCTTCGCGTGTACTGGCGCTTCAATTTGCCCAAACAACCGCTGCACAGTGGTGAGTACCGGATGGTACCCGGTATGACCGTCGAAGGTCTGATCGATCTGTGGAAGCGTGGGGAAATGGTGCAATACAGCATGACCCTGGTCGAAGGCTGGAACTTCCATCAGGTCCGTGCAGCGCTCGCCAAAGAAGAGAAGCTTGATCGTACCCTTGACGGTTTGAGCGACAGTCAGGTCATGGACAAACTGGGCCATGCCGGGGTTTTCCCTGAAGGACGATTCTTCCCCGACACTTACCGCTTCGTGCGCGGCATGACGGATGTCGAACTGTTGAAAACAGCCTACGACCGCCTCGACGAGGTGCTGGCCAAGGAATGGAGTCAGCGTGCGGCGGACGTGCCCTATACCGACCCCTATCAAGCCTTGATCATGGCCTCGCTGGTTGAAAAAGAGACCGGCGTGCCGCAGGAGCGTGGGCAGATCGCCGGTGTGTTCGTGCGACGCATGGCGATCGGTATGTTGCTGCAGACCGACCCGACGGTAATCTATGGCCTCGGTGATCGGTACAGTGGCAAGTTGACCCGCGCCCATCTCAAGGAACCTACGCCTTACAACACCTATGTGATTGCGGGTCTGCCGCCGACCCCGATTGCGATGGTTGGCCGCGAAGCGATCCATGCGGCGCTGAATCCGGTGGCCGGAAACAGCCTGTACTTCGTGGCGCGTGGAGATGGCAGTCACGTGTTCTCCGATGACCTGGACGCCCACAACAATGCCGTGCGTGAGTACCAGCTCAAGCGCCGTGCCGACTATCGCTCCAGCCCGGCGCCGGTCAACGCGTCCGAGACCCCGCAAGGCCCGGCTGCGCATATCCAGGCTTCGGACGCTCAAGCGCCGCAATCTGAAGCTGCGGAATCTGCAACTCCTGAATCTCAGGCCGAGCAGGATCAGGCTCCAATCCCGGCCGCTTCGCCCAATACCGCGCCCGAGGTTCTGCCTCCGGTACAGCCGCAAGAGACCGCGCCTGAATCTGCACCCGCCCCCGAGTCGGCAGCAAACGCATCGCAAGGCCCGCAATGAATCTGATTAAGGACTGCCTGTGACTGGCTTGTTTATTACACTGGAAGGCCCCGAAGGCGCCGGCAAGAGCACCAACCGTGAATACTTGGCCGAGCGCCTGCGCGCCGCAGGTATCGAGGTGGTACTGACCCGTGAACCGGGTGGCACGCCACTGGCCGAGCGCATCCGCGAAGTGCTGTTGGCGCCGGTCGATGAAGTCATGAATCCGGACACGGAGTTGCTGCTGGTGTTTGCTGCACGCGCCCAGCACTTGTCCGAGGTGATTCGCCCGGCCCTGGCCCGAGGTGCCGTGGTGTTGTGTGATCGTTTCACCGATTCGACTTATGCCTACCAGGGCGGCGGCCGTGGCTTGTCACTGGAGCGTATCGCTACTCTGGAAACTTTTGTCCAGGGTGATCTGCGCCCCGATCTGACGCTGATCTTCGATTTGCCGGTGGAGGTGGGCCTGGCCCGCGCCAGTGCCCGAGGTCGTCTGGATCGCTTCGAACTCGAAGGCCGGACCTTTTTCGATGCCGTGCGCAGTGCCTTCCTCAAGCGCGCGGCAGCGGAGCCGGCGCGTTACGTACTGATTGATGCCGCACAGCCGTTGACGCAGGTTCAGCAATCGCTCGACACCTTGTTGCCGCGTTTGCTGGAGTTGAGCCGTGGCTGAAGCCTATCCGTGGCAGGACAGTCTCTGGCAGCAGTTGGCTGGCCGTTCACAACACGCTCACGCCTATTTGCTGCATGGTCCGGCCGGAATCGGCAAGCGGGCGCTGGCCGAGCGCTTGATGGCGAGCCTGTTGTGCCAGCGCCCGATGGCGCAGGATGCCTGCGGCGAATGCAAATCCTGCCTGCTGCTCAAGGCTGGCAGTCACCCCGATAACTACATTCTGGAGCCGGAAGAGGCTGACAAGGCCATCAAGGTCGACCAGGTCCGGGATCTGGTCAGCTTCGTGGTCCAGACTGCACAGCTGGGCGGGCGCAAAGTGGTGCTGATCGAGCCGGTCGAGTCGATGAACATCAACGCTGCCAACGCCTTGCTCAAAAGCCTGGAGGAGCCTTCTGGCGACACGGTCCTGCTGCTGGTCAGTCATCAGCCCAGTCGTTTGCTGCCAACCATCAAGAGCCGGTGCGTGCAGCAGGCGTGTCCGCTGCCGAGTGAAGTCATGAGTCTGTCATGGCTGGCCAAGGCGCTCCCGGACTGTTCTGAAGAAGAGCGCATTGAGCTGCTGATCCTGGCGGCTGGCTCGCCATTGGCCGCCGTCAACCTGCACACCCAAGGTGTGCGCGAACAGCGTGCGCAAGTGGTTGATGGGGTGAAGAAGCTGCTCAAGCAGCAACAATCGCCCACGCAGCTGGCCGAAGGCTGGAATGCGATTCCGTTGTTGCTGCTGTTCGACTGGTTCTGTGATTGGTCGAGCCTGATCCTTCGCTATCAGCTGACCCAGGATGAAGACGGGCTCGGACTCGCGGATATGCGCAAGGTCATCCAATACCTGGCGCAGAAAACCGGCCAGGACAAGGTTCTGGATATCCAGGACTGGATCCTCGCCCAGCGCCAGAAAGTGTTGAGCAAAGCCAACCTCAATCGAGTGTTGTTGCTGGAGGCGTTGCTGGTGCAATGGGCGACGTTGCCTGCCCAGAGATAACCGTCTGTGCCTAGACTCTGATTGTCAGCAGTGGAGGTCAGCATGAATGAATCTGTCAGTCCGGGACCACGTAACGGTATTTTGTCCCTGACCATCAAAGACAAGTCCGTGCTTTACGCGGCCTACATGCCATTTATCAAGAACGGCGGCCTGTTTATCCCGACCAACAAGAGCTACAGGTTGGGCGATGAGGTTTTCATGCTGCTGCACTTGTTCGATGAACCGGAAAAGATCCCCGTGGCCGGCAAGGTCACCTGGGTCACCCCTAAAGGCGCGCAAGGTAATCGTGCCGCCGGGGTTGGCGTGCAGTTCAATGAAGGCGACAACACTGCGCGCAGTCGAATCGAAACCCATCTGGCCGGAGCCCTGAAGTCCGACCGTCCCACCCATACGATGTAAGTTGCAGCCCTTTTATGCTCGTAGATTCCCATTGTCACCTTGATCGTCTCGACCTTGCCGCCCATGACGGCTCCCTGGATGCCGCACTCGATGCGGCCCGTCAGCGTGGGGTAGGGCACTTTTTGTGTATCGGTGTCAGCGCCGACAACGCCGCCGACGTCAAAGCCTTGGCCGAGCGCTATGACGATGTCGACTGTTCGGTCGGCGTCCATCCTCTGGACGTGCAGCCGGGGGCGGCGCCCGCGCTGGACTGGCTGTTGCAGGAACTCAATCACCCGCGTGTGGTGGCGATCGGTGAAACCGGTCTGGACTACCACTACGAGCCGGAAGCGGCGGAGTTGCAGCAAGAATCCTTCAGGTTGCACCTGCAAGCCGCTCAGCAGACCGGCAAGCCGGTGATCATTCATACCCGTGGCGCCCGTGCCGATACCTTGAACCTGTTACGTGAAGCGGCGTTGCCCCAGGCGGGCGTGTTGCATTGCTTCACGGAGGACTGGGACATGGCCAAGGCGGCGCTGGACATGGGGTACTACATCTCCCTGTCGGGCATCGTCACGTTCCGCAATGCCGATGCGTTGCGCGATGTGGCCAGCAAGGTGCCGGCCGACCGATTGCTGGTGGAAACCGACTCGCCCTACCTGGCACCGATCCCGTATCGCGGCAAACCGAACCTGCCGCAGTATGTGCGGGAAGTGGCAGAGTTTCTGGCAATGTTGCGCGGGGAGCCTTACGAGCGATTTGCCGAACAGACGACGGAAAACTTCAAGCGTTTGTTTCCGTTGGCCCATGTGAAAGGCTGAATCGCAGGCAAAAAAAACCCGGGTTCTGGGGGGTGAATCCGGGTTAAGACCATTAGGAGTAAAACAATGGTACGCGGTCCGTTGGTACCAATATCGGCGTGACACTTGGGGGAGATGCCCCGCCGACAGTTCAAGTATTGATCAGTATTTCACCCAGTCCAGTTTGTCTGCCGCGGTTTTTAAACAAATTTGGAATACGGGCGCTTCAGAAGAGTTCTCATCACCGGGCGACCCAACGGGAAATACTCAAGAAACACAGATATGGTCGGATGATCCGTGCATTTTTGCGTAATTTAGGCATAATACGCGGCTTCGAATTTTGACCCCTACAGACCTTTTCTTATGCATAAAGAACCTCGTAAGGTCCGTGAGTTTCGTCGCCGCGAGCAAGAAATTCTCGATACCGCGCTCAAGCTGTTCCTCGAACAAGGTGAAGACAGTGTCACCGTCGAGATGATTGCTGATGCCGTCGGTATCGGCAAAGGCACGATCTACAAGCACTTCAAATCCAAGGCCGAGATCTACCTGCGCCTGATGCTCGACTACGAGCGCGATTTGAACGAGCTGTTGCACTCCGCCGACGTCGACAAGGACAAGGAAGCCCTGTCCCGCGCCTATTTCGAGTTCCGCATGCGCGATCCACAACGTTATCGCCTGTTCGATCGTCTGGAAGAGAAGGTGGTCAAGGGCAACCAGGTGCCTGAGATGATCGAGGAGCTGCACAAGATCCGCGCCTCGAACTTCGAACGCCTGACCCTGTTGATCAAGGGGCGGATCAGCGAAGGCAAGCTTGAAGACGTGCCGCCTTATTTCCATTACTGCGCGTCCTGGGCGCTGGTGCACGGTGCTGTGGCGCTGTATCACTCGCCGTTCTGGAGCAACGTGCTGGAAGATCAGGAAGGCTTCTTCCAGTTCCTGATGGACATCGGCGTGCGCATGGGCAACAAGCGCAAACGCGATACCGACACCCCGAGCAGCTGAACCATTCAGCAGCCTGATTGCGCCATTATTTTGCTACATGGTGCAGTACCGCAGGAATATACTCAGGCTAAGGACTTGCTAAAACTTGATTTGTGAGTCAAGTTTCAGCGGTCCGAATATTCTTTCGCCGGAGTGACCATGATCGTTGACCGTCAAGGCAGGCGTTTCCGCAATTTGCGAGTCAGCCTGACTTCAGCCTGCAATTACGCCTGTACCTACTGCGTGCCTAACGGCAAGCGGCTGGTGGCTGCGCAGGATGAATTGTCGGCCGAAGCCATGGCACGCGGTGTGGCCTATCTGATTGAAGCGGCCGGCATCGAGCGCTTGCGCATCACCGGTGGCGAGCCGCTGGTCAGTCCGAAACTCGAAACCTTCATGACTGCGGTCGGGCGGATGGGGCTGCAGGACATCAGCCTGACTACCAATGGTCAATTGCTGGCGAAAAAGTTGCCACTGCTGGTGGACGCTGGTATTCGTCGCATCAATGTTTCCCTCGATACCCTGGACGCCGGTGCATTCCGCGGCATTGCCCGTGGCGGCGATCTGGCGACCGTGCTTGGCGGCATGGAGCAGGCCCGCGCAGCCGGGATGAAGATCAAGGTCAACATGGTGCCTCTGCGTGGTCAGAACCTCGATCAGGTCATGCCCTTGCTCGATTACTGCCTGGAGCGCGGCTATGAGCTGCGCTTTATCGAGTTGATGCGCATGGGACACCTGGCCAGTGACGCCAATGCTTTCCTGCAACAGTTCGTCAGTCTTCAACAGTTACTTGGCCTGATCGGCGAGCGCTATGAATACCTGCAGGCTGATGCGCCGATGGATGCCACGGCGGTGCGCTACGAGATTCCGGGGCAGGGCTATTTCGGGGTGATCGCCAACGAAAGCGTGCCTTTCTGTCGTACCTGTTCACGTTTGCGCCTTTCATCCACGGGATGGCTGCATGGCTGTCTCTCGTCGAGTAACCGCCACTATGTCGGCGATTTGCTGGACAAGCCGCGGCATCAAGCACTTCCTGCGCTGCAACGGCTGCTGGTCAAGGCCTTGGGCGACAAGCAGGAAGTGGCGTTTTCCGGCGGTGCGACCGTAATGAAAATTATCGGCGGCTGAACTGGCCTGCTCGCGAATCGATCTGTGCTGATCGATCGCGAGCTGGCGCAAAAGCTGCATCCCACGGCCATTCGCCGGTTTTCCGTCACCGGCCTCTGGAGGATAGGATGCGTAGCCTGGTTTTGCTGCTGGCCGTTTTGGCGCTCGGTGGCTGCATGAATGTCAGCGATATGGCCGAAGGGGCTCGCTACCATATGAGCGACGCCGGCTTTCTGGATCACAGCGACAGTCGCCGGGTGAATAACCTGCGCATTCAACCGGATTCGTTCGTCTACATCGCCCAGGGCGCTTTTATGCCGCCGGGCGGCACCGCTTATCCACGTCCCAACGTAATCGCCGAAGTCGCCTTCGACGGCTTCATCGAATACTTCCCGATGGTCCGCCGCGCACGTACGCCGGAGGGGCTTGACCAGGCCATGAGCGAAGCGCGTTCCGTTGGCGCTCATTACCTGCTCTATACCCGCTTCGCCAAGGCCGATGACCGCATCGGCAACTCGGATGAGTGGCTGGATCAGGAAGCCGTGGACCGCCTTGGTATCGACACTGGCGTGATTCAGATCATGTTGATCGAGACCAGCACCCAGTATTTGATTGATACTGCACGGATCAAGAGTCGTGGTGGCTTGCTGACGTTCCACGACGAGAAACCAGAAGACCTGATGGGCCCGCCGCTGGAGCAATATGCTCGCAGCCTGTTGGGGCTCAGCAACCAGTAATCCAAGGAGATCGCCATGAGTGGCCCGCAAAAAGCCAACGACCTGCTGGGGCAAATCCCCAAGACCCAAGGCTTGCCACCGGTCCACTTGTGGAACCCCGACTTCTGCGGCGACATCGACATGCGTATTGCCCGCGATGGCACCTGGTATTATCTGGGCACGCCGATCGGGCGCAAGCCGATGGTCAAGCTGTTTTCCACCATCATTCGCCGCGACGGTGATGATTATTTCCTCGTTACCCCGGTCGAGAAGGTTGGCATCAAGGTTGATGACGCGCCCTTTGTTGCGGTTGCGCTGGAGGTGGAAGGCGAGGGCGAGGCTCAGGTGCTGCGCTTTGCCACGAATGTCGAAGAGACCGCCGATGCGGGTTCCGAGCACCCGATTCGCGTGGTGATCGATCCGCAGACGCAAGAGCCATCCCCTTACGTACATGTGCGCAGCAACCTCGAGGCCTTGATTCACCGCAACGTGTTCTATCAGTTGGTGGAACTGGCCGTTACCCGCGAGATCGACGGGCAGCGGTGGCTTGGTGTGTGGAGTGCAGGCGAGTTCTTCCGCATCGGTCTCGAACCCTGACACATAACCCTGTGGGAGCGAACAGGCTCGCTCCCACAGTGGTTCGTCGCATTTCCCCGAAAAATCAAATTGACAGTCAATCGTATGATGATTAGCGTGGACCTCCATCGCGAATGGCGTTGAGGTGTCCATGTCCAGCAGTTTTCATGCGTCGACGGTCGATTGGCTGGGTTGCTGGATCGCCACCGGGCAGGTAAAGCCCGGCGAAACCCTCAAGGTCGAAGCCGACCTTGGTGAACAGCTCGGCGTCAGCCGCACGGTCATTCGCGAAGCCATCAAAACCCTGGTCGCCAAAGGCATGCTCGAAGTCGGGCCGAAGGTCGGCACGCGGGTGCTGCCGGTGCGACGCTGGAACCTGTTCGATCCGCAAGTCGTGGGCTGGTTGTCCCGAAGCGGTTTGCCGGAAAATTTTGTCGATGACTTGCTCGATCTGCGCCGCACCATCGAACCGATGGCAGTGCGTTGGGCGTGCGAACGCGCAACCGCCGTGCAAGTGGACGCAATTCTATTGGCTTACAACGCTTTGGAGCGTTCGGTGGACAGTGGCGTCGACTATAACCGCGCCGATCAGCTTTTCCACGAGTGCATTCTTGCCGCCAGCCACAATCAATTCATCGAGCAAATGGTCCCGGCCCTTGGTGCGTTGCTGGCGGTGTGTTTCGAAGTCTCTGCCGCCGACCCGGATGAATTGCGCCGTACCTTGCCCATTCACAAAGACATGGCTGACGCGATCGCTGCACGAGACTCCGCGCGGGGTGTCTGGGCCTGCATGACCCTGATCGATAACGCCGACTTGGCCATCAAACGCTATTACCCACAGGTCATGGCTGACAAAAAAACCGGTTGAATATGAATCCCCTTGTGGGGGGGGGGGGGGGGGGGGGGGGGGGGGGGGGGGGGGGGGGGGGGGGGGGGGGGAGGAGAACCGACTTCAGAGGGGCGTGGCCACACAATACAAAACAAAAAAAA
>NZ_JBPKAM010000047.1:0-49901 GCF_051216495.1 Pseudomonas baetica | reverse complement strand
CACCCACCCCCCCCCCCCCCCCCCTCCTTTCCCCCCCCCCCCCCCCCCCCCGACCCCCCCCCCCCCCCCCCCCCCCCCCCCCCCCCCCCCCCCCCCCCCCCCCCCCCCCCCGCTCCCACATTGGCTTTATTTGCCCCATACAATCCTGTCTAGACAACCCCATTCGTCGAAACAAATGGATATAAAAGTCTGATTGTCATTTCCCGTGCTGTATCCTTCCCAGGCTTTTTGAAAGCGCGGATCTACCAGATCTATCAACAGACTTAGCGAGGAGCGCGACTATGCACGAGATTCCTAATCTCCCCTTCCCAAGCCTGCACGTACCTGAGCAGACGACCACGCAGCAAGCCGGTGCCCAACAGCCCCAGCCGAAAGAAGCCACTGACAGCCGCAAGGCCGACAGCGAAGACTGAAACACCCGCCGTACAGACCGTGTGGAAAGCGCTAACATGCGCTTTCCACACTGCCTGAACCCTGAGTCCCACCCCATGACCGATGAATTCAGCGAAGAGCAAGCCAGCGTCCTGATCGGCACCGCCGAAAAAATGATCGAGATCTGGAATCGCCTGCCCCCCGAGAAACAAGCCGCATTGTTGGCCCGTTTCGGCAGCGAGGAAAATGCTTTGGCCGCCTTGGTCACCACGCAACTGGTAGCACCTGCCAAGCCTTGACGGCCCCGCCCGGTAAATAGTTTTACTTTTTCATAACCCACGCACGCTAGCGCCGTTATCATAAGCAGCCTATCTAATCCTGCTTTCCCGTGGATCTTTACCCATGCCTGAAAACCAGCGCCCCCTGACGGTCACGCTGCAAGTTGTTTCTATCGTCCTGTTTACCTTTATCGGCTATCTGAACATCGGCATTCCCTTGGCGGTATTGCCCGGTTACGTCCATAGCGAGTTGGGCTTCGGCGCAGTGATCGCGGGGCTGGTGATCAGCGTGCAATACCTCGCTACCCTGCTCAGCCGTCCCTACGCCGGGAAAATAATCGATAACAAGGGCAGCAAACTGGCGGTGATGTATGGCCTGGCCGGTTGCGGTTTGAGCGGCGTGTTCATGCTGATTTCCGCCTGGACCCAAAGCCTGCCAACGTTGAGCCTGATCAGCCTGTTCATCGGCCGGCTGGTACTGGGCAGCGCGGAAAGCCTGGTAGGCTCCGGTTCCATTGGCTGGGGCATCGGCCGGGTCGGTGCGGCGAATACCGCGAAAGTCATTTCCTGGAACGGCATCGCCAGTTACGGCGCACTGGCGGTCGGCGCTCCGCTGGGTGTGTGGCTGGTCGGAAAACTGGGCTTGTGGAGCATGGGCGTGAGCATTGTGATGCTGGCGCTGTTCGGCCTGCTGCTGGCCTGGCCGAAAACCGCCGCGCCAATCGTCGCAGGTGAACGCTTGCCGTTCATGCACGTGCTCGGGCGAGTCTTGCCTCACGGCTGTGGCTTGGCGTTGGGCTCCATCGGCTTCGGCACCATCGCCACGTTCATCACCTTGTATTACGCCACTCAACATTGGGATAACGCGGTGTTGTGCCTGAGCCTGTTCGGCGCCAGCTTCATCGGTGCGCGATTGTTGTTCGGCAACCTGATCAACCGCTTGGGTGGCTTTCGCGTGGCGATTGCCTGCTTGTCGGTGGAAACCCTGGGCCTGTTGCTGCTGTGGCTGGCACCGGACGCCCATTGGGCATTGGCCGGCGCGGCGTTGAGCGGATTCGGCTTCTCCCTGGTGTTTCCGGCGCTGGGCGTCGAAGCAGTGAATCTGGTGCCGGCCTCCAGTCGCGGCGCAGCGGTCGGGGCCTATTCACTGTTCATCGATTTGTCGCTGGGAATCACCGGGCCACTGGCCGGCGCGGTGGCAGCGGGGTTCGGTTTTGCGTCGATCTTCCTGTTTGCCGCGTTGGCTGCGGTCAGCAGCTTGACGCTCTGCATTTACCTGTACCAGCAAGCACCGAAGAACCGCGAAGCCCGGGGCTAGAAATCCACCTTGCCACGTCCGGCCTTGATGTTGCTGCGCTTGCTCTTGGATTCGAGCCGCCGGGTTTTCGAACCGAGGGTTGGCTTGGTCGGACGGCGTTTCTTTTCCACCTTGGTGGCACTGAGGATCAACTCGACCAAACGCTCAAGCGCATCGGCACGGTTCTGCTCCTGGGTCCGGAATTGCTGAGCCTTGATGATCAGCACGCCGTCGCTGGTGATGCGGCTGTCGCGTAGCGCCAGCAGCCGCTCCTTGTAGAACTCGGGCAAGGACGAAGCCGGTATGTCGAAGCGCAAATGCACGGCACTGGAGACCTTGTTGACGTTCTGCCCACCAGCGCCCTGGGCGCGGATGGCGGTTAACTCAATTTCGGCATCCGGCAGCTGCACATTGTTGGAAATCACCAGCATGGAAATCACTACCTCAAGCCGCTATGCGACAGATAACCCCAGTTCCGACAACAGCATTGACGCCTGCGCGCGGGAAATCACCGCCCCCTTGAACAGTTTGGCATCATTGAGCCGGAAACCGCTCAAATCGGCTCCTCTTAAGTCCGCACCGACGAATGTCGCCCCATTGATACGCGCATGGGCCAGGCTGCAATCGACAAACTCGGCTTTTCGAAAATCAGCGTCGCTCAAGTCTGCCTCAGAAAAGTCCAGGCTATTGAGTGTACTTCTGGCGAAGGACATTCCCGGCAAAAAGGCGCTGTTAAGCCGGGTTTCATTGAATGAAAGCCCCAGGCTAGAACAATGACTGAAATTGGCGCCCGTCAGTTTGCATCCATTGAAAGCAACCTGCGCCAACCTGGCTCGCTGCCATCGCGTGTTGTTCAAATCACAGTTATTGAATGCTGCCTCCAGCAGATGCGCTGCTTCGAAAACCGCGTGCGCCCCCCGACACCCTGTCCATTGCGTGCCTTCCAACCGCGCGCCGAGAAATTGGCTACGCAGCAGGATGCAACGCTGGAATTCGCAACCATCGAGCGCCAATCTCGACAAGTCAGCATCGGTGAAATCGACACCGATGAAACGCAACGGCCTGTTGTGCTGCTTGATCAACGCCTGAACGTCTTCACGCCCGAGCGTTGTGCCTTCGATTTCATAGGGTGTTTGCCCTTCGTTCATATCTGGCTCCTGCCTGAGTGAATTGTCGGCGGGCAGTCTATCGCGCGCCCGCGTAGGACCGCAGGCAAAGAAACCGGTTTTCAACTGGATGTAACACAATAAGAAAAATGCCCGCATCTTGCGATACGGGCATTTTTTCTCAGCTCCAGTGCTTATTCAGCCGCTGGCGCCTGTGGCTTGCGGCGCTTGAGCGGGGCCATGCCATCCTTGCTGACCAGCGACGGAGCGTCGGCCTTCGGGCGGTTGGCGCTCTTGCGCTTGGTCGGGGTCTTGGCGGCGACTTTTTTCTTGTCGCCCTTGGCATCAGTCTTTTTCTTCTTCACGCCAGCGGCCTTGCCCGAGGCCTTGACCTTTTTCGGTCCGCCGTAGGTGCCTTTGACTTCCTTGATGGTGCGACGCTCGAAGCTCTGCTTGAGGTAGCGCTCGATGCTCGACATCAGGTTCCAGTCGCCGTGGCAGATCAGCGAGATGGCCAGGCCATCGTTGCCGGCACGGCCAGTACGACCGATGCGGTGTACGTATTCGTCGCCGCTGCGCGGCATATCGAAGTTGATCACCAGGTCCAGGCCGTCGACATCCAGACCGCGAGCGGCAACGTCGGTTGCCACCAGGATCTTCACACCGCCCTGCTTCAAACGGTCGATCGCCAGTTTTCGATCCTTTTGGTCCTTGTCACCGTGCAGCACGAATGCCTTGTATTCCTGTGCCACCAGTCGGCCGTAGATACGGTCGGCCATGGCCCGGGTATTGGTGAAGATAATCGCCTTCTGATAGGTCTCGTTGGCCAGCAGCCAATTGACGATCTGTTCTTTGTGCTGGTTGTGGTCGGCGGTGATGATCTGTTGACGAGTGGTCTCGTTCAGTTGGCTGACCGCGTTGAGTTGCAGGTGCTCAGGGTTGTTCAACACCTTGGCGACCATTTCGCGCAGCCCCGAACCACCGGTGGTGGCGGAGAACAGCATGGTCTGCTGACGGTTCGGGCATTCGTCCACCAGACGCTGCACGTCTTCGGCGAACCCCATGTCGAGCATGCGGTCGGCTTCGTCCAGCACCAGTACTTCGACCTCCTTCAGGTCGAGGTTGCCAGCGTTCAGTTGCTCGATCATCCGACCCGGCGTACCGATCAGGATGTCCGGCACCTTGCGCAGCATGGCGGCCTGGACCTTGAAGTCTTCTCCGCCGGTGATCAGGCCGGACTTGATGAAGGTGAACTGCGAGAAGCGTTCAACTTCCTTCAAGGTCTGCTGGGCCAGCTCACGGGTCGGCAGCAGGATCAGGGTCTTGATGCTGACGCGGATCTTGGCCGGGCCGATCAGGCGGTTGAGGATCGGCAATACGAAAGCAGCGGTCTTGCCGCTACCGGTTTGCGCAGTCACCCGCAGGTCACGCCCCTGGAGCGCCAGCGGAATAGCCGCTGCTTGCACAGGCGTTGGCTCGACAAATTTCAGTTCGGCCACGGCTTTGAGCAGGCGTTCGTGCAGGGCGAATTCGGAAAACACGGGTGCTACCTCGAAGAAATGCAAAAAATCAGCTGCATAGGGTAACGGTTTCGAGCGCGAAGGCCGAGTTTCTTTATGCAATCGAGCGTAAACAGTGGCTTTTTTGTTGCCTGATTTGTCATCGAACGTAATACAAAGCGTCTTAAATGCTCTAATCGCCTGTCGCGTCTTACAGAAGAATCGTTTCTACCCATGGATATCAAACAGCTCTGGCTCAACATCCAAGACCTTTGGGGCACCCTCGATCAGCACCCGCTCCTGCATTCCGGCCTGGCGCTGGTGGTACTTCTGGTGATCGCTTTGCTGCTCGGACGAGTGGCACGCTACCTGGTCCTGCACGCCAGCAAAATTCTGGGCCGTCAACCAGCCTTGCACTGGATCAACGATTTCCGTCACAACAAGGTTTTTCAGCGCCTGGCGCAGACCATCCCGTCGCTGGTGATCCAGTTCGGGCTGCACCTGGTGCCGGAGCTGAGTAAAACCGCGCTGATCTTCCTCGGTAACGTGGCGCTGGCCTTCACCATTCTGTTCCTGATGCTGGCGGTGAGCGCGCTGCTCAATGCTTTGCTGGACATCTACGCCCGCACCGAACACGCCCGCACCCGCTCGATCAAAGGCTACGTGCAACTGGCGAAAATGGTTTTGTACATTTTTGGCGCGATCATCATCGTCGCCACCCTGATCGACCGCTCACCACTGTTGCTACTGTCGGGTCTGGGTGCCATGTCGGCGGTGATCCTGTTGGTTTACAAGGACACGCTGCTGTCGTTTGTCGCCAGTGTGCAGCTGACCAGTAACGACATGCTGAGGGTTGGCGACTGGATCGAGATGCCCCAGGTGGGCGCTGATGGCGATGTGGTGGACATCACCCTGCACACGGTCAAGGTACAGAATTTCGACAAGACCATCGTTTCCATCCCGACCTGGCGCCTGATGTCCGAGTCGTTCAAGAACTGGCGCGGCATGCAGCAGTCCGGTGGCCGACGGATCAAGCGCAGCCTGTTCATCGATGCCAGCGGCGTGCGTTTCATCCGCGATGACGAAGAACAGAAACTGTCTCAGGTGCATTTGCTGACGGACTACATCACTCGCAAACAAGCCGAGCTCAAGGCCTGGAATGAAGCCCAAGGCAATGTCGCGGCCATGTCGGCCAACCGTCGACGCATGACCAATATCGGGACTTTTCGCGCGTACGCGCTGGCGTATCTGAAGAGCCACCCGGAGATCCAGCCGAACATGACCTGCATGGTTCGACAAATGCAGACCACGGCCCAGGGCATCCCCCTGGAAATCTACTGCTTTACCCGCACCACGGCGTGGGCTGATTACGAGCGGATTCAGGGGGATATCTTCGATTACTTGCTGGCGGTGCTCCCGGAGTTTGGTTTGAGCCTTTATCAGCAGCCCAGTGGTACGGATCTACGCGCCGGTTTGTTGCCGGCGGTGCTGGGTGCGAGCCATATTCCCGAAGCCGAAAAGCACATCATGTAATCCTATGCCCCCTTTGTGGGAGCAAGCTGTGGCGAGGGGATTTATCCCCGTTCGGCTGCGAAGCAGTCGCAAACCAGGTGAACGCGAATTATCTGAGACATTGCTTTCACAGGTTCAGGGCCGCTTCGCGACCCAACGGGGATAAATCCCCTCGCCACAGCTCGCTCCCACAGGGGATTCAGTGTGCGATTGCGGTTTGGCGGATACCCAACCGACTGATCCACACCGCCAGCAGAATCACTGATCCGCCCAGCAACAACCGCCCCAGCTCCTCATGCTGATTCCAGATCAGCAGATTGACCAGCAATCCCACGGGGACATGCAGGTTATTCATCACCGCCAGCGTTCCGCCATTGACCATGCACGCGCCTTTGTTCCACCAATAGAGCCCCAGCGCGGTCGAAACCAGACCGAGGAACAATAACACCCCCCATTGCAGCGGTGCTTCAGGCAGAAAGTTCTGTTTGCCGAACAGCAGGAACGCCGGCAATGCCACCGCCAACGCGCCCAGATAGAAATAGCCGAAGCGCCGGTAATGCGGCAGGTCGCTCGGGTGCCGCGCCACCAGGTGCTTATAGAGCACTTGCCCGGAGGCATAGGTGAAGTTGGCCAGTTGCAGCAACAGGAACCCCATGAAGAAGTCCGGATTGATGCGGTCGTAGCGAATCACCGCCGCGCCCGCTACGGCCACCAACGCGGCAATCAGCGCCCAGGCATTGAAACGGCGATTCAGTGCGTCTTCGATCAGGGTCACGTGTAACGGCGTAAGAATGGTGAACAGCAGCACTTCCGGCACCGTCAGCACGCGGAAGCTCAAGTACAGGCAGACATAGGTCACGCCAAACTGCAACGCGCCGATCAGCAACATGCCGCGCATGAAGGCCGGTTCCACCGAACGCCAGCGCGTCAACGGAATGAACACCAGTCCCGCCAGCAGTACGCGCACCAGCACCGCGAAATAACTGTCGACATGACCGGCCAGGTATTCGCCGATCAAACTGAAGGAAAACGCCTGGATCAGCGTGACAAAAAGTAGATAGCCCATGCTCGCCTCATTTTGGATGGCGGCGACGATAGCGGGTTTTCTGCTTTTGTGGGAGCGAGCCGGCTCGCGAAGAAGGAATGCCAGTCGACATCAATGTCGATTGACCCACCGCATTCGCGAGCGGGCTCGCTCCCACAAAGGTCTGTGCATATTCATCAAATCGCAGGCAAAAAAAAGCCCGATCTCGCTAAAGCGTTCAATCGGGCTACAGCACTCAGGAGCAAAAAGTGCAAAGGGAGGTTCGATGCGCGTACAGGCTTGAAGGGTTGCGCCAGGTCACTAGACCATCCAGCGATTATCTGGCGATTAACATCAGGCCACCTGCGAAAGCTTGGCGTTTGCCTGGTTCAGGCCTTTCTCCTGGAAGCCACCACCCAGGTTCATGCCTTCGGCGTGAATGAAGGTGACATCGTGGATGCCGATGAAGCCCATGACCTGACGCAGGTACGGTTCCTGGTGATCCGATGGAGCCCCGGCGTGGATGCCGCCGCGGGCCGTCAGCACGTACGCACGCTTGCCACTGAGCAAACCCTGGGGACCGGTTTCGGTGTACTTGAAAGTCACGCCGGCCCGCAGCACATGGTCGAGCCAGGCTTTGAGGGTGCTCGGAATGGCGAAGTTGTACATGGGCGCCGCCATCACCAGCACGTCGGCAGCCAGCAATTCGTCGGTCAACTGGTTGGAGCGTTCCAGGGAAAGCTGTTCGATGTCGCTGCGCTGATCGGCGGGTTTCATCCAGCCGCCCAACAGGTTGATGTCCAGGTGCGGCACCGGATTGACAGCCAGGTCACGCACGGTGATTTCGTCTTTCGGGTGCGCGGCTTTCCACTGGTTGATGAAGGTCTGGGTCAGTTGACGGGAAACCGAGTCTTGCTGGCGGGCACTGCTTTCGATGATCAGAACACGGGACATGGGATGTAGGCTCCATCTGAGAAGGCTGTAAGTCGATGGAGTGAAGGTTAAACAGGATTGAATCGATCAAAAAGCACAAAAAACTGCTATAACCGATCAATAAATTCGTTTATAAGCGGAGCATGGCCGATTGGCCTGCTCCGCTGGCGGTCATTGCGGCTTGCAGGTCATGCTGATGTACAGCTTGATGATTTTTCGATTGAACTTGGCTGAAAGGTTGGCGCTTTTACCGGCATCCAGATTGACCCGGCGGGTCTTTGGCGATTCGGGACCATTGCGAAACACCACCGCGCATTCGGCGGCCGTGTCACCGTAGTTGTTCACGGTCATCGACCCCATGTCGTAATCGGAGGCGTAGGTGGTGTAGTCGATCTTCAGGCCATTGAGTTCTTTTTGTACGTCGATCGGATAAGCAAACGCCGTCACCGGCAACATCGCCAGCATTAAACAAACGATTTTTTTCATGCAGCAGTCTCCAATAAGAACTGCGCAGCTTAGGACAACAGGAGTCCATCATGAAAGCGCCCCGCGTGACCCTTGATCAATGGCGAACGCTTCAGGCCGTGGTCGACCACGGTGGTTTCGCCCAGGCCGCCGAAGCGCTGCACCGCTCGCAATCGTCCGTCAGCTATACCGTGGCGCGCATGCAGGACCAGCTCGGCGTGCCGCTATTGCGTATCGATGGCCGTAAAGCGGTACTCACCGAAGCCGGTGGCGTATTGCTGCGTCGATCCCGGCAACTGGTGAAACAGGCCAGTCAGCTGGAAGACCTGGCCCATCACATGGAACAAGGCTGGGAAGCCGAAGTACGCCTGGTGGTCGATGCCGCCTACCCCAGCGCCCGCCTCGTCCGCGCGCTGACCGCATTCATGCCGCAAAGCCGTGGCTGCCGGGTGCGTCTGCGTGAGGAAGTCTTGTCGGGCGTGGAAGAAGTGCTGCTCGAAGGCGTGGCCGACCTGGCCATCAGCGGTTTCAGCATTCCCGGTTATTTGGGCGCGGAATTGAGCGACGTAGAATTCGTTGCCGTCGCCCACCCCGAACACGCCTTGCACCGCCTCAACCGCGAACTGAACTTCCAGGATTTGGAAAGCCAGTTGCAAGTGGTCATCCGCGACTCCGGTCGCCAACAGCCACGGGATGTCGGCTGGCTCGGTGCCGAACAACGCTGGACCGTCGGCAGCCTGGCGACCGCCGCCACCTTCGTCAGCAGCGGCCTGGGTTTCGCCTGGTTGCCAAGGCACATGATCGAACGGGAATTGCGGGAAGGTACGCTCAAGCTGCTACCGTTGGACCAGGGCGGCAGCCGTAACCCGAGTTTTTTCCTGTATTCGAACAAGGACAAGCCCCTGGGCCCGGCGACGCAGATTCTCGTCGAATTGCTGCGCACCTTCGACACCGCGCCGCTGGACGCACCTTTCGCCGCCCCCGAACAAGCCTGACACGGAGTGTATTCATGGCGTATTTCGAACACGAAGGTTGCAACCTGCACTATGAGGAATATGGCCACGGCACGCCGTTGCTGCTGGTCCACGGCCTGGGCTCCAGCACCCTGGACTGGGAAAAACAGATTCCCGCGCTGGCGACCCGCTACCGGGTGATCGTTCCCGATGTGCGTGGCCACGGACGCTCCGACAAACCCCGCGAGCGCTACAGCATCGCCGGTTTCAGTGCCGATCTGGTCGCGCTGATCGAGCATCTGAACCTTGGTCCGGTCCATTACGTGGGCCTGTCCATGGGCGGCATGATCGGTTTTCAATTGGCGGTGGATCAGCCGCAGCTGCTCAAAAGCCTGTGCATCGTCAACAGCGCGCCAGAGGTCAAACTGCGCAGCCGCGACGATTACTGGCAGTGGTTCAAACGCTGGAGCCTGATGCGGGTCCTCAGCTTGCACACCATCGGCAAAGCCCTGGGAGGCAAATTGTTCCCCAAACCGGAGCAGGCGGATTTGCGTCAAAAGATGGCCGAGCGCTGGGCAAAAAACGACAAACATGCTTATCTCGCCAGCTTCGATGCCATCGTTGGCTGGGGCGTTCAGGAACGACTTTCAAAAGTGTCCTGTCCAACCCTCGTCGTCAGCGCCGACCGTGACTACACACCGGTCTCGCTGAAGGAAAACTACGTAAAACGGCTGCCCGATGCGCGGCTGGTAGTGATCGCCGATTCGCGTCACGCCACCCCGCTGGACCAGCCCGAACACTTCAACCAGACACTGCTCGAGTTTCTCACCGCAGTCGACACCACCCCACTCAGGATCACTGACCCATGCTGAAAAAAATCGCCCTCGCCGCCGGTTCCGTTCTGTTTGCCGCCAACCTGATGGCGGCAACGCCTGCCAAGGCGCCGCATGTTCTGCTGGAAACCACCAACGGCCAGATCGAAATCGAACTGGACCCGGTCAAGGCCCCGATCAGTACCAAGAACTTCCTTGAGTACGTGGACAGCGGTTTCTACAACAACACGATTTTCCACCGGGTGATTCCGGGCTTCATGGTCCAGGGCGGCGGCTTTACCCAGACCATGCAGCAAAAAGACACCAAGGCGCCGATCAAGAACGAATCGAAGAACGGCCTGCACAACGTTCGCGGCACCTTGTCCATGGCCCGCACCTCGGTGCCGGATTCGGCCACCAGCCAGTTTTTCATCAACGTCAAGGACAACGACTTTCTTGACCAGGGTGACGGCTACGCGGTGTTCGGCAAAGTGGTCAAAGGCATGGACGTGGTCGACATCATCGTCAACTCGCCAACCACTGTACGCAGCGGCATGAAGGATGTACCGGCCGACCCGGTGTTCATCAAGTCGGCCAAGCGCATCGACTGAGACTAAGCTGGACAGGGATGTCCGAGCCGTTGCCGGTGCTGCCGGCAACGCTCAAACCGTTTAAAGGAGTGCCCGTTCGCGGGTGGAAAACCGATGCTTTATCGCCGTTTTGAAAAACTGATCGACATCTTCCGCGACGCCCCGAGCGCCGCACCGCCAAATCGGGTTTGGCCTTTCTATACCTATTACCTCAAGCAGGTCTGGCCGAGTTTCGCCGCCCTGCTGGTGGTCGGCCTGTTCGCCGCATTGGTCGAGGTGGCGCTGTTCAGTTACCTGAGCCGCATCATCGACCTGGCCCAAGGCACACCCAATACCGATTTCTTCAAGGAACACGGCCTCGAACTGACCTGGATGGTAGTGGTGGCGCTGATCCTGCGCCCGGTCTTCGTCGGCCTCCATGACTTGCTGGTGCACCAGACCCTCAGTCCCAGCATGACCAGCATGATCCTCTGGCAAAACCACAGTTACGTGCTCAAGCAGAGCCTGAATTTCTTCCAGAACGATTTCGCCGGGCGCATCGCCCAGCGCATCATGCAAACCGGCAACTCCTTGCGCGACTCTGCCGTACAGGCGGTTGATGCCCTCTGGCACGTGCTGATCTACGCCATCAGCTCGCTGGTGCTGTTCGCCGAAGCCGACTGGCGCCTGATGATTCCACTGCTGACCTGGATCGCCGCTTTTATCGGTTCCCTCTACTACTTCGTACCACGGGTCAAGGACCGCTCGGTGAGGTCTTCCGATGCCCGCTCAAAACTCATGGGGCGGATCGTCGACGGTTACACCAACATCACCACCCTGAAGCTGTTTGCCCACACCAACTACGAGCAGCAGTACGCCCGCGAAGCGATCAAGGAACAAACGGAAAAAGCCCAGATGGCCGGTCGCGTCGTCACCAGCATGGACGTAGTCATCACCAGCCTGAACGGCCTGCTGATCGTGTGCACCACCGGCTTGGCCCTGTGGTTGTGGACGCAATCGCTGATCACCGTGGGCGCGATCGCCCTGGCCACCGGCCTGGTGATCCGTATCGTCAACATGTCCGGCTGGATCATGTGGGTGGTTACCGGCATCTTCGAAAACATCGGCATGGTTCAGGACGGTCTGCAAACCATTTCGCAACCGGTCAGCGTCACCGACCGCGACCAGGCCAAGCCACTGGCCGTGGGCCGGGGCGAAGTGCGGTTCGAAGACGTGGACTTCCATTACGGCAAACACAGCGGGGTCATCGACGACCTCAACCTGACCATCAGGCCCGGAGAGAAAATCGGACTAATCGGCCCGTCCGGTGCCGGCAAATCGACCTTGGTGAACCTGCTGCTGCGACTCTACGACGTGGAAAGCGGACGCATCCTCATCGACGGCCAGAACATTGCCGATGTCAGCCAGGAAAGCCTGCGCGAACGCATTGGCATGATCACCCAGGACACATCCCTGCTGCATCGTTCGATCCGCGACAACCTGCTTTACGGCAAGCCCGACGCGACCGACAGCGAACTCTGGGAGGCTGTTCACAAGGCGCGGGCCGACGGGTTCATTCCCACGCTATCGGACGCCGAAGGCCGCATCGGGTTCGATGCCCATGTCGGTGAACGCGGGGTAAAACTCTCGGGTGGCCAGCGTCAGCGGATCGCCATCGCCCGCGTGCTGCTCAAGGACGCGCCGATCCTGATCATGGACGAAGCCACCTCGGCGCTGGATTCGGAAGTCGAAGCGGCGATCCAGGAAAGCCTGGAAACCCTGATGCAGGGCAAAACCGTGATTGCCATCGCCCACCGCCTCTCGACCATTGCCCGGATGGACCGGTTGGTGGTGCTGGAGAACGGCAAGATCGCCGAAACCGGCAGCCATGCCGAGCTGCTGGCGTTGGGCGGCTTGTATGCGCGACTGTGGCAGCATCAGACGGGAGGGTTTGTCGGGATCGACTAGATCTCATGTTCATCGCAATTCCCCTGTAGGAGCGAGCTTGCTCGCGATGGTCGTCAACGATGACGCGGGGGGCCTGACACCCCATGGTGATCTCAGGTTCATCGCGAGCAAGCTCGCTCCTACAAGGGGATAGCGTTCAAGCCTGTCGATAAGGCAACGCTATCCTCGCCTCTTCGGCATATGCCAGCACCCCGGCCCGCTCCTGATGGAGAAAGTCTTTGACCGCCGCCTTCAACCCCGAATGCCGCAGGTAATGCCAGGAATGGGTAATCACCGGTTCAAACCCACGAATCAACTTGTGCTCACCCTGGGCACCGGCATCGAAACGCTGGAAGCCGTTGGCAATCGCGTAGTCCATGCCTTGGTAGAAACAGGTCTCGAAATGCAGGCGATCGAACTCCGCCAGACAGCCCCAGTAACGGCCGTAGAAACTGTCGCCCCCCACCAGACTGAACGCCATCGCCACCGGCCGTGAGCCTTGATTGGCCAACACCACACGAATCGATTGCGGCATGCGCTCGGCCAGCAGGCTGAAAAATTCCCGCGTCAGGTAGGGCCTTTGCCGACGCACCGCATAAGTGTTGGCATAGCAGGCATAGACAAAATCCCACTGCTCCTGAGTCAATTGCCGACCTTCAAGCCATTCGAATTCAAACCCCTGCCCCGCCACTTGCTCGCGCTCCTTGCGCATCTGCTTGCGCTTGCGCGAACTCAGGGCGTCAAGGAAATCCTGGAAGTCCCGGTAACCACGATTCTGCCAATGGTACTGACAGCCAATGCGTTGCAACCAACCCGGTTGCTCGGCCAACGCAGCATCGGTAAACGGATCTGTGAAATTGATGTGGGCACTGGAGAGTTGTTCGATCTCCAGATAGCCCGGCAGGCCTTTCAAGAGTTCGAAACCATCTTCGACATTGGCGGCCAGCAAGCGCGGGCCGCTGACCGGACTGAACGGCACGGCAGTCAAGAGTTTGGGGTAGTAGTCGATGCCGGCGCGTTCGCAGGCATCGGCCCAGGCGTGATCGAACACGTATTCGCCATAGGAGTGCCATTTGCGGTAGCTGGGCAATGCGGCGATCAGCCGGTCACCTTCGACATGCAGCAAATGTTCGGGCTGCCAACCGGAATGGGGGCCGACGCTGCCACTGTCTTCCAGCGCGCTCAGGAAAGCATGACACAGAAACGGCTGCGTCTCGGGCACCAGGGCATCCCAGATTTGCGGGTCGATTTCGGACAAGCTTTGCAGACGTTGCAACGGCATCACCACTCTCACTCATGCATGGCGTGAAAACCCCGCGAGTATCGCCCATCACCCTCCTTTACACACCCGAAAATCGACGACAGCGCTCTAACTCAATAGTTCGCGAAGACTTTGTATCGTCATTGACATGCCATCACATTGCCACTGCCCTGTAATAAACCATCGCGATACTGGCGCCTGTTTTTAGAGCGCCGGGTTATAGCACCGGCCACTGTTTTCCGTCCGTCAATGGTCGGTTGTGCCCTGGATGGCTCAGTCATCCACTCTCATCTTCGGAGATTGATATGCGTCTTGCTTCCACGAAAACTGCGGCGGCCTTGTGCGGTGGCCTGCTGCTGGCCATGAGCGTTCCGGCCAGCGCCGCAGTCGACGCCAAACTGCTCGACATGCTCAAGGCAAACGGCTCGATTACCAACGCGCAGTACAGCGAACTGCAAGCCGAGCTGGCCAAGGATCAGAAAGAACAGCAAATCGCCCGTCAGGCCCAGCAAGAGACCAACGAGCAGATCGCGGCCACCGCGAAGAAAACCAACGAGCTGAGCACCTTCGACCAGAAACTGGCGTGGGCCGCCAAGACCCAATTCAAGGGCGATGTGCGTTTCCGTCAGGAAAACGTCCATAACGATGGCGTATCGAACAATAAAGACCAGGATCGTCAGCGCATTCGTGCCCGCCTGGGTGCCTACACCGAAATCAACCCGCAGGTCGACACCGGTATCCGTATCGCCACCGGCAACAACGATGACCCGCGCTCCACCAACCAGAGCCTGGACAACTACTTCGACAAGAAGCAAATCTGGCTGGACCAGGGTTACGTCGACTACCACCCCGACGCCATCAAGAACCTGCACATCGTTGGCGGCAAGATGCCGCAGCAATGGGTGAGCATGGGCGACGTCATCTGGGATAGCGACATCAGCCCGGAAGGTCTGTCGGTATCGTACAAGTACCCGCTGGGCGGTGGCAGCACCGAACTGTTCGGTAGCGCCGGTCACTACACCCTCAAGGACAACGTCGACGGCGACGGCGTGCAGTTCAAGCACGACCTGCGTCTGTACGCCGGTCAGTTGGGTGCACGCTTCGGTATCACCGACAACCTGAAACTGACACTGGGCGGCAGCGTCTACGGCTACGACAACGACAACGACATCACCCCGGTCGCCGGCGTCATTCCAGGGCAACTGGCCATCAACGGCAACAGCCCGAACGAGCAGTTCAAACTGTACGAAGGCTTCGGTCAACTGGATATCAGTGGCCTGGCAGTACCGCTCTCGTTGTACGGTCAGTACGTCAACAACAAGGATGCCAGCAACGATCAGGACACTGCCTGGCTGGCCGGTGTGAAGACCAAAATCTACGGTTTCGGCGTGGACTACAACTACCGCGACGTGCAGCGTAACTCGGTCGTGGGTGCCTTCACCGACTCCGACTTCGCCAACGGTTTCACCGGATCGCGCGGCAGCAAGTTGAAAGTGAGTTACGAGCTGGACAAGAACTTCACCCTCGGCGCCACTTACTTCATGGCTAACTCCGACTTCACCAACGCCAACCTGAAGGACTCCGACATCGACACCCTGCAACTGGATGCCGAAGCGAAGTTCTAAAGTGGCAGCAACAAGCTTCAAGCTTTAAGCCACAAGCTAAAAGCTCACGCGCACTACTTTCAGCTTGTAGCTTGCCGCTTGAAGCTGCTTCCATTCAGCCTTGCGTTGGTCCGACGGTCCCCATCATCCGTCCGCCGGACCAACGCGAGTCTGTTTTCATCCCCTGCGTAATCCCGCCTGATATCAGCGACGGTCTTCGACCCGCTTCTGACTTTTGCTCCAGTCGGTCAACAAGCTGTACGCCACCGCCAGCAACGTCGGACCGATGAACAGGCCGATGAAACCGAACGCGATCAACCCGCCGAACACCCCCAGCAGCACGATCACCAATGGCAAATTCCCGCCACGACTGATCAGGTAAGGCTTGAGGACGTTGTCCACGCCACTGATGATGAACATGCCCCAGATGCCGAGAAATACCGCCAGCCCATACTCGCCTTTCCAGGCCAGCCAAGCCGTGGCGGGAATCCACACCAGCGGCGGCCCCATCGGAATCAGGCTGAGCATGAACGTCACGATGCCGAGCACCAGCGCCCCCGGCACTCCGGCAATCAGGAACCCGATCAGCGCCAGGACGGCCTGTGCTGCCGCCGTTCCGATCACTCCGTTCACCACCCGCTGCACGGTGCCAGCCACCAGTTCGATGTAATAGCGGGCACGGTGGCCGATCAGGCGCTCCAGCAAACTTTGGACAAACGCCGCCAGCCGAGGCCCGTCACGGTAGAAAAAGAACACGAAGACAATGCTCAAGGTGAGTTCGAGAATGCCGCCGCCAATCTGAGCGCTACGCGCCAGCAACCAGTTTCCGACCTGACCCAAATAGGGCTTGAGCGACACCATCATCGCCGCGCCTTGCTGATCGACACTGTTCCAGATCGCCGTCAATCGCCCGCCCACCAACGGAATGCTGGCCAGCCAGGCCGGTGCTTCCGGCAGGCCTTCGACCTGCACATCCTTGATGAACGCCACGGCATCGCGCACGTGATCCGCCAGGTTGAACCCCAGCCACACCAATGGCGCCGCCACAAGGACCATCCAGCTTACGGTCAACACCGCTGCCGCCAGGGATTCACGTCCATTGAGCCAACGGGTCAGCAAGCGCATCAGTGGCCAACTGGCGAACGCCAGCACCGCGCCCCAGAACAACGCCGACCAGAACGGCGCCATCACCCAGAAGCTTGCCCCAAACAGCACCAGGAGCAGGATCTGCACCAATAGCCGATCGTTATTGATCATCTGAAATCTCTAATAAATCAGTCAGCAAAAGAGTAGGCGAACGCATGGAAAGCGCTCGCCTGATAACGCTTATCGCAGCAGCTGGATATGCAGGCCAGAGCCTTCGGAGCTGCCGGTTTCCATCCGGGCCGCACGTACACCCTGGTCGATCAATGCCTGCCGCCAGGCTTCGGCATTCGGCCCGGAAACACTGACCCGCAGCGTCGTGTCCAGGTTCAGGCCACGGGAAATCAATCGCAGCCAGGTGTCATCTGGCGCATTGATCAGCTTGGGGAAGTCGAGTTCGCCGGTGCTTTTGAGTTCGCGCAACAGGGTTGCGGAGGTCGGCAGCAAATCACCCAGTGGAGCGGCGGCATCGAACTGTTCAACGTGCAGGTAGGCTTTGCGGTTGCCACGGGTGATGCTGTAAAGCGCTACCAATGTGTTGTCTTTCGGCGCCGCCAGGCGCAACAGCAGATACGCTTGTTCATTGTCAGCGCCGTAGAGCTTGGCGTTGCCAAATACCTCGTTGGCCCACAGGCTGCTTTCACCGCAATCACGGGCCTGGCACCAGAACAGCAACTGTGCGTCCTGATTTTGCAAGGCTTCCCGGGCCGCCGTGAAGGCTTGCGTCGCAGAATGCTCCGGCGGCAACTCATAGGTCACTGACGTGGCAGTGCCACGGGCATTGACCTGACCATCGAAGCGCAACTGGCCGCTGATCTTGCGGATCGAACCGAGCGGATAAATCCGCTCGAGTTCAGCCGCGGGGCGATAGTCGACGATCTGTGCATCGACCATGCGCGGCACGATCGGCAGGTCCTGACTGCCTGGTACATCAGCGGCAAAGGATAAGGAACTGAAACTGCACAGCGCCAACAGACTGAGATAACGCATCGATAGACTCATCGGGTCAGGATGGCTTGGGCGTTATCAGAAATGACCTTGTGGTCATTGGGGGTTGCAGAGGTGTATGGATCCGTCATGGTTGTCTCCCGTTTCAACCCACCCAGCCTCGACAGTTGCCCGTTGCAAGTCAAGGAACGGTGAAGAACCTATTGAAACAGTCTGCGACAAGATCGGCACCGGACTCATCATTCAGGTGCAAATGATGGCCACCTGGCAGCTGTTCACGACTAAAGGGTAGACGCTCCAGCAATTCAGGATGTTTGGCGAGCATGCCGTCAGCGGCAACCACCAGTTTTGCAGGACAGGTGACGCGATGGACGAAGGCCATGGCTTGTTCAGTGGTCATGCGCAGCGGCGACGGCAGCGTGAGGCGATTGTCGGTGCGCCAGGTATATCCCCCCGACACCGGCATCAAGCCACGTTGGCCCAACAGTTCGGCGGCTTCGCGACTGACCGCCACCAGCCCCTTCATTCGCGCCTCGATGGCCCGTTCCAGCGTCGTGTAGACCGGCTTGCGCTTGTCCCGTAGATCCAGCTGCGCCTGCAAGGCCATGCCCATGCGCTCGGCAGCATTTTCACCTTTGTCGGTAGGCGGAATGACGCCGTCGATCAACGCCAGGTGTGTGACACGGTCCGGCAGCGACCCGGCAATGATCAGGGAGGCGATCGCCCCCATGGAGTGCCCCATCAGCGCAAACCGTTTCAAACCCAGCTGTTCGGCAACTTGCAGTACATCGTGGGCATAGTCCCACATCGCGTAGCCGGCACCCGCCGGGCGATGCCCGGAGTGGCCGTGTCCGGCCATGTCCAGCGCGATGATGCGCAAGCCTTTGAGCTTCGGCGCCAGTCGGGCGAAGCTGTTGGCGTTGTCGAGCCAGCCATGCAGGGCAATGACCGGCAAACCGTCTTCGGAACCGAACAGGTGTGCCGCCAGCTCGATGTGCGGCAGGCTCAGGCGGACTTCTTCGACGACGTTGCTCATGCGCAATCCTGCTGGCGGCCGTCCCAGCGACTGAACAGGCTCTTCAGCATCGCTGCCGTGTCCTGAGGGCGTTCAAGGGGAAACATGTGGCCACCGGGCATGGTCAGGGATTCGCCCCGGGGCATGCGCCCGACCGAACTCGCGTGATGGCGCATCACCACTCGGCTCTTGTGTCCGCGAACCAGCGCCAGCGGCACTTTCAATTGCCCGGTGCGACCAGGGCTGGTATGGGGCACGCCGCGGTAAATGCTGATTTCGGTGGCTGGATCGAAACGCAGGCGTAATTTGTCGCCGACCTGCTGCAAACCGTATTGCAGGTAGGCGTCGAAACACTCCGGATCGAAGCCGCTAAACAGGGTTTTGCCGGAGAAATAGCGACGGGCACTGTCGAGATCCGCAAACTCTTCCCGTCGCCCCAGCGTACGGCCCGCCGGCGTCAATTTATCGATGAAGCCGAAACGCTTGGCGGCACGGATCACCCATTGATCAGTACGGGTCAGCACCGGGGAATCGAGCATGACCACGCCTCTATACAGCTCGGGGCAACGTAACGCGGCGTGCAGGTGCAGTACGCCGCCGAAGGAATGGCCCACGCCCCACACGGGCTCCGGTTGCTGCTCCAGGTGATGGATCAGTTCATCCACCAGGTTGTACCAGTTATCGTCCGCCGGAAAACGCGGATCGTGGGCATGTTGCTCCAGATGCGTCACCTGATACTCGGGCGCCAGCGCCGCGAACAACTTGCCGTAGGTGCCCGAGGGGAATCCATTGGCGTGAGCGAAAAATATCTGTTGCGACATAACCGGCAAATCCATGAGCAAGAAAGAACAGGCGTTGATTGTCGGTAAGACGGCGCCCTACAGCAATGACCGTAACTGACAGGAATGATGACAGTCCGGCCATGCGAATACAGATCCCTTTACTGTAGGAGCGAGCTTGCTCGCGATGGACTCAAGAACGCTGCGGGGTGTCAGGCTCTCAGCGTTATCGTTAACGACCATCGCGAGCAAGCTCGCTCCTACAGGGATCGGTTTCAACGCACCGGCGGATTTTCACCCAACGGCACCACCGCCATGGTCAAGCGCGACACGCAGCTGGCCTTGCCTTCATCGCTGGTCAATCGGATGTCCCAGACATGGGTCGTGCGGCCGATGTGGATCGGCTTGGCCACCGCCGTCACCCGTCCACTGCGCAAGCCGCGAAGATGGTTGGCGTTGATTTCCAGGCCCACGCAGTAGAACTTGCTGGAATCGATGCACAGGAAACTGGCCATGGAACCGACGGTTTCGGCCAGCACCACCGAAGCGCCGCCATGCAGCAAACCATAAGGTTGATGGGTGCGGTGGTCGATGACCATGCTGGCGGTCAAGGAGTCATCATCGACAGCCTCGAAGCGGATATCCAGCACTTCGCCGATGGTGTTTTTCTGGAAAGCATTCAACTGTTCGATGTTGGGAGTGGTACGCCACAGACTCATCGCAGATTTTCCTTGTTGGTTTTATTCGTGGATCAATCCTGCCACAGCACCGATTCGCTGCGCTCGCTCCATTCTTCGAAGCGGGCGCCGTAGGCGGCTTCGATCACGTTGCGTTTGATCTTCAGGGTCGGCGTAAGGAAGCCGTTTTCCACGGCCCAACTGTCCTTGACCACCACCAGGCGCCGCAAGCGTTCGTGTTTATCGAGGGCGCCATTGACCTCCTCCAGGAGTTTTTCCAGGCTGGAGTGGAGCCCGGCCCGTGCGGTTCCCCCCGCGTCCTGCTGCCCCACAGCCGAGAGCACACACAAGCCCAACGGCGCGCTCAAACCATCGCCCACCACGCACACCTGCTCGATACATGAATGCACCGCCAGGCGATTTTCGATGGGGGCCGGGGCCACGTATTTGCCCTTGCTGGTCTTGAAAATCTCCTTCAAGCGCCCGGTCAAGCGCAGGTTACCTTCGGCATCCTGCTCGCCTTTGTCGCCGGTGCGCAGGAATCCATCCTCGGTAATGGTGTCGGCGGTTTTCTGCGGTTCCTTGAAATACCCAAGCATGGTCGCACCGCTACGCACCTGGACTTCGCCTGCGTCGTCGATCCGCACTTCGACTTCCGGGCATGGCTTGCCGATCCAGCCTTCCTTGTATTGGCCTGGCAGGCAGATGTGCGAATAACCGCAGCTTTCGGTCATGCCATAAACCTCCAGCACGTCGAGCCCAAGCTTCTGATACCAGCGCAACAAAGTCAGCGGCACTGGCGCGGCGCCGGACAACGCCACGCGTAAGGCATCGAGCCCCAGCCCGGCAAGGACTTTTTGCCCGACACGCTTGCCGATGATGGGCAGGCCAAGCAGGAAGTCGAGGCGTTTCGCCGGGATCTTGCTGTACACGCCCATCTGGAACTTGGTCCAGATGCGCGGTACACCAAACATTGCCGTCGGCCGGGCACGGCGTAAGTCGTCGAGGAAAGTGTCGAGGCTTTCGGCAAAAAACACGGTTTGTCCGGTATAGATCGAGGCGAGTTCGACGAACATCCTTTCGGCAACGTGGCACAGCGGCAGATAAGACAGCAGGCGATCCGACTCATTGAGGCCAAACAATTGCGTACCGTGAGTGGTGGCGAACCCCAGATTGCCGAAACTGTGCATCACCCCTTTGGGCATGCCGGTTGTGCCGGAGGTGTAGATGATGGTCGCGAGTTGATCGGGGCCGGGTCTAGGGTCGTCCTGGATCGGCGAGCTACGTTGCAGATCGGCCCAATTGAAATTGAAGTCGCCCGGCGGATGCAGTGGCAGACTGATGGTCACCAGGTCCGGGCTGACCCCGCGGGACATGCCGGGCCAGTCGTCGAGTTTGCCGATGAAGGCCAGCGCCGCTTCCGAATGGTCCAGCACCTGGGCCACGGACTCGGCGGTGAGGTTGGGGTACAGCGGCACCGACACATGTCCGGCCATCCAGATCGCCAGATCGGCAATGATCCAGTGCGCACAGTTTTTCGAGATCAGGGCAATGTGGCTGCCCTGGGGCAATTCCCGCGCCCGCAGCCAATGCGCTGCGCAACGGGCCTGATGGCCAACGTCGGCCCAGGTCAGGGTTTCGACCTGCCCGCCGCCGATGGGCTGGACCATGAAGCGTTGACGGGGATGACGGGTCTCACGCTCGTAGAAAACGTCCAGCGGCAAACGAAAAGCAGCAGACATGCGACTCGCTCCTTTATTTTTGTTGTGGAGCAAGCGTAGCTAACCAAGCAAGTGCTTGGTTAGCTATTTCATACAATTTTTTTCAAACACCAATAGCCCAGTGGGAGCGAGCCTGCTCGCGATAGCGGTGTGTCAGGCTGCATTGATGGCGATTGATACTCCCTCATCGCGAGCAGGCTCGCTCCCACAGTTCACCGACGTCAAGGGTGTTTGATGCTGTTGAGCTTCATCGCCCCGATCACCAGCTCATCATGTTCCAACTCGGCCAGGCCAGCGGTACTGACCCTTTCCGGTGGATGGCCGGCACCATGTTGCAGATAGCTGATCAGGTGCCCCACCAGCGGATTATGAGAAACCAGCAAGACGTTGGTCACTGAGTTCAATTGATCGGTGACCCTGTCGGGATCGACATCCGGCGTCAACCACTCAACGGTGCGAATTTCCGGTTCGAATCCCAAGACATCCTTCACCAGGTGCGCGGTCTGCTGCGCTCGCATGTAAGGACTGGCATAAATTGCGGTGAGTGGCTGGCCAACCAGATTGGCCGCGGCACGCAGCACCTCTTCACGACCGTTGGCCGTCAGTTCCCGCTCCGAATCGTGGGGCGTGGAGCCGTACGGTACAGCCTCACCATGACGCAATACCCAGAGTTTCATAGCTTGGGTTCCTCATCTCGGGCCGGGTGCGGAGCCGGCGCCACGACGTGCGGCGCTTCACCTTCCGGCGTACGCGGCGCTGGCCAATCGGCGAACGGCCAGGGCTTCTGGTCGCTGTGAAAGCTGCCGAAACGACCGATCTGAGCCAGAAACTGGCTCAGGCTGTCGCCGAAGTTCATCAGGCTGGCGCTCGGTGCGCCATAGATCAAACGATAGATCAATTGCACCAGCACCACGGCGCCAAGGATGAATTGCGCCACTTGCCAGACCAGCACAAAGACGATCATCCACAACACCCGCAGCACGATGGACTCGTATTTGGCTTCTACTTTTTGATCGCTCATGTCTCGCTCCGTTCCTATTGCGTTGAGGGCTCAGTTGAAGCCGCTGGTGGAAATAAAGTCGACGTCGGTCTTCGGTTCGCCGCGCATTAGCAATCCGATGACCTGTTCAAGCGTGCGCCCTTCGAACAGGATCGCGTGAAGCCCGGCGACCAGCGGCATATACACGCCGACTTCCTGGGCCTTGGCCTTGAGCACTTTGAGTGTATTCACACCCTCGGCCACTTCGCCCAGGCGATTGACTGCCTCTTCGAGGCTCAAGCCCTGTCCGAGAGCAAATCCGACCTGATAGTTGCGGCTTTTCGGCGACGAACAGGTCACGATCAGATCGCCAACGCCCGCCAGACCGAGGAAGGTCATGGGGTTGGCGCCCTGGTTCACCGCAAAGCGGGTCATCTCGGCCAGTGCCCGGGTGATCAGCATGCTCTTGGTGTTCTCGCCCATGTCCAGCGCCACGGCCATGCCGGCGATGATCGCGTAGACGTTTTTCAAGGCCCCGCCCAACTCCACACCGAAACGGTCGGCGCTGGCGTAGACGCGAAACGTGCGGCCATGCAACACGGCTTGAACACGCGTGCAGAGCTCTTCGTCTTCACTGGCCACCACGGTAGCCGTGAGCGCGTGCTCAGCGATTTCACGAGCCAGATTCGGCCCGGACAACACGCCGATGCGCGCTTGCGGGGCGATCTCTTCGAGGATCTGGCTCATCAGTTTGAAGGTGTGGGCTTCGATGCCCTTGGTCAGGCTCACCAACAACTTGCCGCGCAACAGCTCGGCGTGCGGGACCAGCACCGAACGCAAGGCGCTGGATGGCAGCGCGACGAAACTCAGGTCGCAGGCTTCCAGGGTCGCTTGCAGGTCAGTGACCGCCGTCACGCCGGGCAAAATCTTGATGCCTTTGAGGTAACGCGGGTTTTCGCGATTGACCCGAATGGCCTCGGCTTGTTCCGGGTCACGCATCCATTGCAGGACCTGATGTCCGTTTTCGGCCAGCAGGTTAGCCACGGCGGTACCAAAACTTCCGCCTCCCAGGACCGCGATCGGGCGCTGTTCAGTCATATGTAATCCGTTAATCCATACCAGTGGCAATCCCGGCATTATACGGAGCGCCCCAGTGGCGGCCAGCCCCCGCGTCAATTACCCGTACAGGCGTGTAGAAGTCCAACAAAACCGAGGAAAATGCTGACATCGTGACTGGAAAACTCATCCGGCTCGGTTAACATGCGCGCCATCGATCATAAACAAGGATGTGTTGTGTCATTGGCTTCGCCTTCACCCCGCTCGCCATTGGTACTGGCGCTGTTCTTCAGCTCGCCAGTGCTGGCCGATGACTTGTTTCTCGACAGCGACCCGTTGCCGCAAGTCCTGACGGCCACGCGCCTGAAGCAATCGCCGGCCGCCGTACCGGGGAGCATGACCGTGATCGACAGTGCCCTGATCACCGCCAGTGGCGCCCGAGACATCAGTGAAGTGCTGCGGCTCGTGCCCGGCATGATGGTCGGCAACATCAGCGGCAATCAGGCCGCCGTGAACTATCACGGCACCAATGCCACCGAAGCGCGACGCCTTCAGGTGCTGATCGATGGCCGGTCGGTCTATCGTGCAGGCCTGTCCACGGTGGACTGGAGCGACATTCCGGTGGCCATGGAGGACATCGAGCGCATCGAAGTGTTCCGCGGCCCGAACACCGTCAGCTATGGCGCGAATGCTTTGATGGCGGTGGTCAACATCATCACCCGCCATCCCGCCGACAGCCATGGCACGCGAATGAAGGTCACCCGTGGCCAGCGCGGCATCAACGACTTTTACGCCAGCCAGGGTGTGGGCTGGGATGATGGCGACTTGCGCCTGTCCCTGTCCGGCCAGCAGGACGATGGTTTCGACACCGACCGCAACGGCGCGGATTATCGCGACAGCCGGCGTTTGAACCGCTTTAACCTCGCCGTCAGCCAGACACTCAACGAGCGGCAAAGTATCGATTGGCAATTGAATGCCAAGGAAGGCAGTAATCAGCGCCCGTATACCTACCGCCCGGTGTTTTCCGGGATTACCAGTTCAGGGAACAATTCCGACGTCAACGCCAAGGACTACGCCGGCTCGCTGCGCTGGAACCTCGACATCAACCCCGATCACAGTCTGTACCTCCAGGGATCGGCCCAGCATTGGGACCGCCAGCAAACCTGGCGGGCCTGTGATGCCGAGGTGTCGTTCAGCCCTCAATTGACCGAGTTGTGGCAGCTCAACCCCAATTACACCGAACGCCTGGCACGCAATATCGCGCGATTCACCGGCCCCGGAGCCCCCGCCGGTGATCCTGTCCAGCAGACATTGGCCAATCGGGTACTGGAACAATGGCGCAAGGGCGCCCGGCAGACCGTTTGCGGCGATATCGACCAAAGCACCCGGGAGACACGGTACGACCTTGAGCTGCAAGACACCTTGAGCCTGTCCGATAGCCTGCGACTGGTCAGCGGCTTGAACTATCGTTACGACCGGGCAGATTCCGAGACCTACTTCAATGGCACCCTCGACGACACCACCTGGCGGGCATTCGGCCAACTCGAGTGGCGCGCCAGCGAACACTGGTTACTGCAGGGCGGCGCCATGTTCGAAGACACTCGGTTGATCGGTAGCTCGCTGACCCCGCGGGTGGCGGTCAACTATCTGATCAACCCGCGCCATGGCTTGCGTGCGGTGTATTCCGAAGCCGTCCGCTCACCGGACATGTTCGAGAACAGCGTCAACTGGAGTTACCAGGTCACCAACCTGCGGCCCCAAGCCTACGGCCATTCCAGCGCCCGCTATTTCGTCAAGACACGCGGCCCGGGCGATCTTGACCAGGAACATATGCGTTCCCGGGAACTGGGCTACAACGGCTATTTCGCCGAGGCGGGGCTAGCGGTCGATGTAAAGCTGTTCTACGACGAAATCACCGGCATGATCAGCGAACCGCTGCGCAACAATCAGTTCATCGCCAGTAACAGCAACAAAGCCCGCTTTTCCGGAGCGGAAACCCAGCTCGACTGGCGCATCGGCTTTGCCGATCGGCTGCGCTTGACCTATGCCTACGTCGATGCGGACACAAGCAACCCACAAGATACCCAACAGACTGCACGCAACAGCGGTTCCGCCGGTTGGCTGCGGGACTGGGGCCAGGGCTGGAATAGCGCACTCTTCTACTATGGCGACGACGCCCTGAACGGTTACCGCTTCGAGCGGGTCGACACACGCATCGCCAAACGCATTGGCCTGGGCAAGGCCAGCCTGGAACTGGCCGGCGTGCTCCAGCAGCGCCTCGACAATCAACCCACTACCTTTATCGACAACAACTACGACGAGCGCCGGGTGATGTACTTCAGTGCGGAGCTGGCGTTTTAAGATGGCTTATGGTCAGCCTCGCAAGACAACAGGTGTTGGCCACCTGCTGGCGATGCTGTGCCTGGTGATCGGTGGCTGGCTGGGCAGCCTGTCGGCCAATGCCGAAGACATTCTGCTGACTGGCTCCGACGACAGCCCCGGCGTGCAATCCTTCATCCAGGCCCTGCGCGAATTGCGCCCTGGCGATCGCGTGCGTTTCCAGCCACTGTCCGACTTGCCGGCACCAAGCAAACTCGCAAGTGACATCCGTCTTATTCTGCTGGACTTGCCAAGCCTCGACTGGCGCCTGCAAGACCCCCAAGGCCCGGCGACGCTGGTCTTGCGCATCAGTCGCCTGCAAGCGCGACAGCATCTGGGGGAACACCTGCCACCGCACCTCAGCCTGCTCTGGAGCGATCCGCCACTGGAGCGCCAACTGCACTTGACCCGCATCCTCTTGCCCCAGGTCAAGCGGGTCGGTGTGCTGTACGACAGCCACAGTGAATTCCTGTTGAAAGAACTGCGCCAGGCAGCTCTTCCCCTGGGGCTCGAAGTGGTGACCGAGCGCTGGGACAACATCCATGACAGTCGTCCATTGCAAACCTTGCTGAACAACAGCGATGTGTTGCTGGGCCTTGATGACCCCGATCTATACAACCCAAAAACCGCCAAAAACCTGCTGCTCAGCAGCTATTCACGACAGCTGGCATTGATCGGTCCCAACGCCGGGTTCGTCAAGGCCGGGAGCCTGGCCAGCACCTACAGCGATCAGAGCGATTGGCTGGCCATTCTCGATGAACTGCTCGACCAGCCGCCCACCACGTGGCCACGCACCCACTACCCGCCTCGTTTCAAAGTCTCAAGCAACCCGCAGGTGGCTCGTTCATTAGGTATTGAACAGATAAACGAAGCATCTGTCGCAACACTGTTGGCTGAAAGAGAACGCCGCCCATGACCTTCCGACGCCGTTGGGACATCAACACCCGGACCCAGCTCATCAGCCTCGGCCCCGCCCTGCTGTTGACATTGCTGTTGATCAGCTTCTTCACCTTCGTGCGGATCCAGGATTTGCGCCAGGAACTCAACCACACCGGTCAACTCATCGCCAACCAACTGGCGCCGGCCACTGAATACGGTGTGATTTCCGGCAACAACGAGGTGCTGGAGAGTCTGCTCAAGGCCACGCTGGCCACGCCCAACGTGCGGTTCCTGGAAATACAGGACAGTGCCAACCGGATTCTGGTGTACGTCGAGCGCCCCTCGGCCAACCATGACCGACCGCATCAGGTTGAAGTGTTCCAGGCACCGGTACGGTTGCAGCGCATCCCGCTGCACAATGATTTTTTCCAGGACAGCAAAGTCGCCTCCAGCGCCCCCGCCGAGGATTACCTGGGACGGGTGATCGTCGGTTTGTCCAACGATGCATTCAGTCAGCGCCAGCAGGAAATCCTGCTCAAGGCCGCGATACTGGCACTGTTCGCCCTGCTGTTTACTTTCGTGCTCGCCCGGCGGCTGGCGGGCAGCCTGTCGCAACCGATCCGCGATATCGGCAACGCGGTCAAGGCGATCCAGGGAGGTGACTACAAAACACCGCTGCCCATCGTCGACGACACCGAACTGGGCGCCCTCTCGCAACACATCAACAACCTTGCCAGTGGGCTGGAACAGGCGAGTCGTGAACAGCATCAGGCCATGGCGCAGTTGATCCAGACCCGCGAAGAAGCGGAAAAGGCCAACAACGCCAAGTCCGACTTTCTCGCCATGATGAGCCACGAATTGCGCACGCCGATGAATGGTGTGCTGGGCATGTTGCAGTTGCTGGAAACCACCGAGATGACCCCGGAGCAGGTCGAATACGCGGCACTGGCGTCGGAATCCACCGAACATCTGCTCAAGGTTATTAACGACATTCTGGATTTCTCTCGTATCGAGCGCTCGGAGCTGGAGCTGGAACACATTCCGTTCCACCTCGCCGACCTGATCGGCGCCTGTGCGCAGTCGTTCCAGCACAGCGCGGCACAACGCGGGCTCGATCTGCAATTGCAGATTCCGGAGGATATGCGAGGGTTGCAGGTTCAGGGCGATCCAACACGGATCCGGCAGATTCTGGTCAACCTGATCGGAAATGCATTGAAATTCACCGAACAGGGCCGCGTGTCCATCGAACCGCAATGGCAATCACTGGATCACGAACTGTTGTGGTTCACCTGCACCGTGCGCGACAGTGGCATCGGTATTGCTGCCGAAAGTCTGGAATTGATGTTCAACGCGTTTCAACAAGCCGATAGTTCTATTTCAAGACGTTACGGAGGCACCGGCCTCGGTCTGCCGATTGCCCGCACCCTTGCCGAACGCATGGGCGGAACCCTGCGCGCCCAGAGCGAAGAAGGTTATGGTTCGGAGTTCACCCTGGAAATCCCGTTGGCGCTTTATCAACAGCCACTGCCTGTGCTCGCGCCGAGGGCACCAACCAGTAATGACGATGGCGACGGCCGCAATGTGCTGCTGGTCGAAGACAACCCGGTCAATCAGACGGTAATAGAAGCCATGCTGCGCAGCCTGGGCTTTACCGTCAGCGTCGCCGTCGATGGCGCGCAAGCGGTACGCAGTGCCGAGAGCCTGATTTTCGAAGCGATCCTGATGGACTGCCGATTGCCGGTCATCGACGGCTACGAAGCCACCCGACAGATTCGCCAACTGCCCGGCTGCACCGACCTGCCGATCATCGCCCTGACCGCCAATGCCTTGCAGGGCGATCGCGAAGCCTGTTTGTCGGCGGGGATGAACGATTACCTGGCCAAGCCCTTCAAACGGACTGATCTGCAGCAAATTCTGCAGCGATGGGTGCAGTAGTACAGGCCTTTCGAGCATCTGCGACTGGCGTGAAAGGCGAAAGTGCGGCAGTCTTAGGCACCCGAACAGGCCCAAAAAGGGGCTTGAATAAAAATTTCAGTGCACAAGTGTACTTTCATGTCCTTGGTGCTGTGACTTTCACCACAACGCAATAGTCTATGAGTAGGCTGCCGGTTCGAGGCATGAACGCTTCGATCGGCCGGGAAGATTTGCCCCACCTGCCGCATGGGACTATTGAGGAGCTCGCATGACCAAACAAAACGCCTTTACCCGGGAAGACCTGCTGCGCTGCAGTCGCGGTGAGCTGTTCGGCCCAGGTAACGCGCAACTGCCCGCCCCGAACATGCTGATGGTTGATCGCATCACCCTGATCAGCGAAGACGGCGGCAAGTATGGCAAAGGTGAATTGGTTGCCGAGCTGGATATCACTCCGGACCTGTGGTTTTTCGCTTGCCACTTCGAAGGCGATCCGGTGATGCCGGGCTGCCTGGGCCTCGACGCCATGTGGCAACTGGTCGGCTTCTTCCTCGGCTGGCAAGGCCTGCCGGGCCGCGGTCGCGCACTGGGTTCGGGCGAAGTGAAATTCTTCGGCCAGGTCCTGCCAACCGCCAAGAAAGTCACCTATAACATTCATATCAAGCGCGTCCTCAAGGGCAAGCTGAACCTGGCCATCGCCGACGGTTCGGTCACTGTCGACGGTCGCGAAATCTACACCGCCGAAGGCCTCCGGGTTGGCGTATTCACCTCCACTGACAACTTCTAAGGGTTATCCGCATGCGCCGCGTCGTTATCACTGGTCTGGGCATCGTTTCGTGCCTGGGCAATGACAAAGAGACCGTCTCCGCTAACCTGCGTGCAAGCCGCCCTGGCATCCGGTTCAACCCGGAATATGCCGAAATGGGTCTGCGTAGCCAGGTTTCCGGCTCCATTGACCTCAACCTTGAAGAACTGATCGATCGCAAGATTTATCGCTTCGTCGGCCACGCAGCGGCTTACGCCTACCTGGCCATGAAAGACGCCATCGCCGACTCCGGCCTGACCGAAGAGCAGGTGTCCAACCCGCGTACCGGCCTGATCGCCGGCTCCGGTGGCGCATCGACGCTGAACCAGATGGAAGCGCTGGACATCCTGCGCGAGAAAGGCGTCAAGCGCGTCGGCCCATACCGTGTAACGCGGACCATGAGCAGCACCGTTTCCGCTTGCCTGGCCACCCCGTTCAAGATCAAGGGCCTGAACTACTCCATCGCTTCTGCCTGCGCCACCAGTGCTCACTGCATCGGTACCGCCATGGAACAGATCCAGATGGGCAAGCAGGACATCGTTTTCGCCGGCGGCGGTGAAGAAGAGCACTGGAGCCAGTCGTTCCTGTTCGACGCCATGGGCGCCCTGTCCAGCAAGCGTAACGACACCCCGGAACAAGCTTCCCGCGCCTACGACGCCGACCGTGACGGTTTCGTCATCGCCGGTGGCGGCGGCATGGTCGTGGTTGAAGAACTGGAACACGCCCTGGCCCGTGGCGCGAAGATCTACGCGGAAATCGTTGGCTACGGCGCGACTTCCGACGGCTACGACATGGTCGCCCCAAGCGGCGAAGGCGCCATCCGCTGCATGCAGCAGGCGCTGTCCACCGTCGACACCCCGATCGACTACCTGAACACCCACGGCACTTCGACCCCGGTCGGCGACGTCGCGGAAATGAAAGGTGTGCGTGAAGTGTTCGGCGACAAGGCTCCGGCCATCAGCTCCACCAAGAGCCTGTCGGGTCACTCCCTGGGCGCCGCCGGCGTTCACGAAGCGATCTACTGCATGCTGATGATGGAAGGCAACTTCATTGCCGGCTCCGCCAACATCGACGAGCTGGATCCGGAAGTGGCTGACCTGCCGGTACTGACCAAGACCCAGGAAAACGCCAAGATCGACACCGTGATGAGCAACAGCTTCGGTTTCGGTGGCACCAACGCCACACTGGTGCTGAAGCGCTGGCAGGGCAAGTAATACCCCGCTGCTTCGCTGCACACAAAAACGCCCCGACTGGTTCGGGGCGTTTTTTTTGCCTGAAGAATCACCGCAGCCCCTGTGGGAGCTGGCTTGCCAGCGATGACGTCGGCACAGCCAACATCAACGTCGCCTGACACACCGCTATCGCTGGCAAGCCAGCTCCCACAGGGTCGAAGTGCCTGTTCAACATGAAGCTTTTGTCATGGAACTCAACGCCCTGCGACGCAATGTCGCGGATTTCGCGGGCTGCAGGACTGTTTCCAATTTTGTAATAAACCCTTTCAAAACTTGATCATTTACTTAGCAGGCTAACAAAACCTATAACAGAGTCCTGCACATGCCTTGCTGCAGATAACAGAGATTGGAGCTAGCAGATGACTGTAAAAGTAACTGAACGCGACGATTCACACATGTCCCACGAAGGCGTAGCCGCCGGCATCCGGATCTGGGATGTGCACCAACAAGACCTGCTGGTCGGGATGTTCCACTCCGAGACAGATGCCCACAACTACAAGGCCGAACTGGAAACACTGGAGCGGCAACGAGAACTACGCTCCGCTTGAACAATGACCGCATTGAAAACGACAAACCCCGCCATGAGCGGGGTTTGTCGTTGTGGCAGTCGTCAGTGGCTTACCACATCAGATCATCAGGAATCTGGTACGCCGCGTACGGATCGTCCTCGGCAGCGACCTCCTCGGTCTTGACGTTCATCTGCACGATGCGTTGCGGATCACGCTCCTGAATCTTCAGGGCCGCTTCACGCGGGATGACTTCGTAGCCGCCAGCGTGATGCACGATGGCCAGCGAACCGTTGCTCAGCTTGTTGCGCATCAGCGTGTTCACCGAAATGCGCTTGACCTTCTTGTCGTCGACGAAGTTGTAGTAATCCTCGGTCGTCAACTTCGGCAGGCGTGTGGCTTCGATCAATTGCTTGACCTGCGCAGCACGGGCCTTGGCTTCGGCCTTCTCCTGCTGCTGGCGGTTAAGTTCCTGGTCGCGCTTGACCTTTTCGGCCTGGGCTTCCTGGGCTGCGCGCTGCTGGGAATCATCCAGTTCGATCTGGCCCTTGTGGGCCAGGCGCTGTTGTTTCTGCTTCTCTTTGCTGACCTGCTTGGCCTGCTTCTGGTTGACCAGCCCTGCTTTGAGCAACTGGTCGCGAAGGGAAATGCTCATGGTGCTTATTACTCACTTAGGCCACTGCTCAACCGCAGCTGGACACATTCTTTTCCTGGCGTTTGGCTTCGCCCCATAAGGCGTCCAACTCTTCGAGGGTGCAATCTTCCATGGGACGGTGGGTGTCGCGCAATGCCTGTTCGATAAAACGGAAGCGTCGCTCGAATTTGCTGTTGGCACCACGCAGCGCGCTTTCCGGATCAACCTTGAGATGCCGCGCCAGATTGACCACGGAAAACAGCAGGTCGCCGACTTCATCGGCAATTGCCGCCGAATCGTTGTCGGCCATCGCCTCGAGTATTTCATCGAGTTCTTCACGGACCTTGTCCAGCACCGGCAAGGCGTCCGGCCAGTCAAAACCGACCTGAGCTGCGCGCTTTTGCAATTTGGCCGAACGGGACAACGCCGGCAATGCCGCGGGGACATCATCGAGCAAGGACAGCTGTTGCGGCGCGGCGGACTTCTCGGCGCGTTCTTCGGCCTTGATCTCCTCCCAGCGCTGCTTGACCTGTTCTTCACTCAGACGCGGGACATCCAGAGGCGCGTACAGATCACCGGTGGGGAATACGTGCGGATGGCGGCGGATCAGCTTGCGGGTAATGCTGTCGACCACGCCATCGAACTCGAAGCGCCCTTCTTCCCGTGCCAACTGGCTGTAATAAACCACCTGGAACAGCAGATCGCCCAGTTCACCCTGCAAGTGATCGAAGTCCCCGCGCTCGATGGCGTCGGCGACTTCGTAGGCTTCCTCAAGGGTGTGCGGGACGATGGTGGCCCAGGTTTGCTTGATGTCCCACGGGCAACCGTACTGCGGGTCGCGCAGGCGGTTCATCAGGTGCAGCAGGTCTTCAAGGCTGTACATCATTATTTATGTCTCACCACAAAACCCTGTGGGAGCTGGCTTGCCAGCGATGCGGACACCTCGGTTCTTCAGGAAAACCGAAGTGATGCCATCGCTGGCAAGCCAGCTCCCACAATAATATCGGCCATCTTCAAGGCGTACGGTTACGGCGCGTTTCGATGATGTTCGGCAATTGGGAAATCCGCCCCAGCAACCGCCCCAGCGCATCCAGCCCCGGAATCTCGATGGTCAGGGACATCAACGCGGTGTTGTCCTCTTTGTTCGAGCGGGTGTTGACCGCCAATACGTTGATCCGCTCGTTGAGCAGCACCTGGGAAACGTCACGCAGCAACCCCGAACGGTCGTAGGCACGAATGACGATGTCCACCGGATAGGTGAGCACCGGTACCGGCCCCCAGCTGACCTGGATGATCCGCTCCGGCTCGCGACCGGCCAGTTGCAGCACTGAGGCACAATCCTGGCGATGGATGCTCACGCCTCGACCCTGGGTGATGTAACCGACGATTGCATCCCCCGGCAGTGGCTGGCAGCAGCCCGCCATCTGGGTCATCAAGTTGCCGACGCCCTGGATCTGGATGTCGCCACGCTTGCCCGGCTTGTAACCGGTGGCCTTGCGCGGAATCAGCTCCAGCTGTTCATTGCCACGTTCAGGCTCGACCAGTTGCTGCGCCAGGTTGACCAATTGCGCCAGGCGCAAATCGCCGGCACCGAGGGCGGCAAACATGTCCTCGGCAGTTTTCATGTTGGCCTTGTCGGCCAGCTTTTCGAAATCCACCACCGGCAGGCCGAGGCGATTGAGTTCGCGCTCCAGCAGGGTTTTACCGGCCGCAACGTTCTGATCCCGCGCCTGCAACTTGAACCAGTGAACAATCTTCGCCCGCGCCCGCGACGTGGTGACGTAACCCAGGTTCGGGTTCAGCCAGTCACGACTCGGGGTGCCGTGCTTGCTGGTGATGATCTCGACCTGTTCACCGGTTTGCAGGCTGTAGTTGAGCGGCACAATGCGCCCGTTGATCTTGGCGCCACGGCAGTTGTGGCCGATCTCGGTGTGCACGCGATAGGCGAAGTCCAGCGGTGTCGCGCCCTTCGGCAGGTCGATGGCGTGACCATCCGGGGTGAAGATGTAGACGCGGTCAGGCTCAATATCGACCCGCAGCTGTTCTGCCAGTCCACCGATATCGCCCAGCTCTTCGTGCCATTCGAGCACCTGACGCAGCCAGGAAATTTTCTCTTCGTAGTGATTGGAGCCGGACTTGACGTCGGTGCCCTTGTAGCGCCAGTGCGCGCAAACGCCGAGCTCTGCCTCTTCGTGCATCGCGTGGGTGCGGATCTGCACTTCCAGCACCTTGCCCTCGGGACCGATCACCGCCGTGTGCAGCGAGCGGTAGCCATTTTCCTTGGGGTTGGCGATGTAGTCGTCGAACTCTTTCGGGATGTGTCGCCACAAAGTGTGGACGATGCCGAGCGCGGTGTAGCAGTCGCGCATCTCCGGCACCAGCACGCGAACGGCGCGCACGTCGTAGATCTGGCTGAACTCCAGACCCTTGCGCTGCATTTTGCGCCAGATCGAATAGATGTGTTTGGCCCGACCGCTGATGTCCGCTTCGACGCCGGTGGCCTGCAGTTCATTTTTCAGCTGGCTCATCACGTCGCTGATGAAACGCTCGCGATCCAGTCGCCGCTCGTGGAGCAACTTGGCGATCTGTTTGTACTGGTCGGGTTCCAGGTAACGGAAGGACAAGTCCTCCAATTCCCACTTGATATGACCGATACCCAAACGGTGAGCGAGTGGCGCGTAAATGTCGAACACTTCACGGGCCACGCGGTTGCGTTTTTCGTCATCGGCGGTTTTCACCGCACGGATCGCGCAAGTGCGCTCGGCCAGTTTGATCAGGGCGACGCGAACGTCGTCGACCATGGCCACCAGCATTTTGCGCAGGTTTTCCACCTGCCCCTGAGTGCCCAGCACCAGGGATTTGCGGGGGCTCAAACTGTCACTGATCGCCGCCATGCGCTGCACGCCGTCGATGAGTTTGGCCACCACCGGACCGAAGCGCTGGCTGACGGCCGGCAACTGGATCTGGCCTTCACGCACGCCACGGTACAGAACCGCGGCGACCAGCGAATCCTGATCGAGCTTGAGGTCGGCGAGGATCTCGGCGATTTCAAGACCGTAGCGGAAACTCGAGTTTCCTTCGGACCACAAATTGTTCGCCGCATTGGCTTGTTGTTCGGCCTCGCGAGCGTACTCACAGGCTTCTTTCAAGGCTTCGCGATCCAGTGCCAGATCGACACTGACCGCATGATCGAGCCAAGCCTCGAGATTGATACTGCCGTCGGTGTTGATCGGCTGGTGTGCTCTCACCTGTACCATCTTGCTTACCTTCCCTACGACGCAGATTCAATGCGTCAGAATCGCTGACCTTCGTTGCCCGTGCGCCCGCGTAGGGCTGGTGCGCGGCTGCACGGGCGGGCCAGTCGGACCAGACGAGCCATCCTAGCTCGCTTCAAATAACGCCATGGCTTCGACATGCGCCGTCTGAGGAAACATATCGAGAATCCCGGCACGTTTTAACCGGTAGCCCTGCTTGATCAATTCGACCGTATCACGCGCCAGCGTTGCCGGGTTGCACGACACGTACACCAAGCGCTCGGCGCCCAGCGATTTTAGCTTGCGCACCACCTCGAAAGCACCGTCTCGCGGTGGGTCCAAGAGTACCGCACAAAAGCCATCACGCGCCCATTCGGCGTCGGTCAAAGGCTGGGATAAATCGGCCTGAAAAAATTGTACGTTATGCAGATTGTTGCTAACGGCGTTCGCAGCTGCCCGCTCGACCATCACCTGCACCCCTTCCACCGCTACCACTTCGCGAACGGTTTGCGCCAGTGGCAAGGCAAAGTTACCCAACCCGCAAAACAGATCGAGCACTCGCTCGTTCGCGGAAGGCTTCAACCACTCCAGTGCCTGGGCCACCATGGCCTCGTTGACCCCGGCGTTGACCTGGACGAAATCCCCCGGTCGATACGCCAGATCCAGTTTCCACTGTTCCAGACGATAGCCCAACGCTTGATCGGCTTCGACGGGGTGCGGTTCACCGTCGCCATGCAACCACAATTGGGCTTCATGGAACGCGCAAAAATCCTTGAGAATCGTCAGGTCGGCGTCGGACAACGGCGCCATGTGCCGCAGCAACACCGCCAGCGATGAACCGGCGAACAACTCCACATGTCCGAGCGCCTGGGGCTTGCTCAGGCGCCGCAGCATTTCCGGCAAGCGGGTCATGATCGGTTGCAAGGGCTGTACCAGCACCGGACATTCATCGATAGCGACAATGTCCTGGCTACCGGCGGCGCGGAAACCGACCTCGAGTTTCTTTGACTTCATGTCCCAGCGCACTGCGACTCGGGCACGACGACGGTAAGCGAATTCCGGACCACTCAATGGCGCGGCCCACTCTTCGGGCTCGACACCGGCAACCCTGGACAATTGCTCAGCGAGCATGCGCTGTTTCAGGGCGAGCTGTTCGTTGTGAGGCAGATGTTGCACGCTGCAGCCGCCGCAGCGGCCGGCATGGGCGCACGGTGCAGGGCGACGCAGTTCGCTGGCCTTGAATACCCGCTCGGTACGCGCCTCGACCACTTTGCCGTGGGCACCGAGCACCCGCGCCTCGACGTCTTCACCGGCCAGAGCGCCAATGACAAACCAGGTACGCCCTTCATAAAACGCGATCCCGCGACCGTCATTAGCCAGGCGCTCGATAGTCAGGCGCTGCTTTTTGCCGGTCGGGATTTGCGGGGCCTTGCTGCCGCCCGTGGGCTGGAAGCGCAGGCCTCTCTCATGTTTGGCCATCAGTTGGGCGCGTCGAAAATGCCGGTCGACAGATAACGGTCGCCTCGGTCGCAGATGATCGCGACGATCACCGCGTTTTCAACTTCTTTGGACAGACGCAGCATGGCCGCCACCGCGCCACCCGACGACACGCCGCAGAAGATGCCCTCTTCACGGGCCAGACGACGGGTCACGTCTTCGGCTTCGCTTTGGGCCATGTCGACGATCCGATCCACGCGATCGGCCTGGTAGATCTTCGGCAGGTATTCCTGGGGCCAGCGCCGGATACCCGGAATAGCCGAACCTTCCATGGGTTGCAGACCGATGATCTGCACGTTCTCGTTCTGCTCTTTCAAATAGCGCGAGACGCCCATGATGGTACCGGTGGTGCCCATGGAGCTGACGAAGTGAGTAATGGTGCCCTCGGTCTGGCGCCAGATTTCCGGGCCGGTGGTGGTGTAGTGCGCCTCCGGATTGTCACCGTTGGCGAACTGATCCAGCACCTTGCCACGGCCTTCGGCTTCCATGCGCTGGGCAAGGTCACGGGCGCCCTCCATGCCTTGCTCCTGGCTGACCAGAATCAGCTCGGCGCCGTAGGCAGTCATGGCCGCCTTGCGTTCGGCGCTGGAGTTGTCCGGCATGATCAGGATCATCTTGTAACCCTTGATCGCGGCGGCCATCGCCAGCGCGATCCCGGTATTACCCGAGGTCGCTTCGATCAGCGTATCGCCGGCGTGGATCTGCCCGCGCAACTCGGCGCGGGTGATCATCGACAGCGCCGGACGGTCCTTGACCGAACCCGCCGGGTTGTTCCCTTCGAGCTTGAGCAAAAGGGTGTTGCTGGTGGCGCCGGGCAGGCGCTGCAAACGGACCAGCGGAGTGTTGCCGACGCAATCGGCGATGGTTGGGTACTGCAAGGTCATGGCGTAATTCGCAATCCAGACTGCCGGGGCGCCTATCATACCGGCAAACCTCATAAGCCCATATCACGCAAAGTGTGGTGCTTATGGTTTATAGGAATAAGAGATGAGCCTGAAGTGAATAGGCGCACCTGTTCGCGGACGAGCCACAGTCCATCAAACATCAGCAGGTGCCATTTTCAGGCCCAAGCACATGTGAACAATCAGACATCAGAAATTTCTTTCAGAAATGTAATTTCTGAAAGAAAAAAGGAATGCTTTCATCGGAAGTTTCCTGCGTTGCGCGACGGCATTCTTGAACTAGTCCTGATCGGCAGCAGCCCGTAATCTTTTCAATGTTCAGTTAAACAAGACCGCACATAGCGTGCTGGACAACACGACCAGTTTTTCCACAGCGTTCAGTATTTCCTCTTTACCCAATTAGCTTTATTCCAAGGAAGAAAACACATGAAGACCTTACTTGCACTTCCCTTCGCCGCACTGATGCTCGTTTCCGGCCAAGCTTCTGCTGCATGTACCTATATTAAAAACACTTATACTGGGACCGTTCCTGCCAACGCCGATATTGTTGTGCAAGGGCCTTTTACTATCACAGGTGCAAATGGATGTCGACAGGCCAACATCTCCTCCACTATTTCCGCTTTGGGTTCCGGTTCACCTCCAAACCTGGTCATTGAAAGGTTGGATGGCTCGATTTGGAAACATATCGACGGCGGCAATCGTAGTTCGGCTTCAGCTCTTGGTCCGCTGGGTACATACAGGGTTCGCCATGTGAATAACCATAATGTGCCCAGAGGATATTCCGGCACCACTCGTTACGGTCGATAACCCTTAAGCGGCGGTGTCCGTAGGCTTCATGCCGGGCACCGCCGACTCAGGCTTCAACGCTTATGGCTAGGCTGTCTTGATCGGAATTGGCAAAATAAGAGAGTGCAGCCAGCACGTGATTTGCTCGAGTCAACCCTCTGGTTATTTCATGAAAGCCCGCAGCTTCCGACCTGCTATGTGACAGCCTTTCTTCCAGCATTTGATTAAACATGGCGATTGCATTGAATTTCACATCTGTTCCAGCTGGATAGCCAGTTTCGTCATAAGCCATTCTCCCCGAAGTAAAGAAGTGCGCCACATCATGGCCGATCAAACCAGCTTCAAAAAGCAAAGAACCCGCTTGAGCGAGTTCGTAAGTGCTGACGGACGTGAAGTCGTACCCTTTCAAGGCCCCTCTCAACTCTTCAACTGAAAGTTTTCCGTTCAACTTCAACGCATCAACCGCATCACTGAAATTCGTCTTCGTGTAGCTATTGGTTGTCTCAAGCGGGTTTTTGACGAAATAGGCATCTGCTTTCATCGACAGAACTGAAAATTTAATATCCATCAAATACTCTCCTTGCTTTTATTATCAAACCAGTTATCGCCACTCAAACTTAAACCTTGAGCGCTTTATCCACTCGACCCCAATTAAGATGTTGCGAATTATCTCTAAATGATATTTGAGGATATCGGCCAAATTGACGATGGATGGACCCTAGCCCTCTCGTCCGCCAAGGGTGACCGTGCCCCCTTGTCTTTCGGCGTGGGCGCCGGGCCGATCGAGAAACTCGACCATGTAGGCGTCACGGAATATCTCAAGTGCTGAGGGGTGAGTTTGCTTCAGAACTGCGGAAACTTTCGCCGGCTGGGTCACGCGGCGTTCGAATAGCGCAGCTTTGAACTGACGCTCCAATTCACGCGTCGACCACTTTTCCTGCACAGCCAGGCGCAGATGCGCCCTGATGAAAAATCAGAGCGAATACCAGCCGAAACCAAGGCTGCAGGATTTACCTGCAACATAGAATCTCCCACAGGGGATCGGGGCGATCAGGTAGCTTGGGGCCTGCAAGAATCATATGTGGGAGCGAGCCTGCTCGCGAAGGCGTCATCACAGACATCGTCTCTATCTGCCAACAACCGCATATTCATCCGCAATCCGCGATCGGTGTTCTGCGCCCAAAGCTTCCCACCCTGGCGCTGTACTGCATTCCTGGCAATGCTCAAGCCCAAGCCAAAGCCACCATCTCCCGGTCGTGAGCCATCGAGGCGAGTAAATGGCGAAAAGATCCTCTCCAGATCTTCCTCCGCCACGCCGCCGCCTTGATCCTCCAGCCACAGATGCCAATATTTGCCATCACGTCTTCCATCGAGCGTGACCACGCCGTCCTTGGGTGAATGACGGATCGCGTTACGCAGCATATTTTCCAGTGCCTGGGCCAGGGTGTTGAGGTGGCCGCGAACCCAGCAGGACGAGTCCACCGAGCACTGCAATTGCCCTTCCGGCCAGCAGCTTTCATAGCAGGCGTTTTCCGTGAGCATTTCCCACAAGGCCTGGACCTGAATCGCTTCGTCAGGCAATCGGGTGCGCTCGGTGTCGAGCCAGGCCAGCTGCAGGGTGTCTTCGACGAGCCGCTGCATGCCATCGACTTCACGGCCGATGCGTTCGCGCAAGGCGTCCAATCCCTGCTCGCTTTCACTGGCCACGCGCAAGCGGCTCAGCGGCGTGCGCAACTCATGGGACAGGTCGCGCAGCAATTGCTGCTGCAACGCCACGGTATTTTGCAGGCGTTCTGACATGTGGTCGAACGCTCTTCCAAGTTCACCCAATTCATCGTTACGGTTGGTCGTACGACTCGACAACCGTACATTCAATTGATCGGCACGCCAGGCATTGGCCTGTTCGCGCAGGGTGTTGAGCGGAATCACCAGTAACCGATAGAGGCCCACGCAAAGCAACAAGGTGAACATTCCGGGGATCACGCCGTTGGTGATCACGCGCCAGAACACCCGATAGCGCCCGGGCACAAAGCGCTCGGGCAGTTCGATCACCAGGCTGCCGGTAGACGAATCATGGGGAAACGGCACACGCATCCACGGCCGGCCTTTTTTGTGGATGGGCCAATCCAGGCCGCGCAGGAAGGTCAGGTGCTCGATGTCCTTGTCCGTCAGCGGTTGGCTGCCCAAGGACTGCAAATCACCGCCGATGACACCGACCCAACTCTTTTCCCGGTGCTGCATGCCCTGTAGCCAACCATCGACGCCCTCACTCTGGCCCAGATGCCATGCCTGCTCGGCCTCGGCGGCATAACGCGCCAGGGTGCGCCTTGCCTCATCCGACAGGAACTGATTGCGCTGTTCCATGTAGCGGCCCCAGGACCAGCTCAGCCAGATCATTAGCAGACAGAACGCGACCAATAGACAGGCCAGCTTCCAGAACAGCGAATGCCGCCCCGGCAATTTACATTTCATCGCCGGCACTCAGGATGTAACCCTTGCCCCAGACCGTGCGCACTTCGCGCTCGGTGTAGCCAATGGCCTTGAGCTTGCGGCGGATCTGGCTGATGTGCATGTCCAGGCTGCGATCATGGGCCGCGTAACCCCGTTGCAACACATGCTGATAAAGGAAGGCTTTGCTCAAGACTTCATCGTCGTTGCGGTGCAGTGTTTCCAGCAGACGATACTCGGTGCGTGTCAGGCCGGCCGCCTTATCGCCATAAAACACATCAAACAGCTCATCGTCGAAAAGCAGGCTGTCCGGTACCGGGGCGATGGCCACCGGCGTCGGTCGACGATCCAGTGCCACCCGGCGCAGGATCGCTTCGATGCGCACCCCCAGCTCAGCCATGCTGAAGGGCTTGGGCAAGTAATCATCGGCCCCCAGGCGAAAGCCGCTGATGCGATCCGCCTCGGCTCCCAGCGCCGACATGAGCAACACCGGCGTGGAATGGCTCTGGCGTAATTGCGTCAGCACCGAAAGCCCGTCCAGGCCGGGCAACAGGATGTCCATCAACACCACATCAAAGGCTTGCTGGCGGGCAGCGTCCAGGCCTTCCTGGCCGTTCTGGCACCAGGTCACCTGAAAGCCGCTACGACCCAGATGCTCGTGAACATAGGCACCGAGTACGAGGTCGTCTTCGATGGAGAGGATGCGGGGATGGCCGGCGGTGTTGGGAGTCATGAGTATCTGCAAATAATTCTCAGTCGTTAAGTATTCAAGATTGCGTCGTCCAGGGCAAGGCTGGGGACCGGCCGTGACTTGAAAGTGCCGATCCGACCGACGAATGACGGCATCAATTTTACGAAGATTGCCCGCCTTCAAATCGCTACACTGCGCAAGTGGCGCGTGCCGGACGCATGTGCAGGTCTATAGATTGCCGGATGCAGGAGAGAGGCGTGCTCAAGAAACTGGGAATTAAAGGCCGCGTGCTGTTGCTGACCCTGTTGCCGACCAGCCTGATGGCGTTGGTCCTGGGCGGCTATTTTACCTGGATGCAGCAATCCGACCTGCAAACCCAACTCATGCAGCGCGGCGAAATGATCGCCGAGCAACTGGCGCCGCTGGTAGCGCCTGCCATGGGGCACAAGAACACCGAACTACTGGAGCGCATTGCCACCGAGTCCCTGGAACAACCCGACGTGCGCGCCGTGACCTTCCTCGCGTCGGACCGTACGCCGCTGGCCCATGCCGGGCCGACCATGCTCAATCAGGCACCACTGGGTGACGGTTCGCAAATGCTGCGCCGCAGTGGCAGTGATGCAACCCGTTACCTGCTGCCGGTGTTCGGCAAACACCGCAACCTGGCTGGCGACCTGATTCCCGATGAAGCCGACCGCCTGCTGGGTTGGGTCGAACTCGAACTGTCCCACAGCGGCATGTTGCTGCGCGGTTACCGCAGCCTGTTCGCCAGCCTGATGATGATCGCGGCTGGCCTTGGAGGCGCGGCACTGCTGGCCTTGCGCATGGGCCGCACGATCAACCGGCCACTGAATCAGATCAAGCAGGCCGTGGCCCAGCTCAAGGACGGTCATCTGGAAACGCGTCTGCCGCCCCTCGGCAGCCAGGAGCTGGATGAACTGGCGTCCGGCATCAATCGTATGGCCGGCACCCTGCAGAACGCCCAGGAAGAATTGCAGCACAGCATCGACCAGGCCACCGAAGACGTGCGCCAGAACCTGGAAACCATCGAAATCCAGAACATCGAACTTGATCTGGCGCGCAAGGAAGCCCTGGAGGCAAGCCGGATCAAGTCCGAATTCCTTGCCAACATGAGTCACGAAATCCGCACGCCGCTCAACGGTATTCTCGGTTTCACCCACCTGCTGCAAAAAAGCGAGCTGACCCCGCGACAGCTCGACTACCTGGGCACCATCGAAAAGTCCGCCGACAGCCTGCTGGGGATCATCAACGAGATCCTCGATTTCTCGAAGATCGAGGCCGGTAAATTGGTCCTCGACCACATTCCGTTCAACCTGCGTGACCTGTTGCAGGACACCCTGACCATCCTCGCACCGGCCGCCCACGCCAAACAACTGGAACTGGTGAGCCTGGTTTACCGCGACACGCCACTGTCGCTGGTGGGCGATCCGCTGCGGCTCAAGCAGATCCTCACCAACCTGGTCAGCAACGCGATCAAGTTCACTCGCGAGGGCACCATCGTCGCCCGCGCCATGCTCGAAGAAGAGCACGAAGACAGCGTGCAACTGCGCATCAGCATCCAGGACACCGGTATCGGCCTGTCGAATCAGGACGTGCGTGCGCTATTCCAGGCCTTCAGTCAGGCCGACAATTCACTGTCGCGGCAACCTGGCGGCACGGGACTGGGGCTGGTGATTTCCAAGCGACTGATCGAACAGATGGGAGGCGAGATTGGCGTCGACAGCGCACCGGGAGAGGGTTCGGAGTTCTGGATCAGCCTGAGCCTGCCGAAAACCCGCGACGACACCGAAGACCTGCCCGGCCCGCCACTGTCCGGAAGACGCGTGGCGGTGCTGGAAAACCACGAACTGGCTCGCCAGGCCCTGCAGCACCAGCTGGAAGACTGCGGCCTGAGCGTGACGCCGTTCAATACCCTGGAAAGCCTGACCAATGGGGTAACCGGCGCCCACCAGACCGATCAGGCGATCGACCTGGCAGTGCTGGGTGTCACCAGTAACGATATGCCACCGGAACGCCTGAACCAGTACATCTGGGACCTGGAACATCTGGGCTGCAAAGTGCTGGTACTGTGCCCGACCACGGAACAGACCTTGTTCCACCTCTCGGTCCCCAACCCGCACAGCCAGCTTCAGGTCAAACCGGCCTGTACCCGCAAGCTGCGACGTGCACTGTCCGATCTGGTCAACCCGCGCCAACCCCGCAGCGAACCCGGCGAACCGGTGTCCAGTCGCGCACCGAAAGTGCTTTGCGTCGACGACAACCCGGCCAACTTGTTATTGGTGCAAACCCTGCTCGAAGACATGGGCGCCAAGGTGCTGGCGGTCGAAAGCGGTTACGCCGCGATCAAAGCGGTCCAGAGCGAGACGTTCGATCTGGTATTGATGGACGTACAGATGCCCGGCATGGACGGTCGCCAGAGCACTGAAGCGATCCGCCAGTGGGAAAGCGAACGGCACTGCACCCCGCTGCCGATCGTTGCCCTCACTGCCCACGCCATGGCCAACGAAAAACGCGCGTTGCTGCAAAGCGGCATGGACGACTATCTGACCAAACCGATCAGCGAGCGGCAACTGGCGCAAGTGGTGTTGAAATGGACCGGGCTTGCGTTGCGCAACCAGGGTCCGGAACGCTCAGGCGACAGCCACGGGAGCGCCTATGAGCTACAGGTGCTGGATCACGAAGAAGGTTTGCGCCTGGCCGCCGGCAAGGCCGATCTGGCCGCGGACATGCTGGCGATGTTGCTGGCATCGCTGGAAGCCGACCGCGAAGCGATCCGCCAGGCGCAGGAAAGCCGTGACCACAACGCGTTGATCGAGCGCGTTCACCGCCTGCATGGTGCCACCCGCTATTGCGGCGTACCGCAACTGCGCGCCGCCTGCCAGCGCAGCGAAACCCTGCTCAAGCAACAAGACCCGAAAGCCTTTGGCGCGCTCGAAGAACTCGACCGGGCGATCAATCGCCTGGCCGCCCAGGCGCGTATCAATGCCTGATGCAGCGCAATGATGTTGTGAACCCGAAGCGCTAGGCTCACCACAAACCCTGTGGGAGCTGGCTGGCCAGCGAAGGGGCCCTCAAATCCTGCGTTGTTCTTGAGATTGCCTTCGCTGGCAAGCCAGCTCCCACAGGGTTTGGGGGTAGCATTCAATATTGATTCGCCAGGAGGACACATGCGCACGATTCTTTTCAGCAGCCAGACCTACGACCGCGACAGCTTTCTTGCCGCCGACCTGCCGGCCGGCATCGAACTGCACTTCCAGGCGGCGCGCCTGAGCCTGGATACGGTGGCGCTGGCGCAGCAACACGAGGTGGTCTGCGCCTTCATCAATGATGACCTGGGCGCCCCGGTGCTCGAACGCTTGGCCGCCGGCGGCACCCGCCTGATCGCCCTGCGCTCGGCCGGTTACAACCATGTCGACCTGACAGCGGCAAAACGCCTGGGAATGGCGGTAGTGCGGGTGCCGGCCTACTCGCCTCACGCCGTGGCCGAGCACGCGGTGGCGCTGATCCTGGCGCTGAATCGTCGTTTGCACCGCGCCTACAACCGCACCCGCGAAGGTGATTTCAGCCTGCATGGTTTGACCGGGTTCGATCTGGTGGGCAAGACCGTCGGCGTGGTCGGCACCGGGCAGATCGGCGCGACCTTCGCCAAAATCATGAACGGCTTCGGCTGCCGGTTGCTGGCCTACGACCCATACCCGAACCCGCAGGTAGAAGCACTGGGTGCCCGTTATCTGAGCTTGCCGCAACTGCTGGCCGAATCGCAGATCATCAGCCTTCACTGCCCACTCACCGAACAGAGCAAACACTTGATCAACCGCGAATCGCTGGCGCACATGCAACCCGGTGCAATGCTGATCAATACCGGCCGTGGTGGCCTGGTGGACACACCCGCGCTGATCGACGCCTTGAAGGAGGGCCAGTTGGGATATCTGGGGCTGGACGTGTATGAAGAAGAGGCACAGTTGTTCTTCGAGGACCGTTCCGACCTGCCCTTGCAGGACGATGTTCTGGCGCGACTGCTGACCTTCCCCAACGTCATTGTCACCGCGCACCAGGCCTTCCTGACACGCGAAGCACTGGGCGCGATTGCCGAGACCACCTTGCACAATATCGCCGTCTGGATGGCGGGCAAGTCCGAGAATCGTGTCGAGAGCGACTGAACCTGATCGAAGGTCATCTGCCCGCGCCATGCTGCGCGTATGCCCGTGCTAGCATATCGCGCATATTTGGAGGACCCATGGTCGAACACGATTTCCGCTACAGCCTGATGAACCCGCAACACACCCTCACCGAATGCCGCGCCCTGGTGCCGGGGCGTTATCAAGTCACCGGCAACGGCGGCTCGATTCGTAATAATGACGTGCTGGTCGTGACCCTCAAAGGTGCCAAGGACCTGTCCATGCGCCTGACCGTTGAAACGGTTCGCCATTTGATCAATCCGCCCGGCCAATGGGTCGCAGTGGCCAGTGGTCCGGTATTCGGCGAACTGGCGATCCATACGTGGAAAGTGAACTGCGACAGCTGCGCCAAAGAGCTGAGCTTCGAGTTCGCGGTCGACGCCAAACTGGGCAACAGGGCCGAAAAGCCTGCCGCCACCGCGCGAATTGCCGAGTTGGGCTGGAAGTCCGTTGACGAGAAGCACCTTTGCCCGAAATGCCAGGAGCCCGCGTGATGAAACGCCTCGCTCTGGCCGCGATGGCGGGCGCCGGCCTTGTGGGCTGCGCCGCCGAACCGGTGCAATTGCAACAAAATCGCAGCTATATCCTGGAATGGATCGGCGAACGACCGCTGATGGATTACAGCCACCTGACCATCACCCTCGGTGAGGACGGTCGCGCCTACGGTAATGGCGGCTGCAATCACTGGTTTGCGCCGTACACGCTGGAAGGCAGGAAATTGAGCTTCGGCAAGATCGGCAGCACCCGCAAACTCTGTGCACCTGCTTTGATGGAGCAGGAAAAACGCTTCCTTCAAGCCCTGGAGCAGGTGCAGCGCTGGGATGTCTCGGAGGTTGAGCAGATGCGCTTCTGGCCCGCCGAAGGTGCACCGCTGCGCTGGTGGCTTGAAGAGGGTTGATAAACCCTGCCTGATGAAACCTGTGGCGAGGGGATTTATCCCCTCGCCACAAATCAGTTACAAATCAGTTGGTGGCCTGCAACGCCTCCAGCTTCGCCATCACCCCTGCCGCAGTCTGCTCCCCCATCAACTGTTCCCGCACCTTGCCCTTGTTGTCGATGATGTAGGTTACCGGCAACGCCTCACTACGCGGCAATTCGAAAATCTCGGAAGGGTCCTGCGCCAGCACGGTGAACTTGATGCCGAGCTTCTCGCTGGCGCTCTTCAGCTCTTCACCCTGCACATTGTCGAAGTTGACCCCGAACACGCCGATCTTCTTGCCCTTGAGCTGCTCGGCCAGGGTGTTCAGTTCGGGAATTTCGGTACGGCACGGGCTGCACCATTCGGCCCAGTAATTGAGTACCAGCCATTGTTTGTCCAGGCGCTCGGCAGCGACTTTCTGCCCATACTGATCGATCCCGTAGTCGTTACCGCAGCCCCCCAGCATCAACGTTCCGATGATCGCCAATGCCGCTGCCAGTCGCCTTGTCATGTCGTGATCCTTGTCGAAAAAAGAATACTGCCGCGACCCATTGCCACCCAAGGTTCTGGATTACGCGTTGCACAGTTAGAATAGCCGCCACCTCACACAAGATGCGACCCGCTCATGACCGATCTGACGCTTTATCACAACCCGCGCTGCTCGAAATCCCGCGGTGCGCTCGAATTGCTCGAAGCCCGTGGCCTGACACCGACCGTGGTCCGCTATCTGGAAACCCCGCTCAACGCCGAGCAAATCCAGAGCCTGCTGGGCAAACTGGGCATCAGCGCCCGACAGCTGCTGCGCACCGGCGAGGACGAGTACAAAACCCTCAACCTGGCCGACAGCAGCCTGAGTGAAGCACAACTGATTGCTGCCATCGCTGCGAATCCGAAACTGATGGAGCGACCGATTCTCGAAGTCGGCGACAAAGCGGTCATCGGCCGTCCACCGGAACAAATCCTGGAGCTGCTGCCGTGAGTGCGCCGTACATTCTGGTGCTGTACTACAGCCGCAGCGGTTCGACCAACGAAATGGCCCGGCAGATCGCCCGGGGCGTGGAGCAAGCCGGCCTTGAAGCGCGCTTGCGCACCGTGCCGGCGATTTCCACCGAATGCGAGGCCGTTTCGCCGGACATTCCGGACGAAGGCGCGCTCTACGCCAGCCTAGACGATCTGAAAAACTGCGCCGGTTTGGCACTGGGCAGCCCGACCCGCTTCGGCAACATGGCGGCGCCTCTCAAGTACTTCCTGGATGGCACCAGCAACCTGTGGTTGACCGGCGCCCTGGTCGGCAAACCGGCCGGCGTGTTTACCTCCACCGCCAGCCTGCACGGCGGTCAGGAAACCACGTTACTGTCGATGATGTTGCCGCTGCTGCACCACGGCATGCTGATCACCGGCCTGCCTTACAGCGAGTCGGCGCTACTGGAAACCCAGGGCGGCGGCACCCCTTACGGCGCGAGCCACCACGCCGGGGCCGATGGCAAGAGCGGCCTGGACGCGCACGAAGTAGCACTGTGCCGTGCGCTGGGCATGCGTCTGGCCAAGACCGCACAGAAACTGGAGGGCTGAGGATGGCCAGGAAGCCGAAGATCCTGCACGCCATCGAATGGCTTGAACCTCGCGTGCGGGCCATGCGCGTGATCAGTCTGTTGTGTTTTTTCGGCCTGGTGGGACTGCTGTGCACCTACTACCTGCTGGTCGCCGATCTGCACGGCGCCCGGCCCTGGGTGATATTGCTGATCGAACTGGTGCCGCTGCTGTTGTTGGCACCTGGCATGATAATCGGCAACCCGCGCGGGCATTCGTGGATGTGTTTTGTGGTGAACCTGTATTTCATCAAGGGCGCATTGGCCGCGTATGACCCGAACCGGCAGATCTTCGGCTTGCTGGAGATGGGGGCGAGCCTGGCGGTGTTCTGCTCGGCGCTGCTGTATGTGCGGTGGCGGTATCAGTTGAATCGCAAGCTGGCTGGCGAAGGTGAAATCTCCGTCGCCTGACAGATTGCAATCGCCAGCAGGCTGGCTCCCACATTGGATCTGTGCCGTGACACAAGTCCCCTGTGGGAGCCAGCCTGCTGGCGATTGGACTGACTCGGTCTCAATGATTCACTGTGTACGCCAGCATCATCGAGATCTGGCTCATCGGCCGTCCGCCACTTTCTTCATGCCATTGATTGAACACGTCCTGCACCAACGCCAGGTCACGCAGGCTGCTTGGCACCTTGTCGATGATGTTCTGTGCATTCAACGCCGCCACCACGTCGTAGCTCGGCACGAAGGTGTCCTTGCCGACCATTCGCAGAAACCGTGGCGCCGACAGACCGCCCAATTGATACCCGCGTTTCTTCAGAAAGGTCCACAACCCGACGATGTCGGTCACTGGCCAATCGGCGATCATCGCGCCGAAGCTGCCCTTTTCATGGGCCACGTCCAGCACGAACTGCGCATTGCGCGGCACACTCTTGAGCTTGCCCAGGTGGCGGATGATCCGCGCGTCCTGCATCAGGCGCTCCAGGTGTTCGGCGCTCATCAGCACAACCTTTTCCGGGTCGAACTTGAAGAACACTTCTTCGAAGGCCGGCCACTTGGCGTCCACCAGGCTGTGTTTGAGACCGGCACGGAACACACGCAGCGCCATAGTCGACAGGTAACGATCGTCGGTGATGTCACGCAATTGCGCCGGGGTCTTGGGAACGGGCAAATGGGCTTCCAGCTCAGCCGCCGAACCGAAGCGGTTCAGGCAGTACTCATTCAGCCACTTGTAGTCGCGCATGCCCTCTCCCGGGAAATAAAAGTAAAACTGTGGGAGAGGGGGGGGGGGGGGGGGGGGGGGGGGGGGGGGGGGGGGGGGGGGGGGGGGGGGGGGGGGGGGGGGGGGGGGGGGGGGGGGGGGGGGGATAGGGGGGG
>NZ_JBPKAM010000046.1:0-50171 GCF_051216495.1 Pseudomonas baetica | reverse complement strand
GTTTTGGGAGGGGGGGTCTCCCGATTGTTTTGTGTGGTCAGCAGTCCCCTCGTTGGGGGAACGACTTTTGGGGGGGGGGGGAAACACTCCCCCCCCCCACAACGCCCACATTCAAAGCGCGGTATAGCCGAAATAAACAAAGGCTACGAAAGCGGCGATGGCAAAGGCGCCCAAGGCCTTCGCCGTATAGCGACTCAAATGAATGGAGCCCGCCGACCGATGCATATGCGTGCCGGAGACCAGAGTGCGCTCATCGAATCCGTCCTTGGTTGCTTGATAGGTGTAGCGCAAACCCATGAACAGAAACACGATGATCAGGCCGAGTACCACTGCGCGGGTAATTACCGGATTGACCATTGGCTTGGGCGTTTCTTCGGCGCAGGCTGGGCTGTTGACTTCGGCGATCGTGATTCTTCCGCCGACCATCGACGAAGACAGGGTGCCCTTGACGGGTAACGCCTGTGGGTCCATGTCCAGCATCTGATATTTCCAGAGCGTTGCCGACCCCTCCCGGCAGTAGGTGAAGGTTCCCGGATTGCCGGCGGTGATGATGCACGCGTCGTTGATGCCGTGTTTTTTCAGGGTTTCGGTGGCCGACCTTGTGAAGTCCAGTTCGAGGACAGGAATAACTCCGTTGGCGCACGCACCTGCCGAAACAAGCAAGCCTCCCAGGAGGCAAAGGGTTGAAGTGTTCAAGGTGAATTCCTTGTTTTTATTGGCCTTTTGATTGAGCTGGCGCGTGCTTTTTCCCGCTGTTAATTGAGTCTAGATCGCAATTGGCACCTTGCTGAGCAAAATTGTGTCAGGCGAGCGCCGGGTTTTTCGCGTCATTTTTCGCACGACCGATGGCATGGCGAACTGCGTTTCGCTGTGCCTTACTCGGGGATTGGAACGGAGGAGGCGAGTATGCAAAAGGACACGACCGGTTCGACGCAGCTGCAGGATGTGGGCTCCGCCAGCGAACAGATCGACGCAAAAATTCGTGACCTGGACGATTGGCGTGGCCAGACGCTGGCGCGGGTCAGGGCGCTGGTCAAGCTGGCCGACCCCGAGGTGATCGAGGAAGTGAAGTGGAGAGGGGTTCCGGTGTGGTCGCACGCCGGGATCATCTGCACCGGTGAAACCTACAAGAACGCGGTGAAGATGACCTTCGCCAAGGGCGCCGCGCTGGACGATCCTTCGGGGTTATTCAATGCCAGCCTTGAGGGCAACACCCGGCGTGCGATCGATCTGCATGAAGGCGATGCGATTGATGAGGTCGCCTTGAAGGCGCTGATTCGCACGGCTGTGGCGCTCAATACCGCCAAACGCAAATAACCCGTGTAGGAGCGAGCATGCTCGCGATGGTCGTTAACGATAACGAGGGCTGCCTGGATGAACGCGGTGCCGTTACGTCCATCGCGAGCAAGCTCGCTCCTACAGGGGTAGTCATAAACCGCGTTTGGGCAGGGTCCAGTTCGGCCGGATGAAGTGGCAGGTGTAGCCGTTGGGGTAGCGCTCGAGGTAGTCCTGGTGTTCGGGCTCCGCTTCCCAGAACGGGCCGGCGGGCTCGATTTCGGTGACGACCTTGCCCGGCCAGAGACCTGAGGCCTCGACGTCGGCAACGGTGTCTTCAGCGATCTGCCGCTGTTCGTCGCTCAGATAATAAAGGGCCGAGCGATAGCTCGTACCCAGGTCATTGCCCTGGCGGTTTTTGGTGGTCGGGTCGTGGATCTGGAAGAAGAATTCGAGGATCTGGCGATAGCTGATCTGCTCGGGATCGAAAACGATTTCGATCGCTTCGGCGTGGGTGCCATGGTTGCGGTAGGTTGCATTGGGTACATCGCCGCCAGAGTAGCCGACCCGGGTGGACAATACGCCGGGGTAGCGACGCAACAGATCCTGCATGCCCCAGAAGCAGCCACCGGCGAGGATCGCGGTTTCGGTGTTGGTCGTCATGGTACGCACCTCCCATCAGTGAACAGCCTCGTTGACCGAGGCTGTCAGGCCATCATTGCATCTTGCTGTGATCCATCTTGCTGTGATCCATGCCGCCGTGATCCATTGCGCCAAGAGAACGTGCGTCGGCGTCGACCTTGATCGTCTCTTTCTCGCCCTTGGCGTTTTCCACCGTCAGGGTCAGCGGCACTTTACTGCCTTCTGCCACCTGGGCGGTCAGGTCCATCAGCATGATGTGGTAGCCGCCAGGGGCCAGGCTCACCGGTTTGCCGGCCGGCAATGCAACGGAGTCGACCTGACCCATGCGCATCACATCGTCCTTCATGCTCATCTGGTGGATTTGCACGTTCTTCGCCACGGGGGACTGCACGCTGAGCAGCTTGCTGTCGGCGTCGGCCTGCAGGGTCATGAAAGCGCCGGTCGAATGCTGGCCGGCCACCGTGGCGCGGACCCAGGCATCACTCACCTGGGTTTGGGCGGACACTTGCCACGCCATGCCGATCAGGGACAGGCCCAGAACCAACTGTTTGATACCCGGCTTTTTAATACGTGGCGCGTAAAACGAAGTCATCAGCAAACCTCCATGACGGTGAGCAGGTCTTCTGCGCACTCTTGAGCGGTCAGGGACGCGGACAGCCCCAGGCGCAAATTGCCTCGGGAGTCGAACACGTAGCTGGTCGCAGTATGGGACAGGGTGTAGGTATCGCCGCTTGGCACCTTCTCGAAGAATACGCCGAACTCCTTGGCGGTGGCGGCCGTTTCTTCCAGCGTGCCATACAGCGCCTCGAAACTCGGGTCGAACGCCTTGACGTATTTGTCGAGCATTTCGGGTGTGTCGCGCTCGGGGTCCAGGGTGATGAAGATCACTTGCAGGCGCTCGCCATCGCGGCCCATCAGTTTCTTCGCCTGGGCCGCCCGGGCCAGCGTCGTCGGGCAAACGGCCGGACATTGGGTGAAACCGAAGAAGATCATCGGCATCATCCCCTGATAGCTGCCCAGCATCCGGGTTTCGCCCTGGGCATCCTTGAGTTTGAAGGAGCGCCCCATGATCTTGTCGCTCAGATCCTTGCCGTACTTGAACGACAGCTTGCTGCTGTCATCGCAGCCGGCGAGCAGGCCGAGGCTCAGCAGGCTCATGCCTTGCAGGACCGTGCGACGGGAATACAACGTACTCATGGAAATAAAGCTTCCTGTGCAGCAACTGAAAAAACACAGTGCCTGACGGATCAGACGAAAAAAAGCGCGAGGATGTTAACAAACTGTTGCCCTGTGGCGCTTAATCGATCGCCGGTCGGTCATGCGCCAAAACGTCGCGGGGCCTTGACTACACAAGAATACAAATAGCCTGTACACGGACACATTGCAGATACATCCGTGGGGTTCCATAGGGGCGTCCAACCCCCATGGAGAGCATGGCCATGCTGCGCAAACTGCAAAATGCCGTCCGATTTTTCCGCCAGAGCGCCCAGTTGATGGTGGGCGTTCCCGATTACGACAACTACGTCGCGCAAATGGCGATCAACCACCCGGGCGAACCGGTGATGAGTTACGAGGCGTTTTTCCGCGAGCGTCAGGAAGCACGGTTCGGTCGCGGCAAGTGCAATACGCGGTGTTGCTGAACACCACACACCTTGTGGCGAGGGAGCTTGCTCCCGCTGGGCTGCGCAGCAGCCCCAAACCCTGTGCCTGCAATTTACCCGGGTATCGCAGTGGTAAGTCTCAGGGCCGCTGCGCGCCCCAGCGGGAGCAAGCTCCCTCGCCACAGGTTTTTCTTCTCGCCTGAAGATTTTCGGCAACCACATGCACTTTAATAAAGCGCGAAGCCTGGCAGCGTGCACCAGTGCGTAGCGATTTTCTGATCCAACCTCCCGGCAGATCGACCCTGAAACACACCTGAACCGCCGGCCCCGCGACATTTCTCCAGCCTCGGTCATCGACTGGCACAAACCCTGCAAAGATCCCCCCAAGCCCATCCATATAGATGGGCAGCCCTCTCGGTCAACGTCGATCGACTGGCCGCACAGGTCGTGGGCAATATCGGTGAACCGGGCATGGCCGTCTGGTTCGACACCGCAAAAGAACAGGCAAAGACGCCTGGAACCGCAAGGTTTCAGGCGTTTTTTTTTTGCTTTTTGAACCGTGATGGGCAGGGTCGTTTATGAATTGCAATGTAGCCACGTTGAACAAGTTGCAAACGCTGGTCGTGATCGGCAATGGCATGGTCGGACACCATTGTGTCGAGCAGTTGATCGAGCGCGGCGCCCTGGACCGCTATCGCTTGCATGTTTTCAGCGAAGAGCCGATGCGCGCCTATGACCGTGTGCATCTGTCCGAGTACTTCACCGGTCGCGATGCCGAGTCGCTGGCGTTGAGCGATGCCTCGCTGTACCAGACGCCGGGCGTCACGCTGCATCTGGGCGTGCCGGTGTTGGACATCGACCGCGTGCAGCGTGAGGTGATTACCGCTCAAGGTCGCGTGGCCTACGACAAGCTGGTGCTGGCTACCGGCTCCTATCCGTTCGTGCCGCCGATCGAAGGCGCCGAAGGCGAGTCGCGCCTGGTGTATCGCACCCTGGAAGACCTCGATGCCATTCGCGCCGCAGCGGCCAATGCCCGGCGTGGTGTGGTGGTCGGTGGTGGCCTGCTGGGCCTGGAAGCGGCGAACGCCCTGAAAAGCCTGGGCCTTGAAGCCCATGTGGTGGAATTCGCGCCGCGTCTGATGCCGGTGCAACTGGATGACCTCGGTGGCCTGGCGCTCAAGGCGCAGATCGAGCGGCTAGGCGTCGGCGTGCACCTGTCCCGTGCCACACAATCGATCAGCGCGGGCGAGCAGTACCGCTATCGCATGAATTTTGCCAACGACGAGTTTCTGGAAACCGATCTGGTGGTGTTCTCCGCCGGTATCCGCGCCCAGGATGCGTTGGCCCGCCAATGCGCACTGGAGATCGGGCCGCGCGGTGGCGTGGTGATCGACGACACCTGCCTGAGCTGCGACCCGAACATCTACGCCATCGGTGAGTGTGCATCGTGGAACGGCAGCCTGTTCGGCCTGGTCGCACCCGGCTACCAAATGGCCCGCAGTGTCGCGGCGCGGCTGTGCGACGACGTTGCCGAGCCGTTCCAGGGCGCTGACATGTCGACCAAACTCAAGTTGCTGGGGGTCGATGTCGGCTCCATCGGCGATGCCCACGCCAATACCCCGGGTGCGCGCAGTTATCAGTTCATCGACGAGACCACGGCCAGCTACCGCCGCCTGGTGGTGGACGCCAGCGGCAAGCACGTGCTCGGCGCAGTGCTGATTGGCGACAACAGCTACTACGACACGCTACTGCAATACATGCAGAACGCGATTGCCTTGCCGGCGGAACCGGCCGCGCTGATCCTGCCGTCGTCCGAGGGCGCGCCGACCCTCGGCCCTGGCGCCTTGCCGGAAACGGCCACCGTCTGCTCGTGCCACAACGTCACCAAGGGCGCCATCTGCTCGGCCATCGACGGCGGCTGCACCGACCTCGGCCTGCTCAAATCGCAAACCAAGGCCTGCACCGGTTGTGGCGGTTGTGCCGGGCTGCTCAAGCAAGTCTTCGAGCATGAATTGATTGCCCGTGGCGTCAGTGTCGACAAGAGCCTGTGCGAACACTTCGCTTATACCCGTCAGGAGTTGTATGCACTGGTGCGGGTTGAAGGGGTGATCAGCTTCGAAGAGCTGCTGGCCAAGCATGGTCGCGGCCACACCGGCTGCGATGTGTGCAAACCGGCGGTGGGCTCGATCCTGGCCTCGTGCTGGAACCAGCCGATCATGGACCCGTCGCTGGTGCCGTTGCAGGACACCAACGACACCTTCATGGCCAACATGCAGAAAAACGGCACTTACTCGGTGGTGCCACGCATTCCCGGCGGCGAGATCACCGCCGACAAGCTGATTGCCATCGGCGTGGTGGCGAAGAAATACGACCTTTACACCAAGATCACTGGTGGACAGCGCATCGATCTGTTCGGCGCGCAATTGCATCAATTGCCGGACATCTGGAGCGAGTTGATTGAAGCCGGTTTCGAGACCGGGCATGCCTACGGCAAATCGACCCGCACCGTGAAGTCCTGTGTGGGCAGCACCTGGTGCCGTTACGGCGTGCAGGACAGCGTGCAAATGGCCCTGACTATCGAAGACCGCTACAAGGGCCTGCGTTCGCCGCACAAGCTCAAGTTCGCGGTGTCCGGCTGCACCCGTGAATGCGCCGAAGCGCAAAGCAAGGACGTCGGCGTGATCGCCACCGAGAAGGGCTGGAACCTCTATATCGCCGGCAACGGCGGCATGCGTCCGCGTCATGCCGAACTGTTCGCCACCGACCTCGATGACGCAACGCTGATCCGCTACATCGACCGTTTCCTGATGTTCTACATCCGCACCGCCGACAAACTGCAGCGCACCTCGGTGTGGCGCGAAAGCCTGGAGGGCGGCCTGGACTACCTCAAGGACGTGATCATCCACGACAGCCTGGGCTTGGGTGCCGAGCTCGAGTCGCAGATGCAGTTGGTGGTCAATCGTTATGAGTGCGAGTGGGCCAACGCCCTCAAGGACCCGGAAAAGCTCAAGCGCTTCCGTACCTTCGTCAACGACAAACGCCCAGACCCGGACATTCACTTCGTCCAGGAGCGTGGCCAACGGCGCCCGATCATGGCCGCCGAACTCAACCTGATCCCTGTCACCGAGGAGAACGTCTGATGACTCAGTCCAATACCCAACGCGTTGAAACCGCTTCGCCTGCTGTCTGGCAATCGGTGTGCAGCCAGCAGGACCTGGTGAATGACTCTGGTGTGGTGGTCTGGCTGGACGGCGCGCAAGTGGCGCTGTTCTACCTGCCGGGCATGGAGGGCAAAACCCTCTACGCCATCGACAACCATGACCCGCAATCGGGGGCCAACGTGATTGGCCGTGGCCTGGTGGGCAGCATCAAGGGGGATCTGGTGGTGGCATCGCCCATCTACAAGCAGCACTTTCGTTTGGAAGATGGCAGTTGCCTGGAGTATCCGGAACAACGCCTGCGGGTCTGGCCGGCGCGTTTGAATGAGGGGAGGGTGGAGGTGGGTATCGCCTGATCAAGTGCGAGCTTACCTTCAACCCTGTGGGAGCGAGCCTGCTCGCGAAAGCGGTGTGTCAGTCAACATCTGCTTAGACTGGTTCACCGCCTTCGCGAGCAGGCTCGCTCCCACCGGTTCAATGTAGAGTCTGAATTATTAGAATTTATAGGCCTGTCGTCCTACCAGTAGCCATTTTCCGCCCTGTTTCTGCCAGATCTGGAAGTTCTCGATTTCGGTGGGAACCACTTCCGTGCCCTTCAGGGCCTGGGCCGAAAAGTGGTGACGGACCAACGCTACGTCCCCGGAAACGGTGATGGTCTGGTTCTGCATTTCAAGGGTCTTGAACGCACTTTTGCCGGTTTCGATATCGGCAATGAAGGCTTTCTTGTCCTGGATTTTGCCGCTGGAGTGCCCGTACGTCAGGTTCTCGGCGGTCAGGGCCTGAAGTTGCGCGATGTTCTTGTGCAGCATGGCATCGGTCAGATGATCGACAGCCTGGGCTACGTCCTTGTCACTGGATGAGGGGGTGGCTGCGACGTAACCGCTGAACAGGCAGAGAAAACCAATTAGCACTTTGACCTTTTTCATGGGTGTTTCCTTGTTGTTGTAAGTCGTCGTACAACCTAGCAGAAATCTCCTGGAATGGAAGATGGTGGTCGGATAATTGATAGGGGCCGATACCTACCGCATGTCGCCAAAGCCTTAAAAGCCGGGACCAGGCTTTCAATTCCCGACGGACACCGCCGATAACCTTTTCAGCAATGGGCTTGAATCATTCGAAAACGTGCGAAAAGAGGAACCACAGAGTGTCCATAAAACTGCGTTTACTGTTGCTGATCGGGACTGGCGTACTCACTGCCTTGATCATGGGGTTGGTGAGTTACCTGGGAAATGGCCAGATGGCGAAAGCGGTGCAAGATAACGATGTCGGCATGGCCGCACTGCGCAATCACCTGGAAGCCGACATGATGCACGACGCCCTGCGCGCCGACGTGCTGTCGGCGATGCTGGTGGGGCTAGGTAAAAGCACAAGCAGCCAGGCGGAAGTGCGCAGTTCGCTGGAGGAGCACACCGCGCATTTCCGGCAGATGCTCGGTGACAATCTCAAGCTGCCGGTCAACGACACCCTGAAAACCGCGCTGAACCAGATCAAGCCCAGCCTCGATACCTACATCAGCGCCGCCGAACGCATCGTCAGCCTGGCCTTGGAAAACCCCGACACCGCGCAGAAGGAATTGAGCGCCTTCAACATGGCGTTCAGCCAACTGGAAGACCAGATGGCCGCGCTCAGCGAGCTGATTGAAAGCAACACGCAACAGACCAGCCAAGGCACGGCGCAGGCCATCAGCAACGCCAACTTCACCGTCGGCGCAGTACTCATCGCGAGCCTGTTGCTGCTGCTCGTGCTGGGCCGTTCGGCGATCGTGAGCATCATGGGGCCGTTGCAGAGCGCCAGTCGCATTGCCGACAGCATCGCCCATGGCAACCTGAGCGAGCCGATTGCCGAGACCGACCGCAAGGACGAAGCCAGCCGATTGATCCGCAGCCTGGCCACCATGCAGCGGGATTTACGCGGCATGATCGAAGTGGTGCGCAGCAACGCTCATGGCGTCAGTGGCATGAGCGAACGGTTGAGCAATGGCTGCCACGAGGTCGCCGGCAGCAGCCAGCAACAAAGCGCCGCGGCCAGCACCATGGCTGCGGCCGCCAGCGAAATGACCGCGAGCATCGAGGAAATCACACGCCACGCCGAACGGGCGCTGAACATGGCCAATCAGGCCGAGACACTGGCCAAGGATGGCGGACGCGTGATTCATCAGGTGGTCAACGACATGGACGGTATCGCCCGTTCGGCGCAACAGTCGGCCCAGGTTATTCGTACACTGGACAAGGAGTCCGAAGGGATTTTCAGCATCATCCAGGTGATCAAGGGCATTGCCGACCAGACCAACCTGCTGGCGTTGAACGCCGCCATCGAAGCTGCTCGCGCCGGTGAGCAGGGGCGCGGATTTGCCGTGGTGGCCGACGAAGTGCGCAGCCTGGCCGGACGCACCAGCGCTTCTACCCAGGAAATTGCCGCCATGGTCTCGCGCATTCAGCAAAGTACCCGCGAGGCAGTGGTCAGCATGGAGGAGGGTGTGGCTCAGGTCGACAAAGGCATGGCCGTGACCGCGGATGTCGAACGCGCCATCCGCGAAATCCTCGACGCCACGCTCAACACCACGCAACTGGTCAACGACATCAGCCGTACCATCGGCGAACAGAGCCTGGCCAGCAACGAAATCGCCCATCAGGTGGAGATGATTGCCGGCATGTCCGAAGGCAACAGCAAGGTCATCGGGCAGACGGCTTCGACGACGGATGAGTTGTCTTCGTTGGCGGGCAAGCTTTCACAGTCGGTGGATCGCTTCAGGCTCTGATCCATCCTTACAGATTTGTGCCGACTTCAGGGGCCTCTTCGCGAGCAGGCTCGCTCCCACAATGGTTTGGTGTACACAGAACCACTGTGGGAGCGAGCCTGCTCGCGAAAGCAATAGACCAGACACCGGCGGACTGACCGGCTAAAGATACTTATCCGTCACCGCCCCCTCCGAAGCACTGGACACCGTCTTCGCATATTTGGCCAGCACCCCGCGTTTGTACTTCGATGGCGGCCGCACCCACCGCGCCTTGCGCGCAGCCAGTTCGGCGTCCGACACCGCCACAGAGATTTGCCGGGTTTCAGCATCGATGGTGATCAGGTCGCCGTCCTTGATTAGTGCAATCGGCCCGCCCTCGAAGGCTTCCGGCGTGATATGCCCCACCACGAAACCATGGGAGCCTCCGGAAAAACGGCCATCGGTGATCAACGCCACCTCCTTGCCTAACCCCTTGCCCATCACCGCTGAAGTCGGCGAAAGCATTTCGCGCATGCCCGGTCCGCCCTTGGGCCCTTCGTAGCGAATCACGATCACCTCGCCAGGTTGCACTTCGCCGTTGAGAATGCCGGCCAGCGCGCCTTCCTCACCGTGATAAACCCGCGCCTTGCCTTCAAAGCGCAAGCCTTCCTTGCCAGTGATCTTGGCCACCGAGCCTTCGGGCGAGAGGTTGCCGCGCAGCACCACCAGGTGCGAGTCCTTTTTGATCGGCTGGTCGAAGGGCAGGATCACGTCCTGGCCATCCGGGTAATCCTTAACATCTTCGAGGTTTTCGGCGAGGGTCTTGCCAGTGACGGTCATGACATCGCCGTGCAGCATGCCGGCGGCCAGCATGCGTTTCATCAACGGCTGGATGCCGCCGATGGCCACCAACTCGCTCATCATGTATTTGCCGCTGGGGCGCAGGTCGGCCACCACCGGGGAAACCTTGCCCAGTTCGACGAAGTCATCCAGGGTCAGTTCGACATCCACCGCATTGGCCATGGCCAGCAAGTGCAGCACGGCGTTGGTCGAACCGGCGAGGGCGATCACCACGCGAATGGCGTTTTCGAAGGCCTTGCGGGTCATGATGTCCCGAGGCTTTAGGTCGAGTTTGAGCAACTCCATGACCTGCTGTCCGGCGCGGAAACTGTCCGAGACCTTGTCGCTGCCCACGGCATCCTGAGAGCTGGAACCGGGCAGGCTCATGCCCAGCGCTTCGATGGCCGAGGCCATGGTGTTAGCGGTGTACATGCCGCCACAGGAGCCAGGCCCGGGAATCGCCACTTCTTCGATCTGCTTGACCTGGATGTCGCTGATGTCACCGCGTGCATGCTGGCCCACGGCCTCGAACACGGAAATGATGTCAGTGTGCCCGGCACCGGGGCGGATGGTGCCGCCGTACACGAAGATCGACGGGCGATTGAGCCGTGCCATGCCGATCAGACAACCCGGCATGTTCTTGTCGCAACCGCCCACGGTCACCAGTCCATCGAAACCTTCGCAACCAGCCACCGTTTCGATGGAGTCGGCAATCACCTCGCGGGACACCAGCGAGTACTTCATGCCCTCGGTGCCGTTGGCGATGCCGTCGGAAATGGTGATGGTGTTGAAGATCACGCCCTTGGCGCCGGCGGCATTCGCGCCTTTTTCGGCCTCCAGCGCAAGCTTGTCGATGTGCATGTTGCACGGCGTGACCATGGCCCAGGTGGAGGCGATGCCGATCTGCGGCTTTTTGAAATCCTCGTCGGTAAAACCCACGGCACGCAGCATGGACCGGGCTGGCGCCGCTTCGACGCCGTCGACCACTTCAGCGGAATACTTGCGCAGATCGTCTTTGTCGCTCATGGCTATTACTCCTATTGCTCGGGGGCTGTTCCTCACACGCTCATCCAGAGAAAGCCCCGATCAGTATAGAAGGCCAGGCGCGGCTGCCCGGACCATCCGGTCGCGAACAGACGCGCGGGTTTGCCATGTCGTGATATTCTTCGCGCCAACTTGGTTTGACCTATTCAGTTTTCCTGCCTTAGAGGCGGGCGAACGGAATCCCTGTCGCTCAAGTAGCTGAAGCCAAAAAAGATAAAAAGTCAGTTCAGAAGGGACATATAACTGGGGTCGATGCAGTCAATCGGCCTTGTGTGCCCACCCTGCGAAAGTTAGGCGCGAGAACCCCAGGCACTTGCCTGTCATGCCGTGAATCGGGGGCTCGTGAGTAAGGATCGAAGGGCGGATGACGTTTTATCATAGGTGCTACAGATGTTTAAGAAAGTGAACACAGCCCTGCTGGGGCTGGCCTTGTCGTTGGGGATCACGACGGCCCAGGCCGAAGAGGCCAAGAAGGTCGATGTGCTGCTGATTGGCGGCGGCATCATGAGTGCGACCCTGGGTGTGTGGCTCAATGAGCTGGAACCCGGCACCTCGATGCAAATGATCGAGCGCCTCGACGGCGTCGCCCTGGAAAGCTCCAACGGCTGGAACAACGCCGGTACCGGTCACTCCGCCCTGGCCGAACTGAACTACACCCCGGAAGACGACAAAGGCAACGTGTCGATTCCGAAAGCCGTTGAAATCAACGAAGCGTTCCAGATCTCCCGCCAGTTTTGGGCGTGGCAGGTTCAGCAAGGCGTGCTGAAAAACCCGCGTTCGTTCATCAATTCCACGCCACACATGAGCTTTGTGTGGGGTGACGACAACATCAAGTTCCTGAAAAAGCGTTACGAAGCCCTGCAAGCGAGCCCGCTGTTCGCCGGCATGCAGTACTCCGAAGACCCGGCAGTGATCAAGAAGTGGGTCCCGCTGATGATGGAAGGGCGTGACCCGAACCAGAAAATCGCGGCCACCTGGAGCCCGCTGGGTACCGACATGAACTTCGGCGAAATCACTCGCCAGTTCGTGGCCCACTTGCAAACCACGCCGAAATTCGACTTGAAGCTGTCCAGCGAAGTGCAGGACATCACCCGCAACGAAGACGGCAGCTGGCGCGTCAGCTACAAAAACCTGAAAGACGGCAGCAAAACCGAAACCGACGCCAAGTTCGTGTTCATCGGCGCCGGCGGCGGTGCCCTGCACCTGCTGCAGAAGTCGGGCATTCCTGAAGCCCGTGAATACGCAGGCTTCCCGGTGGGCGGCTCGTTCCTTGTGACCGAAAACCCGACCATTGCCGAGCAACACCTGGCCAAGGCCTACGGCAAAGCCTCCGTTGGCGCACCGCCAATGTCGGTTCCGCACCTGGACACCCGCGTGCTCGACGGCAAGCGCGTGATCCTGTTTGGCCCATTCGCCACCTTCAGCACCAAGTTCCTCAAGGAAGGCTCGTACCTGGACCTGCTGACCACCACGACCACGCATAACGTGTGGCCGATGACCAAGGTCGGCATCAAGGAATACCCGCTGGTCGAGTACCTGGCCGGTCAGCTGATGCTGTCTGACGAAGACCGCCTCAACGCCCTGAAAGAGTACTTCCCGAACGCCAAGGCCGAAGACTGGCGCCTGTGGCAAGCGGGCCAGCGTGTGCAAATCATCAAGCGTGACGAAGCCGCCGGTGGCGTGCTGAAACTGGGCACCGAAATCGTCGCTTCCGCCGACAGTTCGATCGCCGGTCTGCTGGGCGCATCGCCAGGTGCCTCGACCGCTGCACCGATCATGCTGTCCGTGATCCAGAAGGTATTCAAGGACAAGGTCGCGACCCCTGAGTGGCAGGAAAAACTGCATAAGATCGTGCCGAGCTACGGCACCCAGCTGAACAACGATCCGGCCAAAGTGGCCGAGGAGTGGGCCTACACCGCCAAGGTGCTGGAACTGCCAACGCCGCCGGTGATTGGTCAGGTGGCTGTACCGGCTGCTCCGGCTGAGAAAGCCAAGCCTGTGAAAGAGAATGCAGCGACTGATATGGCGCTGTAATTCGGTTGTCCTGCCATAGTGGTGGGGCTGACTGAATGGCAATGAAGAAAGCCCGCTGAACCGGTGACGGTTGGCGGGCTTTTTCGTGGGTGGGTTGTATGATTTTCATGTGCTCGCCGCGGTACCTGTGGGAGCTGGCTTGCCAGCGAAGGCGGCCTACCAGCCGACCTGTCTCTTGCTGACCGGGTACATATCCATTGCTGCGGTAACGGCCACCTATGGTTTCGACCTGACGGTCGACTCCCTTTGGCAAACGCCCCAAAGGAAGCAAAGGTCTCGCCCCGGCGTCCGGCCCCTCGCCAAGGCTCGGGGTTCCTTCGCTCCGGCATTCATCCGGGGACACTGCCCTCCGGTTTGCTTCGCTGCACCTACATGCAGCGTGTTCGACTGCGTCGAACGGCGCTGCGCGCCACTCCCCGGATAAACGCCTCCGCTCAGCCTCCCGATGGGGCGGGCAGATCAAAATCAAAAGCCGTCGAGGCGAGCTGACACTCGACCTGGATTAGCGTGTGCACCCAATCCCCTGTGGGAGCGAGCCTGCTCGCGAAGGCGGCCTGACAGCCGACCTGATCTTCACTAATGTACTCAATCAACTGTAGGAGCTGCCGAAGGCTGCGATCTTTTGATCTTTGCTTTTAAAAATTAAAAGATCGCAGCCTCGTTCCACTCGACAGCTCCTACAAAGTTTTGTGTCGATCACAAAATCTGGCAACACCACCATCTACTGTAGGAGCGAGCCTGCTCGCGATGGACGTCAACGATAACGCGCACCATCCAGACTTGCGCTTGCCAGGCCCTCTCGTTAACCTTCCCGCCGTCGCTGCCAATTCAGCGATCGGGTGTGGTAGCCCGATTTCATAGGAGCCCAGTCTATTTGGAGTTCCAGTATGCTCAACGAAAACGCAAATCCATCTGCAACTGTTCAATCCCCCGAAACCGATCCACTAATGCCACCGCCAAAGCCAGCCATGGCCGAGCGCCGCCCCAACCCCATCTTCACCATCGCCCCCGACGTCAACAACGAAACCCTGCTGGTTCACGCCTGCGAAACCCTTGCCTCGGCCAGTGTCATGGCCAGTGAGCTGGCGTTTATCCTCGACGGCCCGAAATGCAATCTGGCCTTGGGGATCCAGCAGATGATCGCGCTCGCGGAGTTGTCGGTGAATCGCGTGCTGGATCACGTCGATCCGCAGGCGTAGCCTCAATGTAAGGCGTAAGAATAAGCCCGCTGAACCGTTATCGGTCAGCGGGCTTTTTCATGTTCAGTTTCCATCTGATCCGTATTTTTCCGCGCTTTCTGCCTCTGTAATGCACTCAGTTCGCCCCGCACAATAGCGGCAAGTTCCGCAGCCCTGGCAGCGGTGCACCGCAAACTCAATGTGTAGGGGGCCTTATGGGCAAGATGGCGATTTTTCTGGGTGGCTTTCTGGTGCTGACGATTGCAATTGGCTTGCTGGCGACCATTTCCCCGACGTGAGGGGGCAAGGGCCGTCGCTGGGGTTGAAAGCTGCTCCCACAGGTATTGCGGCGTACGCAATATTGGTGATCGACACAAAACCTGTGGGAGCGGGCTTGCCCGCGATGGCGTTCGCATGACTGCCACAGATCATTGCTTTTGCGCGATCTGGATCAAGTTACCGCACGTATCATCAAACACCGCCGTGGTCACCGGCCCCATGGCCGTCGGCGGCTGTGTAAAGCGCACGCCGGCGGCGCATAGCCTTGCGTACTCGGCATGGACGTCGTCGACACCAAAGGAGGTATAGGGAATGCCATCCTGTTTCACCGCCGCCTTGAACGGTTTCGCCGCCGGATGAGCGTCCGGCTCCAGCAACAGTTCGACGCCATCGGGATCGCCCGGTGAAGTAAGCGTCAGCCAGCGAAACTGCCCCATCGGGATGTCATGCTTGAGTTCGAAACCGAGCACGTCTCGGTAGAAGGCCAGCGCCTTGGCTTGGTCGTCGACCATCACACTGGTGACTACGATTTTCATGAAACGGTCCTCTCGCCGCGCACACCTGCAATCACCATAGACCGTGATCGCAAGCGAAGCCGCCACTGAAAAAATTGGAAACAGCGCATTCCGTCGACTTGAAGTCGGGCGATCGAGCGCGCTGCTTTACTGAGCGGTGCGTTTTTCAGATCACTGTGCCAGCGAGTTGGACATCGAAAGGGCAAGCGTGAAACTTTGAAGACCCGACGACCAGTGAGCGACATGAGCCATTTCGTCATGCGCTCCAGGAGATTCACGACCGCATAAAAATGTTCGTCACTGTAAAAACCAGGCTGTGAGTGCACGCCATGGTTGAACCTGGGTTATCGGTAACGAATCGTTACTGTAGGCTCAAGTTCCGTCCATCAGTGACGACGTAGTCCTTACCACAACAGGGAGCGTGAGCAATGAAGATCAGGTATCTGTCTGTCGCCGTCTGCACTTTCCTGACATTGAACAGCGCTTGCTGGGCAGCCGCACTTACGGCTCCAGGCTCAATCCGGTTCGAGGGGGCCATCGTTGAGCGCGGCTGCCGTTCAAGCCTGGGGGCAGACGCTACCCTGGTGTTGAACGCTTGTCCTGCTGCCGGCCGTGGCACAGTCATTCAAGTGAATGATCCGCTCGTTGCTCGCACCGATATCACGGTCACGCTGATCGCCGACAAAGGGCAGGGCCGGTACTACGATCAGCAATACCGATTATTGGATGGGACAGGCAAACCGGTGCAGTCCGGGCAATACTTGATCACAATGATCCTGCCCTGACAGAGGGCTCTAATTTTTACACTCCGCCAACACCACCTGGCAGGTATCCGGCGTGCCACCGGACCGGCCGGCATAGCGTATGCAATTGTTCAGGGATTTTTGCCGGGCCACGCTCAGGGTCGAACCCCAGGCCAGACCACCTTCGCCAGCGGTGGGCAGCGCTTTTGCATAGCAATTTGAGCCTATGCTCGGGGTGCGTGCGTAGGTGACGGGCTTTCGTGCACAGCCCGCGACCAGCGCCAGGCTGATGGCGAGCAGGGTAGGCAGCAGCCATGACGAACATTGGCGCAGTGGTTTGCCGGTCATCCCGTTTCCCCTGCCGCATCGGCGTGTGTGTGATCGTGTCCTGTTCAGCGTAGACGGCGGTTGCCCCCCCCTTGGTGCCGTTCGGCAGACTGACGATTACTGCGGCTGATCGACGGACGCTTCCTTCCAGCTGTCATCGGGGTCAAACAGCTTCATCGACTCCGCCACTTTGTTACTGCCGGGGCCCAGGTCTTTTTCGAAGATCTGTCCTTCATGGCTGATCATGAAGCTCATCACACCGGTGTCATCGTATTTGGCCGGCCAGGCGATCATGGCAAAGCCACGGCTCATTTTGTCTCCGATGAGGTAGCTGTAGGCGCCACCGGGTGCCGATGGACCTTGTCCCTTAAGGATGCGGAAGTGGTAACCATGCCAGTCTTCGCCGGCCACGGCCTTGCCGAACAAGGGGCCCAACGGGCTGATTTGACCGCTGTCGTCTTCCGCCCAATACAGTCCGTCGTGCTTGCCGGGGGTGCTGAAGATTTGCTGTGCATATTCGAGGGCGCCGTCACCGTCACGATCCACTGACGCATACTCCATCTGGGCGTCGTGGTAGGTCAGCTCCGCTTGCATCGCGGAAAGTTCGTTGCTGCCAATGCGACGTGCCCGAACTTCGGCGCTGCCGGCCTTGATGTCGAAGCGCCAACCGTTGGCGGTTTTTTTCATGGGGATCGGCAGCGTCCATGGGTCCTTGCCGACCGAAAGGACGGCCTCGCGTTCGCTGGGTTTTTCGATGCGATGCTGTTCGTGGTACAGCTTTATAAACGCATCCACATCACTGCGCTGCATGCCGCTTCGAGGGATGAAACTGCGCCATTCTTCACCCAGTAGCTCGGTCAGGCGTGCCTGATCGGCTTGCTTCTTGCCCAGGGCATCAACGAATGCCTGAACGGCCTTTTCCGGTGTTGGAAATGACTGCTGTGCCGTAACGATGCACGACCATGCCAGACCGGCAACGAGTGCCAGGGCAGAGGGGAGTGCGCCCATGAGTGCTTTGATCCGAGGATGTTTGTTCACCGGCGACCTCCTCCTCTTTGGCGCATGCCTCCACCACCGGATGGCCTGCTGATCTGATGGCCGGCGGATCGCGCGGCGGCGGGGCGCTGGGCAGAGGCCTGGCTGGCCCGGCCACGGAAGGCTTGTTCATTGCTGCGAGACGGTGAACGTGCGCCGGCGAAGGCGTTGTTGCGCGCACTTCCGGGGCTGGCGGCCGGTCGATTTTGCTGACGGACCTGCGAATAATCCTGTCTGCGTTGATTCGTTTGAGCGGTTTGTCTGCGGGGTTGCTGATTCTCCCGAATGTTTCTGCCGGTGCCCTGGCCTCTGTCTGCTGTCCTGGGTCTGTCCGCGCCGCCTTGCATCCGATTGCCGACCGAGGGGGAGGACTCGGCTCTGCGTACCTGATCACGGGCCTGTCGATTGTTGGTGGGAGGGCGTTCGAAGCCGGCCCTGTCCATGGAGCCGCGCGCTCTTTCACGGGCCTGGGCACGCTGAGCAGTATCGCCGCGAAAGGCTTCCCGCTGCCGGGAGCCGTCCAGTTGCCGACCGAATTGCTCGCGGCTGCGGTTGTCACGATAAGGCACGCCATCACGGTGAACGGAGTTGTGCTGCCACTTGTTCTGGTTTCTGTTGATTTGCGTGTTGCGATTGATGTTGTTGTAGCGGTCGACGTCGATGTCGATGTCGTTATCGCCCCAGTCGCAGTCACCCCACAACGAAGCGACGATGGCCACGCCGGTACCGAACGCCAGCCCGGCCATCAATGCCTGGCCGGGGTAATAGGCAGGTGGCGGTGGATAGTACACGGGCGGCGATGCAGGATAGGCCCAGGTGCCGTAGACCGTGGTCGGGTTGTAAGTGGGGACGTACACCACCTGTGGATCGGCCGGCTGAATAATGATGGTTGAGCTGCTGGCGGGGGCCGGAGCAGAATACGTGGTTGCCGGCGCCGGGGCGTTCTGGACGGTCACGTTCTGATACTGGTTGCTCTGCAGGTTGCCCGCCGCTTGCGCCTGGCGACGCAAGCGTTGCACGGCGTTCATGACGTCGTCGGGTTGTGCCAGGAAGGCATCGCCCAGGCGCTGCACCCAAACGGGGTCCTGGCCCAGGGTTGCCAGGACTTGCGGGAAGGCGACCAAGGCCTGAACGCTAGGGTCCCAGGGTTGGTTCGCCACTTGTTTGACCGCGTCATCGCCCTTGGCGTCCGGGTGTGCCTTGGACCAGGTCACCGCCTCGGCGATTTCCCCAGGGTAGGTGGTGGCCATCAATACTTGTGCCAGCAGGGGATCCGGGTACAACGCCACGGGAGCAAGCATCTGGTCCAACTGCTCCTGGGTAAATACGGGATCTTTGGCCGTTGCCGCGACAGGTGTGGCAGCGGCTGCGGTTGCAGGCGCTGCCGGAGTCTGGGCGAGGCAAGGAGATCCACCAAGAAACAATACAGCCGACACCGCGTAAAACAGTGAAATACGCATTGCCTCATCCCCGTGTGGCCAGTCAGTCCTTGAAAGGGCTGGATCAATGTCAGGAAGGAAAACAGCCCGCCTCGTTGACGTTCACTAAGGGTAGCAAAGAGATTTTGATACCCCGGATTCAATGCAATGTTTTTTTTCCGTTCGCAACAGGCGAAAAAATCCCAGGCACAAGTCCTATTGCTGATAGTGGTCATCGCCTTCTTCCATACAGGGCGATCGAATCAGTGTGGACGGAAAAGATGAGCGTTGTTGTCGATGAGGGTTTGCACGATTTCAACTGTCCCATTGATGGCGAACTGGGCGCCCATGCAAACCAGCAAAAAGCCCATCAGGCGTGAGATGGCATCAATACCGGACTCGCCTGTTACCTTCATGACCACGCCGGAGCCACGTAAACATAGCCAAAGGATTAGGGCGGTCAACAAAAAAATTAACGGAGGGGCGGCCAATAGCACCCAAGCCGGGAACAGCGTGCTGTGCTTGATCGTGGCGGCCGAGCTGATAATCATCGCGATGGTCCCGGGGCCAGCGGTGCTGGGCATCGCAAGCGGGATGAAGGCAAAGCTGGCTTTTTCGTTAACGTTGACCGCAGTAGGAGCGCGGGCAGGCGGTGGGAACAGCATTTTCAAACCCAGGATGACCAGAATCCCGCCTCCGGCCATACGCAAGCCCGGTATGGAGATGCTAAAGGCATCCATCACGTACTCACCGATGTAGTAGGTCACGGTCATGATCAGGAAGACGTAGAGCGAGGTCAGGAATGCTTGTTCGTTCTTTTCCTTCTGGCTGAGTCCTTTGCTGAGGGCGAGAAACAGGGCCACTGTGGTGGGAGGATTGGTCAGTGGCAGCAGCGCCAGCAATCCTAGTGCAATGGCGTTGAATAAATCGGTCATGTGCTGATTTCCCGGAATTTTGTCGGTGCACTCCATTTATAGTTTCAGATTTCGATGACGAGTCGAATTGCACGTATGCCAGAGCATAGACATTGATTGCCAATGCGCACCGGCAGGCGTCAGGTCCATGTCGCAAAGGGCAGGGTATCGATACCCTGCCCAAACGCCGTGGCCGGTTTTCTGCGTTATGACAGACGCGACTCGCCGCTCAAGTACCCGGCGGTTACACCGATGCGCGAGAACACCAGCCAGACAAAAATCAGCACGCTGCAGCCAATGAGGAGGGAGGCGCCGGCAATCAATGGTTCGACTGAAGGGAACCCCTTGAGGCGCAACGTCAGTGCAGCGAGCATCACCGGAACGCCGACGTTGTACATCCAGAACTGTGCAGCCGATACGCGCCCTTCGGTGATTGACGGGCACACGCTGCCGACGAGCCCGAACAGGGCCATGGACACCCATCCCAATAGATTGACATGGGCATGTACCGCGTAGAGCGAGTGATCGCCAGACGCGCCCATCGCCACGCCCAGCAGCACGCCGATAGCAAAGTAGACGGCCGCCAGCCGAAACCAGGTCCGCGAAAGGGGATTGTGATGCATGGCATTCACCTCATGCGCCCGAGGCGCGTTCAGTTACTGAAGTCGTCATGCCAGTGGCACATCCCGTGACATCGTGCCCGATGGCTTCGACCGGTTGTTGATGGGTTTCCTTGTGTCTATTATGAGACTCAAGTCTCATTACAAGACGGAGTATCATCGATTCCATGTCGCCCAAAAAGTCAATTCCGCCGAATGGTCACGACGACCCGCAAGGTCGCGTCAACCAGCGATTGAGAACGCGTCAGGCGCTCATCGATGCCGCCATCGCCATGCGCGATGAGGGGCTGAATCCGACGGTTGCGCAAGTGGCGGAGCGCGCCAGGGTGTCGCGGGCCACGGCTTATCGTTACTTTCCTTCGATTGAGGCATTGATCAGCGAGACGGCGGCCGATCGCGACATGACGCCGCTGGAGCGTATCTGGCGACCGGGGGACGATCCGGTGAAGGGCATTGGCCAGGCCGCCACTGCGCTGAACAAGCTGTTGATCGACGACGAGATCGGCCTGCACGTGATGGAGCGCTCGTTCATGACGGTGTGGCTGGAAAACGAGGTGTCCGGGATGCCCCTGCGACCGGGGCGACGCATGAGCTACATCGAGCCGATCGTCGACTCGCTCAAGGACGTGCTCTCACCCCGGGCGCGAAAGCGACTGAAGCAGGCGTTGTCGATCGTCATGGGCACCGAAGCGTTGATCGCTGTGCGCGATGTCGGCGGCGCGAGCATTGAAGAGTCAGTGAGTACCGCGGCGTGGGCGGCTCGGGCGTTGGTGTGTCAGGCACTGGCGGAGGAAGACCAAGCGCGGCGCAAGCGGTCTTGAGTGGCTCGACCTTCAGGCCAAGGCAGTCCTCCTGTGGGAGCGAGCCTGCTCGCGAAGGCGGTGTGTCAAACAACATCAGTGTGACTGACACGCCCTCTTCGCGAGCAGGCCCGCTCCCACAAATGGGTCTTCGTGCTGACCGCGCTGCCGACACAAAAGCGGGGTGGGGTGGGCGCCACCCCATCGAAAACAGCAGTAAAGGCTCCCGGCAAGCCGCGACACCTACGATCGGCATGCCCGTATTTTTCTGGGCTTGCTCAACCTGGCGACTCGTCTGCGTCCCGTCGACTGAGCCGTCGGGAGGACGTGCTATTTGATCTGCACAATCACCGGGCCTTCCGTCACGATCGGCGGGTTCGCGTGGATATGCGATGCATTTTTCTGAATCCAGTCACGTGCGACTTTCAAGCTCGCGTCGCTGCCGGCCTTGTCTGTGCATACAGTCACTGCCGTGCCGCCATCTCCGGTATTGAGCAATGTGTAGGTGACAAGGCCAGGCACTCCCCGCAGGGTCGCCTCGACATCGGCATTGCGCTTCTCCAGAAGCTCGAAAAGCTGCTTGGCGCCAGTACCCAGGTAGGTTCTTATGACTGCATACATGTTCGTCTCCTTTGGAGTCCTGTCTTGCTGCCAAGCCAGGTTCGCTGATCGCTGTCACCCCCCCCCGGTTTCAATTACCCCCGATTTATTAAGCTTAGCCATGCGCCAACGACAGGCGCAGTGCCACGACCATCGGCTGATCGTGGGCCCAAAGCGGCCAAAGCTCGCCAGTGGATGGAGCGATGGAAAATGAGAGCTAAGCTTGCTTCTAGTGTCGGGCCTATCGAGCAGCACAGCCTGGGAGGGGAGCCAATGAAACGCTTCGTCATGCTCATCGCGATTGCATTGCTGACCACTGCGTGTCAGAGCAATAACGGCATCACTCGACTCGACAACTGTACCTGCTATAAATCGTCCAACGGACAACCCCTGCAATCATCGCAGATGGCATGGCAAGACCCCGACGCGATAAAGGAACAATTCTCCCATTGCATTTGCCGAGCCTTGATTGACCTGAAGCAGGTCGATGATCCCGAAAAATTTTTCGTGCCCGGGACCGAAATAAGAACGCAGTTGAAGTGAAGCAAGTTGTGGCCTCGCCGCTATTGTTTTACGCGGCGGCTAAATAATGTAGTTGGCAATTTCTTTGTCTAGTTTGACGAAATAGTTTCTTATGATCTCGAACGCGTGCTCCGTAGACGGTACCAACGTGCGAAACGCCAATCTTACAATCCCCAAGGTCATATCCAGCTTTAGGGGAGGGTAGACGTCCAGGGCTACGACGGTTTTGTTTTTTAATGGTTGATGCATCGCGTTGTAAGTAGAGGGGGAGATCATGTGAGAGGAAGAGAGGAGTTTATGGATGGTTTCAAGATTGTTTATGTTGACGGAAAAGTTCTTCTCCAGCGGCAATTGCCATCCATACAGTTGTGAAATATTGAATGCCAGGGTGTCGCTGATATAACCGGATCCTATGATTGGAAAGTTTTCCAATTCGCTGATGGTTATTTTCTTTTTATTGGCCAGCGGATGGTCGTGTCTGACAAACCAACCGTAAGTGCATTTATATAAAGGCTCTGACAACAGGTCCGAAGAACTGGCGGCGGCACTGACGTCGCCCACGAAGAAATCGAGTTTTTCCTTTCGCAGTGAGTCCAGCAGGGCATTGGTGCTTTCCACCTGTGCCTGAACTCTCAGATTTGGCCCATGGGCAATCAATTCGTTGATCAAGGGCGCGAGCAAGTCTACCGCCAGGGAAGACCCGAGCCCAAACGCCAGGGGGCCGTAGGCGCCGTTCTTCATCAGGCTCAATGCCCGTGCGCCTTCGCGCTCATCAAACACAATGCGCCGTGCTCGATCCAGGTACTCCAACGCATAAGGAGTAGGGCGCAAGCGGCGATTGCTTCTATCGAATAGCGATACACGAAGCTCGTCTTCCAGGGCTTTGAGGCTTCTGGACAACGCCGGAATGCTCAAGTGCACAGCCTCGGCAGCGGCGCTGAGTGATCCGGTGTCCATCACCGCCACAAAATGGTGAAGCTGTCGCGTATTCATGTGCGGCTCTCCAGTTGCAAGATCTGCAAGATATTAAGCAGGAAATTGCAATTTACCTAAATAAACATCACTCCTTACACTCGAATCCATACACACCAATGACAAGTACACATTCATGTCCCACGCCTCACCCCTCTCATCAGTCAAGCCACTGATCGCCATCGCCACCGACCGGGTGGAGCGTTACGGCCATCAAGCCCATGCATTGCTCCACGGCTATGTGGATGCGGTGGCAACGGTGTCCGGCGGGATGCCTATGGCATTGCCGGCCGACGAAGCGGCCATCGACATCGACAGTCTGATCGCTCATGTCGACGGCGTTGTCCTCACAGGCAGCCCATCGAACGTTTCCCCGCATCGATATGGCGAAGCGGCGTGTCCGCAAGGCGCTCTGCTTGACCTGGCACGGGACGCAACGGTTTTGCCGTTGGTGAAAGCACTCGTTGCCGAGGGCATTCCGGTGCTGGGGATTTGTCGCGGCTTTCAGGAAATGAATGTGGCCTGGGGCGGCACCTTGAACACCGCTGTCCACGAAAAGCCCGGCGCCATTGACCATCGGGAAGGCGATCAATCGCGACCGATCAAGGATTGGTACCAGGACTGCCATTCGATAGAGATCCTGCCGGGCGGTGTCTTGTCGGGGTTATGTGAAGAAAAAAATGTTCTGGTGAATTCGCTGCACCACCAGGGTGTGGAGAAGTTGGGCTCGGGATTGAAGGTTGAGGCGCTCGCTCCGGATGGGTTGATTGAAGCCTTTTCCGTAGAGGGAGCACCCGGCTTTGCACTGGCTGTGCAGTGGCATCCGGAAATGCGAGTGGAGGACAGCGACTTTGCTCGAGCGATATTCAAAGCCTTTGGTAACGCATGCCGACAGCGATCCATTGTCCGTGCGCAATCGTGCAGGGCAAGTCGGTGAAAAACGAGAGTCTAATGAACACAAAAACAATATCTCAGCTCTTCAGTCAGACGTACGCTGAATCCCGAAGAAAATTCCTGGCGGCTGCGCAATCGAAAGGCCTGGCTGTGGACAGTTACGAGCTGGAACTCAAAGGTGCGGAAGGTGAGACGCTGGCCACCGATGTCGTGGTCGAGGGCTCCCTGGATGCGTCCAGAATGCTCGTTGTCATCAGCGGGGTTCATGGCGTTGAAGGGTTCACGGGTTCAGCCGTGCAAACCGGATTGCTCGGGATGACGTTGCCAAAACCCGCCGACACGTCCGTGTTGTATGTGCACGCGATCAACCCGTTCGGTTTTTCGCACTTGCGCCGAGTCACGCAGGAAAACGTCGACCTTAATCGAAACTTTATCGACTTTGATTCCAGCCTGCCGCAGAACCCTGGTTATGAGCACATTCATGATGCCTTGCTGCCGCAGCAATGGCCGCCTGAAAGTGATGAGGTACTGGAGACGTATCGCCGGGACTTTGGTGACAAGGCGCTGCAACAGGCCATGTCCATAGGGCAATACAAGTTTGAAAACGGCATGTGGTTTGGTGGAAAGGCTCCCACCTGGAGCAACGACACGTTCAGGACCATTTTGCGCAAGTACACGGCCCATACAAAAGTGCTGGCTTCCATCGATATTCACACCGGTCTGGGGCCCTTCGGTTACGGTGAAAAAATCTTCGCCGGTTTTGATCATGACACGTTCAATCTCGCCCAGGGTTGGTGGGGCGAACTGACCAACGTACACACCGGCACGTCCACCAGTGTGGCCATGAGCGGCCCGATTCAGACCGCCATTGTTCAAGAGTGTGCAGGCGCCCGACACATCGGCATTTGTCTTGAATATGGCACCTACCCGTTTGAGCAGGTGATCACGGCTCTCAGGGCGGACCATTGGGCCTACCGTTATGGCCTGTGCAGGACAGAACACGGCATAGCCAGTCGTCTCAAGGGCACCTTCTACCCTGACCAGCCGGAGTGGCAGCAAAGGGTTTGGGAGCAGGGGGAGCAGGCCGTCGTACAGGCCCTCAATGGACTGGCGGTTTTAGGCCAACAAGAGCGTCCAGTGGTTTCGAACGTTAACTAACCCGATGATCATTAAATGAATAATCAAACAATATCTTCAATGGTCGACACTGGCTGCTCAGGTGCAGATGCAGTCGCTGATCAGGCAACCATCAACAAAAAAGCGATTGCGGCGGCGGTGGCCGGCAACGCCCTCGAATTTTATGATTTCGTCATCTATGCCTATTTCGCCGTTTACATCGGCAAGGCATTTTTTCCGGTGGCTGGTGAATACGGCAGCTTGATGGCCGCCGTTGCAACCTTTGGCGTTGGTTTTTTTGCGCGGCCATTGGGTGGCATTCTGATCGGCGCCTATGCCGATCGGGCAGGGCGCAAGCCCGCCATGATTCTGACGGTAGCCATGATTACGATCGGTACGATTGGCTTGGCAATGACGCCCAGTTATCAGTCAATTGGTATTGCCGCACCGATTCTCGTCGTTATTTGCCGATTGATTCAGGGATTGGCGCTGGGGGGTGAAGTCGGCCCTGCGACGTCGCTATTGATCGAAGCCGCTCCTCCTCATCGTCGTGGGTTTTATTCCAGCTGGCAGATTGCGAGCCAGGGAATCGCTGTCGCTGTGGGTGGGGTGCTGGGTGTCGCACTGTCCTTGTGGCTGAGTGCAGAGCAGTTGGAAAGCTGGGGATGGCGCGTTCCGTTCTTCCTTAGCCTTGTGTTGATTCCCATCGTTGTCTATATGCGCAGGGCCTTGCCGGAAACCCATGAAGCGGCGCAGGAGCGGACAAGTTCCGAGATCGTGGGTGTTGTCATTCGCGAGCATAAAAGGGTACTGCTGCTGGGTATTCTCCTGTTCGCTTCGATTGGCGTTGCGTCGCAAGTCGGCAACTACATGGTCAGTTACGCCGTGCAAGTCCTCAAGCTTTCTGCGCCTATCGCCCAGGGCAGTGTATTGGTTGGTGGGCTCGTGACTTTTGCTTTTGCGCTGCTGGGCGGTTTGCTGAGCGATCGCTTCGGAAGAAAGATCACTAATTTTATTCCTCGGGTCGCGTTGACGTTGGCCATTGTTCCACTGTTCCTGTGGCTGGTGAATGCGCCTACGTTGCTCACCCTGTTCACGGTGAACTCAGTGATTGCAGCACTGACCGCCATGTTTGCCACTGCCGGGCTTGTTCAAATTCCCGAATTGTTGCCGATTGCCGTTCGCAGTACAGGTCTGTCTTTGGTTTATGCACTGGGGACGGCGATATTTGGTGGAACAACCCAATTTGTCGTGACCTGGTTGATTGCCGTCACTCACAGTCCAATGGCACCGGCATGGTATTTGGCCGGGGTCAGCGTTGTGAGTCTGCTTGCGATGTTGTTCTTGCCTGAGTCAAAAAATATAGATGTTCGAAAGTAATTGGTTTTAACGGCTGAGGGGCAACTTGGTTTTTTAGCGGGTACGTCTCGGTTAGATAAAAGTTAGGTGTTTTTGAGTGTTGGTCAATGTGGCGCTTGTATTCATTCTGCTTTTTGGATTAAGCGCTCATTGCATCGATGTGCTTTGTGGCGGTTCGCATTCGGTGTTATCGAAATAACAACGTTTCTAAATCCTGATCTAATAATAAAAACTCTGGTATTAAAAATGGTTTATATGCAGCGTACCGTTTTGCCTTTGATTTTTCTTGTAACGACACCGGTGGCCCTGGCGGAGAACTTTGTCGCCACCCAGCTCAAGTCCAGCAGTGCCCAGGATGAAGCGACGGGGCTCATTGCCGGGCAATCGCTGTCGGGAAGTACCAAGAACTTCCTGTCCAAGGAACAGGCTGACCGCAATAGTACATTTTTCATCAAGAAAGGTGATGGCACGCTGGAGCCTACGGATCGCCGCGATACCTGGGTCCAGGGAACGATCCTGGACTATCGCTCCGGCTTTACTCAAGGCGCATTGGGCCTTGGCGTTGAGGTAGGGCTCTACAACGCCATTGCCCTCGAACAGGGCAAGGGGCGAATTGCCGGCGGTGGCAACCGGACACTGACCGACAGTGACGGAGAGGCCGTCGATCAATGGAGCAAGCTGGGGCTGGCAAACGTCAAGGCGCGGGTATCGAACTCGACGCTGACGGTGGGCCGCCAGAATATGCAAACGCCCATGATTGCCAACAACACGAACAGGGCACTGCCTTCAAGTTTCGAAGGTATCAGTCTCAATAGTGTTGAGTTCAATAACCTGAGTTTCGATTTGGGGGCGTTCGATAAAGTGTCTCCGCGCTCGGAGCAAAGTACGACGGATATTGTGTCCGAGTACGGTAATCGTAGCGTGTCCAGCGATGTGGCTTACATTGCGGGCGCTACCTACACCCCCTTTGCCAGCTTGAAGACAAGCGTTTATGCGACGCAGGTTGAGGACTTCTGGAATCAATACTATGTCGGCTTTGTGCACAGTGCCGGGGATCGAGCCGTACTGGGGCTCAATACCTCGTTCAACTACTATAAAACCAATGATCAGGGCTCGGCGAAAATGGGCCCCATTGATAATGATGCCTATAGCTTGGCATTCAAGTTGACCCACGGTGCTCATGGCCTGGTATTCGCCTGGCAGCAGATAAATGGCAATGAATACTTTGACTATATCCATGAAAGCAAAGGGACGTCGCTGGCTAACTCGTTTTTGTCGAACTACAACGGGCCCAACGAAAAGTCCGTACAACTGGCCTACCTGTTCGATGCAGCGCCCTATGGATTACCCGGGCTGACATTTTATTTGTACAACGTCCGTGGCTGGGGCATCGATGGCACTCACTATAAGGGCAACAGTTATCCGGCAAAACGTTCCGATGGTGATAAACACCAGGAGTCGGGTCTCTTGAGTTCATACACCCTGCAGAGCGGCAAACTGAAAAACAGTACGTTCCAATTGGGCTATGTGGCTCACCGTGCCACGCCCAACGAAATCGATGGCAGCGTCAAAGAGCTCCGGATGGTGACAACGATTCCGTTCAACATATTCTGAGCCAAACCCCAACATGATCTCTGAGGTTTCAAGCAAGATGGCCAAGGCCGCTGATGTCGTTGTGCAATGCCTGGAAAACGAAGGTGTCGAGTATGTGTTCGGCATTCCCGGTGAAGAAAACCTGGACTTGCTGGAGTCCTTGCGCAAATCGCCGATCAAGCTGGTCCTGACCCGGCACGAGCAGTCCGCCGGTTTCATGGCCGCCACCTATGGCCGCCTGACCGGCAAGACCGGTGTCAGCCTGTCGACCCTCGGCCCAGGGGCGACCAACCTGGTCACTGCCGGTGCCTATGCTTATTTGGGTGGCATGCCGATGCTGATGATCACTGGCCAGAAGCCGATCAAGAAGTCCAAGCAGGGTCGCTTCCAGATCATCGACGTGTGCGACATGATGGCGCCCATCACCAAGTACACCCACCAGCTCGCCTCAGCCGACAACATTCCCTCGCGCATGCGTGAAGCCTTCCGTCTGGCGGAAGAGGAAAAGCCCGGCGCCGTGCACCTGGAGCTGCCGGAAGACATCGCCGCCGAGCAAACCGACAGTTTGCCAATCCCGCGTAGCGTGCATCGCCGGCCGCTGGCCGAACATTGCGCCATCGATGCCGCTGTCGAGAAACTGCAAAAGGCCCGCAGTCCTATCCTGGTGATCGGTGCCGGCGCTAACCGCAAGATGACCGCCAAGGTCCTTGAGCAATTGATCGATAAGACCGGCTTCCCATTCGTCACCACCCAGCTGGGCAAGGGGGTGGTCGACGAGCGTCACCCGCGCTTCCTCGGCAACGCGGCGTTGTCTTCCGGTGACTTCGTGCATCGTGCGGTTGAAGCCGCCGACCTGATCATCAATATCGGCCACGACGTGATTGAGAAACCTCCGTTCTTCATGGTGCGCGGCGGTACCGAAGTCATTCACATCAACTTCCGTTCCGCTGAAGTCGATGCCGTGTATTTCCCGCAGATCGAAGTCATCGGCGACATTGCCAACGCCGTCTGGCAGATCGGCGAAGCATTGAACGACACCGCACATTGGGACTTCACCCGCCTGCTGGCGATTCGCGAAGCCAACGAAGTGCAGATCGCCGAAGGGGCCGATGACAATCGCTACCCGGTGTATCCGCAGCGCCTGGTGGCCGATGTCCGCCGTGCGCTACCGTCCGATGGCATCGTGGCGCTGGACAACGGTATCTACAAGATCTGGTTCGCCCGCAACTACAAGGCGCACAAGCCGAACACCGTGTTGCTCGATAATGCACTGGCCACCATGGGCGCCGGCCTGCCATCAGCCATGGCCTCGCATCTGGTGTACCCGGATCGTCCGGTCATCGCCGTGTGCGGCGATGGCGGCTTCATGATGAACAGCCAGGAGCTGGAAACGGCGGTGCGCCTGAAGATGCACGTCACCGTGGTGATCCTGCGTGACGACGGTTACGGCATGATCCGCTGGAAGCAGGCGAACATGGGCTTTACCGATTTCGGTCTGGATTACGGTAACCCGGATTTCGTGAAGTACGCAGAGGCATATGGTGCCAACGGTCATCGTGTGGAACGTGCAGAAGGACTGCTGCCGCTGCTGGAGCACTGCATCAAAACGCCGGGCGTGCATGTGATCGACTGCCCGGTCGATTACAGCGAGAACGACCGCATTCTCAACAGTGAGTTGCGCGAGCGATCAATGGCTGTCTGAGGGCTCGGGAGAAGCAGGCGTGTCATACGCTTGCTCCTCCCGGCACTCAAGGCGCGGATCAGGCTTGTGCCGCGCTCATCCCCTCAGCGTTCACGGGTTTTTTACGCACCGCTTGATAAAGCAGGCTGGACACCATGAAGCCGACAATGGCCAGCACGCTCATCAGCGTGAAGACATAGTTGTAGCCCTGTTGACCGGGGAAGTGGTCGAGGAGCGCGCCATAGATGATGTAGGCGAACATGCCGGGGGCGTAGCCGATCAGGCAGCCGATGCCGAAGGCCGAGCCGGTGATGTGCTGAGGAATGCCGACTTCACCCATGGGCGCCCAGAACACGCCACGCATCGAGAACACGATCAGGGCGAAGGACAGGGTGGCGGCCATGCCCGCATAGATGAAGCCCGGGCTTTTCGGAATCAGCATGATCACGCCCATCAGTGGTAGCAGCGCCAGGAAGGCCCACTTCAGGTAGCGGCTGGTGCTCTTGAACTGCTTGTCGGCAATGAAGCCGCCGGCAGGTCCGCCAAGGATCTTCAGGAAATACTGGTTGATGATGCCGTAGGCGCCCACCAAGGCTACGGGTAGCCCGTACATTTCCTTGAGGTAAGGAATGAAATAGGTCAGGCCGCAGTAGACGATGTAGACCATGAACACGTTGAGGCTGACCAGCCAGATGCCCGGTACCTTGATCGCTTCCATCAGGTTCGCCAGGCCATTCTTCGGCTTGGCCACCGACTGCGTGTTGCCGCCCTTGAGCAGGAACCAGGTCAGGGTACCCGCCAGAATGTCGATGACCGAGTAGAACAGGATCGCCGACTTCAGGCCGGTTTCGCCCGAACCCATGGCCACGAACACGCCCAGGGCGGAAAACGCCACCAGGGTGTCGACCACGCCACGTCCGCCTTCGAGCAGGCCGAACAACCGGCCTTGTTCCTGATCGTCACCCAGGTTGCGGATGGCTTTGAGCAGCGAAGGCCAGAACAGACAGTCGGCACAGACGGCCAGCAGACTGAAGACGATCAGCAAGTGGTTGAAAGGCGGAAAGGTTGCCAGGTACAGCCCCAGGCTGCCGGTGCCGATCAGGCCGAGGGGAATCAGTTTGCGCGTCTCGTAGCGATCGGCGAGCAGGCCGCCCAGCACGAACAGTGCGGTCGCGATGATTGCGTTGGCACTCAACAGCATGCCGATTTCAGTGTGGCTCAAGCCCATGAATTCCTGCATGGGCACATAGAAGGCGTCCTTGAGGTTCGCCAGCTTGTAGACGGTGCCGCCACCGAGGATGAGGATCAGGAATCTGAGCCATTTGGCCTTGTTTTGAGTTGTCATTATTGTTCTCCGGGCTTATTCGGGTCGTCAGGTCAGGCGTTGGAGGAAGTGGCCAGGGTCAGTTCGGCCAGGGTGCGCAATTCGGCCAGCACGCCACGGACCCAGGCGACCTGGTTGTTCGCCCAGCGGTGTTCATCGGCCAGCATTCGTTCCAGCGAGAAGCCGTTCGGCAGCGGCGTTTCGCTCATCTCCCGGTAGGCAATGAAGGGATCGGCGTCCTCGACGCTTTGACGGAAGGCCGGGGCCACGTAATGGTTTTCCTGCTCGAGAATGAAGGCGATCACCTGCGGGGTGGCGTCGCCCAGCATCAACAGCTCGAACAGCATGCGGGCGCCTGGCAGGTCGTCCTCGTCGCTGCCCTGCAACACGCCGTAATGGCCGAAACCGTTTTGCTCGGGGACGATGCGCACCCCCTTGAGGTGGGTCTGGCGGATGTGCGGCGCCAGGTTGCGCAGGGCCTGCAAGGGTTGCTCGCAGGCATTGATCATGTTGCCGAAGTCGAACAGGGCATGCAGGCGAGGGTGGTCGAGGCGATTGAGCAGCTGCGCGATTTCGTTGCTCTTGAGTTCTTCGTGTTGCTCGAAATCGAAGTACAGATCGTGTTCGTCGGCCTGTTGCGCGAGGTAGTGCAAGTCGGTCTCGATCACGTCCATGACCCTCGACAGCGTGCCCTCGTAACGTGAGTAAACACGGATGTTGCGCACCTCCAGGGCCCTGGCGATGGCGATCACCTGATCGACATCCTTTTTCAGCGTGCTGCTGATTTCCAGGTGCACGTCCAGCTCCAGCGCCCTGGCCTTGGCGGCAAAGGCCTGAAGTTGTGCGGGTGACATTTGGCTCAGGCTGTTTTCCTCGCCGTCGAGCAGGTGCAGGCTCAGGCCTTGCAGCTCGTGGCGATAGGCGAAGTCCAGCAGGTCGGCAGGGGTCACCCGGCCATGGGTGAGGTTGGTCAGTAGCGGGTAGGCGTGGGCAAACAGGCGCAATTGCCCGAGACGTTCAAGCAGCCGCCGGGCCAGTGCGTCGGTCAGCACGGGAACGGTCCCGTGTTCGACCACGTTATGGCTCAGCAAGGCGTTGAATCGTTCCTGGATCTTATTGTTCATTAAAGTCGTTCCTGGTTCAGACACCGGGTCTACCGGCGCAGTCTTTATCGCGCCAGTCAGGAACGCTCGATAGATCCACTATCAATTAATTGATAAGGCCACTTGCTTGGCATCAAGTGGTTGGCGGCAGATAACCCAATGTGCGCAAGGCCCGGGCCAGCGCTTCGACCCGTTCCCGGGCCTGGTTCTCCGGCGTGCCGGCAAAGCCGATCAACAGCGCCGGCGGCAGGGCATGCCGGATGCGGTAGTCGCTCAAGGCGTAGGTGTGAATGTTGTACTGGCCCAGTTGCCGGGCGAGATCGGTGTCACTCACTTCGAGGGGCAGCCAGGCGATCAGGTGCATGCCGGCATCCGTCGGGGTGATCCTGAAAAAGTGGCCGATCTGTTGTTCGAACTGTTCGATCAATGCCTGCTGGCGCGCCTTGTACAGCGCACGCATGCGGCGAATATGCCCCAGGAAGTGGCCTTCGCTCATGAAGTCCGCCGTTGTCGCCTGAAGCAGCGTGGGCGGGCTGCGATCCATGACCGCACGCAGGGTGCAGAAGGGTTCGACCAGGGCCTGCGGCAAAATCACATAACCCAGTCTCAGTGAGGGAAAGAGCACTTTGCTGAACGTGCCGACGTAGATCACCCGGGCCATCTGGTCCATGGCGTACAGCGCCGGGAGGAGGCGGCCACTGTAGCGAAACTCGCTGTCGCAGTCGTCCTCGATGATCCAGCTCTGATGCTGCGCTGCCCAATCGATCAAGGCCTGGCGTCGCGCATAACTGAGGGTGACACCCAAGGGATGCTGGCGCGAAGGCGTGCAAAATACCAGTCGGGCATCGGGGCTCTCGGCCAGGCCTTGCTCGACATCGATCCCCTGTTCGTCGATACGCAACGGTACGATCTGCGCCCCCTGGGCCTGCAACGCAATGCGCGCGGCGATGTGCCCCGGGTCCTCCATCCAGACGCTGTCCTGCGGATTGAGCAGCAGCATGCCCAGCAGGTTGAACGCTTGCTGCGCACCGGAAACGATCACCACTTGGTCCGCCGTGCAGTCGATGCCCCGCGCATCGAAGACGTATTCGGCAATCGCCTCGCGAAACGCCTGCAAGCCCTGCAACTCGCCATAGCCCAGAATCGCCTTGGTTGGCTTGAGCAGGTGGCGGTTCATCAGGCGTCGCCAGATCGCCTGCGGGAAGGCGTCATAGGTGCTGTGGCTAGGCAGGAAGGAGGTCGGGGTCGCGGGGTCCCAGTCGGCATAGGACACCCCGCGAAAATGATCGCTGCGCAGCGACAGCATCGACTGGCTCAGGTCGGACAGGCGCGGTGGCTGGCGCTGTTGCTCATCCTCCAGCCCCCGGCTTTCCCACTCGGTACCGACATAAGTGCCGGCGCCGGTACGCGAGGCCAGGAAGCCTTCGGCAATCAACTGATCGAACGCATTGAGAATGGTGATCCGCGATAACGCCAGCTCGTTGCTCAAGGTGCGGGTCGACGGCAGGCGCACACCGCCCTGGAGCCGGCCGTTGAGTATCTGTTTACGAATCTGCAAGTACAGTTGGCGGTACAGGGGAATGGTACTGGCACGGTCCAGCTCGATAGCCGACAGCAGCAAACCTGCGGGGGATTTCATGACACGCTCGTCTGAGTGAAAAAGGATTTGACCTGCAAGCCGTCAGGCGACGGCAAGGTAAGGGTATCGGGCGATACCCGATAAGTCATCCGGCTGGCGTTGGTGCCCGGCGCAATACCGGTTCGCTCCAGCGCTACCGAGGCGTTCGACAGTGGCCGCATCAGGCGTCTGGCAAGTCGCCCGCCGACCCTTGACCCAGCTGTTCGGCAAGCCCGACGATAATGCCCTCGGGCCCACGAATATAGGCGAGCCGGTACGAATTCTCGTATTGCATCCGGCCGATGAGTTCGGCGCCATGGGCCTGCATTCGCGCAACGACTGCATCGATGCCGTCGACGGCAAACAGGATGCGACGAAGGCCCAAGGCGTTCACCGGCGCGTCCACGGGGCCGAACCGGATGGCGTCGGGCGTGTGAAACTTGTCCAGTTCAATCCCCTGTCCATCGGGTGTGCGCAGCATTACGAGGGTGGCCCGGACGTCTCCAAGCCCGATGAGGCGACCGATGGAAGGCCCTTCAACCGTGGTTTGGCCCTCAAGCTTGAGGCCCAACTCGATAAAGAACGCCTTCACCGCTTCGAGATCATCGACAACGATCAGCACGTTGTCCATACGCTTGATCGTCATGTCCTTCGACCTCTCTTTTCGAGCCTGCGTGGGAAAGCCCGACATAGGCGTGGGGTCAATGGCGGTCGTGCCCAGATGCCTGGATCAGCTTTCGGAGGAAATGACCGGCTCTTGAATGGATTCAGCCTCCAGTTTCAACCGGTCGGCCTTACTGATGTACTTGGGCTTTTTCGGTGCCAGTTTGGCACTGGCCTTTTTGGCATGAGCCTTTAATAGCTGATTGATTTTTTTACGACGATTCATTCTTTTCCACTCGGCGTCTTGGGCTCTGAATGGTATCAGGTTAACCCGTCAATCAGATGCCTGGGCGAGTACTGCCATCTCGGGCCGATTCAAGTCCTGGCTTGGCAGGTTGGCGCAGCATCGCCCATGTTGCGGGAATTGATTCCGAGGTATCAGCGACGATAGTAGCGGCGATCGTCTTCGTAGCGGTGGCGCATGGCCCGGTCATGCTGGCGCTCCCAGTCGCGATGGCGCTCGGCCTCCCGGCGGGCCTGCTCTCTGCGCCATTGCTCCCGGCGCCAATCGTCGCGGCGCCAGTGGTCTCTGCGGTCGTGCCAACGGCCGTCATGCCAGTACCGGTCGTCATGGGCCAGCAACGGCCCTGGCTGCTGACCGGCGACACTGGCCAGGCTAGGCCAGGGGCTTTCGGCCACCCGAGTGGGCGTTTGAACGTCTGCGACTTGTGTTGCGAAAACAGGGGTTGAGGTCTTCATCTGTGTGGCTGATGCCGAGCCCGCTACCGCGAACGCGAACAGGCCGAAGAGCACTATCCGTGGATCAGGGAATTTCATGAGCAAAGACAACCTCTGATTGACAGTCTGACGTGTGGCCATCTGGTGGCAAGCCTGCGGTGTCGCGCTTGCCCGGCGAATGAGCCTATCCACATAGACCGATAAACCGGAAAAAGTTCTGGGGCGTCACGGTTTAAAGTCAGGTGCTCCGCCCTTTGGAAGAGTGTTGTCTTGTTGCTCACTGGCCATTCAGGTTTTTTCCTGGGTTTTGATCCAGTCATTCAACGCGGTGACCATTTTATTGACCTCACTGCCTTCCTGTTCGGAAGGCCGGATGATTGCATTCCACGCGATATCCAGGCCGTCATTCAGGTCGGCCCAGGCCAGCTCCCCACGCTCAAGGCTGGGTGTCACCAGATCACGTTGCAATATGCTGATGCCGTAGCCGGAACGCACCAGTTCGACGATGGCTTCGATCACTTCAACCGTGATCATCCGCCGCGGCAGGATGCTGGCGGGGGCAAAGAATCGGTCGTATTCCCAGCCGCTTGCACGGTCGGTGGAATACGTCACCAGGTTGTAAGTCTTGAAGTCTTCGGCATAGATATTCTTTCTTCCCGCCAGTGGATGGTCGGTGGCCATGATTGCAATCAGATCGTCCCGGAACAGGGGCAGTTTCGCCACGCCGCTCGGCACCATCCCGTCATCGATGATCGATACATCAAGCCGGCCTTGCATCAGGCTCGCGTAGACATCATTGCGCGGCACCGTCACCAGGGTGATTTCGATGTCCGGGCGCAGGCTCGAGTAGTGCTTGATGAACTTTGGAATCCAACGAAACGGGCCATAGGACGTCACCCCCATGCGTACAAACGCGGTGACCCCTCCGGCCATGGATCGAGCCTCTGACTCCGCTTCATTGAGAATCGTGATGATGTCCCGGGCGGCGCGTTCCAGGCGTACGCCCGCGGGGCTGAGCCTCAGCTTTCCGCCCGAGCGCTCGGTCAGGTTCACGCCCAACCGACGCTCGGCTTCGCGCATGCGATGGCTGACAGCGGAAGGCGTCAGCCATAAGCGCTCGGCGACGGCGGTGACGGAGTCGACTTCCGACAGCGTTTGCAGCATGACCAGGTGATCCAGGGTGAGTCTCATGGGTGCGCGACCTGAAAATAATTCACAAAAATACGTAAAATTATGAGCGTGACTTGTTTTTTGCCGCATAGCAATCTGGTTCCAGCAAGAACCCACGGAGAACAAGAACCATGACCATGCTTGCGCTGGAACCCGCCGTCACCCTGGGCGATATCGTCGACTTTGAGCGATATCCCATCACTGATCGAAACAGCTGCGCGTATCGCGAACTGGTCGCTCGAAGCCAAGCGCTGCTCCAGCAGGAGGGCGTTGCAATCTTTCCTGGATTTGTCCGCGATACACCTGTGGCCACGATGGCCGATCAAACCCTCGCACTGCACCCGCGGATGTTCCATTTCCGGGAAAACCACACGGTGTATTTCAAACCCCAGGAGCCGAGTGTCGATCCGCAGCACCCGTTGCGGCGGTTGATGAACACCGAAAAAGACACCGTCGCCTACGCGGACATTCCTGCCGACAACTGGGTCCGGAACCTCTATGAGTCGGACGATGTGCTGGCGTTTATCAGGGATGTATTAGGCCTGGACAGGCTCTATCGCCATGCCGATCCCCTGGCCGCGCTGAACTTGCAGGGCTTTACTGCCGGGCAGCAATTGGGATGGCATTTCGATCGTTCCGACTTCAGCGTCACGCTATCGCTGCAGGCCGCGAACGTCGGTGGGGATTTCGAGTATGTGCGCATGCTTCGTAACGAGAACGATGATTGCCATGAGGCGGTCAGGCAGTTCCTCGATGACCCCAAAACCCAAAAGGTAGAGATATTGCCGCAGGTGCCTGGCACCTTGTCATTGTTCCGTGGCCGTTATTCACTGCATCGTGTGACGCCGGTGGAAGGAGACAGGCTCAGACTCAATGCTGTATTCGCTTATGTGGATCAGCCCAATGTCGAGTTCAGCGACTATGCCCGAAAACTTTTTTATGGACGCACCTCGGTCGACCCGTTGGCTTGAGCATCCTCTCGAACAATAAAAAGCATTGATTCACCCCTTCGCGTGTAGCACGCACCAGTTCGCTGCCCCCAATAATAATTTCGGAGCGTCTGATCATGAAAAACAGGAAGAAACTACTGGCCTCGTTACTTACCCTGGGTTTGCTCGTTGGCAGTGCTTCAAGCCAGGCATCAGGGTGGTGTGATTCGGGCAAGTCGGTGAAGTTTGCCGGTCTGAACTGGGAGAGCGGGATGCTCCTCACCGACATCATGATGATCGTGCTCAAGGATGGCTACGGCTGCAAAACGGACCAGTTGGTTGGCAACACCATCATTCTGGAAACTGCCCTGGCCGCCAATGACATCCAGGTGTTCGGCGAAGAGTGGATGGAACGCAGCGAGGTCTGGAAAAAATCCGCGGCGGCCGGAAAGGTCGTCGGGGTGGGGGCGCCGATCGTTGGGGCGACCCAGGGTTGGTACGTACCGCGTTATGTCGTCGAGGGGGATGCCAAGCGCAATCGGCCTGCACAAGCCCCCGACCTCAAGACCGTCGCCGATTTGAGCAAATACCCCGGCGTGTTCAAGGATTCGGAGGAACCGTCCAAGGGGCGCTTCTACAACTGTCCCGCGGGTTGGATCTGCGAGCAGGACAATACCGAGATGTTGAAGGAGTACGGCCTTGAAAACACCTTCACCAATTTCCGTCCAGGCACCGGTGCGGCATTGGATGCGGCGGTCCTGTCCAGCTACAAGCGCGGTGAGCCGGTGCTGTTCTACTACTGGTCACCGACGCCGCTGATGGGGCAGATCGATGCGATAAGACTGGACGAAAAGACCGGGGCAAACAAAGACGTCGTCACCATGGTTGGCCTCTCCAGTGTTTTTCATGAACAGGCCCCCGAGCTGGTCGAGGTACTGCAGAAGGTCAACATTCCCATCGATCTGCTGAACCACAATCTGGCGCGGATGACCCGCGAACGCATCGAATCACCCAAGCTGGCCAGGATGTTCCTCAAGGAACACCCGGAAGTGTGGCACGCCTGGGTCAGCGAAGACGCCGCAAAAAAAATCGACGCCACGCTCTGATTCACCCTGTGGGAGCGAGCCTGCTCGCGAACGCGGTGGGTCAATCAACGCTGATTTCGCCTGATACACCGCCTTCGCGAGCAGGCTCGCTCCCACAGTGGGTTCTGCTTGCTCCTTGGGTCTTTAGTCCAGATCGCTGGCCTGATGCCGCTCCGGCACCTGGCTTGCCTCATCCCCCCACGTCCGGTTGACGCGCTGGCCACGGATGACGGCAGGGCGCTTGGCGATTTCCTCGGCCCACCGTTGCACGTTTGTGTATTCGTGAGCAGAAAGGAATTCGGCAGCCGAATACACCTTGTCCCGCACCAACTGACCGTACCACGGCCAGACCGCGATATCGGCGATGCTGTAATGGTTACCGGCCAGGTAGCGGCTTTCGCCAAGGCGGCGGTCGAGCACGTCCAGTTGACGTTTAGCCTCCATGGTGAAGCGGTTGATCGGGTACTCGAGCTTCTCGGGCGCATAGGCGTAGAAGTGACCGAAACCGCCGCCCAGGTAGGGCGCCGAGCCCATCTGCCAGAACAGCCAGTTCAGGGTTTCGGTGCGCCCGGCGGGATCGCGGGGCAGGAACTCGCCGAATTTTTCCGCCAGGTAAAGCAGGATCGAGCCAGACTCGAAGACGCGGATCGGCGGCTGCACGCTGTGGTCCAGCAGCGCGGGGATCTTCGAGTTCGGGTTGATGTCGACAAAGCCACTGGAGAACTGGTCGCCCTCGCCGATGCGGATCAGCCACGCGTCGTACTCGGCATCGGCATGACCCAGCGCCAGCAGCTCCTCGAGCAGGATGGTCACCTTCACGCCATTGGGCGTGGCCAGTGAATACAGCTGCAACGGGTGCTTGCCAATCGGCAGCGTTTTCTCATGGGTCGGGCCGGCCACGGGGCGGTTGATGTTCGCGAACTGACCGCCAGACGGGGCGTTGTGTTTCCAGACCTTGGGGGGAACGTAGGGCGCTTTGCTCACGAAGTGGACCTCATGGATGGTTGACGGTGCTCGCATGGAACGCGGACGGGCCGGTGGATGATCGCTCAACTATGATTCAACGGCAGATATTCCAAAAATCGACCGAGTGAATTTTAGATATCACCACGGATGATCCTAAGGGCTTCACTTCAGCCAACCCACCGGCAGTGACTCATGCGATACGACCTCAATCTTTTACCGGTTTTTATCGCGCTGATCGAGGAACGCAGCGTCACGCGCGCCGACCATCCCGAGATCGAAAACACCCTGTCGCGCGAGCAATACGAGCAGATGCGGCACGTCAATATCCAGCCGCCGGGGCGCCTGCGGGCCGGGCTGTTTCAAGCGCTCGAGCGTCAGGGCTTGCGGCGCGAGCTGGCCATTTCGGTTACGCATTCTTGGAACCTTTCCGGTGCAGATTGCCTGGCACGTGCGATATCGCAACGACCCTGCACACCAATGGTTTCGGCAATTGCTGGTGGACGTGGCAGCGGATGTGGCTGACAAAGCCTGATCCCGCGATTGGCATTATCCCCTGTAGGAGCGAGCTTGCTCGCGATGAGGCCGGTACATTCAATATTGATGTCGTTTGATACATCGCCATCGCGAGCAAGCTCGCTCCTACAGGGGATGGGGGAAGCCTGAAAAATCAGGTCGACTGTCAGCGTTTGCTCTGCGGAAAGATCTCGGGATCCGAGAAACACTTGACCAGATGGTCGTACACCCGCCTGACCCGGGGCGCCACGGGACCTGTCTGCGGGCGGTAGATAATCAATTCGGTCGTTGGCGGCGCTTCGTCTTGCATGACCTCGACCAGTCGCCCATCGGACAGGAGCGGCTCTGCCAGGTAGCCGGGCATCTGTCCGAAGGCCAGTCCCGCCAGAACGATCTCGCGTTCGGTTTCGGGGTCGTCGCAGGTGAACGCCGGGGAGGAGGGCAGGAACGCCTGCCCCCCGGCAAACACCCACGGCCAGGGGCGACCGTTGTTGCGATCCATCAGCATCGACAGCGGCAAGCGCTTCAATGCTTCGAGGCTGTCCGGGCGTTGTACCGCGTCGATGAGTGAGGGGGCCGCGACGATTTTCAGTTCGACACGCGCAACCGCCCTGGCGATGTAACGTCGATCCCGTACGGCACCGATACGAATGCCGATGTCGATCTTGCTGGCCACGGCGTCGGTGAGTTGGTCATCCAGGCTCAGGTCGATGCTCAGCCCGGGATTTTCCCGCATCAGCGGTCTCAGGTATTCGGTGAGATAGAGCTTGCCGATGGCGTGCGGCGCGGTGATGCCGACGCGACCGACAAGGCCTTCTTCCTCATGTTTGCTGTGGGTGACAAACAACCGGTCGACCCGTTCGAGGGTTTCCCGGGCCTGTACGGCGAGTTCGGCGCCAAAAGCCGTGACGTGAACCTGCCGAGTACTGCGGTGGAACAACAGCTCCCCGAACGTGCGTTCGAGCTCCTTGATGGCCCGGGTCACGGTCTGCGGGGAAGTGCCGAGGCGAGTGGCAGCGTCGCGAAAGGTCGCCGAGTCCGCCGCCACCGAAAAGATGCGGATCAGCTCCATGCGGTTGAGCATTGCCGTCACTCCTGTTCCAGAAAATGGAATTCTCAAATCCTAACTCTTCCATTTTCTGGCAGATAAAACCAGCGCAGACTGAATCCATCAACCCAGCAAAGCCTCAACAGGAGCGCTGAACATGAGTAAAAACATCCAGGGCAAAGTCGTCGTCATCACCGGTGCCAGCAGCGGTCTGGGCGAAGCCACTGCACGCCATCTGGCAGCACTCGGTGCCCATGTGGTGCTGGGCGCTCGTCGCCAGGATCGCCTGGACACGATTGTCCGGGATATCACGGCAGAAGGCGGCAAGGCGATTGCCCATCCCATCGATGTGACGCGCCAGGAGGACTTGTCTGCGCTGGTGGCCAGGGCGGTCGAGGTGTTCGGTCGCGTTGACGTGATGATCAATAACGCGGGGCTGATGGCGATTTCGCCGATCTCGGAGCGGCGCGTCGATGAGTGGGACCGCATGATCGACATCAACGTCAAGGGCGTGCTGTATGGCATCGCGGCAGCGTTGCCACTGTTTGAAGCACAAGCCAGCGGTCACTTCATCAACATTTCCTCGGTCGCCGGCATCAAGGTGTTCAGCCCGGGTGGATCGGTCTACAGCGGCACCAAATTCGCTGTACGAGCCATCTCCGAGGGCCTGCGTCACGAGGTCGGCGGCCATATCCGCACCACGACCATCGAACCGGGGGCGGTGGATTCCGAGCTCAAGTTCGGTAGCGGCCACCAGCCAAGCGCCGAGGTGGTGGGCGAGTTCTACAAGAAGGCGATTCCAGCGGCTTCGGTGGCACGGGCCATCGCTTATGCGATCGAGCAGCCTGCGGATGTCGACATCAACGAAATTGTCCTGCGGCCGACTGCGCAAGACTTCTGATTGTTGACTTGAGCCGTATGCGCCCCTGTCGAAAGGCAGGGGCGCAATGAGCTTAATGTTGTTTTCTCAAGAATGGGCATCCATACCTGTGGCGAGGGAGTTAGCTCCCGCTTGAGTGCGCAGCACTCACAAAAATTGCATGGGTTGCCAGATTTTCGGGGCTGCTGCGCAGCCCAGCGCGAGCAAGCTCGCTCGCCACAGTAATTAGACAAGACTCAAGACGCGCTGGTCTTCAGTGCCTGTCACCTCAAGGTGCGACATCTCCACTGAGGTCTATGATTGAACTGTCACGCGCAGTGAGATTTCGACCGTATGGCTGAAGGGGAGACACAGCATGGACCGATTCACCGGCGGTTGTCTTTGCGGCAACGTTCGACTGGTGGCGGCGGGACGCCCGTATCGGGTAGGTCTTTGTCACTGCCTGGACTGTCGCAAGCATCATGGAGCTTTGTTTCACGCCTCGGCGATTTTCCCCGAGGAAGCGGTGACCATCGAAGGTGAAACACGGGACTACGCCGGGCGGTTCTTCTGTCCCCGCTGCGGGTCGTCCGTTTTCGGACGCACTGCAGACGAAATCGAAGTGAACCTGGGATCCCTCGACACCCCTGACCAACTGACGCCCACTTACGAGCTCTGGACCGTGCGTCGCGAATCCTGGCTGCCGGCGTTTCCTCTGATCCGTCGATACGAGCACGACCGTGGCACCACGGGTCGCTTTGAAGAATAGGAGGCGTCCCATGAGCCATTTGGATTCTTTGCCCACCGACCCGGAACCGGGGCGGATCGCCCATCGCGCTACCGGTGACGATCAGAAACACTGGAGCCGCTGGCTCCCGGGCTTGCTGACGCTGCGCAGGTACGAAATCGGCTGGTTGCGCAACGATATCGTCGCCGGACTGGTGCTGACCACCATGCTGGTGCCCGTCGGTATCGCGTATGCGGTGGCTTCGGGTGTACCGGGTATCTATGGCCTCTATGCGACCATCATTCCGTTGATCGCATACGCCTTGTTCGGGCCCAGCCGGATTCTGGTACTGGGGCCGGACTCCTCGCTGGCAGCCGTCATCCTCGCAGTGGTTTTGCCACTGTCGGGCGGTGATCCGCAGCGCGCCGTTGCGCTGGCGGGCATGATGGCCATCGTCTCGGGGACCGTGTGCATCCTGGGCGGCATCGCGCGCCTGGGGTTCATCACGGAGCTGCTTTCGAAACCGATCCGCTACGGCTACATGAACGGGATCGCGTTGACGGTCCTGATTAGCCAGTTACCCAAGCTCTTCGGCTTTTCCATTGAAACTGACGGGCCTCTGAGAAACCTGTGGGCCATCGCCACGGCGGTGATGGATGGAAAAACCAACTGGACCACGTTGGCGATCGGCGCAGCGACCCTGGCGGTGATCCTGCTGCTCAAGCGCTATAAGCGCCTGCCGACCATCCTGATTGCAGTGGCTGCGGCCACCGTCGTTGTGGGGCTACTGGAACTCGACACGCAAGCCGGGGTGAAGGTCCTCGGCTCGCTGCCGCAGGGCTTGCCGGCGTTTGCCATTCCGTGGATCACGACGGCCGATATCGTCCCGGTATTGATTGGCGGGTGTGCCGTGGCGCTTGTCTCGTTTGCCGACACCAGCGTGCTGTCTCGCGTCTATGCGGCACGCACCCGTACCTACGTGGACCCGAATCAGGAAATGGTCGGGCTCGGTGCCGCCAACCTGGCAGCGGGCTTTTTTCAGGGTTTTCCCATCTGCAGCAGTTCGTCACGCACCCCTGTGGCGGAAGCCGCGGGGGCCAAAACCCAATTGACCGGCGTCGTCGGTGCGCTGGCGGTTGCCGCTCTGCTGCTGGTGGCGCCGGACCTGCTCAAGCATCTACCCAACAGTGCACTGGCGGCGGTGGTGATCGCCTCCGCTATCGGCCTGATCGAAGTCAGCGACTTGCGACGCATCTATCGTATCCAGCGTTGGGAATTCTGGCTGTCCATCGCTTGCACTGTGGGTGTGGCGGTGTTCGGTGCCATCGAGGGGATCGGCCTTGCCATCGTGATTGCCGTCATCGAATTCCTCTGGGATGGCTGGCGTCCATACTCCACGGTCCTGGGACGTGCCAAAGGCGTACGGGGCTACCACGACATCAAACGCTATCCCGACGCGAGCCTGATACCAGGCCTGGTCATGTTTCGCTGGGACGCGCCGCTGTTTTTCGCCAACGCCGAGTTGTTCCATGAACGGGTACTGGACGCGGTGAATGCATCGCCCACGCCGGTGCGCTGGCTGGTGATTGCGGCGGAACCGGTGACCAGCGTGGACGTGACCTCTGCCGACATGCTGGCCGATCTCGACGAAACCCTGCAGGCGGCGGGTATCGAGTTATGCATGGCGGAAATGAAGGACCCGGTCAAGGACAAGCTGAAGCGCTTCGGGCTGTTCGAACGGTTTGGCGAAGACGCGTTTTTTCCGACCCTGGGCGTTGCGGTAAAACGCTATCTCGCGCTGCATGACGTGGATTGGGTGGACCCGGCAGAAGAGGTCCAGTGACGCCTGCATCGGCGACCGTGCCTGACGGGCACGGTCGGGATGCTTGTGTGTCGTTAGATCGTTGCCAGCGCCTGCGCCAGATCCGCCCGCAAATCCTCCAGATCCTCGACGCCCACGGACAACCGCACCAGCGCATCGCCGATGCCCAGTTGCGCGCGGGTGTCGGCGGGGATGGTGGCGTGGGTCATGATCGCCGGGTGCTCGATCAGGCTTTCCACGCCCCCCAGGCTCTCGGCCAGGGCGAAGATCTTCACGTTTTCCAGAAAACGCTTGGAACCGGCGAGGTCGGTGTTCAGGTCGAGGGAGATCATCCCGCCGAAGCCGCGCATTTGTTTACGCGCCAGTTCGTGCTGCGGGTGCGAAGGCAGACCGGGGTAGTAAACCCGCGCCACCTGCGGTTGACGTTCCAGCCATTGCGCCAGTTGGAGCGCATTGCTGCAATGGCGCTCCATGCGCAGCGCCAGGGTCTTCACGCCGCGCAGCGTGAGGAAGGCGTCGAACGGTCCGGCGATGGCACCCACGGCGTTTTGCAGGAAGCCCAGGCGCTCGGCCAGTTCGGCGTTCTGGCCGACCACGGCAATGCCGCCGATCACGTCGGAATGGCCGTTGAGGTACTTGGTCGTCGAGTGCAGCACGATATCGAAGCCCAGCTCCAGCGGACGCTGAATGGCGGGACTGGCAAAGGTGTTGTCGGCCACGCAGATGATGCCGCGGGCGCGGCAGAGGCGGGCGATGGCGGCAAGGTCGGTGAGGCGCAGCAGGGGATTGCTCGGGGTCTCGACCATCACCATGCGGGTGTCGTCTTGCAACGCGGCTTCGAAGGCACTCAGGTCGGTCAGGTCGACAAAACTGAAACGGTGCCCGGCGCTGCGTTGGCGCACCTTGTCGAACAGGCGGAAGGTGCCGCCGTACAGGTCATTGCCGGAAACGATGTGCGAACCGGCTTCGAGCAGCTCAAGCACGGTGGAGATCGTCGCCAGCCCGGAGGCGAAGGCGAAGCCCCGGGTGCCGCCTTCCAGGTCGGCCACGCAGCGCTCCAGCGCAAAGCGCGTCGGGTTATGCGAGCGCCCGTAGTCGAAGCCTTTGTGCACGCCGGGACTGTCTTGCAGATACGTTGAGTTGGCGTAGATCGGCGGCATCAGCGCCCCGGTGGTGGGGTCTGGTGTCTGCCCGGCGTGGATCACCCGGGTGGCGAAGCCGCGTGGTGGGGCGTTTTTATCGTGCTGGCTCATGCAAGGGTTCTCCGTAAATGGTTGAGCATGTCGAAACGGGTAACCAGGCCGTGGAAGGCCGAGTCGTCGGCGATGATTGCCACCAGCCCGCGGTCGAGCACTGCTTCAAGCTGATCTCGGCTGGCATCCGGCGGCAGGATTTGCAGTTTGTCGGTCATCGCACTGGTAACGGGCTTGCGAAAGTGCGACGCGTCTTCATGCACCCCCAGCAAAATGTCGGACTCGTCAATCACGCCGACCAGGCGCTTGCCGTCCACCAGTACCGGCAGTTGCGACACGTCTGCCAGGCGCATGCGCTGGAACGCGGTGAGCAGGGTGTCATCGGGGCCGACGCTGATCACCCGGCCATCCTCGAAACGCCGTGCGATCAGGTCGCGCAGGTCGCCGTAGCGCTTGCTCGGCAGCAGGCCCTGATCGTTCATCCATTGATCGTTATAGACCTTCGACAGGTAACGGGTACCGGTGTCGCAAACGAAGCTGACCACGCGTTTCGGTTCGGTCTGTTCGCGGCAATAACGCAGCGCCGCCGCCAGCAGGGTGCCGGTCGACGATCCGCCGAGAATCCCCTCGGCACGCAGCAATTGGCGGGCGTGATCGAAGCTTTCCTCGTCGCTGATCGAGTAAGCGTGGCGCACGCTGGACAGGTCGGCGATCGACGGAATGAAGTCCTCACCGATGCCTTCTACCGCCCAGGAGCCCGGCGTGCCGAGGGTGCCGCTGCGGCTGTATTCGGCCATTACTGAACCGACCGGATCGGCCAGTACCATTTCAAGATTCGGCTGCACGCGGTTAAAGAAACGGGTCAATCCGGTCAGTGTGCCGGCGGAACCGACGCCGACAACGATAGCGTCCACGTCATGCTGGGTCTGCGCCCAGATCTCTGGCGCCGTGCTGCATTCATGGGCCAGTGGGTTGGCCGGGTTGTTGAATTGGTCGGCGAAGAAGGCATTGGGAATTTCCGCGGCCAGGCGCGCGGCAACGTCCTGGTAATAATCGGGATGGCCCTTGCCGACATCCGAGCGGGTGATGTGCACCTCGGCGCCCATGGCCTTGAGGTGCAGGACTTTTTCGGTGGACATCTTGTCCGGCACCACCAGTACCACGCGGTAACCCTTGGCCCGGCCGACCAGCGCCAGGCCCAGTCCGGTGTTGCCGGCGGTGGCTTCGACGATGGTGCCACCGGGCTTGAGGCGGCCATCGCGCTCGGCGGCGTCGATCATCGCCAGGCCGATGCGATCCTTGATCGAACCGCCGGGATTCTGAGATTCGAGTTTGAGAAACAGGGTGCAGGGACCGGTATCGAAACGGCTGACACGCACCAGCGGCGTGTTACCGATCAGTTCGAGCACGGCAGGGCGGGAGTCGTTGGGCATGTCGTCACCTCGCTGCTTGGATCCTCGGTGGATTGCCGCGTTAACGCATTGGTTGCGGCAATGCTTCGTCTGGACCATAGGCCGGGATCGCCACACTCGCAACCGAGTTGGCGAAAGTAGCCCCGACATTGGGGAAATTACCTGGGATGGGTTGGGTTTATGGGGAGGGCTGTGTTCGTGGCTCCATAAGCGCGTAATGCTGTTCACTTAAGGATGTTTTGAGGCGGGCAAGACACTGTGGCGAGGGGATTTATCCCCGTTGAGTCGCGCAGCGGCCCCCCAAAATGGGCCTGCTGCGCAGGCCAACGGGGATAAATCCCCTCGCCACAAAGGCTCGCCCCCACAGGGGATAGGGGGGGTTAGAGTGTCGCGGTGATCATGACCAGATTGACCTGCTGCATGAACTCGGTGATGGTCGAAAGCCCCCCGGCTTGCAGGGCGGCCATGATCATGGCTTGGTTCGGCGTGATGGCCAGGGCCGTCAGGGGTTGGATGTCCGGTATGACCTTGTCTGCAATGCCGAGGGCCGTGAAGGTGGTCGCGGTGACCAGCGTCGCCGCGGCTGCCGCGTAAACCGCGAGCATGACGATCACGATGGCAGCCAGTACAGCCAAGACGAATGCCAGCGTTGTGTTTCCCGACATGACCACCTCCAGCGATTCCACCAAATTGGGGGGGACCCTTCAGCGAGATCAGCTAAAGCAAGGCGCGGGCCAACACTCAGAAAGCGTCGATCACCTTCGGCATCGGCTAGCGAAACCGTGCTTCAAGGGCCTCGGCAAACGGGTACCAGTCAAACCACGGGCGGGCTTCATCGATGATTCCCTGGACCGAAGGTCGCTGGATCAGGCGTTCGAAGTACGCACTCACGCGCGGGCAGTTGTCGGGAAACGGCACGAGGGTGCGTGCATAGAACAGGGCGGGCACTGCGGAACAGTCAGCCATGCTGAAGTTCGGGCTGGCTATCCAGCCGGTCTCGTGCAGCTGGTGCTCGATCATGCCATAGGCGGTGAGCAGGGTCGTGCGTTGCTTGCTCAGGTCGCCATGGGTGGCGTGTATACGATCGGCGACGATCTGTTGCATCGGCTGCTGGACGTGGCAGTCGAAAAAGCGATCCCACAACCGTACCTGCAACGCGATGTCCCAATCATCGGGAATCAACTGATGCTGGCCGACATACAGCTGGTCCAGGTACTCGATGATCACACTCGATTCCGGCACGTTGCGCTGGCGGTCGTGATCGCGCAGGACCGGGAATTTGCACAGCGGCCACAACGCTTCCAGTTCTGCCCGCTCGGCGGCGTTGGACAGGTCGATGATGCGCTTTTCGAAGGCAATGCCGTGTTCGTAGAGCGCGATCAGCACTTTGTGGCAGAAAGACGAGAGGGGGTGGTAGTACAGCGTCAGGGACATGGTGGGTCTCCTTGGGACAGTGCCAACAGTATTGACCATGGATGAAAACCGGCGGGGCGGATTTTCAAATACGACCGCGATCCATGTCTGTGCACGACAGACCTTATCCCTCGACGAAAACTACTTTCATCGAGTTTGAAAATCGCCTCCCGAAATGTTTTAAGAGTTTCGCGCCACGGGTCTCGATCCATTTACCAGACACCTTCAAGCCCATGTTCAGCCATCGGGTGCGGAATCCTGCGCGCCTGAAACAAGCAACAGAACACCCCAATAACGATAAGAAATTTCGCAGGAGCCCCCGTATGTTCAAACGAGCAATCCCCGCCGCCATCCTTCTTGCCAGCGGCTCGGCAGGCGTCCAGGCCGCCGATAGCCATGGCTTCCTGGAAGACAGCAAGGCCACGCTGTCGATGCGCACCCTGTATTTCAACAGCGACAACCGCGACGGCACGGCGGCGCCGTCGAAAACCGAAGAAACGGCCCAGGGCTTCGTGCTGCGCTATGAGTCCGGTTTTACCCAGGGGGCCGTCGGTTTCGGATTTGATGCCCAGGCGCTGCTCGGCGTGACGCTCGACAGCGGAAAAGGGCGCCATGTCGGCAGTGGCATGATCCCCTCGGACGGCGACGATGCCGCCGACAGCTGGAGCAGCTTCGGCCCGACCGCGAAGATGCGACTGGCTAACACCGAACTGCGTTACGGCACGCTGTTGCCCAAGCTGCCGATCCTGCTCTCCAACGATGCTCGTGTGCTGCCACAGTCGTTTACCGGCAGCCAAATCACTTCAAAAGATATCGATGGCCTGACATTGACCGGCGGATTGCTGGAGCAGGCGGTGGGGCGTGCCTCGACGGATCGCACCGGCCTGTCGGTTGCCGGCGCCACCCGCGACAGCAACAAGTTCTACTTCGCCGGTGGCGATTACGACGTCACCAAAACCCTCAAGGCCCAGTATTACTTCGCGCAACTGGAGGATTTCTACAACCAGAACTTCTTCGGCCTGACCCATCTGTTGTCCCTCGGTGAAGCGGGTGCGATCACCACCGACCTGCGCTATTTCCACACCACGTCCAGCGGCGCCAACAGCTCGGCGGCGGGGCGCGCACAGGGCTATCGGGTGTCGGGTTTCACAGAAGACAACGACGGTGAAATCGATAACAACACCTGGGTGGCGACGATCACTTATGCCAAGGGCGGCCACGCGGTGATGCTGGGCTATCAGCAGGTAGGGGACGGCAGCAACTTCGTACAACCCAACCAGGGCAGCCTGCCGGACAAAGGCGCCGGCGGCGGCAGCGTTTACCTGCCCACCGACCGCATGATCCAGAGCTTCACAAGGGCGGGCGAGAATACCGGTTTCGGCCAGTACACCTACGACTTCGCGGCATTGGGGGTGCCGGGGTTGAAAGCCTCGATCGCGTACCTGAAGGGCACGGGCATCAAGACGCAAGAGGCCGGGGATCAGTCCGAATGGGAGCGCGACATGACCCTGGACTACGTGATTCAGTCGGGCACCTTCAAGAACGTCGGCTTCTCGTTGCGCAACGGCCAGTCGAACACCGACGCGGGCCGGGATGTCGATCAGAGCCGTTTCATCATCAACTATTCGATGCCGTTGTTGTAATCCCAACCTGAGCAGCGCATAACCTGTGGGAGCGGGGGGGGGGGGGGAGGGGGGGGGGGGGGGGGGGGGGGGGAGGCAACGGTTGCATACAAGGGGGAGGACAAAAAAAGGAGTGGCAGAAAGGAAAAA
>NZ_JBPKAM010000045.1:0-50875 GCF_051216495.1 Pseudomonas baetica | reverse complement strand
CCCCCCCCCCCCCCCCCCCCCCCCCCCCCCCCCCCCCCCCCCCCCCCCCCCCCCCCCCCCCCCCCCCCCCCCCCCCCCCCCCAGGGTTTGGTGTTGATCAGGCGTAGTAGTCGACGGCGCTGGAGCCGATCACGCTGGTCACCGGGGCGGTGACTTCGGCAACGCTTGGGGTCAGTTCGTCATCCATTGAATCGAGGCGGCCACCACTGGCATTGGTGCGTCCGCTCTGGCTCTGGTGGGCCTGTTCCTGTCCCTGCTGTGAGCCCCGGGACTGGTCGGACACGTTGACATCAACCTGGCCCATGCCCTGCTGCGCGAACATGTCACGCAGGCGATGCATCTGCCCGTCCAATGCTTCGCGAACGCTTGGGTGAGCACTCATGAACGTCACCTGGGTCTGCTGGTCCGGCACCATGTTCACCCGAATGTCGAGACGACCGAGCTCAGCGGGTTGCAGCTGGATGTCAGCCGCCTTGAGGTTGGCGCTGGACAGGTACATGACCCGATTCACCACCTCCTCGGTCCAGCCGCTCTGATGCATGGCGATGGGCTGGTTGACCGGGATGGCATTCGCGGTTTTCGGCGTGGCCGCTTGGGTCAGTGCCGCCAGACGGTTGGCGAAATCGTCGACCCGGGTATCGCTGCTGGCCGATTTCAGATCCTTGAGGCCATCATCGATCAGACCGCTGAACGCCTTGTCGCCGCCCTGACTGGTGCTGTCCTTGCTGGTTTGCACATCAAGCATGTTGGCCATGCCGGCGGCAAAATTCTGCGCTGAGGTCTGCTCGCCATCAGCCTGAGCCTGGGCTGGCGTCGCTGCGGCTTTAGGTTGCGCCTGGCTGGACGTCGAAATGTGGCCACCCTGCTCCATGGCCATGCGCACGGCGGGCAATGCGTCGAGAGGATCGGCTTCGGGGTCGAAATCGGTGTCGGCGGTAGCGACGGCCGTTGCCGCTGCGGCCGTCACAGCCGTGGCCACTGGCGCTTCGACCGTCGGCTGTGCAGGCTCCGTCAAAGGTGGCGTGGTCGGGACAGATGCGGTGACCACTGGCTGTACCGCCTGCAGCAAGGCGGGATCGAGCGCCGCATCGACCGGCGCACTATCGGCAACCGCTGCCTGCGCGGTATCCGCCGCATCGTCGCTGGCGGTCTTGTCATCCGTCGATGCCGGTTTATCGGCGGGCAAGGATTTGCCGCTATCGGCAACCGCCGGTTCCGGGGCGGCAGACTTGTCGTCAGCGACATCCTTCTTGCCGGCGTTCTCCGAGGTCTTGTCCCTCGACGGTTTGATCGAACCATCCGCCGCCCCGGCAGGCTTGTTTTGCGCCTGCTTGGCGTACACCTGCGAGAAGCTCGCGGCCTTGTCCCCGGGCTCAGCGGTCAGCGCCGTGGATTTGGCGGAGGCGGCTTGAGTCTTGGCCTGCGCGGCGGCCTGAAGAAGAGTATTGGGGGTAACGGGCATTTCACGGTCTCCGCTGCACTGGGATCGTAGGTACAGTTGGGAGAGTTGACTGCAAAGGTCGCGCCAGTTTTCCCTGTTTGTGATTAATAGGGCCGGACGGTTGCGATGGCAGAGCGCGCGCGCTGTCGCTCTTCTTCATAAAGTGGCCGGACAAACGCAAATTCGCGGGTGATTTCAGCCACCAGCGCTTCAATACCTGAAAGGTTTCGCTCTTTGGCCCGCAGCTCAAGGTCATGACACAGCGTGGCCAGGCGGACCGCGCCCATGTTGCTGCTGCTGCCCTTGAAGCTATGCGCGGCCTCGAGAATCCCCGTGGCGCCAGTGGCCTCGGACAATTGCTTCAACCGCTCTTCGGAGTCGACGAGGAAAGTATCGATCAATGTCGAAAACTCATCCTCCATGACATCCCGCAACGCGCAGAGCACGTCCGGGTCCAGATGTGTGTCAGCCACTTGCTCACTCCTTGATCAAGAATGCGCGGATTATGCCAGAGCCTCCCAGAAAAACTCCACGCGGGCACTGCGACCATCGTCGGACCAATTGGCGTTACGCCCCAATTGGCGGATCAAACTGACGCCGCGACCCGACAAACGGACAGGATCGACGGGACGCTCCATCACTCGCTCAACATCAAATCCCTTGCCACTGTCCTCGACGCGAATCAGCAGACGACCACCCTCGCCTTGCGGCGTGACCTGCAAATGCACCCGAACGTAACCATCCTGCAATGCGTCCAGGCGTGTATTTCGCTGCTGGTAATACCGCGCAAAACCGGCTACATCGCGCTTGAGGCTTGAATCCAGTCCTAGCACGCCATGCTCCAAGGCATTGGAGTAGAGCTCGGCCAGCACACTGTAGAGCGCCCCGCTCTGCGCCCTCAGACCGTGAACCTCAAGCAGCAGCTGTAACAGGTACGGCAGCGGATTGAAACGTTTGAGGGTGGCGGCGCGAAACTCGAAACTCACCGACCAGTCCAGCGGACAGGATTGACCACTGTCGGAATAGACCGGAGCGGGTGGATTCAGATGAACGGGGTCCAGCAGGCTGATTTCGACCATGCTGACATCGTCCCGAGCTTCGCCGCGAAACTCCCGCAACGCCTGTTCGATGTCCTCGAACAACGCATCAGGCTGGCGATTGGCCGCAAACACTTGCTGCAACCGATCCACGCCAAACAACTGATCGTTGGCATCGCAGGTATCGATCACCCCGTCAGACAGCAGAAACACCCGATCCCCGAGCGACATCGGAAACACTTCGGTGCTGTCATCGAATGTCTGCGGGCTCAACACACCAAGCGGCAAGTGCCGTGCCGTCAGCGGCGTGCGCTCCCCCGTGGCCATGCTGTGCAGGTAACCATCCGGCATGCCGCCGTTCCAGACCTCTACCGAGCGCCGCTGAAAACTCAGGCACAGCAGCGTCGCACAACAGAACATGTCCACCGGCAAGATACGCTTGAGCTTGGCATTCATCTCGCGCAGGGTTTCCGCCAGGCCATAGCCCTTGGCGGTCATGCCGTAGAAGACTTCGGCCAGCGGCATCGCACCGACCGCGGCCGGCAACCCATGGCCGGTGAAATCGCCGAGCAGCACGTGCATGTCACCGGACGGGGTGAACGCCGCCAGCAGCAGATCGCCGTTGAACAGCGCATAAGGCGATTGCAGGTAACGGATGTTGGGTGCATTCAGGCAGCCGGAGTGGGCCACCTTATCGAAGACGGCCTTGGCCACGCGCTGCTCGTTGAGCAAATACTCGTGATGCCGGGCGATCTGGTCGCGCTGCTGCAACACAGTGGCCTGCAACCGCCGCAATCGGTCCATCGCCTTGATCTTGGCGCCGAGGATCACCTGGTTGTAGGGTTTCGCCAGAAAGTCGTCACCCCCGACCTCCAGGCAGCGCGCCAAGGCCTCGTTTTCGGACAGAGAGGTCAGGAAGATGATCGGCACCAGGGTTTCCCCAGCCAGCGCCTTGATCTGACTGGCCGCCTCGAAGCCGTCCATCACCGGCATCATCGCGTCCATCAGCACCAACTGCGGACGTTGCAGGCGAAACGCTTCGACTGCTTCGGCACCGTTAGCCGCCGTCAGCACTTGGTGCCCCTGGCCCCGGACGATACTCGACAGCAGCATGCGATCGGCCGCGCTGTCTTCGGCGATCAGGATCGTCAGCGATTCCAGTGGAGCCTGCACGGCGCTCAACTGATGTCGAACAGCTTGTCGAAATTGGAAATGGCGAGGATTTTCCTCACGTCGGAACTGCTGTTGACCACGCGGATATCGGCGTCGTCGCCTCCGGCGTGATCACGCAACAGGAGCAGCATGCCCAATGCGGAACTGTCGAGGTAGGTCGCTTCTTTCAGGTCGATCACAACTTCCGCGAGCGCTTTGTGCTCGTAGGATTCGCGGAATTCCTGATGCTTGGCGAAATCGAATCGTCCCTTGACCGATATCGTCAGTTTTTGCCCGTCCGGGGAGACTTCTGTAACGACTGACATGTCATGGCTTCCTTGTCGTTGCTGAACCTGCTTGTACAAGGTTTAGCATTTGGTAGAGGTTGGGGCAAGGTTAGGAATTGTGGTGTCTGTCGAATCGCCATCGCGGGCAAGCCCGCTCCCACAGAGTTTGTGTACGACGCAAAACCTGTGGGAGTGGGCTTGCCCGCGATGAACGATAACGCGGTCAAACTTGTTCAATACTGATCCTGGCGCGGCAACCGCTGGGACAACTCATCCAGCAGTTTTTGCTCACGCTTGTCCTCCAGCGCCCGCGCCTCATCCATGTAACGTTGAACCAGCTTACGCAAGCCTTCGACCCGGGCAAACGCCTGTTGCCAGGTGTCCCGCGCTTTGTTCAGGTTGTTCTGGTGCCAGGCCAGGCTTTGCCGCTGCTGATCGATGGCGGTGCCCAATTGCGCCAGAAAGCCTTGATAACCCAGCAACCATTGGCCTGAAACACCGCCACTGCCGCGTACGATCCACTGCTCCTGATAATCGAGACGAAAGGCTTCGAGGTCGGCGAGCTTGCTCTCGGCCAGCCGCACCTGCCCCTGGAAATGACCCAGGCGCTGGACCGCGGTTTTCTCGGCCTTTTCGGCCATTTCCACCACAGGGGCCAGGCGCCCTGCCCGACTCTGGGCCATGACCGGTTAACCGCCCGCCGCGGGCGCGAAGATCGACGCGAGATACGCTTCGCTTTCGCCCAGGCTGATACTGTCGTTGAGGCCCTGACGCAGGTATTTGACCAGTTGCGGTTGCAGGGAAATCGCCAGGTCGGTTTCGCGATCGCCACCGGCCACGTAGGCGCCGACGCTGATCAGATCCCGGCTTTGTTGATAGCGCGACCACAACTGCTTGAAGTACTGCGCGCGGGTCATGTGCTCCGGCGACACCACGGCCGGCATGACCCGGCTGATGGACGCCTCAATGTCGATGGCCGGGTAATGTCCTTCCTCGGCCAGTCGCCGCGACAGCACGATGTGCCCGTCGAGTACGCCTCGCGCCGAGTCGGCAATCGGGTCCTGCTGGTCATCGCCCTCGGACAGCACGGTGTAGAACGCGGTGATCGAACCACCGCCCTTTTCGGCATTACCGGCGCGCTCCACCAGTTTCGGCAACTTGGCGAACACCGAGGGCGGATAACCCTTGGTCGCCGGCGGCTCACCGATGGCCAGGGCGATTTCCCGCTGGGCCTGGGCGAAACGGGTCAGCGAGTCCATCAGCAACAGGACATTCTTGCCCTTGTCGCGGAAATACTCGGCAATTCGTGTGCAATACATGGCGGCGCGCAGGCGCATCAGCGGCGCATCGTCCGCCGGCGATGCCACCACCACCGAACGCTTGAGCCCTTCTTCACCGAGAATGTGCTCGATGAACTCTTTAACTTCACGACCCCGCTCGCCGATCAATCCGACGACAATGATGTCGGCTTCGGTGAAGCGGGTCATCATGCCCAGCAACACCGACTTACCCACGCCCGTACCGGCAAACAGGCCGAGCCGCTGACCGCGACCCACCGTCAACATGCCGTTGATGCTACGGATACCCACGTCCAGCGGCTCGCTGATAGGTTCACGTTTAAGCGGGTTGATGGTCGGGCCGTCCATCGGCACCCAGTCTTCGGCCTTCATTCCACCCTTGCCGTCCAGTGCGCGACCGGCGCCATCGAGCACCCGCCCAAGCATGCTCATGCCCATGGGCAAACGACCGGAATCAGAGAGGGGAACAACGCGGGCGCCGGGCGCAATACCGGCAACGCTGCCCACCGGCATCAGAAACACCTTGCTGCCGGAGAAGCCCATGACTTCGGCCTCGACCTGCACCGGGTGATAGCTGTCGTCGTTGATGACCATGCAGCGGCTGCCCATGGCGGCGCGAAGGCCTTCGGCTTCGAGGGTCAGGCCAACCATGCGTAGCAGGCGCCCCTCGAGGATCGGTGCGCCGGCCAGCTCCGTGGCCTCGGCATAACTGCCCAGGCGCTTGGCGAAACTGGTGCGTTCAAGGCGCATCGGGAATGTCCGGTGCCATGGGCTTGTCTTCGATCGGCAACTCGAGACTCACGTCTGGCGCGGCCGGGTGCAAGGCCTGATCGTGGAGCTGATCGAACAGCTTTTCCATGACCTGCTTGACGCGGGTTTCAACGGTGGCATCGATACGGCTGTGTTCGGTCTCGACCCGACAACCGCCCGGCAACAGAGACTCGTCCTCGACGATGCGCCAGGTTTCTTCATGGCGCTCACGCAGGGCTTTGACCTGCGCGAAATCCTGCGGATTGATGTACAGCCGGACATTGTTCACACCCAGCGGTAGTAGCTTGAGGGCTTCGCGCATGACGTGCTCGATCTGCGTCGAGTCGATGGCCAGTTCGCGCTGGATCACCTGGCGGGTGATGTGTTGCACGAGGTCGACCAGGGACTTTTCAATCAAGGTGTCCTGCTCGGCGATCGGCTCGAACAGGTGCGTCATCAGTTGCTCCAGCCCCGCAATTTTCGGGGCCAGCGCCGCTTCCGCTTCCTGACGGACCTTGAGCGTGGTGCTGTGGAAACCTTCCCGCTCGCCCACCGCGAAACCTTCGTTATAGGCTTCCTGGCGAATGCTTTCGAGTTCCTCGAGGGTCAGTGGCTGGACTTCCTCCAGCGGCACTTCTTCGATTTCCGGCGGTTCGGGTTCCGGCTCCGGTTCAGGCTCGGGTTCCGGCGGGTCGAAGCTGGGCAGCGCCCAGGTATCGAAACCACTGACCTGCCCGGCACGGATCAGGTCAGTGGGCTCATCATCATGCTTGGCCATGGTGTTAGATCATTTCCTCGCCGCCCTTGCCGCCGAGCACGATCTCTCCGGCTTCGGCCATACGACGGGCGATGGTGAGGATTTCCTTCTGCGCGGTTTCGACGTCGCTGACGCGCACCGGGCCCTTGGCTTCGAGGTCGTCGCGCAGCAGCTCCGCAGCCCGCTTGGACATGTTCTTGAAGATTTTCTCTTTGACGTTTTCGTCCGAACCCTTGAGGGCCAGTACCAGAACGTCGGAGGACACCTCGCGCAGCAGCGCCTGGATACCGCGGTCGTCGACATCGGCCAGGTTGTTGAACACGAACATGAGGTCTTCGATCTGACCGGACAGGTCTTCGTCGACTTCGCGAATCGAGTCCATGAGCTGACCTTCGATCGAGCTGTCGAGGAAGTTCATGATGTCGGCCGCGCGCTTGATGCCACCCAGGGTGGTGCGCGAGGCATTGGAGTTGCCGGAGAACTGCTTCTCGAGAATCTGGTTGAGTTCTTTCAGGGCCGCTGGCTGCACGGTGTTCAGCGAGGAAACCCGCAGAATGATGTCCAGTCGCACTTTATGGTCGAAGTTGCCGAGCACTTCGCCGGCCTGGTCCGGGTCGAGGTACGCCACCACGATCGCCTGGATCTGCGGGTGCTCGTAACGGATCACGTCGGCGACCGCGCGCGGCTCCATCCACTTCAGGCTGTCGAGGCCGCTGGTGTTGCCACCCAACAGGATACGGTCGATCAGGCCGTTGGCCTTGTCCTCGCCCAGGGCCTGGGTGAGCATTTTGCGTACGTAGTCATCAGAGCCGACGCCCAGGCTGGTCTGATCGCCGACGATGTCGACGAACTCGCTCATCACCTGCTCAACCTGCTCGCGGTGTACGTTGCCCATCTGGGCCATGGCCACACCCACACGCTGGACCTCTTTGGGCCCCATGTGGCGCAGCACCTGGGCGGCGTCGGTAGACCCCAGGGACAGCAGCAGAATCGCGGCTTTATCGACCTTGGTCAGTTTGGCGGCAACGGCTCGGTTATCACTCATCTGCGTTAATCCACTCTTTCACGACCTGAGCCACACGACCCGGGTCTTCTGCCACCAAACTCTTGATTGCGTTCAACTGTGCGTCATAGCCTTCGCTCGGGCTCGGCAGCAGGATGCTGGTCGGGCCACCGAGGCTGACGCGGTCGTTGGCCAGTTCGCCGTCCAGGCCGCCCATGCCACCCAACTCGACGTCGCTGCCTATGCCGGCCAGTTGTTTGTCCTTGCCGCCACCGGTGATGTTGTTGAGCACCGGACGCAATACACCGAACACCAGCACCAGAATGAACAAGACGCCCAGCACTTGCTTAACGATGTCCCAGAACCACGGCTGGGAGTAGAACGGAATGTCTGCAATCACTTCGCCACGGTCGGCGGAGAACGGCATGTTGATCACGCTGACGCTGTCGCCACGGCTGGCGTCGAAACCGACCGCGTCCTGGACCAGACGAGTAAAGCGCGCCAATTCATCGGCGCTCCACGGCGCACGCGTGGTTTCGCCATTGGCCGGGTTGACCTTGACCTGATCGTCCACCACTACCGACACCGACAGGCGATTCAGACGACCCTGCTGTTGTTTGGTATGGCTGATGGAGCGATCGAGTTCAAAGTTCTTGGTCGATTGTTGACGCTTGTCCGCCGGATAAGGCGCCAGCATCGGCTGACCGGTGGCCGGGTCCATGATTTGCTGGCCGTTGGCATCGATCAGTGGCTGGCCAGGCTGCACCATGCCCGCCGACGCAGTGGCGCCACCGGTGGTTTGCGGCGCGGAAGCCGGCGACGGTGGCTGGTTGCTCAAGGCTCCCGGTACACCTTGCGGGCCATTGCTGGCGGTACGTTGTTCGTTGACCGACTGTTCGCTGCGCAACGCCGGTTGGTCCGGGTTGAACTGTTCGGAAGTCGACTCGACGGCACTGAAATCCACGTCGGCCGAGACTTCAGCCTTGTAGCGGTCGTTGCCCAGCACCGGTTGCAGGATGTTGTGCACACGCTGGGTAAGCATGCTTTCCATGCGACGGCTGTAGTCGAACTGCTTGCCGGCCATGGTCAGTTCGGAATTTTCCGCCTGATCGGAAAGCAGGTTGCCTTTCTGGTCAACCACGGTGATTTGCGATTTGCTCAGTTCAGGAACGCTGGTCGCCACCAGATTGATGATGGCCACGACCTGGCCAGGCTCCAGCGAACGCCCGGAATACAACTCGACCAGAACCGAAGCACTCGGCTTGCGCTCATCGCGCACGAACACCGAACTCTTTGGAATCGCCAGGTGCACGCGGGCACCCTTGACGTTGTTCAGGCTGGAAATGGTCCGGGCCAATTCACCTTCGAGGCCACGACGGTAACGGGTGGCTTCCATGAACTGACTGGTACCCAGGCCCTGTTCTTTGTCGAGGATCTCAAAACCGATGTTGCCGTCGCTGGGGGTGACGCCCGCGGCCGCCAGTTTCAGGCGCGCACGGGACAGGTCATCGGCCTTGACCAGCAAGGCACCAGAATTGGGTTCTACGTTGTAAGGAATATCGGCGGAGGCCAGGGTATCCATGACCTGCTTGGCGTCCATGCCGGCAAGACTGCCGTACAGCGGACGGTAGTCCGGCTGCTGGGACCACAACACCACGGCAAAACCAATCGCCACGCTCGCAGCCAGGCCGACCAACAGGCCCACCTGACGCAACATGGTCATCTCGGAAAGATTCTCCAGGAAGGACAACCCGAACAGTGGCGGCTTGCCTTCTGTTGATGTGGCCTTGGCCGGAACGTTATCGGCGACTGCATCTGCCATGACTTATATCTCGCCCTTAAACCGGCATCTGCATGATGTCTTGGTAGGCCTGAACCAGCTTGTTACGCACTTGGGTCAATGCCTGGAAAGAAACGCTGGCCTTCTGTGAGGAAATCATCACGTCCGTCAGGTCGACACCGCTCTTGCCAATCTCAAAGGCACTGGCCAACTGATTGGAGGCCTGCTGGGTATCGTTCACTTTATTGACGGCCTGACCGAGCATGTCGGAAAAGCTGCTGCCATTCAGTTCAGGGACGGCGGCAGTCGATTTCGGCGCAGACATGGCGTCCATTTGCATGGCGCGCATATCCAGCATCAATCGATTGAATTCAATACCTTGGCTCATGGTCTCTCTCTTTGACGAAGCACGTCGTTGGCGGCACGCAATTTTTTGACACTAATCAACGGATACTCAGGTATTAGCAACAAGGGTGCCAGCTCTGAAGAAATATCGGACCCGGGCGCACCTTGGATCACCGCAACACCATTGTGGGAGCGAGCCTGCTCGCGAAGGCGGTATGAAGGACACACGAATGTCGACTGACACTCCCTCTTCGCGAGCAGGCTCGCTCCCACAATGATTCAGCCAGATTTCAGGTGGCAAACAGATAACCCTCAACATCCATCCCGGCATCGCGCATTTGCGCCAGCTTGTAGCGCAAAGTACGCGGGCTGATGCCCAGTTTTTCCGCCGCTTCCTTGCGCCGCCCCCTTTCCGCACGCAAGGTGTCGATGATCATCTGGAACTCGCGGCGCCGCAGATCATCACCCAACGCCCCGGCAGATTCGGCGTCAACCTCCACCGCTCGCACGGGCACGGCCGCTAGCGCCACAGCCGGCAATGGCGCACAGGTAACCGGCCCCGCCAGACAGAAATCCTGTGGCTGTATCAGACCACCCTGCTGCAGGATCAACGCACGCTGAATCGCGTTATCCAGCTCACGCACATTACCCGGCCACGGGTAACCGATCAGGCACGCCTGCGCCTCGGGCGACAAGCGCGCCGCGGCATGCTTCATTTTATTGACGTGCTTGGCCAGAAGACGCTCGGCCAGCGGCAGGATATCGGCGGTACGCTCGCGCAGCGGCCGCCACGCCAGCGGAAACACCGACAGGCGATAGTAGAGGTCTTCACGGAAACGCCCCGCCGCCACCTCCCCGGCCAGGTCACGGTTTGTGGTTGCGACTACGCGAATGTCCAGACTGATCGGCTTGCGTGCGCCGACCCGCTCCACCTCGCGCTCTTGCAGCACCCGCAGCAACTTGGCCTGCAGGCCAAGGGGCATTTCGGAAATCTCGTCGAGCAGGATGGTCCCGCCATCGGCCTGCTCGAACTTGCCGGCCTGCGCCGCAATGGCACCGGTGAACGAGCCTTTTTCGTGACCGAACAACGTGGCTTCCAGCATGTTGTCCGGGATCGCCGCGCAGTTGATCGCAATGAACGGCTGACGGGCGCGATGGGAGTGCTGGTGAATGTAGCGCGCCAACACTTCCTTGCCGGTCCCGGATTCGCCGGAGATCAGCACCGTGGAATCGCTGCGGGCCACCCGCGCGGCCAGATCCAGCAGCTGCGCACTGGCAGGTTCGAAGGCCACCGGCCCTTCACTGTCGGCTGCACCGAGACTGCCCAAGGCATGCCGGGCAACCAGATCGAGCAATGCCTTGGGCTCGAACGGCTTGACCAGATAATCCGCAGCACCCTGGCGCATCGCATCCACCGCCCGCTCCACGGCACCGTGTGCGGTCATCAGCAACACCGGCAACTGAGGCTGGCGCGCGCGCAACAAGCCGAGCAATTGATGACCATCCATGCCCGGCATGTTCACGTCACTGACCACGAGGTTGAACGCTTCGACTTCGACCGCGACCAACGCCTCCTCTGCCGACCCTACGGCCTTGTAATCGTGGCCCGCGAGCAACAGCGTGTCCGCCAATGCTTCACGTAAAGCGCGGTCATCCTCGACCAGTAAAACCTTGATGCTCATGGCCTTCACTCCGCTCCCTGAGCACTGCGTTTTTCATCGGAAAACAGCGGCAGAATCACCTGCGCACAGGTGCCGCGACCGACTCGCGAGCGCAATTGCAATTCTCCCTGATGGGCACGGGCTACCGCTTTGACCACGGTGAGACCGAGTCCGGTTCCAGTGGCCTTGGTGGTGAAAAACGGTTCGCCCAGGCGCGCCAGCACGACGCCATCGATGCCGCTGCCACTATCGCTGACGCATACGCGCAAATGGTTATCGCGGGTATACAGATGCACCTTCAAGCGCACGCTGCCGGCACTGGCCTGAATGGCGTTTTCGATAAGATTGAGGATCGCTCCAACCAGAGTGTCGCGACTGCAAAGGAGCTCGCCAGCATGGCTGTCACACTGCCAGCGGATGGGCAGATCCTGCACATGGGTCAGCGCTGCCGCCTGTAGCGACTGCATCAGCTGTTTGGGGGTTACACGGTCGGTCAAGGGCAGCTCGCCACGCGCAAACACCAGCATGTCACGCACCTGATGCTCCAGCTCGTGCAAACGCTCCTTGAGGCGTCCGGCAAAACGTTGCTGGGTGTCGATTGGCAAAGGCTGTTCAGTCAAATGGCTGGCGTAGAGCAACGCGGCGGACAAGGGCGTGCGAATCTGATGGGCCAGCGACGCCACCATGCGACCCAGGGAGGACAAGCGCTCGTGGCGGGCCAGTTGATCTTGCAGATGACGGGTTTCAGTCAGGTCATTCAACAGCACCAGTTGACCTGGCTCGGCATCCAGCGACCGCGTGGCAATCGAGAGTCGCCGACCATCCTTGAGGGAGATTTCATGCCCGTCGTCTTCGCGAGGCGCAAAACAGCGGGTAATGACGTGACGCCATAATTCGCCTTCGAGCGGCAGACCAAGCAACTCGCAGGCAGCCGGGTTGGCTTCGCGCACGATGCCCTGGGCGTCGATGACGATGACACCACCGGGCAACAGGTCGAGGAGATTTTGCAGGCGGTTGGCCAGGCGCTCCTTTTCCGCCAGTTCCTGCATACGCTGGGCGCTGACCACGGCCAGCTCACCCTTGAGCTCGGTGACCCGGGCCTCGAGCATGCTGTAGGAACTGGTCAACTGGCTCGACATCTGGTTGAACAGGGCGAAAGCCTGCTCGAGGCCAAGCCGGCTTGCCTGCTCTACGGACGATGGTTGCCCCGCTTCAGGGACAGGAGACATCTGGGCGGCTTGGGGCATTGTGCTCTCTCGCTTGGCTGACCGTCAGTGAAACGGAACGTTGCGAGGGACTTAGCAATACCCGTGCCTAAAAAAAACTGCTTATAAATGAAGAAGTTGAAAAACAGGCGTCAATCATCCGCCTGTTCATCTCCATCGCGCCGGCTCATGCCGTACTTGCGCATCTTTTCCACCAGCGTGGTACGGCGGATACGCAGCCGTTCGGCCGCGCGCGCCACAATGCCATTGGCATCGTCAAGTGCTTGCTGGATCAGCCCCTGCTCCAGACCACCCAGATAGTCTTTCAGGTCGAGGCCTTCCGGTGGCAGCAAGGCGCCGGCGGTGAAATCCGGGGTATGGCCATTGATGGCCACGCGCTCTTCGAGATCGCTGCGCAGGCTGTCGACCATCTGCTCGTCTTCATCGTCGACGTAGCGGAATTTCTTCGGCAATTCGACCACGCCAATCACACCGTATGGGTGCATGATCGCCATGCGCTCCACCAGGTTCGCCAGCTCACGGACGTTGCCGGGCCAGCCGTGACGGCACAGGGACATGATCGCCGCGGAGTTGAAGCGGATCGACCCACGCTTCTCGTGCTCCATGCGCGAGATCAACTCGTTCATCAGCAACGGAATGTCTTCGACGCGCTCGCGCAGCGGCGCCATCTCAATCGGGAACACGTTCAGGCGGTAGTACAGGTCTTCACGGAACGTGCCGATCTCGATCATGCTTTCGAGATTCTTGTGGGTCGCCGCAATGATGCGCACGTCGACACTCTGGGTCTTGTTGCTGCCCACGCGCTCGAAGGTGCGCTCTTGCAACACACGCAGCAACTTGACCTGCATCGGCAGTGGCATATCGCCGATTTCATCGAGGAACAGGGTACCGCCGTTGGCCAGCTCGAAACGCCCGGCACGACTGGTGATCGCCCCGGTGAACGCGCCTTTCTCGTGACCAAATAATTCGCTTTCCAGCAGCTCCGCCGGGATCGCCCCGCAGTTGACCGGCACGAACGGTGCCTCACGGCGCTTGGAATGGTAATGCAGGTTGCGTGCAACCACTTCCTTTCCGGTGCCGGACTCGCCGAGGATCAACACGCTGGCGTCGGTGTCGGCCACCTGTTGCATCATCTGGCGGACGTGCTGGATCGCCCGGCTGGTGCCGACAAGACTGCGGAACAGATTGGGTTCGCGATGACGACCGCGCTCGCGGGCCTGGTCGTACATCTCGCGGTAGACCTGGGCACGGTGCAGGGAATCGAGCAACTTGCTGTAGCTGGGCGGCATTTCCAGGGTCGACAGCACCCGACGACGCTGGTCTTCCGGCAAGTCAATGGAAGAATTATCGCCCATTAGCAAAACAGGAAGGAACTCATCCCATGTCGACAGTGTCTTTAGCAAGCCCAGAAGCGCACCAGGAGCATTGACCGTCCCGATGAGGACACAGATTACTTCGCGACTAGATGACAAAGAGCCGACAGCCTGCTGCCAGTCGTGGCTACCGCAGGGTAAATTTTCTTCGCCAAGAAAATTTAAAATCACCGCCAAATCGCGGCGGCGGACGCTATCGTCATCTATCAGCAGAATTTTGGTTTCACGCCACATGCAATAGCAACTTCCCTAGTCAACTCAATGCCCAAAATGCGGGGGCAAGCTATACGCTTGCAGGCAGGATATGCCTGAAGACGACTGAAATCTGCAAACAGCCACTAGTTAAGTCAAAAAACCGTGCACAGTCAAATTTATGGCGCACTACGTTTGGATTAACTGGCGTCAATTAACCAAACAGATGGTAAACCTTTGATGCCTTTTGTGCTTGGTTGATCTGCGACATCTCGTCGACTATCGCCTGCCTTTCTCCAGTTGCCGCCTCAAGCAGCTGCTTGTAGACCCCCAGCAACTCTTCAAGGTTATCGCGCAACGCCACCTCATCCACCGAAGCCTCACTTAAAACGTCTTCCATGCAGGAACGACAAGCCAGATCCAACTCACCGATGGCTTCCCAGTTACGCTCGGCCAGGGCACCCACCAGGGCGTCTCGGGCTTGTTCGATTCGCTGCAATACAAGACTCATGGTGATCTCCTTAAAACTGCGGACCCGGCTCGGCGATAGCATCCCACCCGTCTTTGACAGTGCGAAGCAAATCTGCAACTTCGTCGAGAATCGACGGGTCAGTCTTGATGTTGGCCTCCGCCAATCGCTTCATCATGTAGGTATAGAGATTATCCAGCTCCCCTACGGCCTCAGCCTGATTCTCAAGATCCAGACCTTCACGCAGACCGCCGATGATACCGATGGCCTTACCAATCAAAACGCCCTTGTTGGGGATGTCTTTGCGCTCCATGGCGCCCTTGGCTTGAGCAATACGATCCAGACCACCTTCCATCAACATCTGCACCAGCCGATGCGGACTGGCTTCGGAAGTCTGCGCCTGAGCGCCAATCTTCTGGTACTGGCGAAGGGCTAACATTGGATTCATGTTGTACCTCATCTGAATTTTTTGGTCCGTATAAACAGCGTATCGACGACGCGTCAAAAAACTTTAGATGCAAATGCAAAAAGCCCGGCACGCTCAAACGTTGCCGGGCTTTTGGCGCCTGGGCCTATCAGCTGTTCTTCTGTTGCGCAGTGATTGCTTCGAACATCGAGGTGATGTTGCTGGCCGTGGCCTTTAGCTTTCCGACGAGGGTATCCATGTCGTTGTACTTTTTGGTCAGCACTGCCGTCAGTGTTTCTACACGACGATCGAGTGCTGCCTGATCGGCAGCCAGCTTGGTTGAAGTCTTGTTGAGACTGGTGGTGCGCTGATCAAGAATACCGCCAGTTTCGGTGTAAGGCGTAATTGCCTTGGTCATCCGCTCAAGCAGGCCATTAGTCCCCGTGAACATCTCCTGGACTTCACCACCCAGCTTTTTATCGTTCATTGCCGCAGTGAATTTGGTGCTGTCGAAATCAAGGGCACCGGTCTTCTGGTTGGTGGTAATCCCCAACTGCGCGAGCACCGTGAGCTTGTCACCAGCACCTGTTTCCGACAAAGGTCCGCGAATGGTCGACAGGATCGAGCGAGGTAGCGCATCACCCGTCAATGCCGCCGAAACCGGTTTACCGTCTGCATCGACCGAAGGCGTGGTCAACTTCGTGATGCCGTTGGCGATGGCATTGTAGGCATCGACAAACTTCTGGATTGAAGCCTTCAAGCCATCGTTGTTACTTGCCACGGTCACGGTCGACGTACCTGTGGCCACCAGGTTCAACGTCAGGCCAGTAACAGCCTTATCGACCGCATTTGTTTTACTGGTCAAGGCCATGCCGTCAATGGTGAAGTTGGCATCGACCGCCAGTGCACCGATAGTGCCTGCGGACGTGGCGGTCATTGGAGAACCACTGGTGCCAATGACGGTATTGCCGTTGATGGCGAGTTCCGGAATGCCACTAACGGAAATATCAGAGCCCGCCCCCGTATTGCTCGAGCCCAGCACCAGGCGCGAACCAAAGGAATCCGTGACGATGTTGGCACTGACGCCCGCGAGCTTGAGCGAGCTATCAGCGTTAATCGAGTCACGAACCGATTGCAGGGTCGCCCCCGCGCCGACACTGACATTGTAATTCTTGCCGCTCTGGCTGATGGTCAACGTACCAGAACTAATAGCGCTGCTCTGACCACCAGCAAAAGCAGCACTGGCTACTTTGGACGATGTGGCCAAGTTCCCAACGTTTACGACGTAGTTGCCGCCCACTGCCGTGTTACTGGCGGTGGCCGTGAGGATTTTCACATCCGAGGAGGTCGCAGCATAACCCGGAAACTGTGGGCTGGTGGTGCTTCCCAAATCCGTCATGGACTTGCTGAATGCTGCCATCAAGGACTTCAAGGTACCAATGGCGGAGATGCTTGCGGTGTTAGCCGTCGTCCCGCGATCGATCTGACCTTGCTTGGCCGCCTTATCAGAATCGACCAGCGCCTTGACGATAGCCGTGGTATCAAGGCCGGAACCCAAGCCCAGACCCGGTAAAATTGGACTTGCCATGTAGATCTCCCTTCAGTGTCTCGCCGGTCTTTTGACCACTACAACGTCCAAAAGAACATGGCAACAAAATTCGTGCCAGTTGTCAGACTTTTGCGCTGAACAACAGACTACTTGCATCATTCAAACTATTGGCCAGCTTAAGGACTTCTTCGTTGGGGATCTGACGAATCACCTCACCGGAGTCACTGGCGATCACTTTGACTACAACTTTGCCGGAGGGCTCATCAATCGAGAACTCCAGGTTACGCTTGACCGACTGCACGAACTTTTCGATTTCCTGAACGGCCATCTTCAGTTTTTCCTGCTCGGTCTGATCGTTCTTACCTTCATCCTTGACGGCAACCACTGGCGCAGTTTCCGCTAGAGGCTTGCTCGCAGGCTTATCGGCAACAGTCGTCGGCGCCTGCTGGGACGCAGGATAAGACAAGTTCAGCTTGACGCTCATATCCATGTCCATCACCTCTTAAAGTAAAAAGCGAGAGAGCGCGACATGCGCACTCCCCCGCCAAAACTCACCCAGCTATTACTGAAGCAGTTTCAGTACAGCGGATGGCAGTTGGTTGGCCTGGGCCAGAACTGCGGTCGAAGCTTGTTGCAGAGTTTGTTGCTTGGTCAGCTGTGCAGTTTCAGCAGCGAAGTCGGTATCTTGTACGCGACCCAGTGCAGCACTGGCGTTTTCGTTGATGTTTTGCAGGTTGGAGATAGTGCTGGTCAGACGGTTCTGAGCAGCACCGAGGTCCGCACGGCTGGAGTTGATGGTTTTCAGAGCTTTGTCGATCGCGTCGATTGCAGCTTTGGTGCTGGCTTCAGCAGTGGCGCTGTCAGTACCGGTAACAGCGATAGTAGCCGAACCTACGCTCAGAGTAGCTGCGTCGAAGCCGCTAGCCAGAGTGATGGTGATCTGGTTGGTAGCGCCGGTGTTGGAACCAACCTGGAAGGTCATGGTGCCAGCGGTGCCGTCGATCAGGTTTTTGCCGTTCAGGTTGGTCGACTTGGCGATACGAGTCAGCTCGTCCGACATGGTCGCGAATTCTTTGTTCAGAGCAGCACGGTCGTCGGTGCCGTTCGAGTCGTTTCGTGCTTGAACAGCCAGTTCACGCATACGCTGCAGAATGTTGGTCGATTCTTGCATCGCGCCTTCAGCGGTCTGAGCGATCGAGATACCGTCGTTGGCGTTTTTGATCGCCATGGTCTGACCACGGATCTGCGAAGTCATACGGGTAGCGATTTGCAGGCCGGCGGCGTCGTCTTTAGCGCTGTTGATTTTCAGGCCGGAGGACAGACGAGTCATCGAAGTCGACAGAGCGTCGGAAGCACGGTTCAGGTTTTTCTGAACGTTCAACGATGTAACGTTAGTGTTTACAGTTAAAGCCATGACGAATTCCTCGTTGGTTGGGTACTGCGGCTTCCGGCCCTGGCAACCGCCGGGTATGGCCTAGAGAACCTTCGTAATAGTTATCGTCGGGATCGCAACTTGCTTTAGGGGATTTTGAAAAAAAATTGCCATCACGATGCCATCCTTGTAAATCAAGGGCTTGTCAGCACCGCGAGCACGAAAAAATGGCGTCATGAAAATGCCGACGACGAAAGCGCAGGGACGCGTCGGCATCCGCTAGAGGGAAAACTGTTTAAAAGGACAGACTGTCAGCCAGCCAGGAGCTGAGGCAGCTCATATTCCAGGTAGTCGGCCAGTGCCAACCAATTTTGCGCCTCCTGACATTCCAGCAGGCATCCGAGCAAGACGGGCCACTGCTGTTGGACGTCTGCCGGGGCATGGTCGAAGAACGCCTGCAACCTGGTGGCCAGCTCGATCATCGCCAACCCCGCTTCCACATCCCGTCCAAGACGGAACATCTCGGCACAATGTATGGCCTCGCTGATAAAGGACGCGACTGCGCTCATACCGTCCACTCCGGATGAAACTCCGTACCGGCAATCATTGCCCCGGCCCGACTGCTGTTATAGAAGCGCACCTGAGGGTGGCCAGTGATAAAACGCTCAAGCTCACACAGGTAGCTGCGGAAGTTAAGCTGGGTCTTGATCCTCTGCCCGTGACCATCCAGTACCCAGTGCCTGGCTGCCCCCAGTTGCGGTCCCAAGGCACCGTCGTCCCAACCGGCGTGGGTCTTGTCACCGGGGAAGGCGAAGTCTGCACCGAACAGGGTAATTTGTGCCGCCCCCATTTTCACCGCCAGGTCCACCGCCGGATGAATCACACTGCCGCCGTGATGGAGCTCGCCTCTAGGCAACTGGCGACGCAATGCCTGGTAAATCGGGCTGGCGGAGTAAGCGGCATACCGTTGGCCCTGCCAGGCCTCCAACACCTGAGGATCGACCATGGGCATGTAAACCAGGCTGATGCCCGACGTGCCTTGCGCAGGCAAATGCCGAGCCGAGATACGCTGATCGATGCTGACCACAATATCGGGGTGAATACCGTGGTTTATCAGTGGTCGATAGGCAGTGTCGACACAGAGGAACAGCGGACGCTCCGCTTGATCGCGCAGAGCGCGTAATGCCTCGAAGTGCAGTTCCAGACTCGGCCCGGTGGCGATGACGAACACCTCCTGCCCTTTTCGCACACCGAATAGCTCGGCCACGTCACCATCGGCCTTTACCCGATTGAAACTGGCCTGCAAGCGCTGAACGATCTCCGGCGCTTGCGGATCGAACTCACGATTATTGAAAGCCAGGTGAGTTTCGCTAATCAATCGATCGCGAATCTTCGCGTTGAAGTCATCTGCCAACACCAACTCTGACGGCAAGGCAAAGTACGGCAGCTGAATTTCCGTCAGATCCCCGGCATAACGCAGTTCCACTCGAGGATCATTGAGCCAGGGCTGCTGATCCAGCAGTTGCAGGACCAGAGCGAATACCGCCCCGTTGAGGATGTGCACGCACAAGCGCTCGAAACCGGTACGCAACAACAGCTCGACCTGTAGATCACCGAGGCCGGTGCCATAAATGTGCAATACCTGGCTGTTGGCCGGCAGGCTGTTCGCCTGGAGCACGGCCTCGCGGAGGCGGTCATGGCGACTGGTCAGCTGAATGCCGTTGATATTCAGGGTCGAGCCCAGCCCCTCCACCAGATCAGCCTGCAACCGTTGCGTATCTTCAACCAGCAAACGAACGGCCAGAGCCGGCCAACGGCGCTGTATCACGTCGATGTTGCGCTCAAAGATTTCGCTCATGGAGCCTCGCTTTCGATCAGGCAAAAAAATAGCGCTCAAGGTTACACCTTGAACGCTATTTTTGTGCCCGGGTTTCAGGAATCAAGGACGATAGATAATCGCCGAGCCCCACGACAGGCCAACACCAAAACCGCTGAGCGCAATGCGCGTCCAACTGGAGTCCAGCACGTGTTTCTCCAGCAGCAGAGGAATGCTTGATGACACGGTATTCCCAGTCTCGACCATGTCCTTTAGGAATTTCTCCGGCTCGCCTTCAAAGCGCCGTGCTACCGCATCAACAATCGCCGCGCTGCCCTGATGAATGCAGAAAGCATCGATCTCCTCAGCCTTCAGGCCGCTGTCATTAAGCAGCTCGTGTAAGTGCGCCGGTACTTTCAGCAGTGCGAAGTTGAACACCTGGCGACCGTTCATGTAGAACACGCCATCGGTGACCTTCAAGTGCGGCGCACCGGAACCGTCCGTACCAAACTTGGCCTTGCCCAACGCCCAGACCGGGTTCTCGCCCATCCAGGTCGCCGTGGCGGCGTCGCCAAACAACATGGTGGTGTTGCGGTCTTCCGGGTCGACGATCTTCGAATAGGGGTCAGCCGTTACCAGTAGGCCGTTTTTAAGCCCTGCTGCCTCCATGAAACCCTTGATCGCATAGATGCCATAGACATAGCCCGAGCACCCCAGGGAAATATCGAATGCGGCGACTGAAGTCGGCAAACCCAGTTTGTCCTGAACGATAGCGGCAGTATGTGGCAAGCCTTCGGCATCACCGTTCTGGGTAACGACAATCAGCGCGTCGATCGACTCACGCTTCAAATCCGGGTTGTTGGCAAACAGTGCGTTGACTGCTTCGACACACAGGTCCGAGGTTTCTTGCTCCGCGTCTTTACGCGGCAGGAAGGCGGAACCGATCTTACCCAGGATGAACTCTTCATCCTTTTCGAATTTTGCACCTTGTGCGTAGTTGTCCAAGCCGGCTACAGGAACGTAGCTCGCAATGCTTTTTATGCCAATCATTACGGCTTCCCAATAAAAAACAGCCCAAAACCACCACTCGCAAGGAATCGAGGGGCGCCGATAATCAAATATTCAGCCTCCCGCCAGGAGCGGCTGCGGGAAGGATAGAGGGCCATCACTGAACCTTGCGAAGGCTCAGGCGCCATCTTCCCGGTCTATACAATACAGTGAAGATGCGCGTTCTGACTCACAGGTCACGCTATTTTGCCGAATCCCGACGCAAAGGGTCACTCAACCAACGCCCACTCCAGCGGCGTTCCGCGCTTGATGGCCTGGCGGGCGTGGCGGCCCAGAAGGCTTTCAGCGTGTTTTGGGGCCAACCCCAGTCCCGGACGAATGGCCCGTAAATTGGCGGCTGTGAAGGCCTCTCCGGCAGCCATATCCTGGGTGACATACAGCGAGCGGCGATACACCAGGGACTTTTTTTCAGCCTCGGTCACGCCATATTGCACGTGGCCCAAGGCCTGCCAGGCACGCTCCGTTTCCACCACCAGACTGGCCAGCTCTGCCGGCTCCAGGGAGAAGCTGGCGTCTACACCACCTGCCGCGCGGTCGAGGGTGAAATGCTTTTCCACCACGGTCGCCCCCAGCGCCACGGCGGCGACGGAAACACCAACGCCCATCGAATGATCGGAAAGCCCGACCTGGCACCCAAACAACTCACGCAGATGTGGAATCGTGCGTACGTTGCTGTTGGCTGGAGTCGCCGGGTAAGTGCTGGTGCACTTAAGCAATACCAGGTCCTTGCACCCTGCCTCACGGGCCGCACGCACGGTTTCGTCGAGCTCGGCAATGCTGGCCATGCCGGTGGAGATGATCAGCGGTTTGCCAGTGGCCGCCACGCGACGGATCAGCGGCAAATCAGTGTTCTCGAAACTGGCAATTTTGTAGGCCGGTACGTCCAGGCTCTCAAGAAAGTCGACGGCGGTATCGTCAAACGGTGTCGAGAACGCCAGCATCCCCAATTCTTTGGCCCGGGCGAAAATCGGTGCGTGCCATTCCCAGGGCGTATGGGCCTTTTCGTACAACGCATACAACGATGACCCCGCCCAGAGGCTGTTGGAGTCCTTGATAAAAAACTCACCTTCGGCCAAATCCAGGGTCATGGTCTCGGCGGTATAGGTTTGCAGCTTCAACGCGTGGGCCCCGGCCTTGGCCGCGGCTTCGACGATTTGCAAAGCCACCTCCAGCGACTGGTTATGGTTACCACTCATTTCGGCAATGATGAAGGGTGCCGCGTCGGCACCGATCAAGCGCTCGCCAATTTTGAAACTAGTCATGGGGGAGATCCTTCAAGGCGCGAGTAAACGCACAGGCACTCTGAGTAAAACCGGACTCACTGAACAGCTTCAGCGACGGCTGGTTAGCGGGCAAGACTTGGGCGGTGATGGCGTTGAGTTGCGGCCAGTGACGGCGTACGAAGGCTTCGCCACGGGTCAGCAGGGCCTTGCCCCAACCCAGGCCATGGCGTTGGTGAAACAGATAAATCGAAACCTCTGCATCAAGCCCATGCAGGTCGTAACGCAGAACACCGACCGGACCGTCATCGGCCTCTGCAATCAACAACAATCGCTGCGGATCGCCCAGGCTCGCCGCCAGCCACTGTTGATGCTGCGACCAGTCGATCGTCTGCGCATTCATCGACCAGCGCCGCACGACTTCGTCATTGCGTCCATCAAACAGCAAGCGCGCATCGTCCAGCGTAGCCCGGCGAATCTGCAGCACCGCACCGGCCAGTGCCGCCGCAACCCGCTGCGCGCCACGTCCATCGACCAATGACCGGGAACGCTCGGCCAGGCTTTGTCTCAAGCCCTGGTTACTGGCGACAAACCCGATGGCCTGCCGCAACTGTTCGACACTGAGGGCCTCGCGGGCACCCATGAACACATGCGCGCCTGATACCGCCATCGCCTCGCCGTTGGCCTGCTGATTATTCGACACCGCAATACTGATGGTCGGCAGTCCCATGGCTGCCCGCTCCCAACTGGTGCCGCCACCGGCACCGACAAACAGATCAGCCTGTGCCATCAAACGGTGAAAATCGCCGACAAAACTGTGCAACCGCCAGTGCGCACGCCCCACTGCCAACGCTTGCATCTGCGTCCAGGCCGGATTATCGGCCCCGGCCACGAAATCGACCTCCAATTCATCGAAATCCCTCAGCGCCAGCATGGCCTGATGGGTCTGCATCGCCGCATCAAAGCCGCCAAAGTTCACCAATACGCGTTTGGCCCTGGGTTTGATCTCGATTGCCGGGCCGCAGAACTCTTCGCGCAGCAAGGCAAATCGCGGGCCGAGCAAGGTTTGGCAGCCCTGTGGCAGTAACCCGGCATAGGCTTGGGGCGTGCCGGACAAATTCTGATTGAGCAACAGATCGACGTTGTAGCGACGCGTGGCCAGGTCATCCACCGCGGCGATGCGCGATGCCCAACGTCGGGCGGCGGTTTGCCAGTGATGATCAAGGCCGTAGTGATCGACGATGATCCAGTCGAATGGCGGTTGGTGCTTCAACGCCAGATCCAGCGCGGCTATATCCGCCGCCCACGGCAGCATTGATTCAATGGCTTGCTGCGGGTCTTCATCGCTGTAGTGAGCCGGCAGTGCAATGGTGTCAAAGCCCTGCGCCGCCAAACTGTCCAGACGATTGCCAGGCAACTGCCGGCACGCAAAGGCAACGTGGGAGCCTTGTTGGCGCATCACTCTGGCCAGCGTCATACAACGGGCGATATGGCCACTGCCGATAGTGTACGAAGCGTCGGCGCGGATCAGCACTCTCATTGCAGTTCACCACCGGCCTTCAATGCCGCATACAAGTACTCGGCGCGCTTCCAGTCCTCCAGCGTATCGATGTCCTGCACCAGATAGCGCGGCAGGATGACCGGCAGGCTTTTGGGTGAATACAAGATGTCGCCGCGCAGCCAGGCATCGCTGCGCCCCCAATAGAACTGCCCGGCGTCCTGATAGGCCACCGGCAAATCCTGAGAGCGGGTATTGCGGAATTCAGGGTACAACGCCGTCAAGGCGCCCTGCTCATCAACACACAGGGCACGCTGGACAGGAAAGCCGAAATCGCAAACCGAAAAAGCAAAGGACTTCTCAGGCTGCTGCTCCAGCGCACGCAGCCCTTCTTGCAAGTACTTCGCCTGTAATAACGGCGCCGTCGCATAGACACAACAGGCGTATTCAAAGTCCTGCCCCTGTCGTTGCAACGTTTCCAGGGCATGCGCAATGACCGCGGCGGTGCCCGTGAAATCATCGCTGAGCTCTGCCGGTCGCATGAACGGCACTCGCGCCCCACAGGAGCGTGCCAGCTCGGCGATTTCTTCGTCATCGGTGCTGACCACAACCTGATCAAACACCCCTGAACCGATCGCCGTGTGGATAGAACGAGCAATCATCGGCATGCCGTCAAACAGCTTGAGGTTCTTGCGCGGTATGCGCTTGCTGCCACCGCGGGCCGGAATGATTGCGACGCTGTTCAACGACGTTTTTCCAACAGGAACCAAGTGACATCATCCATCGGCAATTGCGGATCGCGATGGTAGCCGAATCCATAATCGACCAATTGCAAGTCATCGTAGAGGTCAAGCATTTCACCGGCGAAATCGCGCTTGAACAACTTACCGCTGTTGCCGCGATACAACACTTCCACCGGTGTCGGATTGTAGTACTCGGCAATCAGGATGTAACGCTCGCTCAACTCATATAGCTGCGCATAGGCGGCAGGCAGCAACTGGGGCGCCAGATGGATCAGCACCCCCTTGCTCAACGTCAGATCAAAGGTACGTTCACGCGGGAAATCAAACAGCGAACCGTGCCAGATGTGCGCCACCCCCAGCGCCTGTGCCTGGGCGCAGGCGCTGCTATTGATCTCGACACCGAACAACTGGCATTGCGGCAACAATTGACGCAACGCCAGCAAGTTGTTGCCGGCATTGGTGCCCAGCTCCAACAGACTTTCAATTTGCCCTGCGCGCGTCAGTGCCCTGGTGAACAACGCATGATTGGCATCCACCAGCGACTGCCCGACATTGCGGCCTACGTACTGGTCGCCGAAGTCACCCTGCCAGAATTTTTCCTGTTCGCTCAGCTCACGCATCACACATTCCCATCAGCCGCCCCATGGCGACATTCATTTGATCAGTCGTCGAAGTTGCTCGACCACATAATCCTGCTGTTCATCAGTCAAGAGCGGAAACAGTGGCAAGCTGATTGCCTCGGCGTAATAACGTTCCGCTTGAGGAAAATCACCTTCGGTAAAACCCAGGCCCTGATAGTACGGCTGCAAATGCAGCGGGATGTAGTGCAGGTTCACCCCCACCCCGGCCGCTCGCAAGCCTTCGAACACTTGCCGATGGCCAAGCGCGATCCGATCCGCCTGCAACCGCACCACGTACAGATGCCAGGCTGAATCAGCCTCTGACTGCGCACCTGGCAACGTCAACGGCAAATTCGCCAGCAGGCGCTCATACCGGGCAGCCAGCGCACGTCGGCGCTCGATAAAGTCTTCAAGCTTATTGAGCTGCGACAAACCAAGGGCCGCCTGTAAATCGGTCATGCGGTAATTGAAGCCCAGCTCCACTTGTTGGTAGTACCACGGGCCGTGGCTGGGCTCAGTCATCTGTTGTGGGTCGCGGGTCATGCCGTGGCAGCGCAGACGCTGCAGCCGTTCGGCCAGCTCCGGGCGATTGGTCAAGACCATGCCGCCCTCGGCACTGGTGATGATCTTCACCGGATGGAAACTGAACACAGTCATCGCCGCGAACTCACCACAACCGACCGGGCGTCCCGCATAAGACGCGCCAACCGCATGGGAGGCATCTTCGATCACCGTGAAACCATAGCGATCGGCCAGTGCTGCGATCGTGCGCATGTCGCAGCTCTGACCTGAAAACGCTACCGCCACCAGCACCTTGGGCAAACTGCCCTCGCGCTCAGCCTGTTCAAGCTTGGCGGCAAGGAGATGGGCATCGAGGTTCCAGGTCAGCGGGTCGATATCGACAAAATCAATGTCCGCACCGCAATAACGGCCGCAGTTGGCCGAGGCCAGAAAGGTGTTCGGCGTGGTCCACAAACGATCGCCCGGTCCAAGCCCGGCGGCGAGACAGGCAATGTGCAGCGCCGCCGTAGCGTTGCATACCGCCACGGCAAAATCCGCCTGGCAGCGTTCAGCCATCGCCTGTTCGAAACGCTCGATAGTCGGCCCCTGGGTCAACCAATCGGATTGCAACACGGTGACCACCGCATCGATGTCCGCCTGATCGAGGCTTTGCCGACCGTAGGGAATCATGCCGACAACCCCGAATGCAGATCGGCGATCTGGCCGACCGACAAAAACCGCGGATTGGTATCGGAGCGATACTCGAAGTCCTCGCTGACAGGTCGGCCCCGCTCGCCCAGGTTATCCACGGCAAAGTCCACGTCGACACTGGTGAAGCGGATCGACGGTTGAATGGTGTAGTGGTCGGCGAACTCCAGGGTCATGCGTGCATCATCCAACGGCACCATCAGCTCATGGAGCTTTTCCCCTGGGCGAATACCGACGTGTTTGTGCGGCAGATGCTCAGCCATGCCCAAGGCCAGATCGACAATGCGAATCGACGGGATTTTTGGCACGAACACTTCACCACCGTGCATGCGGGCGAAGCTATCGAGCACGAACTGCACACCGTGATCCAGCGTGATCCAGAAGCGAGTCATGCGCTCATCGGTAATCGGCAATTCTTTCGCGCCTTGCGCAATCAGATTGCTGAAGAACGGCACCACTGACCCTCGAGAGCCGGCGACGTTGCCATAGCGAACCACGGAAAACCGGGTTTGCTGTTCACCGGCGATATTGTTGGCGGCGACGAACAGCTTGTCCGAAAGCAACTTGGTCGCGCCGTACAGATTGATCGGGCTGGCGGCCTTGTCGGTGGACAGCGCCACGACTTTCTTCACGCCATTGTCGATGGCGGCGGCGATGATGTTTTCCGCGCCGTTGACGTTGGTGCGAATGCATTCGGTCGGGTTGTACTCCGCCGCCGGCACCTGTTTGAGTGCCGCGGCATGCACCACGTAATCGATGCCCCGCATGGCTTGACGCAAACGCTCGGCATCGCGCACATCACCCAGAAAGTAACGCATGCACGGTGCGTTGAACGTCTGCTGCATTTCGTACTGTTTGAGCTCATCGCGGGAGAACACCACCACGCGCTTGGGCTGGTATTGCTCAAGCAAACGGCGGATGAAATTACGCCCGAACGAGCCGGTTCCGCCACTGATGAAAATAGATTTACCGTTAAACATGCCTTGAGTCCTATTACCTGTCAGCCAGGCTTATGCGAGCAACTGCGCCCAGTTCACACTGGACGCTTGGCGAAGGGTAAAGCCCTTGCCGGTCAGGGCCAGGTTCTGGTTGTAGGCAACATCCTGTGCGAAGCGCGCTTGCCATTTGTCACGCAGGGCTTCGGCCAACTGAGGTTTATCAGGCAACTGCCCCGGGTGGAGCAACTGGGCTTGCGGGCACCAGACGGTCAGATAGCCGGCGTCGGCGACTTTCAGGCACAGGTCGATATCGGCAAACGCCTCGTCGAAATGCTCTTCGTCCAGGCCACCAACTGCCAGGTACACATCCTTGCGGATCATCAGGCAGGCACCGGACACTGCCGAATAGTTCTGCTCGACCTGATGACCGAACAGATAGCCCTTGGCGTCTTTGCGTTCGCCAACAAAAGCAGAGCCAATCAGGCCATTGAGACCGAGAACCAAACCGGCCTGGGTCGTCACCCCCCGAATATCCATCAACTTGGCACCCACGATGCCGATTTCCGGCCGCTGCCCCTGGTTAAGCATGGCGTCGAGCCAGTTGGCGTTGAATACTTCGGCCTCGGCCGACAGCAACACCAGGTATTCACCCTTGGCTTCGTTAGCCGCCAGGTTGTGCAACGCCGATGCACTGAGACGCTGGCCGCTGCGCAGGATACGAATGCGCTCGCCCTTGCCTTCCAGGCTGCTCAGCCAGGCCACCAGCTCGGGTGACTGGCTGTGGTTATCGGCGATCAGCACTTCATGACGCTGGTATCGAGTGCGTTGCAGCACGCTGACCAGTGCCCGTTGCAGATGCTCAAGGTTGTCCTGGCTGTGCAGGATGATCGAGACCTGTGGTCGCTCGGCGTGCTGGTAATCGATCTGCCAGGTCTGCGGCAATGCCGAGCTGACCTGACCACGGTAACCACGCTTGGTCAGATGGCGCGTCAGCACCCGGCGCTCCTCAGTGTTCTCTTCTTCGACCGGCGCATGGCTGATCAGCAATGGCTCGGCCAGGTGCGCCAGACCGGCCAGGCCGCCGTCCTCGATCAAACGCAGCAACAGGTCAAACTCCAGCGCCGCAGGGTACTCGGGTGAGAAACCCTTGGCCTGAACCAGCACTTCACGCTTGATCAGCCAATGCCTGGCCATCAAGGACGGGACGGTTTGCAGCAAGTCGAGGTTCACTCCCGGACGGAATACATCCGTCAGGGCGCCATTGGCCTGACGCTGGATTTCGTCCATGGCCACCGCACGGATACCTTCTGCCCCCAACAACTCAAGGCTGGCCCGCAGCAGGCCACTGGATGTCACTTGATCACCCGCCTCGGCCAGTAGCATCCAGTCGGCGCTCGACTGATTCACAACCTGGTTGATGCGCTCTACATAGTTCGTAGTGCTGACTTTGACAAAGTGCACGGTGTCATTCACGGACGTGGTTGCGGGCAGGTCACCCGTAGTGAAGACCACGACCTTGAAGGCTTTGCAATGACCATTGACCAAGCTGTCGAACGTCGCCTGCAACTTGACCATGTCCGCTTCCAGGTCCAACAGCAGAATCCCGAACTGCGGACCGCCACCGTGCACGGCCAGGTGGCTGGCAATCGCGGCCAATTGCCCGGCATCGGGATCGCGTGCCTCGAGCCAGTCGAGCAGACGACCGGACGGCATGCTCTTGAACAGCGCGCGGTCATCTTGCCCGGGGACCGAATCCAGACGCTCGGCCCAGGCTTGCAACCGGATCCCTTCAGCCTCTTCCTCGGTCCCCATCAGGGATTCGACAAGACGCTTGACCACCGAACGGTTGAACAGATTGAGCCCGTGGGCCTCCCACAGCCGGGCACGCAGAGAACGATCACTGTCATTGGGCTGGACGCGCATCAGTTCGGTCTGGCGAAGCAAAATGCCTTCCAGCTCCTGAAGCTGCAAACGACCGGCTGGCATGGCGTGCAACAAAAACTCGAACTCGGTCAGCAGATCGAACATCGGTTTGTTGTAGAACGGCATTTCAACGAACTGCTCTGGTGCAAACGAACGAACCGGCTCCTGACCCGCCTCGATCCAGGCTGAACGGAAAATCATATTGCCTTTGAGCGAACGCCCCTCAAGCAGGCACTCGGCCATGGCGGCAAAACTGTCCAGTGCAATCTGCTTGACCCGGGCGGGATCCTGATCGCTGAACTGCGTTGGCAAGGACGCCAGGAACCCGGCGAACTGATCACGCTCGGCAACCGATTTAGCGTCCTGGTACGTCAGCACGGTCAGGACGTTGGTATTGTGATCCGAGCCACCATAGTTTGCCTCTCGCACCGCAAACGGAATCGGCAGAATCCGTGCCTTGGCACAGGCCAGCAAGAAATACGTATGGCCGATTTCCTGCCACTCGAAACTGGTTCCGGCTGGCAACAGGCTGTACCACTGTTGCAGCAGATCGGTGCGAGTGACCGCATAGAACGGAGGCAGGAACTGGCCCATGAACGCCATGAGCCGGTCTTCAGGCTGCTGAGCGTTGTAGTCTTCCTGGACGCGCCTGTCGCGACGGTAGTAATTCACTTCCGTGCCGCGTGCCAGGTACATCATCCCGTAGCCATGGCACAGGCCGTAGTCCGGATTGGCTTCGAGAAACGCCAGCGACTCGGTCAACGCGCCATGCAGCAGGAAATCGTCATCGGCGGCAAACACCATGTACGGTGTGGTGACCTGAGTGACACCATAAGTGAGCTTGTCCTGGAAGCCTTTGTAGGTGAACTGCGGCAAATGGCGATAGTCGACCGAAGGAAAATCCCGGGCCATGTGCTTTTCGCCTTCGACAGAAGAGTCGAGCACCAGCACCGTGCAGGGATAGCTGCTGTAGTACTGCAAGGTACGTCGCAGGAACGCGCTGCGGTTGTGGGAAATCACCACCACCGTCAACCGCTCGTTCAGCGGCGCACCATTGTTTTGAGCACTGTTTTGCATTTGCATCTGTCTATCCCCACAACCGGCCAATCGCCAAGAACCTGAACTTTTTTAGATTAACGAACGCGACGCAGGTAGCCGTCCGGCGCCACGGAGATCAGTAATTTGTTTTGCATTTGCTGGTCGATTTCGAAGTCCTTGTTTTCTTCCAGGTACTTCCACACCGCGGTTTTCGGGTTGTCACCCGGGCCCCATGGACGGTCCGGGAAAAAGTCGGCCGGCATGTCTTCAACCACGGTGTCCATCACGACGCAGTAGCTGTCGACCGAGACCAGTGGCGCGTAGAGACGCAGTTCTTCCAGCACGTGGTCATGGGTGTGGTTGGAATCGAGTACCAGAATGACTTTCTTGCCTTCGGCAGCAGCGCGTACCTGGGCGGCGATCGCAGGGTCAATGCTCGAACCTTCAATCATCTTGATGCGTTTGCTCATCGGGTGATTTTCGATGGCTTCGCGGTTATGCGCGCGAATGTCCAGATCAATGCCCAGCACTTCGCCATGGCCTTGCAGTTCCAGCAGGGATGCGTAGTAGATGATCGAACCGCCGTGGGCGATACCGCATTCGATCACCAGGTCGGGCTTGACCTGCCAGATGATCTCTTGCATTGCCATCATGTCTTGCGGCAGTTGAATGATCGGACGGCCCATCCAGGAGAAGTGGTAGCTGTACTTGTGCTTGGCCGATTCGTTGAAGAAATCCCGGGCCAGACCGGTGAGTTTCTGGTCATCGCCCTGACGGGCGATTTCTGCCTGGCACTCGGCTTCGAAGGCTTTATTGATGGTGTTGTCGGTCATTTTAGAATCTCAATAGTCACTGGAACGAAGCACTGTCGACGGCGTGATAGACGTAGCGCCCATCAGTCATCCGCTTGATTTCTTCGAGGTAGTTGGAGTTCATCACAAACAGGTTGGCGCCTTCGGGCAAAGCGTCCATGGCCTCTTGCGGCGAGGACACGCGCACGCCGCTCAAGGGCAGGTAGCGCCCTTGTTTGGCCGGGTTGATATCCACTACGCGATCCACCGCCACACCGGCCCGTTGCAGGAACAACGAATAGATCACGCCTTTGGACGATGCTCCCCAGATCGCCGAACCCTGCGCGGGTGCGGCCTGGATGATCTGCACCGCGCGCTCGAGGCTGGCGGTGAAGCCTTCGGGCAGTTCCAGGCGGGGCACCGGTTGTTCCGGGGTCAGGCGCAACGTGGCCAAGTCGGCGACGATGTACAGGTACTGGCCGCCAAACAGGTGGCCGGCCTCATGCACCGTGCCGAACATCCGGCGCAGGTCATCGAGGCGGAAATAATTGACGTGCTCGTAAAACAGGTCGAACCAGGCGCGGTGCTCAAGAATCCAGTCCAGGCAAGGCACTTCGATGTAGATCTGCCCGCCCTGATTGGCCTCGGCCATCTGCGCCAGGAAACCCACAGGGTCCTGGATGTGCTCCAGCACATGACGCAACACGATGGCGTCCGCCGCCAGACCGAGGCCTCGTGTGAACGGCGCCTTGATCACATCGGCGTTGTCGCCTTCATAAGCCGGATCGATGCCAGTGATGGAGTAACCGAGGCCCTTGAGCAGTTCCAGGAAATAACCTTTGCCACAGCCGACCTCGATCAGTTCCTGCCCCTTGAAGTGGCGGGCAATGATGCCTTCGACGTCGCTCAGATGTTTCTGGAACTGGCCCGAATGTGCCTGCTCATTCTGGTAGTCGGCGTCATAGTTGAGCTTGTCGGCATCGAAGGCCTGATTGAAGATCAACCCGCTCTTTTCATCCTGCACCAAGACCATGTCGGCACAGGCCGATGCCTTGGCTGACTGTGGGTCGGCGAAGGTACGGTTTTGCAATACGGGCAGGTCGGCGACCCGATACAACTCATGCCTCATGCTCTGCTCCCAGTAGCTGTTGCAAGCGCGTTGCCACACCCCAGAACGCCATCGGTTCGTGGGACGGATAGGGGTAATGCCCCAAGTTCAAACGGATCGACGCACCGCGTTCACGCAGCCGCTGCTCCACCAGTGCCCTGATCGAAATCGGTTGGCCGCTGGAACAGTTGATCACCCCGTTGAAGCTTCGCTTTTGCAGGATCGACGCGAGGTAACCGGCGCTCGTTTCAATCGCCAGGTAATCGCGCAACTGCTCGCCCGCAGACATGTTGAACGCGTCGTCACCGGCATCGATCGCCCGGTCCAATGCCGCCAGCAAACTGCCGGGGTTCTGGCCTTCGCCATGCAGATAAAACAGGCGCGCCCATTGCAAAGTGAACGGCTGGACGTGTTGCAGGTTTTCCAGAAACAGGCGCAAGGTGTTTTTTGCCAAGCCATAAGGATTGGCTGGCCGTGGCTCAGTCTGCTCGGTGAGCGGCCCGCTCTGCATGCCGTATTCGAAACACGTACCGGTGACCAGCACCTGCGGAACACCGGCCTCGACCGCGCGCTTGATGAACCGGTAGTCGGCCATCAGGTTGTGCTCAAAATGGAACAGCGCCTGGTAGTTCGGCAACCCCGGCCAGGCCAGGTGCGCCAAGGCATCGACGCCCTCGGTCAACGCTGCGACATCCAGATCGTCGGCGTGGATGTCCGCCGCGATGAACTCCACGGCATTGATCCACGGTAATCCCGCTGCGGTCCCGGCGTTGCGCGCCACGGCCCGAACCTGACAACCACGGGCCAGCAACGCTGCAACCAGATGCCGGCCAACAAAACCGGTGGCCCCGGTCACCAGCACCTTCACAGTACGGTCAACTCAGGCACGGCAATCACGAAACGGCCGCCCCACTGACGTACCTGGCTCAACTGCTGGCTGACCTCGTGCAATAGATTCCACGGCAGGACCAGAACGTAGTCCGGTTTTTCCAGATCGATATGCGCAGGCGATACGATCGGAATGCGGCTGCCCGGCAGGTACTTTCCCTGCTTATGCGGGTTGGCGTCGGCGACCCAGGCCAACAGGTCCGGCTTGACCCCGGCGTAGTTGAGCAAGGTGTTGCCTTTGGCGGCAGCGCCATAGCCGACCACACGTTTGCCGTCAGCCTTGGCTTGCAGCAAAAAACGCAGCAGTTCGTGCTTGATACGCTCGGCAGCGGGCGCCAGGGTCGCGTAGTACTCGGGGGTTTTCACACCGGCTACAAGTTCGGCCTGCAACTGCTGCGCAACCGCGGGTTGCACTTCACGACGCTCACCATCAAGGCGCTGCACGAACACCCGCAGCGAACCGCCATGAGTCGATAACGGGCTGACGTCGAACACCTCCAGACCATTGCGCTCGCACAGGGCTTGCACGGCGGTCAGGGACAGGTAGGAATAGTGCTCGTGATACAGCGTGTCGAACTGCTGGCCGGCCATCAATGTCAGCAGCTGCGGAAACTCGAATGTCGCCACGCCCGTCGGCTTGAGCAAGATCGCGAAACCGCCGAGGAAATCGTTGATGTCCGGCACATGCGCCAGCACGTTGTTGGCCGCCATCAGGTCGGCGGCCCAGCCTTCGCTGCGCAGTTGCGCAGCCGTGTCACGACCGAAAAACAGTTCGCGAATCTCTAGGCCTTTATCCCGGGCCGCTTGCGCGGTGCTGCGGGTCGGTTCGACACCCAGGCAAGGAATGCCGCTTGCAGCGACGTACTGCAACAGGTAACCGTCGTTGGCGGCAATTTCCACCACTCGGCTTTCGGAGGTCAGGGCAAAGCGCTCGACCATCTGGGCCACATAGTGCTCGGCATGGCGCAGCCAGGTGCTGGAGAACGAGCTGAAATAGGCGTACTCCGCATCGAACAGGCTGTCGGCGCTGGTGTAGTCCTCGGTTTGTACCAGCCAGCATTGCTGACACACCGCTACCTTCAAGGGTACCCAGTGCTCGGCCTGCTCCAGCTGATCGAAGCGCACGTAGGCGTTGGACGGCGGCGAGGTGCCCAGATCAATCAGCGGCAAGGTCGGCGGAGCACCGCAACCACGGCAATTCATAAACGCACTCCGGCAAAGTGTTTATCGAGCAAGGGATGGCTGGAATCCCGCGCCGACAGATTATTGACAGGCAACGGCCAGGCAATCGCCAGCCGTGGATCGTTCACCGACAACCCGCCTTCGTGCGCAGGCGCGTAATCGTTGCTGTGCAGGTAAAGCAGCTCGGCATCGCTACTCAGGGCCTGGAAACCGTGGGCGAATCCGGCCGGGATCAACAGGCTGCGTCCATCACCTGCGCGCAGGTGCTCGGCGTGCCAGTGCAGGAAGGTGTCGGAATCGGGGCGCAGATCCACCGCCACATCCCACACTTCACCGCGCAGGCAAGTGATCAACTTGGCTTCCGGCGAATGGGCGTTCTGGTAATGCAGGCCACGCACAGTGCCGCGTTCTCGAGTGCAGGAATGGTTGATCTGACGGATGTGGAACGCCTGACCGAAAGCGCTCAGGCTCCCCTCGCAAAAAAGCCGGGCGAAGTGCCCGCGTTCATCTTCGAAGCGTTTGTGCTGCACGCTGAACAACCCGTCCAGCGGCAACGCCTTTAACAGAAATTCGCTCACGGCGCGCCTCGGTACTGATTGAGTTGGGCCAGGGTGAAGAGGCGCATGTCGTCACCGTTCTGCCACGCCAAATGCCAATCCAGGGTTTGGGTCAGGCATTGCTGCAACGACCAGCGAGGTTGCCAGGCCAGCAATTGACGGGCGCGGCTGCTGTCCAGGCGCAGCAGACCGGCCTCATGCAAGTCACTGGGCTCAACCCGCAACCCGCGTTCTTGCGGCCAGCGGCTGGCAAGCATTGCGACCACGTCACCGACACTGCACATATCCGCTTCACTCGGGCCGAAGTTCCATGCACCGGCGAACTGCGGGCCTTGCTCATACAAACCGGCGGCCAATTGCAGATAACCGGCCAACGGTTCCAGCGCGTGTTGCCACGGACGCACGGCCTGCGGGTAGCGCAAGGTCACGGGTTCGTCCGCCGACCAGGCTCTGAGTACATCGGGAATCAAGCGCTCCGGTGCGAAATCGCCACCGCCCAACACATTGCCGGCCCGCGCCGTGGCCAGGGCCAGGCCGTGTTCGGCATATTTGTCAGCCGCAAAGAACGATGCGGCATAGGACTGCGCCAGCAACTCGCAGCAAGCCTTGCTGCTGCTGTAAGGGTCGTGACCACCTAGCGCTTCATTCTCGCGGTACGGCCACAGCCATTCCTGATTGGCGTAGACCTTGTCGGTCGTCACCAGCACGCAGGCGCGCACGCCGCCGACTTGGCGGATCGCTTCGAGCAGGTTGAGCGTACCCATGACGTTGCTCGAGTAGGTGCCCAACGGATCGCGATAACCCTCGCGCACCAACGGCTGGGCCGCCAGGTGCAGGACGATTTGCGGTTGGGTCTCAGCGATCAGCTCCAGCAAGGCCCCCAGGTCACGCAGGTCGCCTCGCTGATCGTTGATGCCTTCGTGCACGCGCGCCAGTTCAAACAAGCTCGGCTCGGTGGAGGGATCCAGGGAAAATCCGCTGACCTCGGCACCCAGGCTTTGCAGCCACAACGTCAGCCAACTGCCCTTGAACCCGGTGTGACCGGTGACAAGCACCCGCTTGCCGCGCCAGAACTGCGGGCTCAGTCCCATTGCTTCCATGGGGCCTCCCCGCTCTGCCACAACGACTCCAGGTGATTTTTGTCACGCAGGGTGTCCATCGGGTGCCAGAAGCCTTCGTGCTGGAAAGCCTGCAACTGTTGTTCGCTGGCCAGCTTCGCCAGGGGCTCGGCCTCCCAGGAGGTTTGATCGTCCGCGATGTAAGGCAAGACCTTCGGCGACAGGACGAAGAAGCCGCCGTTGATCCAGCCACCGTCGCCACGAGGCTTCTCGGTGAAACCCAATACCGTATCGCCATCGCGCTCCAGGGCGCCATAGCGTCCCGGCGGTTGCACCGCCGTTACGGTGGCGAGCTTGCCATGGCTCAGGTGGAAGTCGACCAGCTCACCGATATTGAGGTCCGAAACGCCGTCGCCATAGGTGAAACAGAATGCTTGCTCATTTTCCAGGTAACGCGAAGCGCGCCGCAAACGCCCGCCCGTCAGGGTTTCTTCGCCTGTGTCGATCAGCGTGACACGCCATGGCTCGCTGTAGTTCTGGTGAACATCCATGCGATTGTTGCTCATGTCGAAGGTGACGTCAGAGGTGTGTAGAAAGTAGTTGGCGAAGAAGTCCTTGATCGCATAACCCTTGTAGCCAAGACAGATCACGAAATCGTGGATCCCATGGGCGGAGTACTGCTTCATGATGTGCCAAAGAATTGGCTTGCCGCCGATTTCGATCATTGGCTTAGGCTTGAGGTGCGACTCTTCGCTGATCCGCGTGCCGAGACCACCTGCCAGAATTACTGCCTTCATCATCTCCCCTCTTGTTCGTCACAAGGCTCAGCCAAGCTTGAAAAAGCTTTTGCGGGCCGTCTGGCTAAAATACGTGCCTTGTCCTGCGCGCACGGACTGGTCGCAAGCGCTCGTTTTATGGCGATATAGGGACAACTTGCAGGAAACGCGCCAGCTCTAAAGCCGCGCGGCTGCGCGGTGCACAGGCGGTAAGCGCGATGAATGTTCAGGCAAAAAAAAACGCAGTCGAAGGTCAAGTCGACTGCGTTTTCCGTGGGCTGGCAGTAAGGATCAGTCCGGCAACCAACCCCACAACCAGTGCTGAAGGTTATCGCCGCGCAACATGAAGTCGCGGTGCACCGCCTCGCGCAGTTCATCGCCCATGCGATAGCTGGCGTCGGGATCGGCCAGGTGCATGCGGATCGCCTGCAACCACTCCTCAGTGCTGTTGCTGTAGACCTTGGTGCACGGCAAGTGGCCGCGATAAGCCTCGGTGTCGGTACAGATAACCGGGTAACCACAGGCGCCATACTCCAGCAAGCGAAGATTGCTCTTGCAGTCGTTGAAGATGTGGAATTCCAGAGGCGCCAACGCCAGATCGAGATTCAAGCTCGCCAGTTTGAACGGATAGGCTTGCAACCCGATGGTGGAATGAAACTCGTGAACATACGGGCGTAATTCATCCGGACACATGCCAAAGAACACCCATTCGACTTCGTCCGCCAACTCGCGCACCACATCGGCGATGATCTCCAGATCACCGGTGTGGCTGGTGCCGCCGCCCCAACCTACCCGCGGTTTGCGAGAGGTGCGTCGTTGGCTGGTCAGCGTCGCCCAAGGGTCGGGCGAGAGCATGTTCGGCACCACGCGAATCTCGCTGTGCATGCTAGACAATGCATCGGCCAAGGGCTGGGTGGTTACCACCACGCGATCACACAGCGCGATACCCTCGCGCAGCATCTGCTCGGTATTGACCGGTTTGTTACGGGCATGGGTATTTTTCTTCGGAGCACTGACCACGTAATCATCGAGCTCAAAAATACGCAGGGCGCCGGAATATTTCTTCATGCGCAAAATGTCACTGACAGCACCTTCGCTGTAGCGGCATTGCAGGATGAGGGTGTCCGGAGACAACCGCTCGATATCCACCGTCGATGGCGACTCGTATGCAACCCGCGCAATCACTCGCCCGGCGGCCTCAAGCTCTGCCAGCGGCCCGGTGACACGATAATGTCCGACGGCCGAGTTATTGACCGGCAGCCCCAGAATCAAGGGTAAGGCACGGGTGCAAAACGGGTTCCAGTTGTTACGCAGCGAAGGTTCCAGGCTGAAGCTGGAAGCGAGGCTCAACGAGGGACTGTAAGCAGGATCCCTGGCGATCTTCGGCAACCACTTGCGATAAAAGACTTCTTGCTCCTGTTCGAGCAAGGCCGGGTTCGAGGGCGTAATTGGCGCACTGCCTTGCGGGGCCACAACCACACTGGCATAAGGTGTCCATACCACCAGGTAGCCTTCTTTGCTTGCCCGCAAACACACATCGACATCGCTCAGGCCAAGGCTGAAGTGTTCTTCATCAAACCGCCCCAAGTCTTCGAGCACCTGTTTGCGCACCATCAGGCAATGACTGCTCACCGCGCTCCAGTTCTGAGTGACGTGCATACGCTGCATGTAACCCCGAGCGCCGGCCGCTTCATCGGAAAACGGCGAACCGACCGGCCCGGCCAAGCCCAGAACCAGTCCGGCACTGACAATGGTGCCCTCGGGACTCAGGATTCGCGCACCGACCACCCCCACTTCAGGACGTTGTGCATGGTTGAGCAACTCATCGAGCCAATCGGCGTCACAAATCACTGCTTGCGCGTCGAGCAGCAACAAGTACTCGCCACGGGCCTGCTCCGAAGCAAAATTGCGAATCGCCGCTTCATTATCGTCACCGGCATATCGCAGAACCCGCAGCATGGAGGCTCCCAACTGCGCCATGGCCGCCAGCCAGTCGAGCATCGCCGGGTCTTGCACACCACTGTCGACGATCAGGATTTCGTATTGGGTGTACGCGGTGCGCTCGATTAATCCCTCGATGCAACGCTGCAAAGCGTACAGCGAATCACCGGTGCGAACGATGATCGACACCTTCGGTCGCGTAGCGTGCAAGTAGTCGATGCGATTGATCAACGGCAAGCTGTCCTGCCGAATGTGGTGCGCCACACCGATGCGATCCAGGTGCGCGCTGACCATACTTGAGTTGCCGTTGATCACCGCCGGCAACGATAACCATTGCGCGTAGTTCAGAGCCGATTCGACCTGGATTTCAGCGATGTGCTCGATCGTCTGCGGGCCGGCATCTTCCACCAGGCGCCAGACAACATCATGGGGCGCCAACTCACCCATGGCCGGATCGAAGCCACCCAACGTCAAAAAGCGCTGACGCTCAAAAGCCAGAGTGCGACCCACATAAGGGTAGGCGCGCATCAGGTCGAGGTTGAAATCCGGCTTGAACACCGGATCGATGGATTCCCCTTCAATCAGGGCTCCCTCGTCACTGTACGCACAAAGAATGCCGGGGGAACCGGCAATTCGCTCGGCGAGAATCAACAGCGCCGACTCGCGCAGTGTGTCGCCAGCACGCAGCAGGTAAAACCAATGAGCACCTTCCAGTTGCGCAATCACAGCATTGAGCTGAAGCGTCCAGTCGGCCTGATACGGCAACTGCAACACGCGATCGTCAGGGGCGCAGTCTGCGTCGGACAGCACGATCACGGCCGGCGGTGAATACAGCTGTTGCTGAAGACTCTGCAAAGTCGTTTTCAATGCAGCACTATCGGCGTCGCTGTCGATCACAATTGGTACGATTTGCGGTTTGAACGACCAGCTATCAATGCGCTGCGGCATCAGACGCTGCTCGACGTCGGAGAACCGGCGAATGGTCAGCCACTCGCGATAGAAGTCAGCGTAGCTATCGCTCTCCCCTCCCACCCGGCCACTCACCACCGTATTGCGATTGCCCAGAATCCGCACCACGCACAACTCTTCCCAGGCATGGGGTTGCTCGGTGATTTTCGCCAGTTCGATGTAGCGCACCCAGCCCGAGGCCGGGGCCGCTTCGCCGCTGCGCGCCGCCAACATCTGGGTTAACCAGCTCCACTCCTCAACGGCCTTCTTGAGCATCTGCGGGCTATTGCTCAAACGTTCCGGGTACAGGCGCTCACTGCTCAATACGGAGCTGAGCGACACCAGGTTACCGCGACGCATCAGGCACACGAACAAGGCGAAATCGAGTAACGCGATAAACCCGCCACCCTCCTGAATCAGCGACGGCAACAAATCCAGCACATCGGCGCGCCGCATCAGCGCGGAACTGAAATTACCCAGGAAATTCTTCGGTGTGCCCTCGAAAATGGCGAGCATGTCCTCGCCCTTGAACAGCGCGTCCGCCGGCGCAAACCGACAGTTATCGACCCGCGACGGCAGGATGAAGTTACCCGAATCACTCAGCATGCGCAGCCCGAACACCAGGTTGACGTCGGCCTGCTCGATCAGTACCTGCGCCTGCAGGGCAACGCTTGGCGAAAACAGGCGATCGTCGTCGCACAACACCTTGATGAATTCGCCCCGGGCTTCTTCGACGCAACGCAGCACATTGCCTTGCAAACCCAGGCGCTGCGGGTTGCGCAAGTAGCGAATCGGGTGCGCTGGCTCGACAAAGGATTCGACGATGTCACGAATTTCGTCGCCGCAAGAATCGTCACAAATGACGATTTCCAAGGACTGATAGGTTTGCGCCAGTGCGCTCTCCAGCGCCTGGCTGAAAAAACGCGGGTTGAACGCAGGGATGACGATGCTGACGAGGGGGGGTTGATTCACGGCGGAAAACTCTCGAGCGGCGGGCCTCTACCCTTTCAGGCAGAGACCCCGGAACCGCTTAGGAAAAGACGGCGGGCAGCTCGACAGGCACACACTCAGATCTTGTTGAACAAGCCCAACTGAGCAATCTTGCTGAAGGCCAGTTGCGAGGCCTGCAGCATGGTCTGTTGCAACGTCAGACGGGTCATCACTTCTGCCGGATCGGAGTCACGAATCGCCGATTGGGTCTGAGTGTTGGCCAGCACCAGGCTCTGATTGGTATCCATTTGCGTTTCCAGTGCCTGACCACGACCACCGACCGAACTCAGGGCACTGGAAAGCTGATCAGTGCCACTGGCCAGGTTTGCGATACCCCCGGCCAGAGAGGCTTGCAGCTTCTGGATGGCAATCGCGTTGCCATTGGTGGGTGTGTTAAGTGCCGTCTTCAACTGGCTCACAGTATCCAGAATGTTCTGGGTTTCGTGAGTGTTGACCGCCACATTGAACTGATCGCCAGCGCCGGGCCCTGGCGCGGCGGTGAGGGTGAAACTCACGCCCGACGCGGTGGCTACGTTGCCGACCATGGTGCCGCTGGACACCGGTTTGCTGGTGGATGTCAGCGGCGCCGCGTACAGATCGAAGTCGGTGGCGCTGGTGAATTTGATCACCGCCGCCCCTGACGGGAAACTGGCGTGGTAGTCGGCCGAGTTGCTGATGCTGCTGCCGGTGACCTGTGCGGCCGTGGTGTTACCCGGACTGCGGGTAGCCGTGAACGAGTCAGGCTTGGCGGCGAGCTGAAAAGAGTGCCCCGGCAGCACGGTGCCCGGTACGTCACCCGTGCCCAGGTTGATGTTCAGGGTCAGGTCGACACCACGGAAACTCACGCTTTGGCCTGCCGTGCTGGTCGGATCGAATACACCGCCCTGACTCGCTTCACCGGTGACATCATTGCCGGCCGAGTCAGTGATCTTCAATTGCGTGCCGCTGACGAAGGACACCGTGTAGGGCTCGCCGCTCCGGAATTTGCTGTTGTAGCTGACGTTCGACGAGACCTGGCCATTGGACAGCGTCACACGTCCATCGTCCACGACCGGCGACGTCATCGTGACCTGGCTACGGCTGGTATTGATCGCTTGCTGGAACGCTTCCCAACCCGTGGTATTGGTGGCCATCGACATCGTATCGCCAACGGCCAGATCGAGGGTCACCTGGTCACCGTTGTAGCTGTAGGTGCCGTCGCTGTTACGCGTGAACGGCACGGTATCGCCCTTGGAGCCGGCGAAGATGTATTTGCCGTTCTCATCCTTGCTGTTCATCAGGCTGAGCAACTGCTCTTCGATCTGACCCAGTTCAGCGGCGTTGGCTTGGCGGTCCTCATCGGTGTAACCGGCGTTGCCGGCACTGACGGCCAATTCCTTGGCGCGTTGCAGGACGTTGTTGATACTGGTCATCACCGCTTCGGTGGTACCCAGGGTCGCCTTGATCGTGGTGGAGTTGGTCTGGTACTGATCGAGCATCGAAGCTTGCTGACCCAGCTGCAACAGGCGCGAAGCGCCCACCGGATCATCGGCGGCGGTGTTGACGCGAACGAGGCTGCTGGCCTCTTCGCTGGTCTTGACCACGTTGGCGAAGTTCTTCTGATAGTTCGAAGCCGTGGACTCGTAATACTGGGCGGTAGAAATGCGCATGGGCTACGACTCCTTAAAGGCTGTTAATCAGTGTGCTGAAGATTTCCTGCGCAGCCTTGATGATCTGCGAAGAGGCGGTGTAGTACTGCTGATACTTGACCAGGTTGCCGGTTTCCTCATCGAGGTCGACACCCGAAAGCGAATCCCGTGAGCCTTTGGCGTTAGCCAGAATCGCTCCGGTCGCAGCGCTGTCGAGCTTGCCTTGGGCCGCTTTGGCGCCAACGCCTTCCACCAGTTTTCCGTAAGCGTCAGTCAGGGAAATGCCCTTGCTGGCCGACCCGGTATCTACGGTCTGTGCAGTCTGCAAACCGGCCAACACAGTGCCGTTCCGGTTGTCCAGGGTACCCGGCTGACTGAGCGTAACGTTGATCGCCGTCCCATCGCCGGGCGAACCGGCAACCGTCATATCGAACTGTGCCGTGCGCTGCACAACAGGCGGGCCCGGATCATTGATCGGCGCTCCACTGGCATCGGTCAAAGGAATGCTCAGGCTCAGCGTGTTGTTCTCGCCGGGCTTGATCGTGCCACTGCTGATCACCCCCCCTTTGGCGTCGAGGAATTGATAGGTCTGGCTGGTGCCGTCGGCGGAAGTTGCACCGAACACCACCTTCACCGGCGTCGAGTTTTTCAGACCGGTCTGAATCGCCAAGGTCGTTGCCGAATCATAAATATCCAGCGGCGTCTTCAGGGTCGGTTGACCACTGGCCGGAATCGTCAACGTGCCACTGCCACCCGCGGCAATCGCGGCCCCCAGTGGTGCAGCGATGGCCAGACGCTTAGAGTCGGTCATCTCGGTCTTGATGCTGCCCGCTGCATTGCGGGTCGGGGTAATTTTGAACGTATCGCCAATGGCAGAGCCACCCGAAAACTTCAACGAGAAGCCGTCGATGACCGGCGCTGGCGTGGTCAGCGTACTGAAGGTCCCCATGGAGGTATTGTCGGGCAGACGCTGAACGGTGTAATCCGTGGAAAGGGGGCCGTTGAACGTCACCTTGTAATCGTTGATGGTCAGCTTGCCCGAGTCCGTGATGCTCACATCGAAGTTGCCACCCCCAGTGTTGCCGCCAGAGGCAATGCTGCGCTGGGCGATCTGTGCGGCACTGTTGATGTTACTGAACAGGTTTGAACCGAAATCACCGTTTTTGTCGATGCCCTGGGCCTGGATGCTGTTCATCTGGTCGGCGACAACCAGTGCTACACGACCCAGTTCATTCATGGCCGGATCCAGCACGGTGCTACGGTAACGCAGCAGTCCACCGATCTCGCCACCGGTCATGATCGAGGTAATGTCGATGGTGCTTGAACCACGATTGAGTTGCAGTGCCAGGCGTCCTGGATCGTCCTGACTCGGCACCACCTCAAGTTTGTTGACGGTGTTACCCATCACCAGTGGCTGACCGCTACCCAAATAGATATCGAGGTTTCCGTCGCGCTCAACAACCTGCGCACCGGTGAAGGTCGACAGCTGGCGCACGGTTTCGTTACGGGCGTCGAGCAGCTCGTTAGGCGAGCCGCCAGCGCTGGAAATCTCACTGATCTTCTGGTTCAACTGAGCCACGGTCGTGGCCAGTTTGTTGACCTGATCGGCCATGTTCGTCAGGTTGCCGTTGATCGTGTTGTTCTGCTCATTCAACTGAGAGGCCATCGAGTTGAAACGGCTGCTCAACGCTTGGGCATCACTGAGCAACAACTGTCGGGAAGCATCGTCACCCGGTTTGGCATTGACGTTCTGGACCGAGGCGAAAAACTTGGTCAGGGCACCGTTCAGGCCGGTGCCGCTATCTGACAACAGGGTATCGAGAGGCGTGATTTGCCCCTGGTACGCCGCCGCATCGCTATTGAGCGAAGTGGTGGTCTGCAACTGCGCATCGAGGTAGCTGTTGTACACCCGACGCACATCGGCCAGCGTCGTGCCGGTGCCGATGAACACATTGCCGTACTGAATAGAGTTTTTGCTGCTCTGCACAGTTTGCTGACGCGAGTATCCCGCGGTATCGACGTTGGAAATGTTATTACCGGTCGTCACCAACGACGCATGACTGGCGGACAATCCCGACATTCCGATGTTTAGCAAACTCATGGTTCAGTCCTTATCTTTTATAAAGGCGTCGTGGTAGCGCCCGCCGCGGCGTAGTTCTGGTAACTCGTCATCTGCCTGGCTATCTGCGAAATCTTGCTGGCGTAGTGCGGATCGGTTGCGTAACCGGCCTTTTGCAACTCGCGTACAAACTGTTCCGGGTTATCGGCCGACTTCACGACATCTTGATAGCGATCGTTGGATTGCAGCAGCGTCACCAGATCGTGGAAGCTGTCCTTGTAAGAGGCGTAGGAACGGAACTCGGCCGTCTCCTTGACCATCTCGCCATTTCTGAACTCGCTGGTGATCGCCCGCGCCGAATCGCCCTTCCAGCTGCTGCCGGTCTTGATGCCGAACAGGTTGTGACTGCTGCTGCCATCCTGGGCGCGCATGACCGATTTGCCCCAACCGGTTTCCAGGGCCGCCTGGGCCACCAGGTAACGCGGATCGACACCAATGCGGTCCGCCGCTTCCTTGGCCATCGGCAGCATGGTGTTGATGAATTCGTCGGCGGAACTGAACGCCTTCTTCGCCGGTGCCAGGGGAATCTGGGCGATGGCACGACCATGAATCTGCAGCCCGGCATTGCCAGAGGCCTGTGCATTGGCCAACCAGTCACCGTTGAACAGAGGACCAGAACCGGTCGGCGTGGCGCGCTCTGGCAATTGAGTCTTGTTGGCCGCCACGGCAGTCGTCGTGGCGGAAGGCACCAGACCTGCCAGCAAGCGATCGGCCAGTTTCGGTGGCAACGCCAGCCGACGCTGATTGATCAGTGCCATGTCATTGCGATGCTCGCCCTCGCCTGTCGGCGCCTTGACCGAGCGCGATGCCCACAGCGGACGCTCGCCATTGACCCGCGACAGCGGCCCGTTGGTGGCCACCGTGCCGGCGGCCACGGGTGTTTGCGCAGCGGCTTTCGCGGCTTCCTGCTTGGCGGCGGACAAGGTTGCCGCCTCCCCCGGAGCCAGCGGCTTATTCTTCGACATCTGCCGCATCAATACATCCGCCAGGCCAATGCCACCGCCCTCGCGGGACATGGAAACGGCCAACTGCTGGTCGTACATTTCCTGGTACTGCTTGGCTTCAGGTGTGTTGAGCGGATTGTCCTTGCCCAGTGCTTCGGTGGCCGAGCGCATGGACTTGAGCATCTCGCCAAGGAACAGCGATTCGAATTCCTGCGCCACCTTGCGCATGTTCGCGTCGCTGTTCTTGTCGCCGACCTTGAGCTGGTTCAGTCGGTTCAGGTCGGAAAACGATCCCGAATCGCTGCTGCTGACCCGCCCGCTCTTGTACATATCCATGGGTGCCGTCCTCAGATCACGATCAGGTCGGCTTGCAAGGCGCCGGCCTGTTTCAGTGCTTCAAGGATGGCCATCAAGTCACCCGGCGCCGCGCCGACCTGGTTCACCGCACGCACGATTTCGTCGAGGGTGGTGCCCGGGCCGAACTTGAACATCGGCTTGGCTTCCTGCTGGGCATTGACCTTCGAGCGAGGCACTACCGCCGTCGTGCCATTGGACAGCGGGCCGGGCTGGCTGACGATCGGGTCTTCGGTGATGGTCACGGTCAGGCTGCCGTGGGTCACGGCGGCCGGCGAAACCTTGACGTTCTGACCGATCACGATGGTGCCGGTACGGGAATTGATGATGACTTTCGCCACCGCCTGGCCCGGATCGATTTCGAGGTTTTCCAGGATCGACAGGTAATCGACACGCTGGCTCGGATCCAGCGGCGCGGTCACGCGAATCGAACCGCCATCGATGGCTTGGGCCACGCCTGGGCCAAGCATGTCGTTGATCTTGTCGACGATGCGCTTGGCCGTGGTGAAGTCGGAACGGTTGAGGTTCAGGGTCAGGCTGTTGCCCTGATTGAAACCACTCGGCACCGCCCGCTCGACCGATGCACCGCCAGGGATGCGACCGGCCGATGGAACGTTAACCGTGATCTTCGAACCGTCACGCCCTTCGGCATCGAAACCGCCGACCACCAGGTTGCCCTGGGCGACCGCGTAGACGTTACCGTCGATACCCTTGAGCGGCGTCAGCAGCAACGTACCGCCGCGCAAGCTCTTGGAGTTACCGATGGACGAAACGGTGATGTCGACCTGCTGACCGGGTTTGGCGAACGGCGGCAAATCAGCACTGATCGATACGGCGGCAACGTTCTTCAACTGCACATTACCCGATCCCGGCGGCACCTTGATGCCGAACTGCGAGAGCATGTTGTTGAAGGTCTGCAGGGTGAATGGCGTCTGGGTCGTCTGGTCACCGGTGCCGTTAAGCCCGACCACCAGGCCGTAGCCGATCAATTGGTTGGAGCGCACGCCGGAAATACTGGCAATGTCTTTTAGCCGCTCAGCTTGAACACTGAAGGCTGCCGACATCATCAGGGCAGCGACGAAGAGACTTCTGAAATTCAACGTAGCCACCTAGAAAGGGAACAGCGGGCTGAGGAAGAAACGGTCGAACCAGCCTGGCTGACTCGCATCGGCAAACGAACCGGTACCCGAATAGGTGATGCGCGCATCGGCGACACGGGTCGACGACACGGTGTTGTCGGTGGCGATGTCATCGGCGCGAACCAGGCCAGCGATGCGTACCAATTCATCACCGGTATTGAGCGTCAGCCACTTCTCGCCACGCACTGCGATGATGCCGTTGGGCAACACGTCGGCGACGGTCACGGTGATCGAACCGGTCAGGGTGTTGCCCTGTGCGGCCTTGCTGTCGCCCTTGGTCGCACGGTCGCCTTCATAGCTGGCACTCAGGCTCAAGTCGTTGCTGCCGAACGGGTTGTTGGTGGTCGCGCTGCTGCCAAACAACGATGTCAGACCGATGCCGGTCTTGCTGGTCTTGTCGATCTGCGAGTTGGCATTTTTGCTGGCCTGGGTCTTCTCGTTCAGGGTGATGGTGATGATGTCACCGACCCGGAATGCCTTGCGGTCGGTGTAGAGGTTCTGTTCGAACCCGGCCTGATAGATCGAGCCGTTGTTCGCAGCAGCCGGCAGCGGCGTGCGCGGCAACACCGGGGCGTAATAAGGGTCATTGGGTTTCGGCGTCACAGGCACGCAGCCTGCGAGCGCGGTGATCCCACTCAGTGCCAGAACAGAGACGAAGCGTTTCATGACCCTTACCTCACGGTGTAGCCGGCGGCCACATGGCCGCCACATAGACTTGATTACAGATTCTGCGTTACGAACGAGAGCATCTGGTCGGCGGTGGAGATCACCTTGGAGTTCATCTCGTAGGCGCGCTGGGTGGTGATCATGTTGACCATCTCCTCAACGGTGCTGACGTTGGAAGTCTCCAGAGTGTTCTGCAGCGTGGTACCGAAACCGGCCAGGCCCGGGGTGCCGACTTGTGGCGCGCCACTGGCGGCGGTTTCCAGGAACAGGTTATTGCCCACCGCTTGTAGACCGGCCGGGTTGATGAAGTCGGCGGTTTGCAGGTTGCCGATCACCTGGGAAGCCGGGTTGCCGGCGACGGTGACGGAAACGGTGCCGTCCTTGCCCACGGTGAAGGTCTGGGCGTCGTTCGGAATGACGATGGCCGGCTCCAGGGCGAAGCCGCTGGCGTTGACGATCTGCCCATTGGAATCCAGGTGGAACGTGCCGTCACGGGTGTAGGCGGTGGTGCCGTCCGGTTGCAGGATCTGGAAGAAGCCACGACCGTCGATGGCCATGTCCAGTGGCTGCTCGGTGGTTTGCAGGCTGCCGGCGTTGAAATTTTTCTGGGTGCCGACGATGCGCACACCGGTACCCAATTGCAGACCCGACGGCAGTTCGCTGTCCTGGGTCGACTGGGCGCCTGGCTGACGCTTGATTTGGTAGAGCAGGTCCTGGAACTCGGCGCGGTCACGTTTGAAACCCGTGGTCGACACGTTGGCCAGGTTGTTGGAAATGGTGGTCAGGTTGGTGTCCTGGGCGGACAGACCGGTTTTGGCAACCCATAGAGCCGGAAGCATTCGATTCTCCTCGTGCGCCTGTTTTACGGCGCGACGTTCTGATAATTAGCTGATCTGCAAGACCCGAGCCATGGCCTGGTCGTCTTCTTTGGCGGTGTTCATCATCTTGATGTGCAGCTCGAACTGCTTGGACAAGGCCAGCACCGAGGTCATCTCGTCCACGGCATTGACGTTGCTCGACTCAAGGAAACCGGACACCAGCTTGACGTCGGCATCGGCTTGCGCAGGCTGGCCGTCCTTGGTGTGAATCGAACCGTCCAGCCCCTTGGTCATGTTCTTGATGTCCGGATTGACCAGCTTGATGCGGTCGACTTCCGCCATGACACGAGGACCTTCGCCCATCGCACGAATGCTGATGGTGCCGTCCTCGCCCACTTCGATCTGCTGCTCGGGCGGCACGGCGATCGGGCCGCCATTGCCGATCACCGGCATTCCGTTGCCGGCGCGTAATACGCCGAGGGCATCGACCACCAGGCTGCCGGTACGCACGTAGCTTTCACCGCCATCAGGGTTTTGCACCGCCAGCCAGCCGTTGCCTTGCACGGCGACATCGAGGTCGCGACCGGTTTCCACCAGCGAGCCCGGGGAGAAGTCGGTGGCCGGGCGTTCCGACATCGCAAAGGCACGCGCCGGAAAGCTGTCGCCGAACACAGGCATCGAACGTGCCTGCTCCAGGTCTTTCTGGAAACCGTTGGTAGAGATGTTCGCCAGGTTGTTGGCATGAGCCTTTTGCGCCAGCGCATTCTGGCTGGCGCCGGTCATTGCCACATAAAGGTACTTGTCCACGCTCTTTCCTCTGCCTGCCGGACGTTTGCCGCCCTCTGCTGTACTGCTGAGCCATAAGCAATTTGCAGACCAACTTGATTTTGGCGAGACAAGGGCCGGTAAACAAAGGACTTGGGAGGTTTAGTGGGGATTTGAGGGATTGTGTCGGAGACGAAAAACCGGCGGTGTCCTGCCGGTGGGTGGCAAGACTTAACCTTGCGTAATGGCCACCACCGCCTTCGCGAGCGGGCTCGCTCCCACAGTAGATCTGTGCAGCACTAAATATCCCTGTGGGAGCGAGCCTGCTCGCGAAGAGGCCGGAACAAACACAGCAAATCCCGGCTAAGACTCCGCTTTGCCAACCTCATACTCGCGCAACTTATTGGCAATGGTGGTATGCGAAACCCCGAGCCGCTTACCCAGTTGCCGACTGCTCGGATGCTCGGAATACAACCGTTCCAGCACCGCTTTCTCGAAGCGCCCAACGATTTCATCCAGCCCGCCTTCGAGGGAAAAATCACCCAAAGGCTGACGCACGCCATAGTCCGGCAAGCGAATATGCTCGGCCTTGACCGTCCCGCCGTCGCACAGGGAAACCGCCTGGAACAGCACGTTTTCCAACTGCCGGACATTGCCCGGCCAATGGTAATGACTGAGCCGGTCCATGGCCGCCGGCGCCAGCTTGGGCAATGAACAACCGATCTGTCGGCTGGCCTGATCAAGGAAGTGTTCCACCAGCGGCGGTAAACCGTCGAGACATTCGCGCAGCGGCGGAATGTGTAGCGACAGCACGTTCAAACGGTGGTACAGGTCCTGGCGAAACTCGCCGCGCGCGCACAACTCGGACAGGTCGACCTGGGTCGCGCAGATCACCCGCACATCGAGGTAAACCTCTTCATCGCTGCCAACGCGCCGGAAGCAGCCATCCTGCAGGAAGCGCAGCAGTTTCACTTGCAGGCGCGGGCTCATTTCTCCGACGCCGTCGAGAAACAGCGTGCCGCCGGCCGTCAATTCCAGCAACCCGAGCTTGCCTTCCGCCCGCGCGCCTTCAAAAGCACCCGGGCCGTAGCCGAACAATTCGGTCTCGGCCATGGATTCCGGCAGGCCGGCGCAGTTGAGCGCCATCAACGGCGATTGCCCGCGCGGACTCGCCAGGTGGCAGGCCCGCGCCAACAGCTCTTTCCCGGTCCCGGTTTCGCCTTCTATTAATAGCGGCGCATCCAGTGGCGCCATGCGCCGGGCTTCCCGCACCACCGCCGCCATCACTTTCGAGCTTTGAAAGATGCTGTCGAAGCCGCGCAACTCCTGCTTGCGCACGTTGTAGATACGCTCCCCTACCCGGTCGGCGCGGTGCAGCGTCAGCACGGCACCGGCCATGGCTTCGCTGTCGTCATGCTCCGATTGCAACGGCGCGATGTCGGCCAGGAACACGTCGCCCTTGACCTTGACCCGCAGACCGTTGATCCGCGATTTGTTGGCGCGTACCAGCTCCGGCAGATCGAAGTCCTCGGCATAGCGCGACAACGGAATTCCCGGCACTTCATCGACCCGCACGCCCAGTAACTGCGCCGCCGCGCGGTTGGCCGCCACGATGGAACCGCCCATGTCGATCGACAGTACCGGAAACTCCAGGGCGCCCAGCAGTGCATTGAGCTCCATGTGCCGACGCTCGCTCGGCATTAGCCCTACGCGCTTGACGCCAAAGACCCCGGCGATCGCCTCGAATTTCGGACGCAGTGCCTGGAACTGAATGTTGATCAGATTGGGACAGTGCAGGTAAATCGCATTGCCGTGTTCACCGCCCACCTCCCCGCGAGCGACGTTGATGCCGTACTCCACCAGCAGGTTGAGAATGTCACGCAGGATGCCAATGCGATTCTGGCAGTGGACTTTGATACGCATAAAAAGGCCCGAAAAAACGGTGAGTGAGGCGCACAACCTGTGGGAGCGAGCCTGCTCGCGAAAGCGGTTTGTCTGATACATCGATGCTGGATTTGCCGACGCCTTCGCG
>NZ_JBPKAM010000044.1:0-53480 GCF_051216495.1 Pseudomonas baetica | reverse complement strand
CCCCCTCCCCCCCCCCCCCCCCCCCCCCCCCCCCCCCCCCCCCCCCCCCCCCCCCCCCCCCCCCCCCCCCCCCCCCCCCCCCCCCCCCCCCCCCCCCCCACAGGGGTAGAGTCGTCGGTGATATTCAAGGAAGAAGGGGAAAGGTGTGCTTGAGTTGTTGAACCAATGGCCGTTCGACGCAATGGATTGGCTGGTGATTGGAGCAGGGGTCGCTCTGGCTTACATCGTATTCGGTATCGCCGGATTCGGTACCGCATTGGTAGCCGGGCCGATACTGATCCTGTTCATGCCATTGTCGAAAATCGTGCCGCTGCTGGTGTTGCTGGATTTCGTCGCCGCGTTTGGCAATCTGTTGCCTTCACGACGGGACGTGGCCAGGCCGGAGCTATTGCGACTGTTGCCCTGCATGGCCCTGGGCTGCACCCTGGGGGTGATTTTTCTGCTGAATCTGAAATCCGATCTGTTGCTGCTGATGATGGGGCTGTTCATCAGTGCCTATGCGATTTACAGCCTGTGGATAAAGACCCGTCCGGCGCGACTGTCTGCGGTTTGGGCGCTACCGATGGGCACGGTGGGCGGGATGTTCGGCGCGTTGTTTGGCAGCGGCGGTTTTTTGTATGCGATCTATCTGAACAGTCGATTGCCCAAGGACGCAGCGCGGGCGACCCAAAGCGCGTTGATCAGTTGCAGCACGGTGGTGCGGCTGAGTCTGTTTGTAATTGCAGGAGTGTATGCCGAGTTGCCGTTGCTGGTGCTGGCGCTGTGTCTGTTGCCGGCTATGGCGCTGGGTCTGTGGGCCGGGCGACGTTTGACCAGGCGCTTGTCTCGCGAGGCCTTCGTGCGGCTGGTGACGTGGCTGGTGCTGGCGAGCGGGATCGCGTTGATCGGGCGCTATCTCAGTACCTGAACGTGTAGGAGCGAGCTTGCTCGCGAAAAACTCAAGGACGCCGCAGGGCATCTGATTTTACGCGTTATCGTTCGCGTTCTTCGCGAGCAAGCTCGCTCCTACAGTAAAACGGTACGCTGTACTCAGTCGTTGTACTGACTCAACAACCGCTCCAACCGTGCACTCAGGCGACGTTTGATTTCGGTTTCGATGTGCGGGGCGAAGTCGTCGATCACGTCTTGCATGATCAATTGCGCGGCGGCGCGCAGTTCGCTGTCGAGGTACAGCAATGCGTCGGCGTTCTGGCTGGCGCTTGGCGCCGGTTCGGCGGCGGGCTTGGGAGGTGTTGGTTCGACGGTCGGCACGGGGTCGTTGACGGTGTCGAACAGCATGGGAATCTGTTCCTGGTCACCGGCTTCGACCGTGTCGGTCAGTAGCGGCGGTTGCAGGTTGTCATCGCCGAGCAATTGGCGGATCGACTCAAGATCGTCCAGCAATTCCACGGGTTTTTGCAGCGGTTTTGGAGTGTCCATCGGAATGCTCAGAGTCGCTGTAAACGGTGATCTTGCAGAGGATAGCCCTGTTCGCGGTAGAAGCGGAAACTCTCCCGCGCGGCCTGGCGGATCACCGGGTCTTCGACCACCACTTCCGCCACGCGGGCGAAGCGTTGGGCAAAGGCCGGGACCTTCAGGTCGAGGTTGACCAGTAAATCGTGATGCTGACCGCAGTCATCGCCACATCCCAGTACGATCAGGCTGTCCGGTTCGCTTTCGGCAGGGCCGTGGGGCACGAAACTTTCGCCCTTGAAGGCCCACAGGCGCGTATCGAGATCGTCGCGCTGGGTGGCATCGCTGCAATGCAGGTAGACGCGGTGGCCCATGCGCCAGGCTTTCTCGGTGAGCTTGCAGGCGAAGTCCAGGCGTGCCGAGGGATCGGCACTGGGCAGGATATAGAAGTCGACTTTGGTCATTGCATTTCCTGAGCCCTGAGCGGCGTCCCCCGTAAGAGACGCCGCCCGGGGTCATCGGTTTCAGGCTTTGGCGCGGTCCAGCAGGTATTGGGTCAGCAGGGGAACCGGACGGCCAGTGGCGCCCTTGTCCTTGCCGCCGCTGGTCCAGGCGGTGCCAGCGATGTCCAGGTGAGCCCAGTTCAGGTTCTTGGCGAAGCGCGACAGGAAGCAGGCCGCGGTGATGGTGCCTGCTTTCGGGCCGCCGATGTTGGCGATGTCGGCGAACGGGCTGTCCAGTTGCTCCTGGTACTCATCGAACAGCGGCAGCTGCCAGGCACGGTCGTCGGCCGCCTTGCCGGCGCTCAGCAGTTGATCGATCAGTTCGTCGTTGTTGCCCAGCAGGCCCGACGTGTGGGAACCCAGAGCCACCACGCAGGCGCCGGTCAGGGTAGCGATGTCGATCACCGCTTGCGGTTTGAAACGCTCGGAGTAGGTCAGGGCGTCGCACAGCACCAAACGGCCTTCGGCGTCGGTGTTGAGGATTTCCACGGTCTGGCCGCTCATGGTGGTGACGATGTCGCCAGGGCGCGAAGCGGTGCCGCTCGGCATGTTTTCGGCGCAGGCCAGGATGCACACCAGGTTAATCGGCAGTTTCAGCTCGAGCACGGCACGCAGGGTACCGAACACACTGGCGGCGCCGCCCATGTCGTACTTCATTTCATCCATGCCGGCGCCCGGCTTGAGGCTGATGCCGCCGGTGTCGAAGGTGATGCCCTTGCCAACCAGTGCGTACGGCTTCTCGGATTTCTTGCCGCCGTTGTATTGCATGACGATCAGGCGCGGTGGCTGGGCGCTGCCTTGGCCGACGGCGTAGAACGAGCCCATGCCCAGTGCCTTGATCTTCTTTTCGTCGAGGACTTCGACTTTCAGATCCTTGAATTCCTTGCCGAGGTTTTTCGCCTGCTCACCGAGGAAGGTCGGGTGGCAGATGTTCGGCGGCAGGTTGCCCAGGTTGCGGGTGAAGGCCATGCCGTTGGCGATGGCGGTGGCGTGGGTCACGGCGCGCTGCACTTCAGCCTGAGCGGCCTTGATGGTCAGCAGGGTGATTTTCTTCAGGGCGCGCGGTTCGGCTTTCTGGCTCTTGAACTGGTCGAACTGGTACTCGCCGTCCACCAGGGTTTCGGCCAGCAGGCGGGTCTTGCCGTAGCTGTCGCGGCCTTTCACCACGATTTCGTCCAGAGCCAGTACCGCGTCGCTGCCGCCCAGGCCTTTGAGGGTGTTGAGCACGCCCGCGACGATTTTGCGGAACGGACGGTCGCCCAGTTCTTCATCTTTGCCAACGCCGACCAGCAGAACGCGTTCGGCTTTCAGGTTCGGCAGGCTGTGCAGCAACAGGCTCTGACCGACTTTGCCGACCAGGTCGCCACGCTTGAGCACGGCGCTGATCGCGCCGCCACTGAGTTCGTCGAGTTGTTTGGCGGCGGCACCGAGCTTGCGGCCTTCGCCGACGGCGACTACCAGCGTGGCGGTCTTCAACGTTTCCGGGTTAACGCTTTTTACAACCAGTTCCATGTCCGGGTCCCTGAATTGATGGTCAACTCGCAAGCGCTCGTCAGCAGGTGTGCGTCGCTTGCTTATAAAAAAGAAGGCGCCGGTAATGTCCGGCGACGAAGGCCGCAGTTTGAACCTCGCTACCGGCGCCTGACAACCCTCGACAACATTAATGTGCAGGAGCGAGCCTGCTCGCGATGGGCATCCCGTCAACGCTGGCTTTCAGTCAGTTCGCGTCATCGTTGACGCCCATCGCGGGCAGGCTCGCTCCCACAAGGGAGAGATGCATTGCGCAGTGACAGGCGCACCCAATCACAGGATAATGCGCCATCTTTTTCGGCGGCTCTGTCTTGCGGGCTGTCTGATCTGTTTGCTTGTTCGGCCGCCTTAGCCTGACAACCCTGGAGTGTCTGGTTTGATCGTCTTCCGTTATCTATCCCGCGAAGTCCTGTTGACCTTGAGCGCCGTCAGCGCCGTGCTGCTGGTCATCATCATGAGCGGACGTTTCATCAAATACCTCGCGCAAGCGGCCTCGGGTCAGCTGGATCCGGGTTCGCTGTTCCTGATCATGGGCTTTCGTCTGCCGGGCTTCCTGCAACTGATCCTGCCGCTGGGCCTGTTTCTCGGGATCCTGCTGGCGTACGGCCGCCTGTATCTCGAAAGTGAAATGACCGTGCTTTCCGCCACCGGTATGAGCCAGCAACGCCTGTTTCGCATGACCCTGTTCCCGGCCACGCTGGTGGCGCTGGTGGTTGCATGGTTGAGCCTGAGCCTGGCGCCACAGGGGGCCAATCAGTTTCAGCTGCTGCTGAACAAGCAAGATGCCCTGACCGAATTCGATACCTTGGAGCCCGGGCGTTTCCAGGCCTTGCGCGACGGAACCCGGGTGACGTACACCGAACAGTTGTCGGATGACCGTATCAATCTGGGTGGCGTGTTCATTTCGCAAAAGAACATCAGCTCCGACAAGAAGGACCGCGGGATTTCCGTGCTGGTGGCGGAGAAGGGGCGTCAGGAAATTCGCCCTGACGGCAATCGCTACCTGATTCTCGACAATGGCTACCGTTATGACGGTAATCCGGGGCAAGCCGATTACCGGGCGATCAAGTACGAAGAGTACGGCGTGCTGCTGCCCAAGCCGGATGTCAGCGACGAAGTGACAGATCGGGATGCCATGACCACCGCGTCCTTGATGGGTAATGATGACATCCGTTCCCGTACCGAGCTGCAATGGCGATTGTCCTTGCCGCTGCTGGTGTTCGTCGTGACCTTGATGGCGGTACCGCTGTCGCGGGTCAATCCGCGCCAGGGTCGTTTCCTCAAGCTGCTGCCGGCGATTCTTCTTTATATGGCGTACCTGACCATCCTGATTGCCGCTCGCGGCGCCCTTGAAAAGGGCAAGATCCCGCCGGCAATCGGCTTGTGGTGGGTACACGGGATTTTCCTGATCATTGGCCTTGGCTTGCTTTACTGGGAGCCCTTGCGCCTGAAAATGGCGAGTCGCCGCGCAGCGCTGGAGGTGGCCCGTGGTTAAACTGGACCGCTATATCGGCAGCAGTGTGTTCATGGCGATCCTGGCGGTGCTGGGGATCATTCTCGGCCTGGCGACCCTGTTCGCGTTCATCGACGAGATGAGTGAAGCCAGTGACACCTACACCCTGGTCGATATCCTCAGTTATGTATTGCTGACCGCACCGCGCCGGCTTTACGACATGCTGCCGATGGCCGCGCTGATCGGTTGCCTGATCGGTCTCGGCAGCCTGGCCAGCAACAGCGAACTGACCATCATGCGCGCCGCCGGGGTCTCGATCGGACGGATCGTCTGGGCGGTCATGAAGCCAATGCTGGTGCTGATGGTGGTGGGGTTGCTGATTGGTGAGTACGTCGCGCCAGCCACCGAAAGCACCGCACAGGCCAATCGTTCGCTGGCCCAGGGCAGTGGCGATGCGCAGAGCGCCAAGCACGGTTTGTGGCACCGTCAGGGTGAGGAGTTCATCCACGTCAACTCCGTTCAACCCAACGGCCTGCTGTATGGGGTGACCCGCTATCGCTTCGACGATCAGCGCCACATGCTGTCGTCGAGCTTCGCCAAGCGTGCGGAGTTCGATAAGGATCACTGGCAGTTGAGTGATGTCACCACCACGCTGTTCCATGAAAAGAGCACGGAAGTGGTCAGCGCACCGGTCGAGCGCTGGGACGTGGCGTTGAGCCCGCAGTTGCTGAGCACGGTAGTCATGGCGCCTGACTCGCTGTCGATCAGCGGTCTGTGGGGGTACATCCACTACCTGGCGGATCAAGGATTGAACAATGGCCGGTACTGGCTGGCATTTTGGGTCAAGGTGTTGCAGCCACTGGTCACCGCCGCACTGGTGCTGATGGCGATTTCCTTTATTTTCGGTCCGTTGCGCTCGGTGACCCTCGGCCAGCGGGTGTTTACCGGTGTGCTGGTGGGTTTCACCTTCCGTATTGCCCAGGATTTGCTGGGGCCTTCGAGCCTGGTGTTCGGTTTCTCGCCGCTCTTTGCGGTGCTGGTGCCGGCCAGTATTTGCGCCCTGGCCGGGCTCTGGCTGTTGCGCCGCGCCGGCTGAGGGCGAGGTATTCCCGGTTTCACGCGTCAAAATAACGCCCCTGTCCTAGGACCGGGGCGTTTTTGTACGCGCCGTCTGACCTGCGAACGTGACGCTTGCGCCGTGGATCAGGTACAATTCCCGGCTATTTTTCGGCGGGCTATGCCTGCAGCCTTTTTGAGTGTTGATCCGTGAGTGATTTGAGTCATATCCGCAATTTCTCCATCATCGCCCACATTGACCATGGCAAGTCGACGCTGGCCGATCGTTTCATCCAGATGTGCGGCGGCCTGGCCGAGCGTGAAATGGAAGCCCAGGTACTGGATTCCATGGACCTTGAGCGTGAGCGCGGGATCACCATCAAGGCTCACAGCGTTACTCTCTATTACAAAGCCAAAGATGGTATCAACTACCAGCTGAACTTCATTGACACCCCGGGCCACGTTGACTTCACCTACGAAGTCAGCCGCTCGCTGGCGGCCTGTGAAGGCGCGCTGCTGGTGGTCGATGCCGGTCAGGGCGTGGAAGCACAGTCGGTTGCCAACTGCTACACGGCGATCGAGCAGGGCCTGGAAGTGATGCCGGTTCTGAACAAGATCGACCTGCCACAGGCCGAGCCAGAGCGCGTCAAGGACGAGATCGAGAAGATCATCGGCATCGACGCCACCGACGCCGTCACTTGCAGCGCCAAGACCGGCCTGGGTGTCGACGAAGTGCTCGAGCGTCTGGTAACGACCATTCCTGCGCCGACGGGCAACATCGAAGATCCGCTGCAAGCGTTGATCATCGACTCCTGGTTCGACAATTACCTGGGCGTTGTGTCCTTGGTGCGTGTGCGCCACGGTCGCGTGAAAAAGGGTGACAAGATTCTGGTCAAATCCACCGGCAAGGTCCACCTGGTGGACAGCGTCGGTGTATTCAACCCCAAACACACCGCGACTGCCGACCTGAAAGCCGGCGAAGTGGGTTTCATCATCGCAAGCATCAAGGACATTCACGGTGCACCGGTGGGTGACACCCTGACCCTTGCTTCCACACCGGACGTCGAGGTTCTGCCTGGTTTCAAACGCATCCAGCCGCAGGTATATGCCGGTCTGTTCCCGGTCAGTTCCGACGATTTCGAGGACTTCCGCGAAGCGCTGCAAAAGCTGACCCTCAATGACTCGTCGCTGCAATACACGCCGGAAAGCTCCGATGCCTTGGGCTTCGGTTTCCGTTGCGGTTTCCTCGGCATGTTGCACATGGAAATCATCCAGGAGCGCCTGGAGCGCGAATATGACCTGGATCTGATCACCACGGCGCCGACGGTAATCTTCGAACTGGTGCTCAAAACCGGTGAGACGATCTACGTCGACAACCCGTCCAAGCTGCCAGATGTCTCGTCGATCGAAGACATGCGCGAGCCGATCGTGCGCGCCAATATCCTGGTGCCGCAGGAGCATCTGGGCAACGTCATTACCCTGTGCATCGAAAAACGCGGTGTTCAGGTCGACATGCTGTTCCTTGGTTCCCAGGTGCAAGTGACTTACGACCTGCCGATGAACGAAGTGGTCCTGGACTTCTTCGACCGCCTGAAATCCACCAGCCGCGGCTATGCTTCGCTGGACTACCATTTCGATCGATACCAATCGGCTAATCTGGTGAAACTGGACGTGCTGATCAACGGCGACAAGGTCGATGCCCTGGCGCTGATCGTGCACCGTGACAACTCGCACTACAAAGGTCGCCAGTTGACCGAGAAGATGAAAGACCTGATTCCGCGGCAGATGTTCGACGTGGCAATCCAGGCCGCCATTGGCGGTCAGATTGTGGCGCGTACAACCGTCAAGGCACTCAGAAAGAACGTATTGGCCAAATGCTACGGCGGTGACGTCAGCCGTAAGAAAAAGCTGCTGGAAAAGCAAAAGGCCGGTAAAAAACGCATGAAACAGGTCGGTAACGTGGAAATTCCACAAGAAGCCTTCCTTGCCGTGCTCAGGTTGGATAGTTAGGTCCTATGTCACTAAATTTCCCGCTGTTGCTGGTCATCGCCGTGTTCGTCTGCGGCCTGTTGGCGTTGCTTGATGTGCTGTTCCTGGCGCCGCGTCGGCGGGCTGCCGTCGCCTCCTACGAGGGCAGCGTCAGCCAGCCCGATGTGGTGGTGGTCGAGAAGCTGAACAAAGAGCCGCTGCTGGTTGAATACGGCAAGTCGTTCTTCCCGGTGTTGTTCATCGTGCTGGTGCTGCGTTCGTTCCTGGTGGAACCGTTCCAGATCCCGTCCGGTTCGATGAAGCCGACCCTGGACGTTGGCGACTTCATTCTGGTGAGCAAGTTTTCCTACGGGATCCGCTTGCCGGTGATCGACAAGAAAATCATCGAGGTCGGTGAACCACAACGCGGTGATGTGATGGTCTTCCGCTATCCGAGCGACCCTAACGTCAACTACATCAAGCGTGTCGTTGGCTTGCCGGGTGATCAGGTTCGTTACACCGCCGACAAGCGCCTGTTCGTCAACGGTGAGTCGATTGCCGAGCAACTGGTCGGTTCTGAACCGGGCACGTTGGGCAGTGCCGAGCTTTACAAGGAAAAACTCGGTGTCGCCGAGCACCTGATCCGCAAGGAAATGAGCCGCTACCGGGCAACGCCGGACCGTACCTGGACCGTGCCTGCCGGGCACTACTTCATGATGGGCGACAACCGCGACAACTCGAACGACAGTCGCTACTGGGATGATCCGAGCATTCCCAAGGATCTGCTGGGCATGGTTCCCGACAAGAATATCGTCGGCAAGGCCTTTGCAGTCTGGATGAGCTGGCCGGAACCCAAACTCAGTCACCTGCCGAATTTCTCGCGGGTTGGCCTGATCCAGTAATCAAACACGGCGCTGTTGAACACAGCGCCGAATGCATTTCTGGAGCCGGCACAATCGGCACCGGAAGCATGAAGCCAACGATATTCAGGACGTTATTTTTGAACACAGCTTTAATTGTCCCTAGCCTGCGCCAATTTCCGGCGATGGCGGTGGAATCCAACCACGAACTCAGCGTGGGTAAACCGTGAGCGTCTCCTTAAGCCGTCTCGAGCGTCAGCTCGGTTACACCTTCAAGGATCAGGAACTGATGGTCCTGGCCCTGACTCACCGCAGTTTTGCCGGGCGTAACAACGAACGCCTGGAATTCCTCGGTGATGCCATCCTCAACTTCGTCGCTGGCGAGGCGCTGTTCGATCGCTTCCCGTTGGCCCGCGAAGGCCAGTTGTCGCGTTTGCGCGCACGCTTGGTGAAAGGTGAGACCCTGGCCGTGCTGGCCCGTGGTTTCGATCTGGGCGAATACCTGCGCCTGGGTTCCGGCGAGTTGAAAAGCGGCGGTTTTCGTCGTGAGTCGATTCTGGCTGATGCCCTGGAAGCGTTGATCGGTGCGATCTATCTGGACGCTGGCATCGAAGTCGCCCGTGAGCGCGTACTGGCCTGGCTGGCCGGCGAGTTCGAAGGCTTGACGCTGGTCGACACCAACAAGGATCCGAAAACCCGCCTGCAAGAGTTCTTGCAGTCCCGTGGTTGTGAGCTGCCGCGTTACGAAGTGGTGGATATCCAGGGTGAACCGCATTGCCGGACGTTCTTCGTCGAATGCGAAATCATCCTACTGAATGAAAAAAGCCGAGGTCAGGGTGTGAGCCGTCGTATTGCCGAACAGGTAGCGGCCGCCGCAGCACTGATTGCCCTGGGCGTGGAGAATGGCAATGACTGATTCAAACGCAACTCGCTGTGGCTATGTTGCCATCGTCGGCCGTCCGAACGTGGGCAAGTCCACGCTGCTGAACCACATCCTGGGTCAGAAGCTGGCAATCACCTCGCGCAAGCCGCAAACCACCCGTCATAACATGCTCGGCATCAAGACCGAAGGCGACGTGCAAGCGATCTATGTCGACACGCCTGGCATGCACAAGGGTGGCGAAAAGGCCCTGAATCGCTACATGAACAAGACCGCTTCGGCGGCGTTGAAAGACGTCGACGTGGTGATCTTCGTGGTTGATCGCACCAAGTGGACCGAAGAGGACCAGATGGTCCTGGAGCGCGTGCAATACGTGACCGGCCCGCTGATCGTCGCGTTGAACAAGACTGACCGCATCGAGGACAAGGCTGAGCTGATGCCGCACCTGTCCTGGTTGCAGGAACAGCTGCCGAACGCGCAGATCATCCCGATTTCGGCCCAGCACGGGCACAACCTCGATGCGCTGGAGCGAGTGATTGCCGAGCAACTTCCGGAAAACGATCACTTCTTCCCGGAAGACCAGATTACCGACCGTAGCAGTCGTTTCCTGGCCGCTGAGCTGGTGCGCGAAAAAATCATGCGCCAAATGGGCGCCGAGCTGCCGTACCAGATCACCGTCGAAATCGAAGAGTTCAAGCAGCAGGGGAAAACCCTGCACATTCATGCGTTGATCCTCGTCGAACGTGACGGCCAGAAGAAAATCATCATTGGCGACAAGGGCGAGCGCATCAAGCGCATCGGCACCGAGGCGCGCAAGGACATGGAGCTGCTGTTCGACTCCAAGATCATGCTTAACCTCTGGGTGAAAGTTAAGGGTGGCTGGTCCGATGACGAGCGTGCACTGCGTTCGTTGGGTTACGGCGACCTGTAAGTCAACAAAGATCCACTGTGGGAGCGAGCCTGCTCGCGAAGAGGATGTAACATTCAGCATTGATGTTGACTGTTATATCGCTTTCGCGAGCAGGCTCGCTCCCACATTGGTTTTTGGGTGGTTGTAAAACCGTTTCCTTACTGAGAGCTCCATGTCCCAGCCCCTCGGCCAACCCGCCTACGTCCTCCACTCCCGCGCCTACCGCGAAAGCAGTGCGCTGGTGGACTTCCTGACGCCGCAAGGTCGGCTGCGGGCGGTATTGCGCAGTGCGCGGGGCAAGGCAGGCACATTGGCGAGACCGTTCGTGCCACTGGAAGTCGAATTTCGTGGGCGTGGCGAGCTGAAGAATGTCGGGCGTATGGAAAGTGCCGGTGTGTCGACCTGGCTCCACGGCGAGGCGCTGTTCAGTGGCTTGTACCTCAATGAACTGCTGATCCGCCTGTTGCCTGCCGAGGACCCGCATCCCGGCGTGTTCGACCATTACGCCGCCACATTGCTGGCCCTGGCTGAGGGGCGACCGCTGGAGCCGCTGTTGCGTTCGTTCGAATGGCGATTGCTGGACGATCTCGGTTATGGCTTCGCACTCAATACCGACCTGCATGGTGAGCCTATCGCCCCGGATGGCCTTTATCGCCTGCAAGTGGATGCTGGACTGGAACGAGTCCATCTACTGCAACCGGGGCTGTTCAATGGCGTCGAGTTGCTGGCGATGGCTGAAGCCGACTGGTCTGCGCCTGGTGCGTTGTCCGCCGCCAAGCGTCTGATGCGTCAGGCATTGGCTGTCCACTTGGGCGGCCGGCCACTGGTTTCCAGAGAGTTGTTTCGAAAGCCGTAAATTCCCCGTGTATGCTGTGCACCGAACTTTCTCTTCTTCTGGAGCGCTTCCGTGACCACCAGCACCCGCATTCTTCTTGGCGTGAACATCGACCACGTTGCCACCCTGCGTCAGGCCCGGGGGACACGCTACCCGGACCCGGTCAAGGCTGCACTGGATGCGGAAGAGGCGGGCGCTGACGGCATCACCGTGCATTTGCGTGAAGACCGCCGGCATATCCAGGAGCGCGACGTACTGCTGCTCAAGGATGTGCTGCAAACCCGCATGAACTTCGAAATGGGCGTCACCGAAGAAATGATGGCGTTCGCCGAGCGCATTCGCCCGGCACACATTTGCCTGGTCCCGGAAACCCGTCAGGAGCTGACGACCGAAGGCGGTCTGGACGTGGCGGGACAGGAAGCGCGGATCAAGGCCGCTGTGGAGCGCCTGTCGAAGATCGGCTCGGAAGTATCGCTGTTCATCGATGCCGACGAGCGGCAGATCGAGGCTTCCCGTCGCGTTGGGGCCCCGGCCATCGAGCTGCACACCGGCCGTTACGCCGATGCCGAAACGCCGACCGACGTGGCTGAGGAGTTGAAGCGCGTTGCCGATGGCGTGGCGTTCGGTCTGGCCCAGGGGCTGATCGTCAATGCCGGCCACGGTCTGCATTATCACAACGTTGAGGCAGTGGCAGCGATCAAGGGTATCAACGAACTGAACATCGGCCATGCGTTGGTGGCCCATGCCTTGTTTGTAGGCTTTAAATCGGCTGTTTCGGAGATGAAGGCACTGATTCTGGCGGCGGCTGCCAAGGCTTAAGCAACAACACAAAACCAATGTGGGAGCCAGCCTGCTGGCGATGGCGGAGTGTCAGTCAACAAAGATGTTGAATGATAAACCTCTATCGCCAGCAGGCTGGCTCCCACATTTGATTGAAGGTGTCGGGATCAGAGTGGTGCAGGTTCCTGGGCCGGCTTGGTCTTGTCGATACCCGGTACCAACAGTTTGCCCTCGGCCACCTGATCGCCTTCAAGCTGCGGCTGCGTGACCCAGGTCAGGATGTCGTAGTAGCGACGGATGTTGGCCACGAAATGTACGGGTTCGCCGCCCCGGGCGTAGCCGTAACGGGTCTTGCTGTACCACTTCTTCTCGGACAGGCGCGGCAGGATCTTCTTCACGTCCAGCCACTTGTCCGGGTTCAGCCCTTCCTTGGCCGCCAGTTTGCGCGCGTCATCCAGGTGTCCGCTGCCCACGTTGTAGGCTGCCAGGGCAAACCAGGTGCGATCCGGTTCCTGAATTGACTCATCCAACTGATCTTTCATGTAAGCCAGGTACTTGGCGCCGCCCATGATGCTTTGCTTGGGGTCGAGGCGGTTGGACACGCCCATCGCTTGCGCGGTGTTCTGGGTCAGCATCATCAGGCCGCGCACGCCGGTCTTGGAGGTCACGGCCGGTTGCCACAGGGATTCCTGGTAGCCGACTGCCGCCAGCAGGCGCCAGTCGACTTTCTCTTTCTTGGCGTAGGCCTTGAAGTGCTGTTCGTACTTGGGCAGGCGTTGCTGCAAGTGTTGGGCGAAGGTCGTGGCGCCCATGTAGCCGAGGACGTCGACGTGCCCGTAGTAGCGGTCTTTGAGGCGTTGCAGGGTGCCGTTTTTCTTGACCTTGTCCAGGTAGTCGTTGATCTCGTTGAGCAGGCTGTTGTCATCGCCAGGTGCCACGGCCCAGCTCTGGTCCCTGGCGTCGCCCAGGTCAAAGGCCACCCGGATGTTGGTGAAATACACCTGGTTCATCGCGACTTCGTTGGAATCCACCAGGGTCAGGTCGATCTGACCTTCGTCCACCATGCGCAGGAGATCGACGACCTCGACTGCGTCGGACTCTTCGTATTCGATGCCGGGAAATTTCTGTTTCAGTTGCGCCAGTTGTTCGGCGTGGGTGCTGCCCTTGAGCACCATGATCTTCTTGCCCACCAGGTCTTTCGCCTCGGTAGGGCGGGACTGGCCATTGCGGTAGATGACTTGTGGGGTGACTTCCAGATAAGAGTGGGAAAACCGCACCTGCTTCTTGCGTTCTTCGCTGCTGACCAGGCCGGCAGCCGCCAGCACCGGGCCGTTTGGCTTGCCCACCTGATTGAACAGGTCGTCGAGGTTGTCGGCGGTCTCGATCTTCAGCTCGACCCCCAGATCGTCGGCGAAGCGTTTCACCAGCTCGTATTCGAAGCCGGTTTCACCGTTGCGATCCTGAAAGTAGGTGGCGGGGCTGTTACGGGTGACCACCCGCAGCACACCATCCTCCTTTACGCGCTCGAGCGTGTTGGGTTTATCAACACAGCCACCGAGCATCAGGAAGAGTCCGGTTGCGATCAGCCATTTGGCGAATCGCGGACGCAAAGCCGTTGGGGAAAACATTTGCGCAGTATACGCAAAGGACCACGAGCGCCATATCTCGACAGCAAAGGGCTTGTCTGCTAGGCATCACAAAACCGGTCGAAACCCCGCAGAAATGGGCCTTGACGGCGTTTTGTCGTAGCGAAAATAAGCTGTCGTCGAACGCCCGATTAACCTGACTTTCGAGGCAGAAACACAGAATGGCACCTGAGTGCAACCGTGCGTAGCGTTTCGGGTGATGTCGCGAGCTGTTTAGGCTAGAATGCACGGCCTCAAAGCACACCCCTTCCCGAGGCTGTCCCGAAGATGTTGATCCTGCGCGGCGCTCCTGCCCTTTCTGCCTTTCGCCACAGCAAACTCCTTGAGCAACTGAGCCAGAAGGTTCCGGCTGTCAGTGGCTTGTATGCTGAATTCGCTCACTTCGCCGAAGTTACCGGCGTCCTGACCGGCGACGAACAGCAGGTGCTGGCGCGCCTTCTGAAGTACGGTCCAAGCGTTCCGGTCCAGGAGCCGACCGGTCGTCTGTTCCTGGTGCTGCCACGTTTCGGCACCATCTCGCCATGGTCGAGCAAGGCCAGCGACATCGCTCGCAACTGCGGCCTGACCAAGATCCAGCGCCTGGAGCGCGGCATTGCCTTCTACGTGGCCGGCCAGTTCAGCGACGCTGAGGCACAACTGATCGCCGATGCGCTGCACGACCGTATGACCCAGATCGTCCTGGGCAACCTCGAACAGGCCGCCGGTCTGTTCAGCCATGCCGAACCCAAGCCACTGACCGCGATCGACCTGCTGGGTGGCGGCCGTGCCGCGCTGGAAAAAGCCAACACCGAGCTGGGCCTGGCCCTGGCCGAAGACGAGATCGACTATCTGGTCAACGCCTTCGTCGGCTTGAAGCGCAACCCGCACGACATCGAACTGATGATGTTCGCCCAGGCGAACTCCGAGCACTGCCGTCACAAGATCTTCAACGCGAGTTGGGACATCGACGGCGAGAGCCAGGAAAAAAGCCTGTTCGGCATGATCAAGAACACCTATCAGATGCACAACGAAGGCGTTCTGTCCGCTTACAAGGACAACGCTTCGGTGATCGTCGGTTCCGTGGCCGGGCGTTTCTTCCCGGACCCTGAAACCCGCCAGTACGGCGCGGTGCAGGAGCCGGTGCACATCCTGATGAAAGTCGAGACCCACAACCACCCGACCGCGATTGCCCCGTTCCCGGGTGCGTCCACCGGTTCCGGTGGCGAGATTCGCGACGAAGGCGCGACCGGCCGTGGCGCCAAGCCAAAGGCGGGCCTGACCGGTTTCACCGTGTCCAACCTGCAAATCCCTGGCTTCGAACAGCCGTGGGAAGTGCCATACGGCAAGCCTGAGCGCATCGTCAACGCGCTGGACATCATGATCGAAGGCCCGTTGGGCGGCGCTGCATTCAACAACGAATTCGGCCGTCCGGCGCTGACCGGTTATTTCCGTACCTTCGAACAATCCATCACCACCCCGCACGGTGATGAAGTTCGCGGTTACCACAAGCCAATCATGCTGGCTGGCGGCATGGGCAACATCCGTGAAGAACACGTCAAGAAAGGCGAGATCGTCGTCGGTTCCAAGCTGATCGTGCTGGGTGGCCCGGCGATGCTGATTGGCCTGGGCGGCGGCGCGGCTTCTTCCATGGCCACCGGCACCAGCTCGGCGGACCTGGACTTCGCTTCGGTACAACGCGAAAACCCGGAAATGGAACGTCGCTGCCAGGAAGTCATCGACCGTTGCTGGCAGTTGGGTGACAAGAACCCGATCAGCTTCATCCATGACGTGGGCGCGGGCGGTCTGTCCAACGCCTTCCCGGAGCTGGTCAACGACGGCGACCGCGGTGGCCGCTTCGAACTGCGCAACATTCCAAATGACGAGCCAGGCATGGCTCCGCACGAAATCTGGTCCAACGAATCCCAGGAACGTTACGTTCTGGCGGTCGGCCCGGCCGACTTCGAGCGCTTCAAGGCTATCTGCGAACGCGAGCGCTGCCCGTTCGCCGTGGTCGGCGAAGCCACTGCCGAGCCACAACTGACCGTCACCGACAGCCACTTCGGCAACAGCCCGGTGGACATGCCGCTGGAAGTGCTGCTGGGCAAAGCCCCGCGCATGCACCGTTCGGTGGTTCGCGAAACCGAGCTGGGCGACGATTTCGATCCGTCGGCCCTGAACATCGCCGACTGCGTCGAGCGTGTTCTGCATCACCCGGCCGTGGCGAGCAAAAGCTTCCTGATCACCATCGGTGACCGCACCATCACCGGCCTCGTGGCCCGCGACCAGATGGTCGGCCCATGGCAGGTTCCGGTGGCCGACGTTGCCGTCACCGCCACCAGCTTCGACGTCTACACCGGTGAAGCCATGGCCATGGGCGAGCGTACTCCGCTGGCTCTGCTGGACGCTCCGGCGTCGGGCCGCATGGCCATCGGCGAAACCCTGACCAACATCGCGGCTTCGCGTATCGGCAAGATTTCCGACATCAAACTGTCGGCGAACTGGATGTCTGCTGCCGGTCATCCGGGCGAAGACGCGCGTCTGTACGACACCGTGAAAGCGGTCGGCATGGAGTTGTGCCCTGAGCTGGGCATCACCATTCCGGTGGGCAAGGACTCGATGTCCATGGCCACTCGCTGGAACGAAGACGGCGTGGACAAGGCCGTGACTTCGCCGATGTCGCTGATCGTGACCGGTTTCGCGCCAGTGACCGACATCCGTCAGACCCTGACCCCGCAACTGCGCATGGACAAGGGCACCACCGACCTGATCCTGATCGACCTGGGCCGTGGCCAGAACCGCATGGGCGCCTCGATCCTGGCCCAGGTTCACGGCAAGCTCGGCAAACAGGCACCGGACGTCGATGACGCCGAAGACCTGAAAGCGTTCTTCGCCGTGATCCAGGGTCTCAACGCCGACGGTCACCTGCTGGCTTACCACGACCGTTCCGACGGTGGTCTGCTGACCTCCGTGGTGGAAATGGCTTTCGCCGGCCACTGCGGCCTGAGCCTGAACCTGGACAGCGTCGCCGCAACCTCGGCGGAAATCGCTGCCATCCTGTTCAACGAAGAACTGGGTGCCGTGATCCAGGTTCGCCAGGACGCCACCCCGGACATCCTCGCGCAGTTCAGCGCGGCCGGTCTGGGCGATTGTGTGTCGGTGATCGGTCAGCCGATCAACAACGGTGAGATCAACATCACCTTCAACGGTGACACCGTGTTCGAAGGCCAGCGTCGTCTGCTGCAGCGCCAATGGGCCGAGACCAGCTACCAGATCCAGCGCCTGCGTGACAACGCCGACTGCGCGGATCAGGAATTCGACGTCCTGCTGGAAGAAGACAACCCGGGCCTGAACTTCAAGCTCAGCTACGACGTCAACCAGGACGTCGCCGCGCCTTACATCAAGAAAGGCATCCGCCCACAGGTTGCCGTGCTGCGTGAGCAGGGCGTCAACGGTCAGGTGGAAATGGCGGCCGCGTTCGACCGTGCCGGTTTCAACGCGATCGACGTGCACATGAGCGACATTCTGGCTGGCCGTGTCGACCTGAACGACTTCAAGGGCATGGTCGCTTGCGGCGGCTTCTCCTATGGCGACGTACTGGGTGCCGGTGAAGGCTGGGCCAAGTCGGCCTTGTTCAACAGCCGTGCCCGCGATGCGTTCCAGGGCTTCTTCGAACGTAACGACAGCTTCACCCTCGGCGTGTGCAACGGTTGCCAGATGATGTCCAACCTGCACGAGCTGATCCCGGGCAGCGAGTTCTGGCCGCACTTCGTGCGTAACCGTTCCGAGCAGTTCGAAGCCCGTGTAGCCATGGTGCAGATCCAGGAGTCGAATTCGATCTTCCTGCAAGGCATGGCCGGTTCGCGTATGCCGATCGCCATCGCCCACGGTGAAGGCCATGCCGAGTTCGCCAGCGAAGAAGCACTGCTGGAAGCGGATCTGTCCGGTTGCGTGGCGATGCGTTTCGTCGACAACCACGGCAAGGTCACCGAGAACTACCCGGCCAACCCGAACGGCTCGCCGCGCGGGATCACTGGCCTGACCAGCCGCGACGGTCGTGTGACCATCATGATGCCGCACCCGGAGCGTGTGTTCCGCGCCGTGCAGAACTCGTGGCGTTCGGACGACTGGAACGAAGACGCACCTTGGATGCGCATGTTCCGTAATGCGCGCGTCTGGGTGAACTAAGAGCCGTGTACAAGCTCAGCTTTTTCGTTCCCGACAGCCATGTCGAAGTGGTCAAAAGTGCCGTATTCGCCGCCGGTGGCGGGCGGATCGGCACTTACGATCATTGCGCCTGGCAGGTGTTGGGCCAGGGGCAGTTTCGACCATTGGACGGCAGTCAGCCGTTCATTGGCGAAGCTGGGCAGGTCGAACGGGTCGAGGAATGGAAGGTTGAGCTGGTAGTGGCTGATGAGTTGATTCGCCAGGTGGTGGCGGCTTTGAAGCAGAGCCATCCCTATGAGACACCGGCTTATGAGGTGTGGCGGTTGGAGGATTTCTGATCCTCCAAGCTGCTGAAATGAGAAACCCGCTGAAGTGATTTCAGCGGGTTTTTTTATGCCTGGGTTTTTGTGTTGATAATCAGGGCCTCATCGCTGGCAAGCCAGCTCCCACAGTGTTTTATGTCCTTCACAAATGCTGTGTACATCCGAGAACCCTGTGGGAGCTGGCTTGCCAGCGATGAGTCCCGCCCAAGCACCGACAATCTAAACCTTGGCACTCACCTCATTGCGATTGACCAAAGCCTCCAACGCCTGGCTCAAACTCGCGGCCTTGTCCCCAACCAACAGATGCCAGATCCCGCCCTCAAGCTGACTCACACCCTGACACCCCAGCATCTTCAAATCGCACTCCGACAACGCCTTGCCATCCGCCAGTTGCAGGCGAATGCGGGTCATGGCCACGCAGTCCAGTTGCAGCACATTGTCGCCCCCGCCAAGGGCCTTCAGCCATTGCTCGGCTTCGGAAGTTGCCACGGCGATCGTTGGCGTTGCATCGACAGTGACCTCCGGGGTGGTGATTAGAGTGCGACCCAGCGCCGGCATCGCCAGGCGAATCTCATCGGCAATGCTGTCGGCCATTGGCCCCACCACCACTTGCAAACTGCCGCCCTTGCCCGGTCGCACCACCGCCATGGCGCCCAATGCCTTCAAGTCCGCATCGGAGGCCTTGTTGCGATCAACCATGTCCAGGCGCAGGCGCGTGGTGCAGGCGCCGACGGTGATCAGGTTCTCGGCGCCACCCAGTGCCTTGATGTAGGCGCCGGCGCGGTCACTTTCCGCCACCGTTGTTTTTTCGACAGTAGCAGCGTCTTCGCGCCCCGGCGTCTTGAGATTGAAGCGACGAATACAGAAATCGAACACCATGTAGTAGATCACCGCATAGACCAGACCGACCGGGACCACCAACCAGCCGTTGGTGGATTTGCCCCAGCCGAGAATCATGTCGATGAATCCGCCGGAGAAAGTAAATCCCAGGTGAATGTTCAGCAGGTTGGTGACAGCCATGGCCAGGCCGGTCAGCAGTGCGTGCAACAGAAACAGCATCGGCGCAAGGAACATGAAGGCGAATTCGATGGGTTCGGTAACGCCGGTCAAAAACGAGGTCAGGGCCATCGACAGGAAAATCCCGCCCATGATTTTGCGCCGTTCCGGCAAGGCGTTGCGGTACATCGCCAGGCACGCGGCCGGCAGACCGAAGAGCATCACCGGGAACATGCCGGTCATGAACTGGCCGCCTTTGGGATCACCGGCGAAGTAGCGCGACAGGTCGCCAGTGACGAGGGCGCCGGTGGTCGGATCGGTGAAGTTGCCAAACACGAACCACGCCATGTTGTTGAGGATGTGGTGCAGGCCGGTGACGATCAGCAGGCGATTGAACACGCCGAAGACGAACGCGCCGAAGCTGCCGCTTTCCAGCAGCAGGGCACCAAAGCTGTTGATGCCATGCTGGATTGGCGGCCAGATCAGGCCAAACACCACGCCCAGGCCGACCGCGCTGAAACCGGTAACGATCGGCACGAAACGTCGGCCACCGAAGAACGCCAGGTACTCCGGCAACTTGATGTCCTTGAAACGGTTGTACAGCGCCCCGGCCATCAAGCCGCTGATGATCCCGGCGAGCATGCCCATGTTGATGCTTGCATCCAACACCTTGAGCGTGGAGACCATCACCAGATAACCAATGGCACCGGCCAGACCGGCCGTGCCGTTATTGTCCTTGGCGAAACCGACGGCGATACCGATGGCGAAGATCATGGCCAGGTTGGCGAAAATCACCTGGCCGGCATCGTGGATGATCGCGATGTTCAAAAGATCCGTGTCGCCGAGGCGCAGCAGGAGGCCGGCAATCGGCAAAATCGCGATCGGCAGCATCAGTGCACGGCCGAGGCGCTGCAGGCCTTCGATAAAGTATTGGTACATGGCGGTTCTCCCTGGATTTTTTGTTGTTCTTCAGCTCAGAGGCCAATGCTGATGACAGGCATGACGCACCGCCGTGGCGCTGCTGAGCTTGAGCAGGTCCTGGCTGATGCGATGGCATTGGCTGGCGTCTAGGTGGCGTACGCGATCCTTGATTTCACCGATTTGCACCGGGCTCACCGACAGTTCGCTCACGCCTAGCCCGATCAGCACCGGTGTCGCCAATGGGTCGGAGGCCAGCGCCCCGCAAACTCCGACCCAACGCCCGTGCTGCGCAGCACCGGTGCAAGTCTGGGCAATCAATCGCAGCAGCGCCGGGTGCAGGGCATCGACCCGCGAGGCGAGGCCGGCGTGGTCGCGGTCCATGGCCAGGGTGTATTGCGACAGATCATTGGTGCCGATGGACAGGAAATCCGCGTGCTCCGCCAACTGTTCGGCCAGAAGCGCCGCGGCCGGCACTTCGATCATCACGCCCAGTTCAGGGCGTTCGCTCAGACCCAGTTCGGTGCACAGGGCGTCGAGGCGGCGGCGGATATGCAGCAGCTCATCGACTTCGGTGACCATTGGCAACAGGATCCGGCAACGGGACAACGGTGTGACGTGCAGCAGGGCGCGCAGTTGCTGGTCGAGCAATTCCGGGCGAGCCTGGGCCAAGCGAATGCCGCGCAGGCCAAGCACGGGGTTGGCTTCGGCGGGCAGGGGCAAGTAGTCAAGTTGCTTATCGCCGCCTACGTCGATGGTGCGGATGATCACGGACTTGTCGCCCATGGCATCGAGGACGGATTGATAGGCGTGGTGTTGCTCCTGTTCGTCCGGCGCGGTGCTGCGGTCGACAAACAAAAATTCGGTACGCAGCAGGCCGACGCCGTCAGCGCCGTTGGCCAGTGCGTCCGCGGCTTCGGCGCTGGAGGCGACATTGGCCGCGACTTCGATACGCCGGCCATCGAGGGTGTGTGCCGGCGTGTGCGCTTGAGCCTGCTGCTCGGCGCGACGCTGCTGACGTTGTCGTTGCGCCTGATTCACTTCGGCCAGGCGTTCGGCGCTCGGCATCAGTTCGAGGCGACCGCCGTCGGCGTCCAGGACCACCGCCTGGCCTTGTTCCTGATCCAGCAGCGACGAGCCGAGCGCGACCAGGCACGGCAAGCCTTTACCCCGGGCGAGGATCGCAACGTGGGAAGTCGCACCACCTTCGGCCATGCACAACCCGGCGACGCCTTGCTGACTCAGTTGCAGCAAATCGGAAGGGGTCAGCTCATGGGCGGCGACGATGGCGCCGGGCGCTACGTCGTAATGCCAGGCTTCACCGAGCAGGGCGCGCAGCACCCGTTGCTTGAGGTCGCGCAGGTCGTTGGCGCGTTCGGCCAGCAGCGAACTGCCCAGTTGCTGAAGCATGTCGCATTGCGCGTCGATGGATTGGTGCCAGGCGTGAGTCGCCCCAGTGCCGATATCAATGGACAGATAGGCCGCGTTCAGTAGGGCCGGATCTTCCAGCAACGCCATATGCGCAGCGAAGATCGCTTCTTCGTCGGTGTTCTTGTGTTTTCTGGCTTGGGCCAGGGTGCCGGCGATTTCGCTGCGGACCTGGATCAGCGCGGTGTCGAGCAGCTGCCGTTGTTGCGCCGGATCATTGTGTCCGGTATCGGCAGGCAGGTTGATCGCGTTCAAGTGAATCAGCGGGCCGCCCACCAGTCCCGGGGCGGCACAAACGCCGTGCAATACACCCGCTTCAGCTGCGCGGTTGCGCTGGATCGTCGGTGTTGGCGCAAGGGCGTGATGCTCTTCGGGCAGGGCTGTGGACAACGCCGTCAGCAGGGCTTGCAGTGCGGCTTCGGCGTCCAGGCCCTGGCAACTGACTTGCACTTCGTCCTGCTCACCGATGGCCAGCCCCATCAGTCCGATCAGGCTGTCACAGGTGGCCGATTTGCCGTTGAAATGCAGCTGCGACTTGCTCTTGAAACCCTGGGCCGTCTGACGGATCAGCGCGGCGGGTCGTGCATGCAAGCCGCCACGGTGGGCGATGCGGATGTGGCCAACCCGTACTTCGCCGGCGACTTCCACGTCCGATTTTGCACCCACGCCATGGCGGCGAATGATGTGCAGCAGCGGCTCGCCGACCTTCACCGATTTAAGCGTGATGGGGCGTGCCTGAAAGTCCTGGCTATTGGTGAGGATCAGCAGGCTGACCAGGCTTTTGCATTGTTGCGCGACCTTGTCCTGATCGTAGCGCAGCAGCGGTTGGCCGTTGGCGACCCGAGCGCCTTCCTGAACCAGTATCGAAAAGCCCTGGCCTTGCAGTTCGACGGTGTCGAGGCCCAGGTGCAGCAGCAATTCGGCGCCGTTGTCGGCGCGCAGGGTCACGGCGTGGCCGGTGCGCGCGATATGCACCACGACGCCAGCGCACGGCGCGTGCAGGGTGTCATTCAACGGGTCGATGGCGATCCCGTCACCCATGGCACCGCTGGCGAACACCGCATCCGGAACTTTGGCGAGCGTGAGCACCGGGCCGCTGAGCGGGGCGCTTAAGGTCAGCTCTTTATTGTTGTTGTGCATGGCTCGGTCTCATCAAAAATAACTACGATTCGGAAATTCGCCCGGACCCTGTAGGAGCGAGCCTGCTCGCGAAGAACGACAGAGCACCACGGGGGTGTCAGGCTGCCAGCGTCATCGTTAACGACCATCGCGAGCAGGCTCGCTCCTACAGGGGTAGGTGTCTTTAATGGGTGCGCGTCACTTTGCTCAGGTGTCTTGGCTGGTCCGGGTCCATGCCGCGTGCGACCGCCAGACCGGCGGCCATCACGTAGAAGCTCTGGATCGCCAGGATCGGATCGAGGGCCGGGTGTTCGGCGCGGGTCAGGGTCAGGTCGCGTTCGCTCACGTCATCCGGTGCCGCCAGCAACACCCGGGCACCCCGTTGACGCATATCCGCCGCCAGGCTCAGCAGTCCGGCCTGCTCGGCTCCGCGCGGGGCGAAGATCAGCAACGGGTAGTTCTCGTCGATCAGTGCCATCGGGCCGTGACGGACTTCGGCGCTGCTGAAGGCTTCGGCCTGTATTGCCGAGGTCTCCTTGAACTTGAGCGCTGCTTCCTGAGCAATGGCGAAACCGGCGCCGCGACCGATGACCATCAAACGCTGGCAATCGCGCAGGGCTGCAATGGCCGGGCTCCAGTCCTGCCGGGCGGCCTCGCGCAGGCCATCGGGCAAGGCGCGGCCGGCTTCGAGCAGTTCAGCGTCTTCTTTCCAGTGGCCGATCAAACGGGCGCTGGCACTGAGGGTGGCAATGAAGCTCTTGGTCGCGGCGACGCTGCTTTCGGTGCCGGCCAGCAGTGGCAGGCTGAATTCGCAGGCAGCCTCCAGCGGCGAGTCGGCAGCGTTGACCATCGAGACGCTCAGTGCACCACGTTTGCGCAACAGGCGCAGGCTGTTGACCAGATCCGGACTCTGCCCCGATTGCGAAAAGGCGAATGCGACCTGACCGCTGACCTTCAGCGGTGCCTGTTGCATGGTCACCACTGACATCGGCAGCGAGGCCACCGGGATACCCAGCAGTTGCATGGTCAGGTAGGCGAAGTAACTGGCGGCATGGTCGGAACTGCCGCGGGCGACGGTCATGGCCACTTGCGGCGGCTGCCTGCGCAGGCGACCGGCGATCTCGATCATCTGCGGGTCGAGCTGCTGCAGTTGGGCATGAATGGCCTCAAACGAGGACAGCGCCTCTTCAAGCATTTTTGAAGTCAATGTCTTCTCCTTCGACCATGACGGCGGTCAGTTTCAGTGAGCGATCCAGGCGCACGCAGTCGGCCCAGGCACCGGGTTGCAGGCGGCCGCGTTCGGTGATGCCGAGGTAGTCGGCGGGAAATTGCGACAGGCGTTGCGAGGCTTCGGCGATGGGCAGGCCGATCTTCACCAGATTGCGCAAGGCCTGGTCCATGGTCAGGGTGCTGCCGGCCAGGGTGCCGTCGGGCAGGCGCACGCCACCCAGGCATTTGGTCACGGTGTGGCTGCCAAGCTTGTATTCGCCGTCGGGCATGCCCGCTGCGGCGGTGGAATCGGTGACGCAATACAGGCACGGGATCGAGCGCAGGGCGACGCGGATCGCTCCGGGGTGCACATGCAGCAGGTCGGGGATCAACTCGGCATATTTTGCGTGGGCCAGCGCCGCGCCGACGATGCCCGGCTCGCGGTGATGCAACGGGCTCATGGCGTTGTAAAGGTGAGTGAAACTGGTGGCGCCGGCGTCCAGCGCAGCCACGCCCTCTTCGTAACTGCCGAGGGTATGACCGATCTGCATGCGCACGCCACGAGCGCTGAGTGCGCGGATCAGCGCCTCATGACCCGCAATTTCCGGGGCGATGGTGATGACGCGAATCGGCGCCAGGGCCAGGTACTCCTCGACTTCAGTCATCATCGCGGTGTGGGCGAAATTCGGTTGCGCACCGAGTTTTCCGGGGTTGATGTAGGGGCCTTCGAGGTGCACGCCAAGTACCCGGGCGCTGCCCTTCGGCCGATCCGTGCAGAACTCGCCGACCGCTTTGAGCACCGCGGAAATCTCTTCGCTCGGCGCGGTCATGGTGGTGGCCAGCAGCGAAGTGGTGCCGAAACGCACGTGGGTCCGGGTGATGGTTTCGAAGGCCGGCGCGCCCTCCATGATGTCTTTGCCGCCGCCGCCGTGAACGTGCAGGTCGATGAAACCGGGCAGTAGATAGGGCAGGTCGTTGTCCGCCGGATCGCAGGGCACGCCTTCGATGGACACGACCTTGCCGTGTTCGTGGACCAGCCGGCCGCGAACCCAGCCTTGGGCGGTGAGGATGTTGTCTTCGGACATTTCAGGTTCCCGAGTTTTTAGCGACGCAGCTCTGCCACAAAATCGTAGTAATCGTTGCGGCAATAGGTGTCGGTGACTTCGATGGGCGTGTTGTCTTCGAGGTAGCCCACCCGGGTCATCAGCAACATGGCAGTACCGGGGGCGATGCCGACCAGCGCGGCGAACTCGTCCGAGGCGTTGATGGCCTGGATGTGCTGCAAGGCGCGCACAACGGGTTTGCCGATGCCATCGAGGTATTCGTAAAGGGAGTCGCCGACGGCCAGAGGTTTGGGAATGATCGAGGCGGGCAGGGTGCTCATTTCGATGGCCATCACCGTGTCGTCGGCTTTGCGCAGGCGTTTGAGGCGCGCCACCTTATCGTTGGGTGACAGGCCGAGGCGGATCAGCTCTTCGTGGGTCGGCAGGGTGATTTCCCGTTCCAGCCACTGGGAGCCGGGTACAAACCCCTTGAGGCGCAACATTTCGCTGAAGCCCGACAGGCGCGAGAGTGGTTGTTCCAGGCGTGGGGTGATGAACGTGCCGGAACCCTGATTGCGTCGGATCAGGCCTTGTTCGAGCAACACTTCCAGCGCCTTGCGTGCCGTGACCCGGGAAATCCCCAGCATTTCGCTGAGATTACGTTCCGACGGCATCGCCTGCTCGGCTTTCCATTGGCCGGCATGGATCGCCGTTTCCAGGTTGCGCGCCAGTTGCAGGTACAGCGGCGTGGGTTGGGAGTCGTCCGGACGCAGGGCGTGAAGGTCGTTCATGTAGGTCTTCCGATGCGGATATAGGATTGTTGTCGCACGGTGGTGGGACAAAACCTAATACCACTTGAATACCATGTCAACGCGATGGCCGAGTGTGGTGTGTAGTAAAACTGGGCTTTTTAGGTGCTGTGGAAGGGGGTTGGTTTGAAGTGGTATTAGGGGTGGGGATTTTTGAAGCAAAGATCGCAGCCTTCGGCAGCTCCTACAGGTGGGAGTGGTATCTGTCCTGTAGGCGCTGCCGAAGGCTGCGATCTTTTGAATTTATTTTTCGAGGCCGACCGAAGGTAGCGGTCGGAAGAGGAAATGACGGCTGGCACGATTCATTGTGGCGAGGGGATTTATCCCCGTTGCGCTGCGAAGCAGTGCCAAAACCAGTCATTAGGTTCCGGCTGGCACACCGCGTTTGCTGATTTTGCGACTGCTGCGCAGCCGAACGGGGATAAATCCCCTCGCCACAGAGGTCCATCGCAGACCGAGGGGTTACGGACGGATTTCGATCATCGTGCCGTCCGGCACCAGGTTCCAGATTTCACGCATGTCCACGTTGCGCATGGCGACGCAGCCATCGGTCCAGTCAAGAGTGTGGAACAGCGCTTCAGGGTTGTCTTCGGTGTCCGGCGTACCGTGAATCATGATCATGCCGCCCGGATCGACATTTTCGCGGCGGGCGCGGACCGAGTCGCTGATGTTCGGATAGGAGATGTGCATTGCCAGGTTGAATTTGTCACTGACCTTGCGCCAGTCGATCCAATAGAAGCCTTCCGGGGTGCGGCGGTCGCCTTCCATCAGTTTCTGGCCTCTGGGGTTGCGGCCCAGGGAGATGCGATAGGTCTTGAGCGGCTTGCCGTCATTGATCAATTGCAATTGATGGGCAGATTTGAGAACCAGGACTTTCTCGATGACCTTGCCGTCGTACATCCCCACGGCAGAAGCCTGGGAGAGCGCAGCGAACGACAAACAGAAAAGGGCAAGCAACCAGCGCATTGAAACGATTCCCCAGAAGGTGTCGCGACTATATGTATTTATAGGTGTTTTTAGTTGGCAGGCTGAGCCAGCGGCGGGATCGATTCAGACCGTACGGGATAGACCTCGGCCCGCCGGTCAGCGAAGAAGCATTCTAAGGTACGGCCCACCGTGCGGAAAGCCAGCTCGTCCCAAGGGATGTCCGCTTCGTCGAATAATTGCACTTCGAGGCTTTCGGGACCGGCGGAAAAGTTCAAGTCGGCCAGTACGGCGCGGAAAAATACGTGTACCTGGCTGATATGGGGTACATCGATCAGCGTATAGATGCTCAGGTTGCGCACCCGGGCGCAGGCTTCCTCGGCGGTTTCGCGAATGGCCGCCTGTTCGATGGTTTCGCCGTTTTCCATGAATCCGGCGGGCAGGGTCCAGTAACCCCGGCGCGGCTCGATGGCGCGGCGGCACAACAAGACCTGGGTGCCCCAGGTCGCCAGGCAGCCGGCGACGATGTTGGGGTTCTGGTAATGAATGGCCTGGCAACTGTCGCAGACGAAACGCAGGCGCGAATCGCCTTCGGGAATGCGTTGGGTCACCGGGTTGCCGCACTGGCTGCAAAATTTCATGCTTGGGTTCCTGAATGCTGCACCTATCTTGGCGTGCGGCGGTATCTGTCGGCAAGTTGTCGTTTAGCGACACACCGCAATCCGGGGGCTTGGGCGACCGAAGCGATTGGTGCATGATGCGAGTAAGGCACAGATCGAGAACACTCATGCTGGATGAGCTACTGCATCGGGTAAGTCACCATACACCGCGTACGCTGGAGACTGACCGACGTTTTCCCGAGGCCGCCGTGCTGGTGCCCATTACCCGCAGTGACGAGCCGGAATTGGTATTGACCCTGCGAGCCAGCGGGCTTTCGACCCACGGCGGCGAAGTCGCCTTCCCCGGTGGTCGGCGCGACCCCGAAGACCCTGACCTGGTGTTCACCGCCTTGCGCGAGGCCGAAGAAGAGATCGGCCTGCCACCGGGATTGGTCGAGGTGATCGGCCCGCTCAGCCCGCTGATCTCCCTGCACGGCATCAAGGTCACCCCTTATGTCGGGGTGATTCCGGATTTCGTCGAATACCAGGCCAACGATGCCGAAATCGCCGCGGTGTTCAGTGTCCCTCTCGAATTCTTCCGCGAAGACCCGCGGGAACACACCCACCGCATCGATTATCAGGGCCGTAGCTGGTACGTGCCGAGTTATCGCTATGGCGAGTACAAAATCTGGGGGCTGACGGCGATCATGGTGGTCGAGTTGATCAACTTGCTCTATGACGCGAAAATCAGCCTGCACCAGCCACCGAAAAGCTTTATCAATACCTGAAGCCATCACTCGAATGGCCTGAACCTGTGACGCCTGAGGACATCCTGATGAAATACCGCCTGGGCGACGCCCGTGTCGAGACTCACCCACAGAGCTGGGTCGCACCCAATGCCGTGCTGGTGGGCAAGGTCAAACTGGAAGAGGGCGCCAACGTCTGGTTCAACGCCGTGCTGCGCGGCGACAACGAGTTGATCCTGATCGGCAAGAACAGCAACGTCCAGGACGGCACCGTGATGCATACCGACATGGGCTATCCGCTGACCATCGGCACTGGCGTGACCATTGGCCACAACGCGATGCTGCATGGCTGCACCGTAGGCGACTACAGCCTGATTGGCATCAATGCGGTGATTCTCAACGGCGCGAAGATCGGCAAGAACTGCATCATCGGCGCCAACTCGCTGATCGGTGAAGGCAAGGAGATTCCCGACGGTTCGCTGGTCATGGGTTCACCCGGCAAGGTGGTGCGTGAACTGACCGAGCCGCAGAAAAAGATGCTGGAAGCCAGCGCTGCCCACTATGTGCATAACTCACAGCGTTATGCCCGTGATCTGGTCGAGCAGGAAGAATGACCACGCCAGAACGTCCGGTGCTATCGCCCTGTGTGAATATTTGTGCGCTGGATGACGATGACATCTGCACCGGTTGCCAGCGCACGGTGGAAGAAATCACCCGCTGGAGCCGAATGGACAACACCGAGCGACGCAAGGTGCTGGAGTTGTGTCATGAACGGGCCAAGTCCAGTGGGTTGGTGTGGATGATCGGGGGCAAACCCGGGGATTGAGTCGCGGCCTCTGTAGGAGCGAGCCTGCTCGCGATGGACTCAAGAACAACGCGGGGAACCAGACTCCCCGCGTTTTCGTTAACGACCATCGCGAGCATGCTCGCTCCTACAGTATTCTGTGCGGCAATTTCACAGGTACTTCCCCACCCATGCTCTTCCTCATCGCCTACATCAGCAGCGTCGTGCTGATCAACTTCGCTTTTTCCACCGCCCCGCACCTGGACATCATCTGGTCGGCCTGGGGCGGGCTGGTGTTTATCCTGCGCGACATGGTGCAGACCCGCTTCGGCCACGGCGCGATTGCGGCGATGTTGGCGGCACTGGTGTTGTCCTATGCCACATCCGATCCGTCCATCGCCCTGGCCAGCGCCACGGCGTTCGCGGTGTCCGAGTGCATCGACTGGCTGGTGTTCAGCATCACCAAGCGTCCGCTGCACGACCGCCTGTGGATAAGTTCGGCCCTGAGCATTCCCCTCGATACCTTCATCTTCTTCGGCATGATCGATGCGCTGACCCCCGGCGTAGTTCTCACCGCCCTGGGCTCGAAGTTCGCCGGCGTGACCGCTGTGTGGCTGATCATGGCCTGGCGCCTGCGAAACCAGACCGTCGTCAGCTGAAGCCAAAGCCTGCGGTTCATGTAAAATGCCGCGCTTTCCCCCTATGGGAAGCGTGCCAGGCGCCGCATCCCTCGATGATCCGCTTCTTGAGGACCTTCAGATGACCCGTATCGGAACTCCATTGTCGCCCACCGCGACCCGCGTATTGATGTGTGGCTGTGGCGAGTTGGGCAAGGAAGTGGTGATCGAGCTGCAACGCCTGGGCGTTGAAGTGATTGCCGTGGACCGTTACGCCAACGCGCCGGCCATGCAGGTTGCTCACCGCAGCCACGTGGTCAATATGCTCGACGGCGCGGCCCTGCGTGCAGTGATCGAAGCCGAGAAGCCGCACTTCATCGTGCCGGAAATCGAAGCCATCGCCACCGCGACCTTGGTGGAACTGGAAGCCGAAGGCTTCACCGTGATCCCGACCGCACGCGCCACGCAGTTGACCATGAACCGCGAAGGCATCCGCCGCCTGGCCGCCGAAGAACTGGACCTGCCGACCTCGCCGTACCACTTCGCCGACACCTTCGAGGATTACAGCAAAGCGGTCGAAGACCTTGGTTTCCCGTGCGTAGTCAAACCGGTCATGAGCTCGTCGGGCAAAGGCCAGAGCCTGCTGCGCAGCGTCGATGACGTGAAGAAGGCCTGGGACTATGCACAGGAAGGCGGTCGCGCCGGCAAAGGTCGGGTGATCATCGAAGGCTTCATCGATTTCGACTACGAAATTACCCTGCTGACCGTGCGTCACGTTGGCGGCACCACATTCCTCGCGCCGGTCGGCCACCGTCAGGAGAAGGGCGACTACCAGGAATCCTGGCAACCACAAGCCATGAGCCCGATCGCTCTGGCGGAATCCGAGCGCGTGGCCAAGGCTGTTACCGAAGCCTTGGGCGGTCGCGGTCTGTTTGGGGTCGAACTGTTTATCAAAGGCGATCAGGTGTGGTTCAGTGAAGTCTCGCCGCGCCCGCACGACACCGGTATGGTCACGATGATTTCCCAGGACCTGTCGCAATTCGCCCTGCATGCACGGGCGATCCTCGGCCTGCCAATCCCGGTGGTGCGCCAGTTCGGGCCTTCGGCTTCGGCGGTCATCCTGGTGGAAGGGCAATCGACCCAAACCGCATTCGCCAACCTGGGCGCCGCGTTGAGCGAGCCGGATACCGCGCTGCGCCTGTTCGGCAAGCCTGAAGTCAACGGCCAGCGCCGGATGGGCGTGGCCTTGGCGCGCGATGAGTCGATCGAAGCGGCTCGCGCCAAGGCAACCCGTGCTTCGCAGGCGGTTGTGGTCGAGCTGTAAAAACCGCTGCGGCGGGCCTATACCTTCTATGGGCTCGTCACAATTCCGGTCCGAAGGTACTGAACTGTGGGAGCGAGCCTGCTCGCGAAGGCGGTTTAACATTCAACAATGATTTTGAATGAAAAACCGTATTCGCGAGCAGGCTCGCTCCCACAGGGATTGCGTTGAATTGACTGTAAAAGTTTTAGGCCTGTACCCCATGAATTCGCAAAGCATCATCGTCCCGAAGATCTCCACACTGCCGGTGCACGAGCCCCGGGCCCGGGCGATCGTGCGTTGGCTGGTGCGCAAGAACATCATCAAGGAAGAACTGACCACGTGTGGCCGGACGGGCAATCGCATGGCTCACGCCATCGGCGAAGGCGCGCGTGACGTAGTGTTGCACCCGCAGGCCCTGCCTTTTGGCGAGCCGATCAACGGCCTGGAGATCATCACCAAGCGCTGCATCTATACGCCAGCCAAGGGGTTTCTGGGCGAGGCGGGTTGCGCCGAGTGCCGCCAGGAAGTGGGCGAAGCCCTGTTTGAAAGCCTGGAAGACTGGATGCCCGGGCGCACCGATAACTTCACCTGCCCCGAGTGCGGGCATGAAGATGACATCAACGGCTTTCTGTTTCTGCAGGAATGCGGCTTCTCCAATCTGGGCTTCATTTTCAACAACTGGGCCGAAGCCGGGTTCAAGCAGAGCTTTCTCGACGAATTCGCCGATTGGCTGGATCAACCCGTCAGCTGGGTCAAAGTCGAACTCTGATGACCTTGTAGGAGCGAGCTTGCTCGCGATGAAAGTGAAGGCAACGCTTGATTCCAGAAAGAACGCGTCATTGTTCACGACCATCGCGAGCAAGCTCGCTCCTACAGGTTTTTGTAGAAAATCCCCCGTCGATCACCCGCATCGATAATAGACAGAGTTTTACATTGAACCCGAAGGGGTGTCTGACTATAATGGCGCGCTTCCATTTTCCCGCTCGGGAGCCCCCGCGATGCTGCGTATCAGCCAAGAAGCTCTGACATTCGACGACATTCTCCTCGTGCCCGGTTATTCCGAGGTACTTCCTAACGAAGTCAGTCTCAAAACCCGTCTTACCCGTGGCATCGAGCTGAACATTCCACTGGTTTCCGCTGCCATGGACACCGTCACTGAGGCCCGTCTGGCAATCGCCATGGCTCAGGAAGGTGGTATCGGCATCATCCACAAGAACATGACCATCGAGCAGCAAGCTGCCGAGGTCCGCAAGGTCAAGAAGTTCGAAGCCGGGGTCGTAAAAGACCCGATCACCATCGAGGCTGACGCCACGGTCCGTGACCTGTTCGAACTGACCCGCCTGCACAACATCTCCGGCGTTCCGGTGCTGCACGATGGCGACCTGGTCGGCATCGTCACGTCCCGTGACGTGCGTTTCGAAAGCCGCCTGGACGCCAGCGTCCGTGAAGTGATGACGCCTAAAGAGCGTCTGGTCACGGTCAAGGAAGGCGCCGACAAGAACGACGTTCGCGAGTTGCTGCACAAGCACCGCATCGAACGCGTGCTGATCGTCGACGACAAGTTCGCCCTCAAGGGCATGATGACCGTCAACGACATCGAAAAAGCCAAGGCTTACCCACTGGCCAGCAAGGACGATCAAGGTCGTCTGCGCGTTGGCGCTGCCGTCGGTACCGGTAAAGACACCGGTGATCGCGTCGCTGCCCTGGTCAATGCCGGCGTTGACGTGGTGGTGGTTGACACCGCTCACGGTCATTCCAAAGGTGTGATCGACCGCGTTCGCTGGGTCAAGGAAAACTATCCACAAGTGCAGGTCATCGGTGGCAACATCGCCACCGGCGCTGCCGCCAAGGCCCTGGCCGAAGCGGGCGCTGACGCGGTCAAGGTCGGCATCGGCCCTGGTTCGATCTGCACCACCCGTATCGTCGCCGGCGTCGGCGTCCCGCAAATCAGTGCCATCGCCAACGTCGCCGCTGCCCTTGAAGGCACCGGTGTACCGTTGATCGCCGACGGCGGCATCCGTTTCTCCGGTGACCTGTCCAAGGCCATCGTGGCCGGTGCTTCCTGCGTGATGATGGGCTCGATGTTCGCCGGTACCGAAGAGGCACCGGGCGAGATCGAACTGTTCCAGGGCCGTTCGTACAAGGCTTACCGTGGCATGGGCTCGCTGGGCGCCATGTCCCAGGCTCAAGGTTCCTCCGACCGTTACTTCCAGGACTCTTCGGCAGGTGCCGAGAAGCTGGTTCCGGAAGGCATCGAAGGGCGTGTTCCGTACAAGGGCACCCTGAGCGCGATCATCCACCAGTTGATGGGCGGCCTGCGTTCCTCGATGGGCTACACCGGTAGCGCCAACATCGAACAAATGCGCACCATCCCTGAATTCGTGCGGATCACCGGCGCTGGCATGGCCGAGTCCCACGTGCATGACGTGCAGATCACCAAGGAAGCGCCAAACTACCGTGTAGGTTGAGCTTTCCAGCAAAAAGTTAAGCAACCGGGGCTGTTTTATTCAGCCCCGAGTTGTTTCTGAATCACGACTGTTTCTGAATGACTTAGACGAGACTGAATCATGGCCCTCGATATTCACGCTCACCGCATCCTGATCCTCGACTTCGGTTCCCAATACACCCAACTGATTGCCCGCCGCGTGCGTGAAATCGGTGTGTACTGCGAACTGCACCCGTTCGACATGGATGACGAAGCGATTCGCGAATTCGCACCGAAGGGGATCATCCTCGCCGGCGGCCCCGAGTCCGTGCACGTAGCCGACAGCCCACGCGCACCACAAGCCGTCTGGGACCTGGGCGTACCGGTGTTCGGTATCTGCTACGGCATGCAGACCATGGCCGAGCAACTGGGCGGCAAGGTAGAAGGCTCCGAACTGCGTGAGTTCGGCTATGCCCGCGTCGACGTAGTCGGCAAGAGCCGCCTGCTTGACGGTATCGAAGACCACATCGACGCCGATGGCCTGTTCGGCCTCGACGTATGGATGAGCCATGGTGACAAGGTCACCAAAATGCCAGGCGACTTCCACATCCTGGCCAGCACCCCGAGCTGCCCGATCGCCGGCATGTTCAACGACGAGCGCGCTTACTACGGTGTGCAGTTCCACCCGGAAGTGACCCACACCAAGCAGGGCGGTCGCATCCTGTCGCGTTTCGTGCTCGACATCTGTGGTTGCGACGCGTTGTGGACACCGTCGCAGATTGCCGAAGACGCCATCGCCAACATCCGTGCCCAGGTCGGCACCGACAACGTGCTGCTGGGTCTGTCCGGTGGTGTCGATTCCTCGGTGGTTGCCGCGCTGCTGCACAAGGCCATTGGTGATCAGCTGACCTGTGTGTTCGTCGACAACGGCCTGCTGCGTCTGCACGAAGGCGAGCAAGTGATGGCCATGTTCGCCGAGAACATGGGCGTCAAGGTGATCCGCGCCAACGCCGAAGAGCAGTTCCTCAACAACCTGGCCGGCGAATCCGACCCGGAGAAGAAGCGTAAGATCATCGGTCGTACATTCATCGACGTGTTCGATGCCGAATCCTGCAAGCTGGAAAACATCAAGTACCTGGCTCAGGGCACCATCTACCCGGACGTGATCGAGTCGGCTGGCGCCAAAAGCGGCAAGGCTCACGTGATCAAGTCGCACCACAACGTGGGTGGCCTGCCGGAAGAAATGAACCTGAAACTGGTCGAGCCGCTGCGCGAACTGTTCAAGGATGAAGTCCGTCGTCTGGGTCTGGAACTGGGCCTGCCGTACGACATGGTCTACCGTCACCCGTTCCCGGGGCCGGGCCTGGGCGTGCGCATCCTCGGCGAAGTGAAGAAGGAGTACGCCGACCTGTTGCGTCGCGCCGACCACATCTTCATCGAAGAACTGCGCAAGGCCGACTGGTACCACAAGGTCAGCCAGGCGTTCGTAGTGTTCCAGCCGGTGAAATCAGTAGGCGTGGTCGGCGATGGCCGTCGTTACGCCTGGGTCGTGGCCCTGCGTGCCGTGGAAACCATCGACTTCATGACCGCGCGTTGGGCACACCTGCCTTACGAACTGCTGGAAACCGTTTCCGGCCGCATCATCAATGAAATCGAAGGCATCTCCCGCGTCACTTACGACGTGTCGAGCAAGCCGCCGGCGACCATTGAGTGGGAATGAGTTAAACAACAAGGGCGCTGTGAGGCGCCCTTGTTGCATCTGCAGGAAACGTTTAAATCTGTTTGTTCGATGCACGCACTGGACGCTGGTGCGTGGATGAAGAGGGGGGCAAAATCAATTCAAATTCGCCGAATCGCTGAATTCGGGTTTCGAAAACATGGATGTGGACCGGCTTGGAACAAGCCTGCGTAAGGGGCATATGGTTTCTATCTACGTGCGCGGTGAAGACAAGACCAAGCAGATCAGCAGCTGGACAATTAGGCGTGTCAGTAGCGGTGATTTTTTGCTGAGTTGCCGTGATCTGTCGGGTAAGAGTACTTCTTATCCGCTCGATGACTGCAAAGTCGATCCTACCCAAGAGGTGAGAGACCAGCTTCTGCGCAAAAAGGGTAGCTCAGTATCAAGCCCCATTGAGATGGCTGCGATTTACGGCGAGAAATATGCCGTCGTTCAGTATCCAGCAAGCACGGCACGTTATCTGTTCAAGATGGACACTATCGAATTCGTCACTCCGACAAGGATGAAGGACGAGCCGACATTCAACTACTTCCTTCGCGTAGCCCAAGGTCGGGTCGAACAAGCCGTGGAGTCCACGGACAAGGTGATTGCTGAAAATGTACTGCGCCAGCTAAGCGCAGTACCGTCGTGCGCGGATACCGCACTGCATGCCTACTGCACCGCGCAGAACGCACGGCGGGAACAAACCGGTGACTTCATCTTTCCTTTCGGAATCAATGAAAGCCAACTCCAGGCCGTCGAGCAGGCCTTCGCCTCGCAGATCTGTCTGATCGAAGGGCCGCCCGGTACCGGTAAGACACAGACCATTTTGAACATCATCGCCAACATCCTGTTGCGTGAGAAAAACGTGGCAGTGGTCTCTAACAACAATTCTGCCGTCGCGAATGTCTGTGAAAAGCTGGGCAAGTCCGGGTTGGATTATCTTGTTGCCAGCTTGGGCAGCACAGAGAACCGAGAGGCATTCTTTGACAATTCGCGGCCTTGTCCTTCGACGGGTCCTGAAGCCGCACCTTCGATGGAGCGCATTCAGGTCGTCCTGCAACAGCTCAAGGGTTTTCTGAGTGCCCGGAACGAAGTGGCGCAGTTGCAGATTGAAATCGACGAACTGGAGGTGGAACGGCGCTATTTGCGCCAATGGCAGCAGGACAACGGGGTGCATATACCCGACCTGGGCAAGTACAAGCTCATCCCGCAAAAAATAGCGGACTTGATGGCTTACCTGACACATCTTGCAGGCAACCGCGTCAGGATAAGGGACAGAATCGAGATGCTGTTCAATTTCAGGATCCTGCGCATAAAGCCATTTGCTAACCGGGAAAAGCGCACATCGGCTTTCTATGGCCTGCAACTTCACTACTATGACAAGGCACTGCAGGAAAAAAAAGCGGCGCTGGTCTCCCATCAACAAGCGTTGAAACTCGGCAACTACCAGGCATTGCTGGATGAATTGACGAGCGCTTCGATGAAGTATCTGAAGCAGCACTTGCATCAGCATGTGCAGGATTCTGAAACCTTTGACATCAAGACTTACAAGCGTAAGTTCGATTTGTTCGTGAAGCGTTATCCGATCATTTCCAGTAGCACGCACTCGATCATCAATTCGCTCGCAGGTGGCGCGGTGCTCGACTACGTGATCATCGACGAGGCCTCGCAACAGGACATCGTTCCGGGAATATTGGCGCTCGGTTGCGCGAAGAACCTGATCATCGTAGGTGATAGAAGGCAACTGGCGCATATCCCGGCAAAGCTGGACATGGCGGCGCCCAAGGATTACTACGATTGCGAGAAGTACAGCCTGCTCGATTCGTGCGTCAGTTTATTCAATGGTTCGATTCCGACGACGTTGCTCAAGGAGCACTACCGCTGCCATCCGCAGATCATTCAGTTCTGCAACCAGCAGTACTACGACAATCAACTGGTCGCGATGACGAAAGACAGCGGAGAAAAACCGTTATCGCTGTTGGTCACCGCCAAGGGCAATCACACGCGAAAGACCACCAATCTGCGGGAGCTGGATTCCCTGCTGGCGACGCTTGAAGGTGAAGGCGAAAGCACATGGGAGGGCGAGAACGGAAGGGGCTTCATCGCGCCGTTCAGAGCCCAGGCCGCGCTATCGGGCACGCTTCTGCCGGCTGATTTCGTCAATGACACCGTGCACAAATTCCAGGGGCGCGAGTGCGACGAGATCGTCTTTTCCACGGTGTTGGACAAAAAAAGCATCACGTCGAAACTCCTGACGTTCGTGGATGATCCACGCATGGTCAATGTGGCGGTATCGCGAGCCAAGCATCACTTCACCCTGGTCACGGGAGACGACGTTTTCACAGCGAACAATGGGCATATCGCGGCGCTGGTGCGCTACATCGAATACTACGCGGAGGAAGGACAGCTACTTCGTGCGCCGGTGATCTCGGCCTTCGACCTGCTCTACAAGGAATATGACCAGTCGCTCGAACGACTCAATTCCCGGTTGAGACAGGGGGACTCCAATTACAAATCCGAGCAGATCGTGGCGCAGATACTGCGTGAGGCGCTGGATCAGGAGGCATGTCGGGGGATTATGTTCCACTCGCAGATCACGCTTAATCAGTTGGCCTCGACAGCCAACGAGAGTATGACGGCGCGCGAGCGTTCATTTATGACAAACGGCGCCAGTTGCGATTTCGTTCTCTATTTCAAAGTCGGGAAAACCCCGTTGGGCGTGATAGAAGTCGACGGAGGGGAGCATGACAAGCCGGAGCAAGCGCAACGGGATGCCCTGAAAGACAGCATCCTGCGTAAGAGTGGTATAGCCTTGCTGCGCTTGCGAACCACCGATACTCGCATTGAGGAACGGGTGGCTGAATTTTTAGCTCAGTGGGCGACCAGCATTTCGAGCGAAGCTGTCTAATAGTTTGTGCCACAGGGGCGCCGTGAGGCGCCCCTTGTTGCATTTGGCGGTCGTGGTTCAGCGGATAACGCGACAACACCGCACTTAATCTTTCTCAGGTGCAGGTGTATCGTATTCGCCTTTTGCAGGCCCCGATGCCTGTCGCTGATTCGTGAGGTAGTTGAGTTCATGTCCTTTACCCGTCGCCAAATCCTCGGTGGCCTGGCCGGTCTTGTTGTCGTTGGCGTCGGAGCGGGGGGCGCGTCGCGTTACTGGCTGGGCAAACGGGCCGATGCCGAGGCGGGGCACGACTATGAACTGATTGCCGCACCGCTGGACGTCGAACTGGTAGCCGGGCACAAGACGCAAGCCTGGGCCTTCGGCCCGTCGGCGCCGGGCACCGAGCTGCGCGTGCGCCAGGGCGAATGGCTGCGGGTGCGCTTCATCAACCACCTGCCGGTGGCGACCACCATTCATTGGCATGGCATTCGCCTGCCGCTGGAAATGGACGGCGTTCCTTACGTATCGCAATTGCCGGTATTACCCGGTGAGTACTTCGATTACAAGTTCCGCGTGCCGGATGCCGGCAGCTACTGGTATCACCCGCACGTGAACAGCAGCGAGGAACTCGGCCGCGGACTGGTTGGCCCGTTGATTGTCGAAGAACGCGAGCCAACCGGTTTCAAGTATGAAAAGACCTTGAGCCTCAAGAGCTGGCATGTCGACGAGGTGGGCAATTTCGTCGAGTTCAGCATTCCCCGTGAAGCGGCCCGTGGCGGTACGGCTGGGCGCCTGGCGACGATCAATGGCGTGCCGCAAGCGATCATCGACTTGCCGGCCGGGCAGATTACCCGGGTGCGTCTGCTCAACCTCGATAACACCCTGACCTATCGCCTCAACATTCCCGGCGTCGAAGCGCAGATCTATGCGCTGGACGGCAACCCCATCGAACCACGGCCGTTGGGCAAGGAATACTGGCTAGGTCCGGGCATGCGCATTTGCCTGGCGATCAAGGCGCCGCCGGCGGGTGAAGAGTTGTCCTTGCGCAACGGGCCTGTTCGACTGGGCACGTTCCGCTCCGTGGCCAACAGCGATTCACCGGCCGAGTGGCCGCCCGCGTTGCCGGCCAATCCGGTGGCCGAGCCGGACCTGGCCAATGCCGAGAAACTCAACTTCAATTTCGAATGGGTGGGTTCGGTGTCGGTCAATGTCGATAATGGCAAGCCGCCAAGCCTGTGGCAGATCAACGGCAAGGCCTGGGACATTACCGACAAGACCTGCGCCGACCGCCCGATTGCCAAGCTCGAGAAGGGCAAGAGCTACATTTTTGAATTGAAGAACATGACTCAGTATCAGCACCCGATCCACCTGCACGGCATGAGCTTCAAGGTCATTGCCTCGAACCGGCACAAGGTCATTCCGTATTTCACCGATACCTATCTGCTGGGTAAGAACGAGCGCGCGCAAGTGGCGCTGGTGGCGGATAACCCTGGTGTGTGGATGTTCCATTGCCACGTGATCGATCACATGGAAACCGGCCTGATGGCCGCCATCGAGGTGGCGTGATGCGTCAGATACGACCTGCCGCAATCATCGACCGCAGCCGCGACCGCGATTTCATGCGTGAGGCACTGGCACTGGCCGCCCAAGGCGCCGCCCTCGGCGAAGTGCCAGTCGGTGCTGTGCTGGTGCAGGACGGCGAAATCATCGGTCGCGGCTTCAACTGCCCGATCAGTGGCAGCGACCCTAGCGCCCACGCCGAAATGGTCGCCATTCGCGCCGCCGCCCAGTCGGTGAGTAACTATCGTCTGCCTGGCAGCACGTTGTACGTGACACTGGAACCGTGCAGCATGTGCGCCGGCCTGATTGTGCATTCGCGGATTGCACGGGTGGTGTACGGTGCCCTGGAGCCCAAGGCGGGGATTGTGCAGAGCCAGGGGCAGTTCTTTACCCAGGGGTTCTTGAATCATCGGGTGTTGTATGAGGGCGGGGTGTTGGCGGAGGAGTGTGGGGCGGTGTTGAGCGACTTCTTCAAGGCCCGGCGAGCCAAGCCAGACATCTAAGAAAACAACACCAACTCTGTGGGAGCTGGCTTGCCAGCGATGGCGTCGGCACTTCAAACATCGATGCCGACTGATTCACCGCTATCGCTGGCAAGCCAGCTCCCACAGGGTTATTGGGTGTCAGGGGGATTGGGCTACTTGCGGGCGACGATGACCGCCCGCATCGGCGCCGGCAGCCCTTCAATGGTCTTGCTGTGATCCTCGGGATCGAGGAAGTCGCTCAGCGACTGATACTTCATCCACTCAGTCCCGCGCTGTTCCTCAACGGTCGTCAGGCTCACGTCGACGCATCTCACATCGGTGAATCCGGCCCGGCGCAGCCACAACTCCAGCGCTGGCACTGAAGGCAGGAACCACACGTTGCGCATCTGTGCATAACGGTCCTCCGGCACCAGCACCTGATGTTTGTCGCCTTCGACCACCAGGGTTTCGAGCACCAGTTCACCGCCCTTGACCAGGCAATCCTTCAGCGCCAGCAAGTGCTCGATCGGCGAACGACGGTGGTAGAACACACCCATCGAGAACACGGTGTCGAAACCTTCGAGGTTCGGCGGCAGGTCTTCAAAGGGAAACGGCAAGTGCCAGGCGTTCGGCTCTGAGAGGTAACGCTGCACCGCCTGGAACTGACAGAAGAACAGCCAGTTCGGATCGACACCAATCACGCTGTCCGCGCCGGCGCCGAGCATGCGCCACATGTAGTAGCCGTTGCCGCAGCCGACATCAAGGATGCGTTTGCCCTTCAGATCCAGATGCGGGGAAACCCGCGACCACTTCCAGTCCGAGCGCCATTCGGTGTCGACGTGCACGCCGAACAAGTCGAACGGCCCCTTGCGCCAGGGCGACAGGCCCATCAACGCCGTGCGCATTTGTGCGCGGGTGGCATCGTCGCAATCGGTGTCCAGCTTCAGGCCGTTCAGAAGATCGACTTCGCTCGGCTGGATCTTCGGCAACGCATCCAGCGCGCTTTGCCAGCGCTCCAGGTCGCCGTGGCCCTTTTCCATCTTCTTGTCGAGTTGCACTTGCAGGGTGTTGGCCCAATCGGCCAGGGGCGTGCCTGCCAGACGGCGGGCGAGGGGGGACAGATCAATCATGGCAAGGCAATCAACGAGGCAAAGTTAAGACACTGGAACCACGGCACGACTTTCGAGAACCCGGCGGCCAACAGGCGCTCGCGGTGTTCTTCGAGGCTGTCGGGCTTCATGACGTTTTCAATGGCGCTGCGCTTCTGGGCGATTTCCAGTTCGCTATAGCCATTGGCGCGCTTGAAGGCGATGTGCAGGTCGGTGAGCAGCGCGTGCTCCTGCTCGTCTTCAAAGCGCAGTTTTTCCGAAAGGATTAGCGCTCCACCTGGCAGCAAGGATTGGCGGATGCGACCGAGCAGCGCAAGACGCTGGTCCGGGGCAATGAACTGCAGAGTGAAGTTCAGCGCCACCACCGAGGCGGGCTGGAAGTCGAGTGCGAGGATGTCGCCCTCGATCACCTCGACGGGCAACAACTCTTGAAACATCGAATCCTGACCATTGAGGTACTCGCGGCAGCGCTCGACCATAGCCGCGGAGTTATCCACCGCGATGACGCGGCAACCCTCCGTGCGCACATGACGGCGCAGGGCCTGGGTCACGGCACCCAGGGACGCGCCGAGATCGTAGAGCACGCTGCCCGGCTGGGCGAACTGGGCGGCGAGCACGCCGAGGTTTTCCACGATGGTCGGATACCCCGGTACCGAGCGCTTGATCATGTCCGGGAACACCCGCACCACGTCCTCGTTAAAGGCGAAGTCAGGCACCTGGGCCAATGGCTGGGCGAAAAGGCGATCGGATTCTTTGCTCACGGCGGTTCCGGCGGTGTCGATGAAAAGGCCGGCATTTTAGCCAAGTTGGCGCGGGGATGCGCGGGTTGTCTGATAAAGCGGTGGGCACGCCCTGATATCGTCGCCGCCGGTGATATCGCTTTCGCGAGCAGGCTCGCTCCCACAGGGGTTGTGCTGTTCCTGTGGGAGCGAGCCTGCTCGCGAAGAATTCAGTGCGGTTTCTGGGCGAACGCCGAAGCAGTGATGCCCCACTGCCCCAACCAATAGCTGAGGATGATCACGTAAGGCGCGGCATCGAACGGCACCACAAAACGGCTGATACCAATCACGCTGTCCGAGAACACAAACGCCACCGCGCCTGCCGCCGCCAGCATTGCCGAGCGCTTGGGCACGTCGGTACCGAGTCGTGCCAGTGCTCGCCAGAGCATTGCGCTGATGGCCAAGCCATAGACGATGACCGGGACCAGCAACGGTCCCAGACCGTGGGCGATCAGAATCCCCAGGAGAACAGCACCCACACTCAGGGCGATGATCAGCGGCAATACCGCCAGCCGCCGGCAATCGCTCAAATACGCTTTCAGATAGGCCAGGTGCGCCACCAGAAACGCCCCAAGACCAAACACGAACAAATCCCCCGGCCACGCCAGCAGCACGTCCCCGATCAGGGAGAAGATCAAGCCGAGGCTGATCCAGCGTCGATAGTCGCCCGGTGGCGCGTCGTGCAGCCAGCCGAGCAGAGCCAGGACGGGCATCGGTTTGACCAGCAGGCACAGCAGCGAGGCGTGCACGCTCAGGCCATAGATAAAGGTCACCGCGCCCATCAGCGCCAGAATCAGCCAACCCACGGTCAGTTAACCGAGATCGCGCAGTCGAAGGATTCCACCGGCAGCACTTCCGGCGCCCAAGGCTGTTGCGAGGTCAGGCGTAAACGTCCGGTGCCGGGGGCGAATGCCTGGAAACGCCAGGTCGACACACCAGCAGCGCCGACGACGCCGGCGTCTTCCGGGTTGCGATAAACCTCGGGTCCCAACGACCGTAATACACCACCGGCCGAATCCTGAATGGCCCAGCGGTAGCCCGTGGTCGGGTTGCTCGGCAGGGTCAGGATCAGGTTTTGTCCATTAGTAAGCTTTACCGGACATTCGCTTTGTTTTTCCACGGTCACGTTGTGTTTCGGTTGCGTGGCGCAAGCGGCCAGCAGCGCGAGCGCGAGGGCGAGGGGGACGAACAGGCGGGTGGGGGACATAGGGTCAGTGGCTCCGGCGTTTACGACGAACGGCGAGCATAACCGAGATGAGACAAAATGTGACAGGGGCCGGGAAATGGCGGTGTGAGTGCCGACGCCATCGCGAGCAGGCTCGCTCCCACAGGGTTTTGCGGTGGGCACAAAATGTGTGGACACCACCAACCACTGTGGGAGCGAGCCTGCTCGCGAAAGCTATCGCACAAGCACTACATGTACATCAGAACAACACCTTCGCCACATCCGCAAACCGCTTGGCAAAGTGCACGGTAATGCCTTCCTTCAGATACTCCGGCAACTCCTCGAAATTCCCGCGATTGGCTTCCGGCAGAATCAACTCGAACAGTTTCTGCCGCCGCGCCGCAATCACCTTCTCGCGCACGCCGCCAATGGGCAGTACATGCCCGGTCAACGTCAGCTCGCCAGTCATGGCCACGCCTTTTTTCGGCGGCTGGTTGCGGGCGAGCGAGAGCAGGGCGCTGGCCATGGTCACGCCGGCGCTCGGGCCGTCCTTCGGTGTTGCGCCTTCCGGTACGTGCAGGTGCACGAAGGCTTCGTCGAAGAACTTCGGATCGCCGCCGAACGACTTCAAATGGGAACTGACGTAGCTGTAGGCGATTTCCGCGGACTCCTTCATCACGTCACCCAATTGCCCGGTCAGCTTGAAACCGCGGTTCAACGTATGAATACGTGTCGCTTCGATCGGCAGGGTAGCGCCGCCCATGCTGGTCCAGGCCAAACCGGTGATCACGCCAGTGCCGGACAGCACCTGCTCGTTGCGGAACACCGGGTGGCCGAGGGAGGCTTCCAGGTCTTTCGGGCCGAGCTTGATGACCGCGTTGGGGTCGTCGATCAGCTTCATCACCGCCTTGCGCACCAGTTTGCCCATTTGTTTTTCCAACTGCCGAACGCCAGCTTCACGGGCATAGCCGTCGATCAGGGCTTTCAATGCGTTGTCGCTGATGGACAGACTGCTCTTGGAAACCCCGGCTTTTTCCAACAATTTGGGCCACAGATGACGCTTGGCGATGGCGACTTTTTCCTCGGTGATGTAACCCGACAGGCGAATCACTTCCATCCGGTCCAGCAACGGGCCCGGGATCGAATCCAGGGTGTTGGCGGTGCAGACGAACAGCACTTTCGACAGGTCCATCCGCAGATCGAGATAGTGGTCGAGGAATTCGACGTTCTGTTCCGGATCCAGGGTTTCCAGCAGCGCCGAGGCCGGGTCGCCCTGGTAGCTCTGGCCCATCTTGTCGATCTCGTCGAGCATGATCACCGGGTTCATCACTTCGACGTCTTTCAACGCCTGCACCAGTTTGCCCGGCTGTGCGCCGATGTAGGTGCGGCGGTGGCCCTTGATCTCGGCCTCGTCGCGCATGCCGCCAAGACTGAAGCGGTAGAACGGCCGGCCGAGGGATTCGGCGATGGATTTGCCGACACTGGTCTTGCCCACGCCCGGCGGGCCCACCAGCAGCACGATGGAGCCGCTGATCTCGCCCTTGTAGGCGCCGACCGCGAGGAATTCGAGAATGCGATCCTTGATGTCGTCGAGGCCGGCGTGGTGCTTATCCAGCACTTTTCGCGCGTGCTTGAGGTCGAGCTTGTCCTCGCCGTACACGCCCCACGGCACCGAAGTGGCCCAGTCGATGTAGTTGCGGGTCACCGCATACTCTGGCGAGCCTGTTTCAAGGATCGACAGCTTGTTCATTTCTTCTTCGAGGCGTTTCTGCACCTGCGCCGGCAGGACTTTACCCACCAGCCGTTGTTCGAACTGTTCGAGGTCGGCGCTGCGGTCGTCCTTCGTAAGACCAAGCTCCTGCTGGATGACCTTGAGTTGTTCCTTGAGGAAGAACTCGCGCTGATGCTCTCCGATCTTGCGGTTCACCTCGGCGGAGATTTCCTTTTGCAGGCGCGCGACTTCGACTTCCTTGCGCAGCATCGGCAGGACTTTTTCCATGCGCTTGAGCATCGGCACGCAGTCGAGTACTTCCTGCAACTCATTGCCGGTGGCCGAGGTGAGGGCGGCGGCAAAGTCGGTCAGTGGCGACGGATCATTGGGGCTGAAACGATTGAGATAATTCTTCAACTCCTCGCTGTACAGCGGGTTGAGTGGCAGCAATTCCTTGATCGCATTGATCAGCGCCATGCCGTAGGCCTTGACCTCGTCGGTCGGTTCGGTGGGCTGGTGCGGGTATTCGACTTCCACCAGGTACGGCGGACGATGGTGCTTGAGCCAGGTCTTGAGGCGAACGCGGGTCAGGCCCTGGGCGACGAATTGCAGTTTGCCGTTTTCGCGGCTGGCGTGGTGCACCTTGACCAGCGTGCCGTACAGCGGCAGGGCCGAGGTGTCGAAATGGCGAGGATCTTCCTGGGGCGTGTCCATGTAGAACAGGGCAAGGGAGTGGTGCTCGGACTTGGCCACCAGGTCCAGGGTTTCCGCCCACGGCTCTTCATTGACGATGACCGGCAGCACCTGGGCCGGGAAGAACGGACGGTTGTGGATCGGGATGATGTAGACCTTGTCCGGCAGGTTCTGGCCGGGCAGGGCCAGGCCTTTACCGTCAGTGTGGCGAGGGGCGTTTTCCGGATCGGCGTATTCGCTCGGGTCTTCGGGGAATTCCTGCTGGTCGCTCATTTGGGCACCTGCGCAATGGGTATGGGTCTTAGATGGGGCAGGTTGGCGGTGGTTTCAACGGTCACTTTCTGCGAGTCGATGTTTCGAAAGTGTGTTCAGCAGGGATTCAGGTTAGCTGGAATTTGGCGGGGGCTCGCTCACAAGCTGCCCCGGTAGTCGCTTAAAACAGATGACGTTCCAACTGACGGGGACCGTCGCCCGCCTGATCGAAGATCCAGCGAACGACGCCGGGCAGCGAACTCAGCGCGGCGAAAACCGCCGACCGATGCTGCGCCGTACACAGCACGTGGACATTGGGGCCTGCATCCATCGTGGCACACACTTGCAGCCCTTCGCTGCGCAGTTGGCGTACCCGCTCCAGAAGTGCCAGTGTTGCCGGTTGCCAGTAGAACACCGGTGGCCGGGAGGTCATGGCGATCATGTGCAGTTCAATGCTTTCGCGCTCCACGGCGTCGGCCAGTGCATCAAAGTCCCGATTGAGGATGGCCATGCGCACGGTATTCAGACGTTCAGGAAGCAGCTCAAGACGGGTTTGGTAGAAAGGGCTGCTGGCGGCCAGGTGATGACCCTGGCGAGAGCTGATTTTCTTGTGCCTGGCGTCGATCACGGCGATCAGGTCATGCAGGGGCCAGTGCTGCGCGGGGGCAAATTGTTGTGCCGGCCCGTCAAGCTGTCCGGCATCGCCAGGCCACTGAACGTATCCGCCAAACACTGAGCGCACGGCGGAGCCGGAGCCGGACAGGCGGGCCAGTTCGCTGACACGTTGGGCGTCGAACGCCTGATCGCAATGCAGGGCAAAAGCCATGGCCAGGGCACTGAAACCCGCTGCCGACGAGGCGATTCCGGCGCCGGTCGGGAAGCTGTTACTGGTGGCGATCCGCAAGGGTTGCCAGTGATCGAAGTGCTGGCGTAATTGCCCCAGGTGATAGTCGATACCAAAGCGCAACGAGGCGTTGGCTGGGACCAGTTTGCCGTCCCGGGTTCTCCACAGGATCTCATCGGTGGCGCCACCGGGCAGCGGTGCGATTGTGCAGAGACTGACACATTGGCTCAGGGTCATGGACAGCGAGGCATTGTTAGGCAGCGTCCGTTGTTCATCGCTCATGCCCCAGTATTTGATCAAGGCGATATTGCTGGGCGATGAGACGCTGATCCGGTTCACTGTTCGCTGACCTCCAGGCCGCTGACCCCCAGTGTTGTGTCGATCCTTTGGTAGCGCTCCAGTGCCGGCAGCGCCGGTGCGCCCATTACCAGCAGCGCACCGGCGCTTTCTCCGGAAAGCGCTCCGGCCCCACAGACCTTTGCCGCGCCGCCGGCCTTTTCGATGGCGCGTATCACCTCGGCGACCGCTGTCGGCACTACGCCGAGCTGTTCCAGATCGGCTTCATAATCGCGCAACACCGCCTTGAGTGTTTCAGGCATCGGGCGCGTTTGCTGTAACAGCGAACTGAAACGCTCCGTGTTGCGACACATACTGGCGAGCAGCGGATTGTCATTGCCTGCCAATCTGTGCCGGGTGGCGGCGATGACTTGCCCGGTGCTCTCGCGGGCGGCGCCGGTGTGATAGATCTGCAAGCCGTGCAGCGCGCCCAGGCTTTCGGCAGGCCATGGCGTCAGGCTGAAACCACCTTCCCCGTCCGATCGCCGCTCGACCACCGAGCCGAGCAAACTGGTGTTGTGGTCGATGCCGGAGGGCTGGCCGTGTGCATAGCGCTCAATGATTTGCGCCAGGGATGGCACCGGATTGTCCATCGCTCGCAGTCTGAACAGCCGCAGCAGCGCCGCCACCAGCGTCACCGCCAAAGCGCCGGAGCTGCCGAACCCGGCATCGGCAGGAATCTGCGATCGCACCCGCAGGGAAAAACCGCGCCAGTCCTGCGGCGCCAGCCTGAGCAGGATCTCTCCGATGGCGCATTTGACCAGATGATCAGAGTCCTGGCCTTTGACTTCGGCAAAGGTCCTGGCGGTCGGATCGGTCATGTAGCGCTTCCACGCCTGGCGCACTTGCAAGGTGTAATCGGCCAGTTGCAGTGGATCGTAAATCCGTTGGATCGCAAGGTCAGGTAATTTCAATTCAATCTGTCCGTCGCGACGCGGATGTACCCAGACCTTGCAATACAGCCCGACGGAACTGGCGATCACCGGGCAACCTTGTAGCACGGCATGTTCGCCCATAAGTATGATCTTGCCCGGGGCGCAGGCTTGAATGGCAATCATCCTTTAACGACCCAATTTGACATGGGCATCGACCAGTTGATGAGAAGCCTGCGCCGCCATGATGGACAGCTCGCCTGCCAATACCAGGGCGCCGAGTATTTCCGCCAGGCGATGTGTGTCCGCCCCCGGTTTTTTTTTGCCGGGCACAATGCCCATCAACGCCAGGGCTTCGGATTGCGTGTCCAGGCCCGTGCCACCGCCGACCGTGCCCAGGGGCGTGTCTGGCAATAGAACCGAGGCGTAGAGGGCGCCATGCTCGCGGGCTTCGATGCAGGTGATGCCGATGGCGCTTTCGGCGACCTGGGCAACGTCCTGGCCGGTGGCGATGAAAAACGCGGCGAGAATGTTGGCATGGTGGGCATTGCACCCGATCGCCCCGGCCATGGCCGAGCCCAGCAGGTTTTTCCGGTACTGCAGCTCACACAGGGCCGTTGCATCGGTTTTGAGAATGTCGCGCAAGATATCGGCGCTCAGGTGTGCTTCGGCATAAATACGTTTGCCGCGACCGTTGAGAAAGTTGACCAGCGCCGGCTTTTTATCGATGCAGTAATTACCGGAAATGCTGACACATCGCACACCTGTCGCCGGACTGATCAATTGGCTGACCGCACGGTCGCAGGCGATGCTTGCCATGTTCATGCCCATCGCATCGTCGCAGTGAAAGCGAAAGCGCAGGTAGATCGAGGTGCCGACCACGGCCGGCTCGATATCCTGTAACCACAAATGAGCGCTGTCTTGTTCGCACAGCTGTTTGATGGCCTCGTAATGTTCGCGAATCCAGGCCAGGAATGCCTGGGTTTGCACGATGCCGCTGGAGCAAAACACCGGTGCCCGTGTGATACCGATATCCTCGACACGAACCACCGCGCCACCGGCGGCATACAGGGCACTGCAACCGCGGGAGATGCTGGCGATCAATGCGCCTTCCGTGGTGGCCAGCGGTGCAAACACCTGCTTCGGTGGATTGATCGCTTCACCCTTGACCAGCAGCGGCCCGACAACAGCCAATGGAATCTGAGTGGCACCAATAAAGTTCTCGCATTTGGCCGGCTTCGCACTGAAGGTGTAATTGCCTATGGTGTGCAGTGAAATTCCGGTGATGCGCTGCAGGGCCTCGCGACGAATGTACGCGGCTTCATCCCGGGAAAAAGCTTTTGGCAACTGGTGCAGCTTGATTTCACCTTCGGCCAATGCTTCGATCCAGTCAGTGGCATTGCGAGTCAGCATCATCATTTGCATCTCGGTTGAACGGCGAGCGCTTGCAGCGTTCGGTTGAGGATGCGTAGAAATGAAAAAGACAGATACTGTCAAAGTTGACAGTTTCTTAGATCGATTGGCGATGAATTCTCAGGTGTTGCGCGCGCAAAAAAAGGTGGCGCCCCTTGCGAGGCACCACCATTTTTATTGCCGCTAAAGCTTACTCGGACAGTTTATACGCAATCACATAGTCACCCTGCTTGGTGCCTAGTGAGCCGTGACCGCCGGCAACGACGAGCACGTATTGCTTGTCGTCCTTGCCGGTGTAGGTCATCGGCGTGGTCTGCGCGCCGGCCGGCAGGCGACCTTCCCACAGTTGCTTGCCGTTCTTCACGTCATAGGCGCGCAGGTACTGGTCGAGGGTGCCGCTGAGGAAACCGACGCCACCGGCGGTGGTGAAGGTGCCGCCCAGGCTTGGCACACCCATGCTCAATGGAATCGGAACCGGCGAGCTGTCGCGCACGGTGCCGTTCTTGTGCATCCAGATGGTTTTTTGCGTGGTCAGGTCAATCGCGGCCACGTAGCCCCAGGCGGGTGCCTGGCACGGCAGGCCCATTGGCGACAGCAGGGGTTCGAGAACTACGCCGTATGGCGCGCCCTTGTTTGGCTGCACACCTTCGGTTTCGCTTTTACGCGGGCCTTGGGCGGCGATTTCGGCGGCAGGAATCATCTTCGATTTGAAGGCCATCCAGTCCGGGTTCACGAACGCGATCTGACGCACCGGATCGACCGAGATACCGCCCCAGTCGAAAACACCGAAGTTGCCTGGGTACACGATCGAACCTTGCAGCGATGGGGGCGTGAACGGACCGTCGTAGCGCATGGATTTGAAAGTGATCCGGCAAACGAGCTGGTCGAACGGGGTGACGCCCCACATGTCACGTTCTTTGAGCGGCGGTGGCATGAAGTTGAGGTCGGATTTCGGTTGGGTCGGCGAGGTGTGGTCGCCTTCCACCGCGCCTTGCGGCACCGGCACTTCATTGATCGGCACGATGGCCTGGCCGGTGCTGCGGTCCAGTACGTAGATGCTGCCTTGCTTGGTGGAGGCCAAAACGGCTTGCTTCACGCCGTCAGCGGTTTTCAGGTCCATCAGGGTTGGTTGGCCACCGACGTCCATGTCCCACAGGTCGTGGTGAGTGAACTGGAAGTGCCAGCGCACTTTACCGGTGGCGATGTCCAGGGCGGTCAGGCCGGCGGCGTGCAGTTCCGACTCTGGGGTGCGCGCACCGCCGAACTGGTCCGGGGTCTGGTTGCCCATCGGCAGGTAGAGCATGCCGAGTTTTTCATCGACGGCGAACATGGACCACATGTTCGGCGAGTTGCGGGTGTAGACCTTGCCCTCGGCGATCGGCGTGGTGTCGTCCGGGTTGCCGCTGTCCCAGTTCCACACCAGTTTGCCGGTGTGCACGTCGAACGCGCGGATCACGCCGCTTGGCTCGTCGGTGGAGACGTTGTCGGTGACGTGGCCGCCAATCACCACCAGGTCCTTGGTAACTGCCGGTGGCGACGTGGAGTAGTAACCGCCGGCGGTGAAGCCGCCGATGTTGGCGCGCAGGTCGACCTGGCCCTTGTCGCCGAAGTCTTCGCACATCTTGCCGGTGTCGGCGTTGAGGGCGATCAGGCGGGTGTCGGCGGTCGGCAGGAAGATCCGGCGCGGGCAGACGCTGGCCACCGGTGCGCTGGCGCTGCCGGTCGGGCTCTGTGCGGAGGCATATACGGCGTCATCGTGATAGGTCACGCCACGGCAGGTCATATGCGCCCAACCCTTGAAGTTCGCCGCATTCTGCGTGGAGAGCTTCGGATCGAAACGCCAGATTTCCTTGCCGGTGTCCGGGTCCAGGGCGATTACCTGGCTGTGTGGCGTGCACACGTAGAGCATGCCGTTGACTTTCAGCGGGGTGTTTTCGGCGGTGGTTTCGCCCGGGTCGTTCGGCCCTGGCAGGTCGCCGGTGCGGTAGGTCCAGGCGGGCACCAGTTTGTGCACGTTCTGCGGGGTGATCTGCGCCAGGGGCGAGTAACGATCGCCGTGGGCGCTGCGGCCATAGGAGTTCCAGTCACCGTCCGGCATGGCCGGTGCGGTGTTGGTCATGCCAGGCACGCTGTCGCGGTCCAGCTGACCTTTGATCTCGCCCGGGTTGGTGAACTGGCTGGCCAGTGCAGTGGCACCGGCGATGACCACGGCCACGCTCAGGGCGCCAGTGCCCAGCGGTGCAGCGCCGGCGCGCAACAGCGGACGGCGGAACCACGGCAGCAACATCACCAGGCCCAGGGCAAACAACAGCGCCAGGCGCGGCACCAGTTGCCACCAGTCGAGGCCGACTTCCCACAAGGCCCACATGGTGCTGGCGAACAGCACCAGTGCATACAGGCCCAACGCGGCACGACGAGCGGCGATCAGCAGGATGCCGGTCAGCGCCAGGCCGATACCGGCCAGCAGGTAATACAGCGAGCCGCCGAGCAGGCTCAGCTTGATCCCCCCGGCCAGCATGGCCAGGCCCATTAGCAGAAGCAGGATGCCGAGCAGGCTCGGCAGCAGACGGCTTCGACTCAAAGCACCATCAGTGCTCATAGTGTGGTTCTCCGTGACGTTTCAAGTAGTCCCGCGCAGGTTCACTGTAGATGATGATCCTTAGCGGGCGTGGTTCAGATAATTGTGGTGGGCACTGCTTTTCCCTGTAGGAGCGAGCTTGCTCGCGAAGAACCGGAGCACGCTGCGGGGTGTCAGATTTGCAGCGTCATCGTTGACGACCATCGCGAGCGAGCTCGCTCCTACAGGGGTTTTGTGTGAGTTTTAGAACGACGACTGGATCTTGATCCCGCCAATCAGCGCGTCGTCCACATCGTCCACACCACCGGGGTGGCGGATGTATTGCAGGTTCGGGCGCACGGTCAGCCAGTTCGTGACGTGCACGCCGTAATAGAGTTCGGCGCTGTATTCGGTGTCCTGGGGCGGCAGGAACGATGGATCGTCGTAGTCGAAAACCCCGTGGGCCTGATTAGTCGCCTCGGCATTCTTGCGATACGCCGGGTTGACGTGCACGCGGGCCAGGGCGAAACCGATGTCGTCCTTGGCGCGGGCGTCGAAAAGGCCTTTGTAGACGACGCCGGCCTGGACGTAGTTGTCGATGGCGTTGGTTTTCTTGTCGTGCATCGTGCCATTGGCGAACACGCTCAGACCGCGTGAATGGTCGCTGGCAATGCTGGTGATTTGTTGCTGAATGCCGAGCCACATTCCGTGCTTGCTCGAGGCACTGCGGTACGCTTCGCCGCTCAGGGCGGCGGGTTGGCCGTTGCTGTCCTTGTAGACGTCGGTGGCGTTGGCGCTGCTGTAGTAATAACCGGCGCGGTATTCGCCCGGCAGACCGTTGAGCTTCGGCGTCCACACCAGTTCCACCGGCAGGATCGCACCCTGGGTGCCGCTGCCGCTGAGCTTGAAGCCGTTGCCTCGATCGAGGTTCGACGGGTTTTGCTCATAGGCGCCGACTTGTGCGTACAGCTCAGGCGTCAGGTGATACTTGACCCGCAGCGCCCACTGGCTGACGGGCCAGTTGTACCAGATGCCACCGTCCCAGTTGCCGACCTGGGAGCCGCAGAACGCCAGGTTCTGGAAGTCGCAGGGGAAGCTGTTGAAGTCTTCGCCTTCACCAAATCGGCCGACCTTGATGTCGAGCGTCTGATCGAAGAATTTCTGCTGATACCACATCTGCGTCAGCCGCCAGGTTTGCCCGCGACCCCAGACTTCCTGGGCCGAGGTGAAACCGCCGACACGGGGATCGTTGATCCGGTCATTGCTGATGTTGTTGCCGCTGCGCTCGGTGATGGTCAGCTGAAATTCCGCATCGTCCCAGCCAAGGATCTTCTGCAAATCCAGGTGGGTACCGAAGCCAAATTGATCGCTGTAACGGGCAGTGCGGTCATGGTCATAACCACCGTGAAGATTGCTGCCCATTTCGCCGGTGTAATCGACTTTGAAGTCGTAGCCTTTTTCCGCCAGTTCGCTGCGCGTGCCGTTCCAGTCGCCGAGCATCCAGGGGGAATCACTGTCGAAGGCCGGAGCGGCCTGAACGCAGGTGGCGAGGCTGAGCACGGTGAATCCACCGATCAGGTTCAGGGATGTGCGGCAGATGGCAGGTATAGAGACAGCGCTGTCTTGCGACAATCGGAAATCAGGCATAGAGAGGAAATTCTTGATCTTTTTCTGGGGAATAAACGGAAACGAGAGGCGAAACTGGTAGCGGAAGCGTTTCAGCTAGGTGCGTGCGTAAGGATAATGTTCTGTTACAAATAGAGAAAGGACTTTTGCTGACATGCATCCTTGCGGATTTAGTAACAGTCAGCTCTTTTGTGGGGGGGGGGGGGGGGGGGGGGGGGGGGGGGGGGGGGAGAGGGGGGGGGGAGGGGGGGGGGGGGGGGAGGGGGGGGGGGGGGGGGGGGGGGGGGGGGGGG
>NZ_JBPKAM010000043.1:0-53733 GCF_051216495.1 Pseudomonas baetica | reverse complement strand
CCCCTGGGGGAGCGGTCTTTTGGGGGGTGTGAGTCAAGGGCAGTTTGTCTCTTTGGGATTTTGGTGGTGTTTGGGTGTCCGTGGGGAGCAATCCCGCTCCTACAGGGGAGTGGCGTATTTTTTAGTGCTGCAGAATCTTGTTGAGGAAGTGCTGCGTACGCTCGGCCCGGGCATTGATGTCGCCGAAGAACTCCTCTTTCGGGCAGTCTTCAATGATCTTGCCAGCGTCCATGAAAATCACGCGGTCGGCCACTTTACGGGCGAAGCCCATTTCGTGGGTCACGCACATCATGGTCATGCCTTCGTGGGCCAGTTGCACCATCACGTCCAGCACTTCGTTGACCATTTCCGGGTCCAGCGCCGAGGTCGGTTCGTCGAACAGCATGACGATCGGGTCCATCGCCAGCGCACGGGCAATCGCCACGCGCTGCTGCTGACCGCCGGACAATTGGCCCGGGTGCTTGTGCGCGTGGGCCGACAGGCCGACACGCTCCAGCAGTTGCAGGCCTTTCTTGGTCGCTTCTTCCTTGCTGCGGCCCAGCACCTTGATCTGCGCGATGGTCAGGTTTTCGGTGATGGTCAGGTGCGGGAACAGTTCGAAATGCTGGAACACCATGCCGACGCGCGAACGCAGCTTGGGCAGGTTGGTTTTCGGGTCGGCAATGGACGTGCCATCGACCACGATGTCACCTTTCTGGAATGGCTCCAGGGCGTTAACGCATTTGATCAGGGTCGATTTACCGGAACCGGATGGCCCGCACACCACGATCACTTCGCCTTTTTTAACCTCGGTGCTGCACTCGGTCAGCACCTGGAAGTCCCCATACCATTTGCTGATGTTCTTGATGGAAATCATACGGTGATCCTTTTTTGCAGACGCTTGACCAACTGCGAGGCGGCAAAGCTGATGATGAAGTAAACGAGCCCCGCGAAGATCAGGAACTCATTGGAGCGGCCGATGATGTCGCCGCTGGCACGCGAAGCATTGAGGAAGTCCACCAGGCCGACGGCGTAGACCAGCGAGGTGTCCTGGAACAGGATGATGCTCTGCTGCAGCAGCAGCGGCGTCATCTTGCGGAATGCCTGGGGCAGGATGATCAGGCGCATCATCTGGCCATAGGTCATGCCCAGTGCTCTCGCCGCGCCCATCTGCCCCTTGGGAATCGACTGCACGCCGGCCCGGACGATTTCGCAGAAGTACGCCGCTTCGAACATCATGAAGGCCACGATGCACGAGGTGAACGCGCCGATCGGGGTGTCTTCGCCGGTGATCCAGCGCAGCACGAACGGCACCGCCAGGTAGAACCAGGTGATCACCAGCAGCAACGGAATCGAACGGAAGTAGTTGACGTAGGCGCCGGCAAGGTTCGACAGCAGCTTGCTGTGGGACAGACGGCACAGCGCCAGGATGGTGCCAAGGATAATCCCGCCGATGACGCCCATGGCCATCAGCTTGAGGGTCATGACCATGCCGTTCCACAGACCCGGCAGGGACGGGACGATGCCCGAGAAGTCGAATTCCATCATTTACCCCCTACGGAGATCAGGCCCGGTACGGCAACCTTCTTCTCGACCATGCGCATCAGCAACATCAAACTCATGTTCAGGGTGAAGTAGATCAAGGTGGCCAGGGTGAACGCTTCGAACAGATTGGCTGAGAACTCGGCGGTCTGTTTGGTCTGCGCGAGCAGTTCCATCAGGCCGATCAGCGAGGCCACGGACGAGTTCTTGAAGACGTTGAGAAATTCCGAGGTGAGCGGCGGAATGATGATCCGGTAAGCCTGGGGCAGCAGCACGTTCCAGTAGATCTGCGGCAGATTGAAACCCATGGCGCGGGCTGCGGATTCCTGGCCTTTGGGCAGCGCCTGGATGCCGGTACGCACCTGTTCGCAAACCCGGGCGGCGGTGAATAGGCCCAGGCACACGACGACGCTGAGGAACGCCGAAGTGGTCGGGTTCAGGTCCTGCTTGTACCACTCCTGCAGGTCGGGCGGCAGCAGGTCGGGTACCAGGAAGTACCAGATGAACAGCTGAACCAGCAGCGGCACGTTGCGGAAGAGTTCGACGTAGCAGGTGGCGATGCCCGATACGATGCGGTTCGGCACGGTACGCATGACGCCCAGGATCGAGCCCAGTGTCAGGGCGATGATCCAGGCCACGACGGCGATACCAATGGTCCAGCCAAGTCCCGAGATGAACCAGTCGAGATAGGTCTCGCTGCCCACACCGGTGGACTTGAAGAACACGCCCCAGTCCCAGTTGTAATTCATTAGGGTCTCCCCTTGAGATCAATCGATGTACAGGTACCCGCCTGGGGGAAGCTCCGTTCCCGCCCGACCTTGACAGTCGGGCACACGCCACCGGCTCGACAGCCACCGGTTCGAGTATTTCCAAAAAATGCCAGCAGGAAGTAACACCTCCTGAAAGGGCAGTGACCCTTTCAGGAGATAAGGTTAGTCAGAAATCAGGATTTCTTGTCGTCAGCCGCTTTATCGGTCGGCGTGGCGATCAGAGCCTTGAGCTCGTTGCTCATCGGGAAGTTCAGGTTCACGCCTTTAGGCGGGACTGGCTGCAGGAACCACTTGTCGTAGATCTTGTTGATTTCGCCCGATGCGTAAGTGGCCTTGATGGCGTCATCCACGACCTTCTTGAACGCGTCGTCGCCCTTGCGAACCATGCAACCGTAGATTTCGTACGACTGTGGAGTGCCGGTCACGGCCCAGTCAGCAGGCTTCTTGGCCTTGGCCATTTCGCCAGCGAGCAAGACGTCGTCCATCATGAACGCCACGGCGCGGCCTGTTTCCAGCATCTGGAAGGATTCGCCGTGGTCTTTGGCGGAGATGACGTTCATGCCCATCTGCTTGTCGGCGTTCATCGCCTTGAGGATGCGCTCGGACGTGGTGCCGGCGGTGGTCACGACGTTCTTGCCTTTGAGGTCGTCGAAATCCTTGTAGGCGGAGTCTTTCTTGGCCAGCAGGCGGGTGCCGACTTCGAAGATACCGACGGAGAAGTCAACTTGCTGCTGACGCTCGACGTTGTTGGTGGTGGAGCCGCATTCCAGGTCCACGGTGCCGTTCTGCACCAGCGGAATACGGGTCTGCGAGGTCACCAGGTTGTATTTGACCTGGAGATTAGGCAGGTCCAGCTCTTTTTTCAGGGCGTCGACGACTTTCAGCTGCAGGTCGTGGGAGTAGCCCATCGGTTTGCCGGACGCATCCGCGATGTAGGAGAAAGGAATGGAAGCGTCACGATGTCCGAGGGTGATCGTGCCGGAATCTTTGATCTTCTTAAGGGTGCCGGTGAGTTCGGCGGCGAAAACTGGTGTGCTGATCAGAGCGGCAGCAATGGCTGCGCCCAGGATATGGGGAACGATGCGCATCAAATTTTCCTCGACATTGTTTTTTTTATGGAGCCAGTTCATCGGCCCTTTTGTGCTTCGAATGCCTGACGGCTCCTGAAGTGTTGGCGCAACAGGCATTCGTCGAAGAAGTGTAGAGCATGACCCGTGCCAGGCTAGATGAAACAGGTCAACTTATTGATTTATAAAGGAATTAAATATTTGTGGCGGGTTTTTTAACCCGGAAAAATCCGGTTTACCGAACCGGCCGTCAGGTCGTGTTCGGAAAACCGAATGGTGGCTGGGCGCAACCGCGAATCAGGTGTATTTGCGCTTGTCCGGTGCCGGCGGGAAGTACTGGTACAACCAGGTTTCACTCAGCGTGCGTTCATTGGTACGGATGAACAGTCGCAGTTCGACGGGGTCGACGCTGTCGTTGGTTGGGTACCAGTCGAACAGGATCCGGTAACCCTTGATGTCATCGAGCACCAGCACGCTGAAGTCCTTCACTTCACCGTTGGAGCAAGTGACCACCGGTTCGATCCCGGTGCCCTGCGGCAGGCGGTCCAGACCACCACCGGTGAAGTCCACGGCAAACCGGCGGGCCCAGACGGGCGGATAATGTTCTCCCGGCGCCCAACCTTCGGTGAAACCGCCCATTCCGGAGCGGGTCGCGTGGACCCGTGCCAGCGGCGTGCCGACCGGTGGCAGGGCGCTCCAGTAGAGCTTGTAGCCGTAGTTCAGCGAGTCGCCGGCGGCCACCGGTTTCTTCGGCGTCCAGAAGGCGACGATGTTGTCCATGGTTTCGCCGGTGGTTGGAATCTCCAGCAAGTCGACCGAGCCTTCGCCCCATTGGGTGGTCGGTTCGACCCACAGGCTTGGGCGGCGGCTGTACCAGTCGACGGTGTCCTGATAGCTGGCGAACTCGTGATCGGTCTGCACCAGGCCAAAACCTTTCGGATCCTTGTCGGCGAAGGCGTTGAATTGCAGTTTGGCCGGGTTGTTCAGCGGGCGGCAGATCCACTCGCCGTTGCCACGCCACATCGCCAGGCGATCGGAGTCATGGATTTGCGGGTGGATGGTGTCGCACATCCGGCGTTCGTGGGTGCCGCAGCTGAACATGCTGGTCATCGGTGCGATGCCCAGTTGATCGATGGCGGTGCGTGCATTGACGTGGGCATCGACTTCCATCACCACGCGCTCGGCCTGGCAATCGATATCAAAGCGGTAGGCCCCGGTGGCGCTCGGCGAGTCGAGCAGGGCGTAGACCACGAAGCGGGTGCTGTCCTTGTCCGGCGTCTCGAACCAGAATTTGGTGAAGTCGGGAAATTCTTCGCGCTTTTTGGCGTAGGTGTCGATCGCCAGGCCACGGGCCGACAAACCGTACTGGCCAGTGGCATCCACTGCACGGAAATAGCTGGCGCCGAGGAAGGACACCACGTCGTGCTTGTCCAGCTCCGGCGCCTTGAACAGCTTGAAGCCGGAAAAACCCAGGTCACCGTTGAGCTGCTTGGTGTCGACCGTGGTGTTGTCATAGTTGAACAGCGACGGGCGGAAATGCACCTCGCGGGCCATGCGAGTCTTGGGGTCGACGCTGTACATGCGCACCGGCTGCTTGAACCCCATGCCGACATGGAAAAACTGCACGTCCAGCTGACCCTTGTTGTCTTTCCACAGCGAATGGTCACCGTCGTAACGGATCGCGTTGAAATTCTGCGGGGTCATGGTCGCCAAGGTGGGCGGCAGCACCTGCTTGGTGTCCTGATAACGGTTGCTGGCGAGCTGCTTGGCCTGGATCTTCAGGGCCTCGAAGTCAAAGGCCTGGGCTTCACCGTCCGCAGTCCCGGTGGCGGCCCAGGCACGGGCGGCGAGCAGGCCGGAGGCGGACAATCCGGTATAGGCCGCGATGGCCATGGAGGCTTTGAGCAAATTCCTGCGGTGCATAAATTCAACCTGTCGTGAACAATCCCGCGCCGTTCCTGGCACGTACTGGATCTCTAAAAAACGGTTCGGACATGCCTTCGGCCAAACGCAACGGACTTTAAACAGATGCCCGATAGCATAAACCGTTCGATCGAAGCGCAAAATTGATTGATGGCACGACGCTAGCGGGGAATGAAACAAGACGTGTCGGGAAAGATTTCCGACAGCGATTTCTGATTTACAGGGCATTTCTGCTTTTTTCGACTAATTACTCTAAAAACCGCTTTTCAGCGCCGGGAATATTTCTATTCTGTGCTCATGACCGGTTTATGCCCTTCGGGCCGGTGCGGTTCAGTGGCCATGAGGCGCTGCCGAAAAAGGGATAAGGGCGATGCGGTTTCTGAAGTTTTCTTTGACGTAGAGAAGGACATCGTCCATGTCGAAAGTACAAGGCATCACTGAAATACTGGGTATCTTTTCGTGCCTGAGCAGTGGCCGGCGAAGACGCCGTCTCAACAGCGAGGAGATGAAACTGGTGGAGCGTTATCGGGAGCTGTCGGAGAGTGACCGGATTGCCATGCGGTATCTGGTGGATGCGATGAGGAGTGTTTCGCGGTTTTGAGAACGTGGTGCATTCGGTCGCGGCAATTCAGTCGCGACTGGATGTCCTCATTTACCAATCCTGCGAGCGTTCAGAACGTTGATGGAGTACACGTAACACTTGTATCTGACCATGGACAAATCGATAAGGAGCGATAAAGGGATAGCGGCCGAAAATTAACTCTCGTACATCTGGCATGACAGAAGACCGGCCTGAACCAGGAAACTGTTCCAGTTGTTCGAACGATTGCAGGATTGTTGAAATGATCTCAAAGGCACGACCCTCACCGACGGACTCCCGGTAATACTCATGAATGTTGTCGAGATCGCTTTCAGCTTTTTCAGTCAGTACTACGCTCGGCACGTTTTGCCCACTTAGCCTTCACGGCGCCCAGATCGGTGAGTTTCCCTGCATCGGCGTCGGCTATGCCTTCACTAATCGCTTGTAGATGCCATGACTCGGCTTCCACGTAACGTGCCAGCGCACGTTTGAGGTGATATTGACGGTCGCGGTCGGTTGCAGCTGCCAACTGATCCAGTTGTTGAGCCAGCAATTCTTCTACGCGAAAGGACAAAACGGGCGAGGCCATAGTGGCTTTCCTAAAGGTGTATACGTTGTAAACGACGTAAACACCCTAGGCTGTCCCCTGACTATCGTCAACCGGTGCCTCTTGCAAGGTTGCGCAAACTCTAGCTGGCGATGCACCAATCTAAGGGAGGGAACTGTTTCGAAATGCTTGCATTCTGAAAGCGGTTGATCGCCCCGGCTCCCATTGGTGCCGGGGCAATTTATCTTAACGACTCACCTTCCAAGCATCCCCCGCAGGCGCCGTCCCGTGGTCATACGGCTTGGCGATCCACATGTACAGCAGCCCCAAACCAATCACGATGGCAGTGCTCAGGACCATGGCGTAGTTGATGTACCACGCGGCGTCCGGGGTGCGGGGCCAGGCCATGTTGATGATGGCGCCGATGCCGTAGGCCAGGGCGCCAAGGTTGACCAGCCAGCCCCAGGCGCCGAGGGTGAATTTGCCGCTCGGTTTCCAGCCTTTCATGCGTGCATACAGGGCGCCAAGTACGATCATCTGGAACGCCAGGTAGATGCCGATGGCGGCGAAGCTGACGATGGTGGCGACCGCGTCCTGCAGGAAGAAGCCGAGGATGATGATCAGCGCCGGCAGGACACCGGACACGAACAGCGCAGCAACCGGAACCTGGGTGTTAGGAGAGATTTTCTTCAGCAGCCGGCTGCCGATCACCATTTCGTCCCGTGCGTAGGAATACAGCAGGCGACTGGCCGCTGCTTGCAGGCTGATGACGCAGGAGATGAAGGAAATCATCACCACGCCCATCACCATTTTCGAGCCGACCGGGCCGAAGGCGTTGTTGAGGATGGTGCCGACCGGGTCCTTGTCGGTGCCGTCGATCACAGCCTTCATATCTGGCACGGCGAGGATCAGTGCCAGGCAAGCGAACATGGCGGAGATGCCGCCGATGTAGATGGTCATGCGCATGGCCACCGGGATTCGCTTGCTCGGATTCGGGGTTTCCTCAGCCACGTCACCGCAGGCCTCGAAGCCGTAGTACAGGAACATCCCCGCCAGCGAGGCGGTGAGGAAGGCCGGCAGGTACGAGCCGTTGACGCTGATGTCGAAGGTGTCGAACAGCACGCCGATCGACTGGTGACGCTCGAAAATCAGCAGGTAAACACCGACGATCACCGCTCCGATCAGTTCGCAGAGAAAGCCGAACATGGCAATGCGCGCCAGCACCTTGGTGCCGCTGAGGTTGACCAGCGTGGCGAACAGCGTCAGCACCAGGGCGATGACGATGTTGGTGTTGTTGCTCGGTTCAAAACCCAGCATCGCTGCGAGATACGGACCGGCTCCGACCGCAACGGCGGCGATGGTCACGCACAGGGCGATGGAGTAGATCCAGCCAACCATCCACGCCCAGCGCTTGCCCACCAGTCGACGGGCCCACGGGTATACGCCACCGGAAATAGGGAACTGCGAGACCACTTCACCGAAGATCAGGCACACCAGTAACTGGCCGATACCCACCAGCAGATAGGCCCAGAACATCGGCGGTCCACCCGCGGCGAGGCACAGGCCGAAGAGGGTATAAACCCCTACGACCGGAGAGAGGTAGGTGAAGCCCAGGGCGAAGTTTTCCCACAGGCTCATGCTGCGATTGAAGTTGGACGTGTAACCCAGTTGGCGCAGTTGTTCGGCATCACTGTCGACAATAGCTGCAGAGAGATCGGATGATGAACTCATGTGTGTTTGCTCCGGAAAATCGGCAGATTTCGGATGTCCGAAACCGTGGCGGAGTCTTGGAGACGCCGCCAGGATCGGTGGTTATTGTTGTGTTTGAAACCTGGTGGTGCGTAATGCCGGTTTCGACCCTGAAACCGAGGTGACTCATTCGCGAGCAGGCTCGCTCCCACAGATTCGGCGCCATCCTTGTGGGAGCGAGCCTGCTCGCGAAGCTTTTAGTGCTTGAACATCACATGCCGTACGACGGTGTAGTCCTCCAATCCGTACATCGACATGTCCTTGCCATACCCGGACAGTTTCTGACCGCCATGGGGCATTTCGCTGACCAGCATGAAGTGCGTGTTCACCCAGGTGCAGCCGTACTGCAAACGGGCCGACAGCCGATGGGCGCGACCGACGTCGGCGGTCCATACCGACGAGGCTAGGCCGTAGTCGGAATCGTTGGCCCAGCCCAGCACTTGCGCTTCATCGCTGAACCTGGTCACCGACACCACCGGCCCGAACACTTCGCGACGGACGATTTCGTCGTCCTGCTGAGCATCGGCCAGCACGGTCGGTTCAAAGAAGAAACCGTTGCCGTCCACTGCCTTGCCACCGGTGATCAGGCGGATGTGCGGTTGGGCAATGGCGCGCTCGACGAAGCCGACCACGCGGTCACGGTGTTGCGCGGTGATCAGCGGGCCGAGTTCGGTCGACGGATCATCCTGCACCCCGTACTTGATGCTGCTGACGGCAGCACCGAGCTTCTCGACGAACTTCTCGTAGATGCCTTCCTGCGCGTAGATGCGGCAGGCGGCGGTGCAGTCCTGGCCGGCGTTGTAGAAGCCGAAGGTGCGGATGCCCTCGACGGCGGCGTCGATGTCAGCATCGTCGAAGATGATCACCGGGGCCTTGCCACCCAGTTCCATGTGCATGCGTTTGACGCTGTCGGCGGTGCTGGAAATGATGTTCGAGCCCGTGGCGATCGAGCCGGTCAGCGACACCATGCGCACTTTCGGGTGGGTAACCAGCGGGTTGCCCACGGTAGGACCACGACCGAAGACGAGGTTGAGCACGCCGGCCGGGAAAATTTCCGATGCCAGTTGCGCCAGGCGCAGGGCGGTCAGCGGTGTTTGTTCCGACGGCTTGAGTACGACGGTATTACCGGCGGCCAGGGCCGGGGCGATTTTCCAGGCGACCATCATCAGCGGATAGTTCCACGGCGCGATGGAGGCGATCACACCCACCGGATCACGGCGGATCATCGAAGTGTGGCCAGGCAGGTATTCGCCACCGGCCGAACCGCTCATGCAGCGGCTGGCGCCGGCGAAGAAGCGAAATACGTCGGCAATTGCCGGAATCTCATCGTTCAGCGCGGCGCTGTAAGGCTTGCCGCAGTTATCCGATTCCAGTTTGGCCAGCTCTTCGCCGTGAGCTTCGATGGCGTCGGCGAGCTTGAGCAGCAGCAGCGAACGTTCTTTGGGTGGGGTGTGGGACCAACTGTCGAACGCGGCATCGGCGGCGCGCACGGCGGCATCGACCTGGGATTCGCTGGCTTCGTTGATTTCCACCAGCACGCGGCCCAATGCCGGGTTGAACACCGGTTGCGCGGGGCCTTCGCCGTTGACCAGCTGGCCGTTGATCAAGAGTTGGGTTTGCATGGCATTGTCCTCTTCAAAGCTGTTTTTGTTTTGAAACCGGCCCCTGTAGGAGCGAGCCTGCTCGCGATAGCGGTCTGACAGGCGACATCAGTGTTGAATGTCAGTCATTCATCGCGAGCAGGCTCGCTCCTACAGGGGATAGTGGTTGTCTGTTATCGATTTATTTCCCGCCACTCCCCGCGACGCTTTCACCGCCACGGGTCAGGTAATAGGCGCCGAGAATCGGCAGCATGGTCACGATCATCACCAGCATTGCCACGACGTTGGTCACCGGCACGTCCCGTGGGCGGCTGAGCTGGTTGAGCAGCCACAGCGGCAGGGTGCGTTCGTGACCGGCGGTGAAGGTGGTGACGATGATTTCGTCGAACGACAGCGCAAACGCGAGCATGCCGCCGGCCAGCAACGCCGAGCCGAGGTTCGGCAGGATGATGTAGCGGAAGGTCTGCCAGCCGTCGGCGCCGAGGTCCATCGAGGCCTCGATCAGGCTGTGGGAAGTGCGGCGCAAGCGGGCGATGACGTTGTTGTAGACGATCACCACACAGAAGGTCGCATGGCCGACGATGATGGTGAACATCCCCGGCTCGATGCCCAGCGTCTTGAAGGTCGCCAGCAACGCGATCCCGGTGATGATCCCCGGCAGGGCGATCGGCAGGATCAGCATCAGCGAGATCCCTTGCTTGCCGAAGAAGTCCCGGCGGTACAACGCCGCCGACGCCAGGGTGCCGAGCACCAGGGCGATCAGGGTGGCGATGGCCGCAATTTGCAGCGACAGCTTGATCGCTTCCAGCACGTCGGGCCGTGCGAACGCCACACCGATCCACTTCAGGGTGAAGCCCTTGGGTGGAAAGCTGAACGCCGCGTCTTCGGTGTTGAAGGCGTACATGAAGATGATCAGGATCGGGAAGTGCAGGAACACCAGCCCGCCCCAGGCCGCGATTTTCAAGCCTATGGAAGCTTTTTCAGAGTGCATCGAAGGCCCCCAGTCGTTTGACGATGGACAGGTAGATGGCGATCAGCACGATCGGCACCAGGGTGAATGCAGCCGCCATTGGCATGTTGCCGATCGCACCTTGCTGGGCGTAGACCATGCTGCCCACGAAATACCCTGGCGGGCCCACCAGTTGCGGCACGATGAAGTCACCCAGGGTCAGCGAAAAGGTGAAGATCGAGCCGGCGGCAATGCCCGGTACCGACAGCGGCAGAATCACCTGCATGAAGGTCTGGCGCGGTTTGGCGCCGAGGTCGGCGGAGGCTTGCAGCAGCGAGGGCGGCAGGCGTTCCAGCGAGGCCTGGATCGGCAGGATCATGAACGGCAGCCAGATATAGACGAACACCATGAAGCGTCCCAAGTGCGAGGTCGACAAGGTACTGCCGCCCACCCCCGGAATGCCCAGCACGAAGTGCAACAGCGACTCCAGTCCCAGATACTGGACGAACCACTGCGCCACGCCGCCCTTGGCCAGCAGCAAGGTCCAGGCATACGCCTTGACGATGTAACTGGCCCACATCGGCATCATCACCGCGATGTAGAAAAACGCCTTGGTCTTGCCGGTGGTGTAGCGCGCCATGTAGTAGGCGATCGGAAACGCGACGATGGCGCTGGCGATGGACACGACAATGGCCATGCTCAGGGTGCGCAGGATGATGTCGAAGTTCGACGGCTGGAACAGCGCGGTGAAGTTCGCCAGGGTCAGCTCGGGGGTGACTGCCATGGTGAAGTCGTCGAAGGTGTAGAAACCCTGCCACAGCAGCGTCAGCAGCGAGCCGAGGTAAATCGCGCCGAACCACAGCAGCGGCGGCACCAGCAGCATCGACAGGTACAGGTTCGGCCGGCGATACAACAGGTTGGAAAACCGTCGCAGCGTTGAGCCGCCAGCCGGGTTTTGAGAGACAGCCAAGGTGCTCATGTCACACCCCGCCGGCCAGTGTGTCGTGCAACGGAATCATGGCTTCGCGCGCCCAGCGAGCGCTCATGCGCTGCCCGGTCTGGTGTTGGGCGCTGGTATCGAGCCATTGATTGTTGGCCTGGCTGATGTTCAGGGTCTGGCCGTTATCCAGCTTCAGTTCATAGCGGGTGGCGCTGCCCTGGTACTGGATGTCGTGCAGCAGGCCGCTGACTTCGATCTCGTGGCTGGCCAGCGGGCCGTTGGCGAAACGTACGTGTTCCGGGCGAATCGAAAATGGCTGTGGATTGCCGCTCAATTCACGGGCGAGATCACCGCGAATCACGTTGGAGGTGCCGACGAATTCGGCGACGAAAGTGGTCGAAGGTTTCATGTACAGGTTGCGCGGTGAGTCGACCTGCTCGATGCGGCCCTTGTTGAACACCGCAACGCGATCGGACATCGACAGTGCTTCGGTCTGGTCGTGGGTGACGAAAATGAAGGTGATGCCGAGCTGGCGTTGCAGCTTCTTCAGTTCGCCTTGCATTTGCTCGCGCAGCTTCAGGTCCAGCGCGCCGAGGGGTTCGTCGAGCAGCAGCACCCGTGGACGATTGACCAGGGCGCGGGCCAGGGCCACGCGCTGGCGTTGGCCGCCGGAGAGTTGCACCGGCTTGCGCTCGCCGTAGCCGCCGAGGGCGACCATGTCGAGGGCTTCTTCGGCGCGTTTCAAGCGCTCGGCCTTGCCGACGCCTTTGACTTTCAAACCGTAGGCGACGTTGTCGCGAACGTTCATGTGCGGGAACAGCGCGTAATCCTGGAACACGGTGTTCACGTCACGCTGGTACGGCGGCAGCCCGGCGGCTTCTTCGCCATGAATACGGATCGAGCCCGCGCTCGGTTGTTCAAAACCGGCGATCAGGCGCAGACAGGTGGTTTTGCCCGAGCCGGAAGGCCCCAGCATGGAGAAAAACTCGCCGTCCTGAATGTCGATGGAAACCCGGTCAACGGCTTTCACTTCGCCGAACTGACGGGAAACGTTGGTGAACTGGACTGCAAGCGTCATGGTGCGGTGCTCCGAAAAAGCGAGGGCCGTCGCAGCGGCCCTGCCTGGACTTCTGAAAAATCTAAATCTTTAAAAGCTTCGCGAGCAGGCTCGCTCCCACAGGGGAATGCAATCAATTGTGGGAGCGAGCCTGCTCGCGAAAAGGGCCTTATCTGCCGCCCATGATCGCGATGTAGTCCTGGGTCCAGCGGCTGTACGGCACGAATTTGCCGCCTTCAGCCTGTGGGGTTTTCCAGAAGGCGATCTTGTCGAAGTTGTCGAACCCGTTGGTCTTGCAGCCTTCGGCGCCGAGCAGTTCGCTCTCCTTGCACGCCGCTGGCACTGCTGGCAGCGAACCGAACCACGCCGCCACGTCACCCTGGACTTTCGGTTGCAGCGACCAGTCCATCCACTTGTAGGCGCAGTTCGGGTGTTTGGCGTCGGTGTGCATCATGGTGGTGTCGGCCCACCCGGTGGCGCCTTCTTTCGGGATGGTCGAGGCGATCGGCTGTTTCTCGTTCACCAGGCCGTTGACCTGATAAGGCCAGGCGCCGGACGCGACTACACCTTCGTTCTTGAAGTCGCTCATTTGCACGGTGGTGTCGTGCCAGTAGCGGTGGATCAACGGCTGCTGGGCGCGCAACAGATCGAGCACGGCCTTGTATTGGGCCTCGGTCAGTTCGTAGGGGTTCTGGATCCCCAGTTCCGGCTTGGCTGTTTTCAGGTACAGCGCCGCGTCGGCGATGTAGATCGGGCCGTCATAGGCCTGCACGCGACCCTTGTTCGCTTTGCCGTCCGGCAGGTTTTCCGCGTTGAACACCACGCCCCAGCTATCCGGCGCAGTCTTGAATACGTTGGTGTTGTACATCAACACGTTCGGGCCCCACTGGTACGGGGTGCCATAGGTCTGCTTGTTGACCACGTACCACGGCGCATCCTTGAGGCGCGGGTCGAGGTTCTTCCAGTTCGGGATCAGCGCGGTGTTGATCGGCTGCACACGCTTGCCGACGATCAGGCGCAGGGAGGCGTCGCCGGACGCGGTCACCAGGTCGTAACCGCCCTTGGCCATCAGGCTGACCATCTCATCGGAGGTGGCGGCGGTTTTCACGTTGACCTTGCAGCCGGTTTCCTTCTCGAAACCGGTGACCCAGTCATAGGCCTTGTCGCTTTCGCCACGTTCGATATAGCCGGGCCACGCCACAATATCCAGCTGGCCTTCGCCGGCGCCGACAGCCTTCAGCGGCTCGGCGGCCTGGACACTGGCACTGGCCAGCAGCGCTGTGGTGATTGCACTGAGCAGTGCGGTCTTGTGCACGAACATGGGAACCTCTCTTTTGTTTATTAGTGGTTGATTGAGAGTAGCTGCAAGCTTCAAGCCGCAAGCTGCAAGTCACTGCAAATCGTGCACGGCTCTTGCAGCTTGCAGCTTGCCGCTTAAAGCTCCTGCCCGTGGCGTGCCATGATGTGCCGCACCACGCTGTAGTCCTGGAGCGAATCGCTGGACAGGTCCTTGCCATAGCCCGAGCGCTTGAGGCCGCCATGGGGCATTTCGCTGACCAGCATGAAATGGCTGTTGATCCAGGTGCACCCATACTGCAAGCGCGCGGCGACCTGCATCGCCTTGTCCAGGTTCTGGGTCCAGACCGAGGACGCCAGGCCGTATTCCGAATCGTTGGCCCAATCCACCGCTTGTTCCAGCTCATCGAAGCGGGTCACGGTGACCACCGGCCCGAACACTTCGCGCTGGACGATTTCGTCGCTTTGTTTGCAACCGGCCAGCAAGGTCGGCTGATAAAAGAAACCGGCGCCGGAATGCACCGCTGCACCGGTCACCCGCTCGATGTGCGGCTGGCCGAGGGCGCGCTCGACGAAACTGGCCACGCGGTCGCGCTGACGGGTGCTGATCAGCGGGCCGATTTCGTTGTCGGCGTCGCGTTTGCCGGCGAAGCGCAGGCTGCTCACCGCCGCACCGAGTTCGGCCACCAAGCGGTCGTGAATCCCTGCCTGTGCATAGACCCGGCACGCTGCCGTGCAATCCTGGCCGGCGTTGTAGTAACCGTAAGTGCGCACGCCTTCGACCACGGCTTGGATGTCGGCATCGTTGCAGACGATCACCGGGGCCTTGCCACCGAGTTCAAGGTGCGTGCGCTTGAGGGTTTTCGACGCGGCCTGGAGGATTTTCTGGCCGGTGACGATATCGCCGGTCAGCGACACCATGCGCACCTTGGGATGGCTGACCAGATGACTGCCGACGCCTTCGCCGCCACCGCACACGATGTTGATTACGCCAGGCGGCAGGATCTCGGCCAGCGCCGGGGCCAACGCCAGGATCGACAGCGGTGTGTGTTCCGATGGCTTGAACACCAGGGTGTTGCCAGCGGCCAGGGCCGGGGCGATTTTCCACGCGGCCATCATGATCGGGTAGTTCCACGGCGCAATCGAGGCGACCACGCCAATCGGATCGCGGCGCACCATGCTGGTGTAGCCCGGCAGGTATTCGCCGCTGAGCTGGCCAGTCTGGCAGCGTACGGCGCCGGCGAAGAATCGGAACACATCGACCGTGGCGGTCAGGTCATCCTGACGGGCCAGGTGCAACGGCTTGCCGCAATTCAGGGCTTCGAGGCGGGCGAGCAGGTCGGCGTTTTTTTCGATGACGTTGGCGATGTCCAGCAGCAGGTTCGAGCGATGCTGTGGCGTGGTGCGCGACCAGCCGGAAAAGGCACGGTGGGCGGCGAGGATGGCGGCTTCGACTTGTTCGCTGCTGGCTTCGGCGATCTGCGTCAGGACTTCGCCAGTGGCCGGATTGAGGATCGGCTCGACAAAACCCTGGCCCGCGACCAATTCGCCATCGATCAACAACGCGGTGAACAGCGGGGTCTGCGCGCCAGCCATTTTTCGGGGTCTCTTTTCTTGTATAGCCATGCTGCTCCCTGTGACTGGGGGCCGGCCGTCTTATATAGATGAACCAAGACTAGTGCGCGGACCCGAGGTCGACAAATTCTAAATACTGAAGGTGGCGTTCGATTAAATAGATGGCTTGCGTCCGCCGTGGGGTTGCTCTCGAGCTACCGTCAGGAACGGGTCCACCAAGGCCGGGCGCGCGGTGCCGCGACGCCAGGCCAGGCCGACGTCCAGGGTCTGGCTCAGGTCGGCAATCGGTCGCGCTTCAATGATGTCGCCCTCCAGCGACCACGGCCGGTAGGTCATGTCCGGCTGTATCGATACCCCCAATCCGGCAGCCACCAGGCTTCGCACCGCTTCGGTCGAGGCGGTGCGCAAGGTGATGCGCGGTTGCAGCGAGGCCGCCGTCCACATGCGCTGGGCGTTGCGGTCCATTTCATCGACGTTCAGCTGAATCAACGGCTCGCGGGCCACGTCGGCGAGGTTGATGCTGTCGTGTTCCAGCAGCGGATGCTGGGCCGGCAGCCACAACCGATGCGGCGAATGGGTCAGGACCTCGGTCTGCAAGGCGTGACGGTCTTCAAGGTTGGACAGGATCAGCACGCCGACATCGATCTCGCCGCTGACCAGCAAATGCTCGATGTACGGACGCTCGTCCTCCATCACGCGGATCTCGACGTTGGGGTAGGCGCGCTGGAAACGGGTGAGCAAATCCGCCAGATAGTAACCGGCCACCAGGCTCGTCACGCCGACGATCAACTGCCCGGCCACCTGATCGGTGCTTTGTTGCAGGCTGCGTTTGGCGTTGTCGACGGTGGCGAGAATCAAGTGGGCCTGGCGCAGGAATTGATGACCCTGGTGGGTCAGGGTCATGCCCTTGGCGTGGCGGCTGAACAGACTGACGCCAATCTCCTCTTCCAGTTGCTGGATCGCCAGGGTCAGGGTGGATTGGGAAATGAACGCCGCTTGCGCGGCGGCGGAGATTGAGCCGGTCTCGGCCACGGCGATGAAATGACGGATCTGACGCAGGGTCATCATGGAAGGGTACCCGGTGGGCTGTTTTTATCGATTCAGTCGAGTGTATATCTAATTTTTTGAAAGCAGCTGCAAGCGTCAAGCGGCAAGTGGAAGGTCGCAGAGCAACATTTGGACGCAACTCTGGCGGTCGGTGGATGGCACTTTCGATCTAGGCTGGGGGCCTTATTAGCCGGATAAACCCTGTTACGGAGGCGGAGAATGAATACCCGTGGATTACTCGATCAACTGTTGAAATCGGGTCAGGAGCTTTTGCAAAACAAGGCCGGTGGCAACCAGAACAAGAGCGCCGGCGGTCTCGGTAGCCTGCTTTCCGGGGCGGGCGGCGGCGCTTTGGCGGCTGGCGCGATGGGGTTGCTGCTGGGCAGCAAGAAGGCGCGCAAGGTGGGCGGCAAGGTCGCGGTTTATGGCGGGCTCGCCGCGTTGGGCGTGCTGGCCTACAAGGCTTACGGCAACTGGCAAGCCCAACAGGGCAGTGCAGAGAAGACAGAACCGCAGACCCTTGATCGCGTGCCAATGGCGCAAGCCGAGCAGCACAGCCAGGCGATACTCAAGGCCCTGGTGGCCGCCGCCAAGGCTGACGGTCATATTGATGAGCGTGAGCGTGAATTGATCGAAGGCGAGTTCATCAAGCTCGACAACGATCAGGAACTACGGCACTGGCTGCACGCCGAACTCAACAAACCCCTGGACCCGAGCGATGTTGCCCGCGCCGCCCGCACCCCGGAAATGGCGGCCGAAATGTACATCGCCAGCGTGATGCTGGTGGATGAGGAGAGCTTCATGGAGAAGTCCTACCTCGATGAACTGGCGCGCCAGCTCAAGCTGGAACCGGGGTTGAAGGCCGAGCTGGAGAAGCAGGTTCGGCTCGCTTCTGTGTAAATCTTTAAACCGCCTTCGCGAGCAGGCTCGCTCCCACTGTGGTCTTGTGTATACCGAACCCCTGTGGGAGCGAGCCTGCTCGCGAAGGCGTATTTGGCCACACCCCATCCCTCAATGACCAATCCACAGCCTCTTTCTGCCAAATCACCACTGGCACTTCACCCGCGAAATGGCGGACATTCCCCAGCCAGAGCCAATTCCTGCCTTATATAGGCCGAATGAGAAGCGGTGCACACCCGTCTTATAAATGAAACACCGCCCTCGGCTATACTGCCCGCATTTCGAAACGACCCCCGAGGACAGCCTGTGAAGAACTGGACGTTGCGCCAACGCATTTTGGCGAGTTTTGCAGTCATCATCGCCATCATGTTGTTGATGGTGGTCGTTTCGTATTCACGGCTGTTGAAGATTGAAAGCAGTGAAGCCAGTGTGCGCGAAGATGCGCTGCCGGGGTTGTACTACAGCTCAATGATTCGTGGTGCCTGGTCTGATAGTTATCTGCGGATACAAGCCATGCTAGGCCTTGAAGAGGGGCAGGGGTTCAACGCCAAGGATGCAACGGAATTCGGTACTTACGCTGCCCGCCTGCAAGAGCAGATGGACCTCTATCGGGAGACAATCACCGATGACGACGACCGGACCGAATACGCGGCGTTCCTGAAGTCACATGAGGAATACCATCGGATTCTGACGACCGTGATTGACCTGCATAAGCGCAATCTGGACGTCGAGGCCATCAAAATGTTCAACGATGAGCTGACGCCGGCCTGGACCAGTGGCCGGGCGAAACTCAGTGACATCCTGCGCCACAACAAAGCGGTGGCCGACCGGGACATCGCAGCCATCGATGACGCGGTGCTCACCGCCAAAACCATCATGGGCATTTCCCTGCTGATCGCGGTACTGGCCGCCGGCCTCTGCGGCCTTCTGCTGATGCGTGCGATCATGGCGCCGATGAACCGCATCGTGCAAATCCTTGAAGTGATGCGCACCGGCGATCTGAGCCGCCGCCTGAATCTCGAGCGCAAGGACGAATTCGGCGCCGTGGAAACCGGCTTCAACGACATGATGACCGAGCTGACCTCGCTGGTGTCCCAGGCCCAACGCTCGTCGGTGCAGGTCACCACGTCGGTTACCGAAATCGCCGCCACCTCCAAGCAGCAGCAGGCCACGGCCACCGAGACCGCCGCCACCACCACCGAGATCGGGGCAACGTCCCGTGAAATCGCCGCCACCTCGCGGGATCTGGTGCGCACCATGACCGAAGTCTCCACCGCGGCCGATCAGGCGTCGGTGGCCGCCGGTTCCGGGCAACAGGGCCTGGCCCGCATGGAAGAAACCATGCACTCGGTGATGGGCGCGGCCGATCTGGTCAACGCCAAACTGGCGATCCTCAACGAGAAGGCCGGCAACATCAATCAAGTGGTGGTGACCATCGTCAAGGTCGCCGACCAGACCAACCTGCTGTCGCTCAATGCCGCCATCGAGGCCGAGAAGGCCGGTGAGTACGGCCGCGGTTTCGCCGTGGTCGCCACGGAAGTGCGGCGTCTGGCGGACCAGACCGCCGTTGCCACCTACGACATCGAGCAGATGGTGCGTGAGATCCAGTCGGCGGTGTCGGCCGGGGTGATGGGCATGGACAAGTTCTCCGAAGAGGTGCGCCGTGGCATGTCCGAGGTGCAGCAGGTCGGTGAACAATTGTCGCAGATCATCCATCAGGTCCAGGCGCTGGCACCACGGGTATTGATGGTCAACGAGGGCATGCAAGCCCAGGCCACCGGTGCCGAGCAGATCAACCATGCGTTGGTGCAATTGGGCGATGCCAGCAGCCAGACCGTCGAGTCCCTGCGCCAGGCCAGTTTCGCGATCGACGAACTGAGCCAGGTAGCCGTCGGGCTGCGCAGCGGCGTGTCGCGATTCAAAGTCTGATGAGCGAACTCACGGCCAAACGCACTGCGCCGAAGCAGGCGTTGCACGCACTATTTCTGGTGTTTCGCATCGGCAGCGAACGCTATGCCTTGCAGGCGATCGAGGTGGCGGAAGTGCTGCCGCGGGTGTCCTTGAAGCCGATTGCCCACGCGCCACACTGGGTGGCCGGGGTATTCGCCTGGCGCGGTGCGGTGGTGCCGGTGATCGACCTCAGTGCGTTGACCTTTGGTACGCCGGCCCAGGCGCGGACCAGCACACGGCTGGTGTTGGTGCATTACCGGCCGGATGAAGACGCACAGGTCCAATTGTTGGGGCTGATACTTGAGCAGGCCACCGACACCGTGCGCTGCAATCCGGCGGATTTTCAGTCCTATGGCCTGGACAATCACCAGGCGCCGTACCTGGGGCCGGTGCGCAAGGATGAACAGGGCCTGCTGCAATGGGTACGAGTTGCCGATTTGCTGGACGATCAGGTTCGCGCCTTGTTGTTTCCGTCGCCGCCGCTGGACCTGGCGTTGCTCGAGGAGCAGTCATGAGCAGCGATCAACGGTTTTTCGATTTTCTCAAAGAACGCATCGGCCTCGATGTCACGTCGGTGGGCCCGGCGATCATCGAGCGCGCGGTACGTCAGCGCAGTGCGGCGTCCCAGGCGCAGACGGCCGATGAATACTGGCGCACCCTGCAGGGGTCAAGGGACGAGCAACAGGCACTGATCGAGGCTGTAATCGTCCCGGAGACCTGGTTCTTTCGTTACCCGGAATCCTTCGCCACTTTGGCGAAACTGGCGACCCAGCGCCTGGCAGACATCAATAACCTGCGCGCTCTGCGGATTCTCAGTCTGCCGTGCTCGACCGGCGAAGAGCCGTATTCGATTGCCATGGCGCTGCTGGATGCCGGGTTCAAGCCGCACCAGTTCAAGGTCGACGGCATGGACGTCAGCCCGCTGTCGGTGGAGAAAGCCCGGCGCGCGCTGTATGGCAAGAACTCGTTTCGCGGCCAGGACATTGCCTTCCGCGACCGGCACTTCGCCGCCGAAAACGACGTCTATCGCCTGAGCAGTCGGGTGGTGGAGCAGGTGCGTCTACAAGTCGGTAACCTGCTTGATCCAGCCTTGCTCGCCAATGAACCGGCCTATGATTTTGTGTTCTGCCGCAACCTGCTGATCTATTTCGACCAGCCGACGCAAAAGCAGGTGTTCGAAGTCCTCAAACGCCTGACCCATGTCGATGGCGTGCTGTTTATTGGCCCGGCCGAGGGCAGTCTGCTGGGGCGTTTGGGCATGCGCTCGATTGGAATCGCGCAGTCTTTTGCCTTCAGCCGCCAGAGCGCTGCGGAACCTGAGCCGTTGCCGACATTCGTTCCGACGCCCTTGCCGGTGCCGCCGCCGGTGCGTAACGTCGTGCCGGCACCGGTCACCAGGCGTCCATTCACCCGCGTTGCGCAAATTCCACAGACTGCGAAACCGGACAACGCCGATGCCGCCACGCTGCTGGCGAACATCGCTGCGCTGGCCAACGAAGGCAAAAGTGCCGAAGCTCGTGCTGCCTGCGAACGTTATCTGCGCAGCCATGAGCCCGTGGCCCAGGTGTTCTATTGGCTGGGGTTGCTCAGCGATGTCGCCGGCAGTGTCCTGGAAGCCCAGGGTTTTTATCGCAAGGCGTTGTACCTCGAACCGCAACATCCCGACGCGTTGATGCACCTGGCAGCCTTGCTGCAATCCCAGGGCGATACCGTGGGTGCCAGACGATTGCAGGACCGCGCCGCCCGCAGCGAGCGTGCCGCCGACAGTGAGCGTAAACGATGATCGCCCCCGACACCTTTAGCGTCACCCGAGAAGATGCCCAGGCCATCGACGATTGCTGGAACCGTATCGGTATCCATGGCGACAAGTCCTGCCCGCTGCTGATCGAACACATCCATTGCCGCAACTGCGCGGTGTATTCGGCCGCCGCGACGCGCCTGCTGGATCGTTATGCGTTGCAACAGGACGATCGAGCACGGGTGTCCGAGACGCAGGAGAGCGAGGTGAAAACCCGCTCGCTACTGATGTTCCGTCTTGGCGAAGAATGGTTGGGGTTGGCCACCCGCAGTCTGGTGGAAGTGGCGCCGCAGCAAGCCATCCATTCACTGCCGCACCAGCGCTCCCGGGCCTTGCTCGGTGTGGCGAATGTGCGCGGTGCGTTGGTGGCATGCTTGTCTTTGGTCGAGTTGTTGGGGCTGGACAGTGTCAGCAGCGTGCCCTCCGGCAAGCGGGTCATGCCGCGCATGCTGATCATTGCCGCCAACGGCGGTCCGGTGGTGGTGCCGGTGGATGAAGTGGACGGTATTCACGCCATCGACGAGCGCATCCTCGACGCAGCCTCTCGCGCAGGCAGCCAGGCCAGCGCCAAATACACCCGTGGCGTGCTGCAATTCAAAGGTCGCAGCCTGCGTTGGCTGGATGAAGAACAACTGTTGTCCGCCGTGACCAGGAGCCTTTCATGACCCCTGAGCAAATGCGCGACGCCTCTTTGCTGGAACTGTTCAGTCTGGAGGCCGAAGCCCAGACCCAGGTGCTGAGCGCAGGTCTGCTGGCGCTGGAGCGCAATCCGACCCAGGCCGATCAACTCGAGTCGTGCATGCGTGCGGCGCACTCGCTCAAGGGCGCAGCGCGGATCGTTGGCGTCGATGCCGGCGTCAGCGTCGCGCATGTCATGGAGGATTGCCTGGTCAGTGCCCAGGAAGGGCGCTTGCACCTGCGTCCCGAACACATCGATGCCTTGCTGCAAGGCACCGATCTGTTGATGCGCATCGCCACGCCGAACAACGCCCCCGGGCCAGCCGATGTCGAAGCCTATGTTGCCCTGATGGCACGTTTGCTTGATCCGGGTACGCTTGCCCCATCCGTCGAGCCACCTGCGGCGCCGGTGATGGCGCCGCTGCAACTCGAAGCGCCCGTCGCCACGGTCGAAACACCTGCACCGGTCGCCGAACCGCTTGCGGCCGAGCCCGTGGTTCCGACGAAAAAGACCAAACGCACCACCGAAAACGGCGAGCGCGTACTGCGCGTCACCGCCGAGCGCCTGAACAGTCTGCTCGATCTGTCGAGCAAATCCCTGGTGGAAACCCTGCGGCTCAAGCCGCACCTGGCCACCATGCAGCGTCTCAAGCGCATGCAGAGCAACAGCTTGCGGGCGCTGGAAAGCCTCAACGTCCATCTCAAGGACCATGGACTGAGCCTCGAAGCCCGGGAAACCCTTGAGGACGCGCGCCGGTTGCTGGCGGAATCCCAGCAATTGCTGGTGGAAAAGAACGCCGAGCTGGACGAGTTCGCCTGGCAGGCCAGTCAGCGCGCGCAGGTGCTCTACGACACGGCCCTGGCCTGCCGCATGCGGCCGTTCGCCGATGTGCTGACCGGCCAGGTGCGCATGGTCCGCGATCTGGGCCGAAGCCTCGGTAAGCTGGTGCGGCTGGAGATCGAGGGCGAGAAAACCCAGGTCGACCGCGACGTGCTGGAAAAGCTTGAAGCACCGTTGACGCATCTGCTGCGCAATGCGGTCGATCACGGCATCGAAACCCCGGTGCAACGGCTGTTGGCGGGTAAGCCGGAAGAGGGCGTGATTCGTCTGCGCGCCTCCCATCAGGCCGGATTGCTGGTGCTGGAGCTCAGCGATGACGGCAATGGCATCGATCTGGACAAGGTCCGCCGCAGCATCATCGAACGGCAATTGTCCCCGGCCGAGACCGCCGCGCAGTTGAGCGAAGAAGAACTGCTGACATTCCTGTTCCTGCCGGGGTTCAGCCTGCGCGACACCGTCACCGAAGTGTCCGGACGTGGCGTCGGCCTCGACGCCGTGCAGCACATGGTCCGCCAATTGCGCGGTGCGGTGGTGCTGGAGCAAACGGCAGGGCAGGGCAGTCGTTTCCACCTCGAGGTACCGCTGACCCTGTCGGTGGTGCGCAGCCTGGTGGTGGAAGTCGGCGGCGAAGCCTATGCCTTCCCGTTGGCCCACATCGAACGCATGTGTGATCTGGAGCCTGCGGACATCGTGCAGGTCGAGGGCCGGCAGCACTTCTGGCATGAAGGCCGGCACGTCGGGCTGGTCGCCGCCAGCCAGTTGCTGCAACGCCCGGCGAGCCAGAGCGGTCAACAAACCCTGAAAGTCGTGGTGATCCGCGAGCGCGACACGATGTATGGCGTGGCGGTGGAGCGTTTCATCGGCGAACGGACCCTGGTGGTGCTGCCGCTGGATGAGCGGCTGGGCAAAGTCCAGGACATTTCCGCCGGCGCCTTGCTTGACGACGGTTCGGTAGTACTGATCGTCGACGTCGAGGACATGCTGCGTTCGGTGGACAAACTGCTCAACACCGGGCGATTGGAGCGCATCGCGCGCCAGAGCAACCAGGCTACCGAAGCGGCACGCAAGCGGATTCTGGTGGTCGACGACTCCCTGACCGTGCGCGAGTTGCAGCGCAAGCTCCTGCTCAATCGTGGCTATGAGGTGGCGGTGGCGGTCGATGGCATGGACGGCTGGAACGCCTTGCGCTCGGAGGATTTCGATCTGCTGATCACCGACATCGATATGCCGCGCATGGACGGCATCGAACTGGTGTCGTTGTTGCGCCGGGACAATCGCCTGCAATCGTTGCCAGTGATGGTCGTGTCCTACAAGGATCGTGAAGAGGACCGTCGTCGTGGACTGGATGCCGGGGCCGACTATTATCTAGCCAAAGCCAGTTTTCATGACGACGCCCTGCTCGATGCAGTGGTGGAGCTCATAGGAGGAGCGCGGGCATGAAAATCGCCATCGTCAATGACATGCCTTTGGCCGTGGAGGCCTTGCGCCGGGCGCTGGCTTTCGAACCGGCGCACCAAGTGATCTGGGTGGCGGCCAATGGCAAGGAAGCCGTGCAAAAGTGTGCCGAGCACACGCCTGACCTGATCCTGATGGACCTGATCATGCCTGTGATGGACGGGGTGGAAGCCACCCGCCGGATCATGGCCGAGACGCCGTGCGCCATCGTTATCGTGACCGTGGATCGCCAGCAGAACGTGCACAAGGTGTTCGAAGCCATGGGGCATGGCGCCCTCGATGTTGTCGATACCCCGGCCTTGGGGGCTGGCAATGCCCAGGAAGCGGCGGCACCGTTGCTGCGCAAGATCATGAACATCGGCTGGCTGATCGGCGAGAAAAGCAAACAGACGCCAAGCGCGCCGGGTCCGTTGCGCAGTTCCGCCTCGCGTCAGCGGCTGATAGCCATTGGTTCCTCCGCCGGCGGCCCGGCAGCGCTAGAGGTCTTGCTCAAGGGCCTGCCGCGAGATTTTTCCGCCGCCATTGTGCTGGTGCAGCACGTCGACCAGGTGTTCGCCGCCGGTATGGCCGAATGGCTCGGCAGCGCCAGCGGACTCAAGGTTCGCCTGGCCCGGGAAGGTGAGCCACCGCAAAGCGGCACGGTCTTGCTGGCCGGCACCAATCACCATATCCGTCTGTTGAAAAATGGCACGCTGGCCTACACCGCCGAACCGGTCAACGAAATTTATCGGCCCTCGATCGATGTGTTTTTCGAGAGCGTGGCCAGTCACTGGAACGGTGATGCGGTCGGCGTTTTGCTCACCGGCATGGGACGCGATGGCGCGCAGGGGCTTAAACTCATGCGCCAGCAGGGTTACCTGACCATCGCACAGGACCAAAACAGCAGTGCGGTGTATGGCATGCCGAAGGCCGCCGCGGCTATCGATGCCGCCGTGGAAATACGCCCGCTGGACAAGATAGCGCCACGATTGCTGGAGATTTTTCCGAAATGACGACCAATGGCAGCAATCCTGGCCCAGGCAGTACTCAGGTGAACGCACATGAATGAATTACAGCTCGACGACTTCAAAACTGACGAAAATGCCGCCATGGTGTTGTTGGTGGACGATCAGGCGATGATCGGCGAGGCGGTTCGGCGTGGCTTGTCGAACGAAGAAAACATCGACTTCCACTTCTGTGCCGATCCGCACCAGGCCGTTGCCCATGCGGTGCGCATCAAGCCGACGGTCATTTTGCAGGATCTGGTCATGCCGGGGCTCGATGGCCTGAGCCTGGTGCGCGAATACCGCAATCACCCGGCGACCCGGGACATTCCGATCATCGTCCTGTCGACCAAGGAAGACCCGCTGATCAAAAGCGCGGCGTTCGCAGCCGGGGCCAACGATTATCTGGTCAAGCTGCCGGACAACATAGAGCTGGTGGCGCGCATTCGCTATCACTCGCGCTCCTACATGACCCTGTTGCAGCGTGATGCGGCCTACCGCGCGTTGCGGGTCAGTCAGCAACAACTGCTCGACACCAATCTGGTGCTGCAACGGCTGATGAACTCCGATGGCCTGACCGGGCTGTCCAATCGCCGGCATTTCGACGAGTACATGGAACTGGAGTGGCGGCGTTCGCTGCGGGAACAGAGCCAGTTGTCGCTGTTGATGATCGACGTCGACTACTTCAAGACCTACAACGACACCTTTGGTCACCTGGAAGGCGACGAAGCCTTGCGCAAAGTCGCCGCGGCCATCCGTGACGCCAGCGCCCGGCCTTCCGACCTGCCGGCCCGCTACGGCGGTGAAGAGTTCGCCCTGGTGCTGCCCAATACGTCCCAGGGCGGGGCGCGTCTGGTGGCCGAGAAACTGCGCATGACCGTGGAAGCCCTGAAGATTCCCCACAGTTCTCCGACCGAAGGATCGAGCCTGACCATCAGCATTGGCCTGGCGACCGTTACTCCGACAGCCGGCAGCCATTGCCGTGAACTGATCTCGGCGGCGGACAAGGGGCTGTATCTGGCGAAGAACAATGGGCGTAATCAGGTGGGGATTGGGTAGGCGATTTTGTGCAGGTTTTATTGTGAAAAGCAGTTAAATAAAACCTGCCAAATCTTTATGGTGTAAAGTGGGCTCCTTTGCTGGTTGTAATTAAAAAGTGCCCTTCACAAAAGAACAGCTTGCTCAAAGTCTTCTTTGGGCATTTGGCAATCCGGGCACAACCAATCTTCGTGGATATCTTCCCAGGGCGTGCCCGCCGGTATTCCATTTTCAGGGTCACCTAGTGTCGGGTTGTACTGATAGCCGCATATAGTGCAGTTCATTATGTTTTCTTTGTTTGACATGTTTGCTCTCCTTGCGATGGTTTCAGAGTGTCACTGTGGCTATGAGTCCGGTGGCTCCTAGTATAAAACCTATCAGCGCTCCTCTTTCGGGTAGCTCCTTTAGCATTGCATATATGACAATAGGCTCTAATATTAATAGAAGCGTTAGGGAAGCTACTGTTACTATCCATATGTTTCCAGTGGCTTGATACCCAAGCCAATATGCAAAGACAAGGCTGATACCCGCAATGGTAATCAGTATTATTGGCTGGAGAAACATAAGGGGTGTTTCTGATAGGCGGGCTGGGAGCTTTGATGCATATACTTCGCTATAGATGGTAAGGATTTCACCAAATATCATAAGTATTAACGCGGCCGCCATGTAGAAGTGATTTTTCATGTTTTGCCTTTGGCAAGTGCTGATAGGATCGCATCGACTACAATTTCACCGATTTCGCTTTCTTCCAGTAAAAAATGAGGACCGTCGTGATCGAGGAGAAATGTGTTCTGGTAGGCGTTATTTTCAAGCTTGATAATGTCGTGAAGTGTTGCTTCAGCTTTGCTTAGTTTTGAAGAATGCGTATGTCGTAGTATTTTTATGGCATTCCCAAAGTGAACCGCTTCATCGGCGATCAGATTGTTAATCCATTTAATGAAAGACGGGTGGCCAAACTCGTTGTAAAACGTATCTTTTTTGTATGTTTTTACGGAGGTGTACTCGTCATAAGCGAACATGAGCAGTAAATTGAATTCGTTGTTAAGTAGTTCTTGCATTGTCTCAAAATTAGCGGTCCGCATTTTAAGGTGGTTAATTATGTCTATTTCGCTTGTGTCATAGAGAAGTCGAATTAGTTCAAAAAAGCCATCGGCGTGATTTCTCTCGTCGGCAAACCATAAATCTAGATACTGGACAAAGTATGGAGAGAATTTCTCTCTCTGTGGGTACAGATATTGGTAGAGGTTGATGGCGTCATATTCTGAGTATAAATCTGCCATGAAAAAATCTTTGTATTTGTTGTCGATTCCAGGGTTCGTCCATCCGCTGTCCATTATTTCGGTGAATATCGTGCGTGAACTCCAGTGTCTTTTAGCTAGAAAGGGTTTTTTCATTTCCGTATTCCTGAGCGCTTATTTATTGAGTTTTTTTATAATTGCTGGAATTATCATGTTTTCCACCTCTTGCTTGGAGATTGGAAAGTCTGGTGTGTTGTGATCTAGTACAAAAGTTCCTGAATAGGACTGTTTGCCAAAATCTATGTCGAAAATTTCTGCAAGTATCGCAGGCGCTTCATTCGTTCGGTCAGGAAATAGTGTCTTAGCTTTGTGTATGAAGGAGAAAAAATGTGTTGTTTCATCAGTTTTTGTTTTTCTTATCCAGGTTGATAGCTGTTTAGAAGAAAATTTGTCGTAGTTTGGAATGCTTCGATGGTAAACGTGAGTCGTAATTATCTCGTCGTAGGCCAACGTGAGAAGAAGTTTGTAAGGATCATTAGTTAGAGGTTTGATTGCATTGAAGCTTGGGTTTCTAATTTCAGCCTGTAGTAAAATTTCGTCGAGCGGGATACCTGTAAACGATGAGTAAATCAGGGCGAAGCCATGCGCGTGATCTATTTCATCCCGTAGCCATGGGTGAAATACCTCAGTCAGCGTCGGGAAGTAATCTGCGTATTCGGTTTTCAAATGCCAATATAGACGGCGTGCATCGTACTCTGTGATTATTGAGTCAAATAAAATATCTCTCCATGCTGAGCGCTCGAATTCGTTTAGTTGGGCGGAAGGGAAAGTAAAATTTTTTAGGATTGCAGCAGCATCTGGCGTTGAACGGGTTTGAAGACTACTGAGGTTATTTGTCTTATCCATGGTTTGAGTCTCCTGTTTTTAGTGTTTTATTCTTGAGGAGCGATTCGAAAATTTTCAAATGTTAACGCGTCACTGGTGGAGGGGCGCCATTCAGTTTCTTGGGCAACTATTGGTTGCCAGTATTTTTCTGCAATGTCATAAATAAATTCCCAGTCAAGGTTTTCGGATTCGAGTATGCCTGCCTCGGGATGCTTCTCCGCCCACTTCATTCCAGCAATGATGCTAGACGTGACTTGCAGGCTTGTTGCGCTATTATATTTTGCCATTTTTCTAGCTTTGCCTATTGAAAGATTTGAACCAAGCCAGAATGATTTGTATTTTTTGCTGATTAAGAATATTCCAAGTTCATCAATGCCGGACGTGATGTCGTCTTTGATTATTTCTTTGGAGAATATTTGGCTTTCACGTCCGGTGTTAAGTAACGGCATAGATTCTATGGTTTGATCGCAAGGGTGATAGGCGTAATATACGGTTGGTCGGTACTTTGGAGCAGTGGGGTTGCCTACGGTCAAGTACTCAGTAATTGACAATGATTCATTGTGTGTTAGGAGGTATGCGGAAAAATCCAAATGGTTAGGGGACCAGCTTTTAACTTTAACTTCTCGTCCCTGCTCAATCATCTCTAGAGAATGGCCAGTTACTTTAGCGCCTAAGGGCACGGATTTTTCATGGGTTCCCCATCCTAATTCTGCCGGCTGAAGGCACTCGGTTATAAGGCCGTCAACTGACCACGTGCAAATAAATTCATATGGGTCTCGATTCTTGGAGGTGACTTGAGTGTCTCGCTCTGATATTTGAATAACCTCCAGTTCAAGCTTTTGAGCGAGTTCTGCCCACTCGTGTTGAGTCGTTGGTTGGTCATAAATCTTATTGATCATTGCCATTTCAAGCAGTGCTTTTTTAAGAAGTATCGAAATGAACCCAGGGTTCGCTCCATGGGCAACGACTGCCGTGGTTGTACCCAAGGGTGATTGGGCGTATTTTTTCAATGATTCCCGGAGCTTATAATTGCTAGTAAGCCCGTCATCTTGATCGCCATACTCCCAAGGCTCTATACCTGTATCCAGGTAAGATGCGTTGAATCGTTGTGCCAGTTTTATTAGATCTAAACTTGAAACGGATACTGCCAGGTTTAGTAGGAAACTATTTTCATTTAGAAGTGGTGATAAGATTTCGCGATAATTTTTGTGGGTTATAAGTTCTTTGTTAAGTTGTGCGGAGAACTCTTTTGCGATGTCCGTGCGCGTCTTGTCTGTATCTTTATCGAAGATAATGATTTTTGCTTCGAAGTTTTCTATCAGTAGGGGGAGTAATGCTTGAGCGATGCTGCCAAATCCTATAACTATTATTCTGTCGATGTTTTTCATGGATAGACCTTTAGTTTGTCGATGGTAATGGCGTATCGGTATTGTGCGCGAAAAGCGTTTGGAATTTGCAGTGGGTGAGCTGCATCAAGAATGCTTATAGGTTCTTGCTTTTTTGTATTTTTCTGCGCTGTGTATTTATAAGAAACTGCTGCCCACTAAGCAATGCCTAACTTAGTGGGATTATTCTGCTTTTTTGGAAGTGATTTTCCTACAGCTATTTCAAAGCATTAAACATGCTGTTTATAGGCGATCTTTATGTGTCGTCTGGTGCCGGAAGATAGGGGCTCTTCTGCCCCACAGTGCTGAGTCAGGCCAAAGCGGGTTGCCGATCTTGCCTTTGTAGGCTCTGAGCGCAAGGTTTTCGATACTCGCCCGCCAAGCGGACTGCCGTTGCCTGTCGTTTGACGTTATACTCGCCGGCTTTCAAAAGTTCGCCTACGAGTGCTGCCCGCCATGGAAATCAACCCGATCCTGAACACCATCAAGGACCTGTCCGAGCGCTCCGAAACTATTCGGGGGTATCTTTGACTACGATCAAAAGCATGAGCGTCTGATCGAAGTCAATCGCGAGCTCGAAGATCCGAGTGTCTGGAACAAACCTGAATACGCCCAGGAACTGGGCCGCGAGCGCTCTGCGCTGGCGCAGATCGTCGAGACCCTGGACGAATTGTCCAGTGGTCTGGCCGATTCCCGCGAGCTGCTCGACATGGCCGTTGAAGAAAACGACGAAGGCGCGGTAAACGACGTCGTCGAAGTGCTTCAGGGTCTCGAAGAGTCCCTGGCCAAGCTGGAATTCCGTCGCATGTTCAGCGGCGATATGGACCCGAACAACGCCTACCTGGACATCCAGGCCGGCTCCGGCGGCACCGAGGCCCAGGACTGGGCCAACATCCTGCTGCGCATGTACCTGCGCTGGGCCGACAAGCGCGGTTTCGACGCGACCATCATGGAGCTGTCGGCCGGTGAAGTCGCCGGGATCAAGGGCGCTACCGTGCACATCAAGGGCGAGTACGCCTTTGGTTGGCTGCGCACCGAGATCGGCGTGCACCGCCTGGTGCGCAAGAGCCCGTTCGACTCCGGCAACCGTCGCCACACCTCGTTCTCCGCTGTTTTCGTCTCGCCAGAGATCGATGACAAGGTGGAAATCGAGATCAACCCGGCGGACTTGCGGATCGACACCTATCGTTCCTCCGGTGCCGGTGGTCAGCACGTAAACACCACCGACTCGGCCGTACGTATCACCCACGTACCGACCAACACCGTGGTCAGCTGCCAGAACGAACGTTCCCAGCACGCCAACAAGGACACCGCCATGAAAATGCTGCGGGCCAAGTTGTACGAGCAGGAAATGCAGAAGCGCAACGCCGCGTCCCAGGCATTGGAAGACACCAAGTCGGATATCGGCTGGGGTCACCAGATCCGTTCGTACGTGCTCGATGCTTCGCGGATCAAGGATCTGCGCACCAACATCGAACGCAGCGACTGCGACAAGGTGCTCGACGGCGATATCGACGAATACCTGGTGGCCAGCCTGAAATCGGGGCTGTAAAAGACGCAATACAGGGTCGGCTGATTCAACGCGACCCTGTAGGAGCCGGCTTGCCGGCGATCCCCAGCCGCAGGCTGGGGGCAACGAACCTGTGATGGAATATTTAAAGACATGAGCGACCTACAACTCGACCCGCAAGCCCTGCAACAGGAAGAAAACTCCCTGATCGCCCTGCGCAAGGAAAAGCTTGCTGCCGAGCGCGCCAAGGGCAACGCCTTCCCTAACGACTTCCGCCGCGAAAACTACTGCGATGCACTGCAGAAACAGTATGCGGACAAGACCAAGGAAGAGCTGGCAGAGGCTGCAATCCCGGTCAAGGTTGCCGGTCGCATCATGCTCAACCGTGGTTCGTTCATGGTGATCCAGGACATGACCGGTCGCATCCAGGTCTACGTCAACCGTAAAACCCTGTCCGAAGAAACCCTGGCCGCGGTGAAAACCTGGGACATGGGCGACATCATTGCCGCCGAAGGCACCCTGGCCCGTTCCGGCAAGGGCGACCTGTACGTCGAAATGACCAACGTGCGCCTGCTGACCAAATCCCTGCGTCCGCTGCCGGACAAGCACCACGGCCTGACCGACACCGAGCAGCGCTACCGCCAGCGTTACGTTGACCTGATCGTCAACGAAGACGTGCGCCAGACCTTCCGCGTGCGTTCGCAAGTCATCGCCCACATTCGCAGCTTCCTGATGAAGCGTGACTTCCTGGAAGTGGAAACGCCGATGCTGCAAACCATTCCGGGCGGCGCGGCAGCCAAGCCGTTCGAAACCCACCACAACGCGCTGGACATGGAAATGTTCCTGCGTATCGCCCCGGAGCTGTACCTCAAGCGGCTTGTTGTTGGCGGATTCGAAAAAGTGTTTGAGATCAACCGCAACTTCCGTAACGAAGGCGTTTCGACTCGTCACAACCCTGAATTCACGATGTTGGAGTTCTACCAGGCCTACGCCGACTACGAAGACAACATGGACCTGACCGAAGAACTGTTCCGTGAACTGGCGCAGCTGGTCCTGGGCAGCACCGACGTGCCTTACGGCGACAAGGTGTTCCACTTCGGCGAGCCATTCGCACGTCTGTCGGTGTTCGACTCGATCCTCAAGTACAACCCCGAGCTGACCGCTGACGACCTGAACGACATCGACAAGGCCCGTGATATCGCCAAGAAGGCCGGTGCCAAGGTGTTGGGCTTCGAAGGTCTGGGTAAACTGCAAGTGATGATTTTCGAAGAACTGGTCGAGCACAAGCTGGAGCAGCCGCACTTCATCACCCAGTACCCGTTCGAAGTGTCGCCGCTGGCCCGTCGTAACGACGAGAACCCGAACGTCACCGACCGTTTCGAACTGTTCATCGGTGGCCGTGAAATCGCCAACGCCTACTCCGAGTTGAACGACGCGGAAGACCAGGCCGAGCGTTTCATGGCCCAGGTGGCCGACAAGGACGCGGGCGACGACGAAGCCATGCACTACGACGCCGATTTCGTTCGCGCGCTGGAGTACGGCATGCCGCCAACGGCTGGTGAAGGGATCGGCATCGACCGTCTGGTGATGTTGCTGACCAACTCACCGTCGATCCGCGACGTGATCCTGTTCCCGCACATGCGTCCGCAAGCGTAAGTGTTTCAATTAAAAAGCCGCCGAAAATGGGCGGCTTTTTTTTGCCTGTCTGGTACAAACGTATCAAATGGTTAATTTTGAAGTAGAGAGAGGAATTCCGGTCGTGAACCATGCATTGGCTCAAGAAGGTGCAGCGGGCGTAGCCACTGCGGTCGCTGAAAGCGTTCAGTACCAGGGTCGCAAGGCCAGCCGGCAGGGCAGTGAGCAGCGTCGACAGGACATTCTCGATGCGGCGATGCGCATTGTCGTGCGTGATGGCGTGCGTGCCGTGCGTCATCGGGCGGTGGCAGCCGAGGCCAATGTGCCGCTCTCGGCCACCACTTACTACTTCAAGGACATCGATGACCTGCTCACCGATACCTTCGCTCAATACGTGGAGCGCAGCGCGGCCTATATGGCCAAGCTGTGGGTGAACAACGAAGGCCTGTTGCGGGACATGATCGCCAGTGGCGATGGCAGTCCGGCGGCGCGCAAACAGTTGGCAGACGAAATAGCGCGGCTGATGGCCGACTATGTTCACCGTCAGTTGGTCACCCGTCGTGAACACTTGATGGCCGAGCAGGCGTTCCGTCAGGAGGCGCTGCTGAACCCGCGCCTGGCCGAGTTGGTGCGCTCGCATCAGCAGATTCTCCTCCAGGGTTCCTGCCAGCTTTTTCAGGTTTTGGGGTCCCGCGAGCCACAACAGGATGCCAAAGTGTTGACGGCTATAATCGGACGGATGGAATATCAGGGCCTGCTCAACGATGCCGAGCCAGTCGCCGAAGCGGAAATGCTCGGCATACTGACGCGTTATATGCATTTGGTGCTGGCTTCGGTTTAATCCCGATGTGAAGGCTAACCTCTGTGGGAGCGAGCCTGCTCGCGAATACGGTCTGACATTCAACATCTCTGTTGCCTGACACTCCGCTTTCGCGAGCAGGCTCGCTCCCACAGTAGAGTGGTCACTTCAGGTTGGTGTGTTCAAAGGGAGTGTTGAATGAAAGCCTGGCGTGTCGTAGCGGTCGCCTTGTCGTGCCTGCTGCTCAGTGGCTGTCTGGTGACCTTCACGGAGCCACTGCCCACGAGCGAGCCCGCGCCCAAAGGTTTGCTCGGCAAGTGGACCAGCACCAACGCCTGGGGCGAGCCACTCAATCTGGAGCTGACCCGCGTCGGTGAGAATCACTATCAGGCCGTCAGCTACTTCAGGGCCAAGCCCCGGGAGCGAGAAGCCTATCCCTTCACGGTGTCGCGCCACGGCAACCGCTGGTACCTGTCGGCCAAGGTCCCGGCACAGTTCGGCGGGCATTTCACCATTGCCGGGTTCGAACTCACCGACAAGCATGAATTGGTGGTGTACAACCTCGACCTTGAGCAAATCAAACAGGTCGTCGGGCAGAAGGTTCTCAGTGGTGAAGGTTTCCAGACCGACGATGGCGACGGCGTGTTGATCGACAGTCACATGGACCAGGTATCGGCTTATCTCGATGATCCGGCCAATTCCGATGTGTTCGTCGAAGCAGTACGCTACCAGCGCCAGGCCAAAGCCAAATAATCAGCAGGTTTTTCAGGAGTTACCGGTGGACGAATACCAGCAGTCGATACGCATTCTGTCCGATCGCATTGTGCTGGCGCAGACGCCGATCCGCGTCCTTGATGCGGTCAAATGGGATGACACCATCCGCAAGGGTTTCCTCAAGGCCAAGGGCAAGGAAATGCCGGCGGTGGACCGCGACTATTACCTCAACCGGCCACTGACGTTCGACTCCAGCAAAGTGAAGCTGGAGTTCCAGAACATCGAGCGTGATATCACCCGCCAGCTCGGCCAGTTCAACCCGGTCGGCCAGATCATGCGCCGCATGTGCAAGGAATACCGGATGGTGGTGCGTATGCTCGAAGCGCGCGGCACCGAGGATTTCGGCCTGATATCCCAGGAGTTGTATGGCGCTGCTTCCGACGCGTTCCATGCCGGCGACCCGACGCTGTCCGACCTGGGCATGATGCTGTCCGAGTACCTGAACAACATCGACGGCCGTGGCGACCTGAAGGATGAACCGAAGACGTTGACTGCCAAGGAAGCGGTCGAGATGCTGCAGCACCGCTTGAACAAGGTGTTCGGCGAGGCAGAAGAAACCATTCGGGTGTTCGAGTCCGACGGGATTGTCGCCGATGCGGCGGCGGGTGCCGACTACATCAAGATTCGCTCCGATGCGATGTTCAACCAGCGTGATGTGCGCGCCCTGGAAGTTCATGAAGGGCTGGTGCACGTCGGCACCACCCTCAATGGCCTGAACCAGCCTATCTGCACCTTCCTCGCCAAGGGCCCGCCCTCGTCGACCGTGACCCAGGAAGGCCTGGCAATCCTGATGGAAATCATCACCTTTGCCTCTTATCCCAGTCGTCTGCGCAAACTGACTAATCGCACGCGCGCGATTCACATGGTGGAGGAGGGTGCGGATTTCCTGCAGGTGTTCGAGTTCTTCCGTGAGCAAGGCTTTGAGATGGCCGAGAGCTACAGCAACGCCAGTCGCGTGTTCCGTGGCTCGGTACCGACAGGTCTGCCGTTTACCAAAGACTTGTCCTACCTCAAGGGCTTCATCATGATTTACAACTACATTCAACTGGCCGTGCGCAAAGGCAAGCTGGAGCAGATACCGCTGCTGTTCTGCGGTAAGACCACCCTGGAAGACATGCGCACCTTGCGCCAACTGGTGGATGAAGGATTGGTGGTGCCGCCCAAGTACCTGCCGGAGCAGTTCAGCGACATGAACGCGCTGTCGGCGTGGATGTGCTTCTCCAACTTCCTCAATCACCTGAGCCTGGACCGGATCGAGGCGGATTACTCCAACATCCTCTAGGTTTGGTGATACCCCTGTGGGAGCGAGCCTGCTCGCGAATGCGGATTTACATTCAATATTGATGTTGTCTGACACACCGCTTTCGCGAGCAGGCTCGCTCCCACAGTAATTTGTTTCACTCCCTTTTCCTGCGAGGTTTCAACGGATGAGAATCCTCGGCATCCTCTGCCTTGTCCTGGCCTTGAGCGGTTGCAGCTCGCTGCTGTTCTACCCCGAACCCGGCCAGTTGTTCACCCCGGAAAAAGCCAAGCTCGAATTCCGCGATGTCACCCTGACCACCGCCGACGGCGTCAGGCTGCATGGCTGGTGGCTGCCGGCGAAAAAAGGCGTCGAGGTCAAAGGTACGGTGCTGCACCTGCACGGAAACGGCGGCAACCTGCCCATGCATCTTGGGGGCAGTTGGTGGCTGCCCAAGCAGGGCTATCAAGTGCTGCTGGTGGACTATCGCGGGTACGGATTGTCCGAAGGCGAACCCAGCCTGCCGGCGATCTATCAGGACATCGACGCCGCCTTCAAATGGCTCGACCAGTCACCCGAGGTCAAGGGAAAACCGCTGATCCTGCTGGGGCAAAGCCTTGGCGGTGCGATGGCCGTTCACTACCTCGTCCAACACCCCGAGCGGCAAAAACAACTCAAGGCATTGGTCCTTGATGGCGTGCCTGCCAGCTATCGCGATGTCGGACGTTATGCACTGAGCAATTCCTGGGTGTTCTGGACGTTCCAGGTGCCGCTGTCCTGGCTGGTGCCGGACGGCGACAGTGCCATCAACTCCATGGCGCAGCTCAACGGCGTGCCGAAACTGATCTATCACAGCATCGACGATCCGATCGTGCCCCTTTCCAACGGCATCCGTCTGTATCAAGCTGCGCCGCCACCACGTGTCCTGCAACTGACCCGTGGCGGTCATGTACAGACGTTCGCCGACCCGGTCTGGCGCAAAGTCATGCTGCGTTACCTTGAAGACCCGCAGCATTTCAACGGCCTGCGCCGCCTGGCAGAAGTGCCCAACTACCCGGCACCAAAGAATTCAGAAAATGAACCACCAGAGAGCCCGCAATGAGTGAAGAACGTAACGCCATCCCGCTGATCATCACCGGTATCTGCAGCATCCTCGGCACAGTCGGTGCCTTGTGGTGGTACGGCTACCTGCACTTCGCCAAGCCTGAGGACGCGTTGCTGCTCAACGAATTCACCATGCTCAAGACCGTGCCGGGCGAAGACTACAGAGTCTCCCTGGAACCGGCGGCGCAAGTGGCGCAGTGCATTGATGGGGTGCTGGTGTTGTTTGATACCGAGCAGAAAGGTTTGACTGGCGTGCTGGTCAACGACAAGAAGAAAGCGGTGCGGTGCATGGGGCAGGAAACCCCGCAGAAGTTGGAGCCGTAATCAGGTTTTATTGGCAAAACAAAAGCACTGTGGGAGCGAGCCTGCTCGCGAATGAGATCGGGTATTCAACATTGATGTTGACTGATACACCGCCTTCGCGAGCAGGCTCGCTCCCACAGGGATTGCCGCACGCCAGGATTAGTTGGCACTCACCGCCGAGCGCGGAATCACCGGCTGATTGTCATTGGAAATCGTCACTTCCACCCGACGGTTCTGCGCTCGGCCCGAGACACTGGTGTTATCCGCCACCGGGTATTCCTTGCCGTAACCCTGGGCGACGATCCGCGCCGGATCGACACCCATTTTCACCAGCGCCATGCGCACCGAGCCGGCACGACGTTCCGACAGTGACTGGTTGTGCGACGCTGTACCGGTGCTGTCGGTATAGCCTTCGACACTCACTTTGCGCTCCGGGTTTTCCTGGAGGTACTGCGCCAGTTTGCTGATGTTCGTCAGGCCGTTGGATTTCAGCTCGGCCTTGTCGGTGGCGAACAGGACGTCACCGAAGGTCACCAGTGTGCCGCGATCGGTCTGTTTGGCGTTGAGGCTGGTCTGCAATTTTTTGATCTGCTGGTCACGTGCATCCAGACGTGCCTGGGCCCGTTGCGCGGAGGCGTCTTTGAGCTGGGCCTCGGCGGTGCGCAGGGCTATGGTCTGTTTTGCCACTTCCACACGCTGGTTCGTCAAATACGCCAGTTGATCGACTTTGGCCGGGTCCTCTTTATCCAGATAGGCCTTGTCGGCCATGTCCAGGTAATCGCTGGCTTCCTTGGTTTCCAGTGCCGCGACTTTGCTCGCTTGAGGATTGGCCTCCAGGCTGGAGTAGTTGCTGCGGGCCTGTTCAAGACTGGGGTTTGGCGGTGTGGAACATGCCGCCAGGGCAACGCTGGCGGCCAGCAGGGCAGGGAACATCAAGTGTTTGCTAATCATGGTTTAGTCCTTTCAGTCGAGTAAAGAAATACGTCGTGCCGCACCGTTACTGAACGGTGCGCTGGCTTTCCTGACGCAGTTCCTGAACCCCTTGGCGAGAGTCCTTCACAGTCTGTTTGGCTTTCATGGCCTGGGCCTTGCGCTCGGCGACCCGCGCGTCCCACTCAGCCTGTTCGGCCAGGTTTCTGGCCTGGTCGTACTGTTTGTCGTGCATGGCGATTTCGGCTTGTTTCAGTTTGTCCTGGGCGGCTTTCATTTCCACCGCGGCGAATTCGGTGCCGCCGGCGCTGACGGCGTTGTTGACCGCTGACTCGGTCACGGCGAATTGCTCGGTGGGAGGGTTACCGGCACACCCGGCCAGCACGAGGCCGCCGCCGATGGCCAGGGCCGCCATTTTCAGGTTGTGCAACGGGGTAAACGAGGATTTGCCAGTTTGGGTTTTCATGGTTTTCAACTCCATTGGGCTAACTCCTGAACAACCAACAATCCATCCTGGGCATGGAGCCGCAACCTTCATTTTCGTGGCGTTTTGCAACGGCCGTCCCAGGCGTGGTTACTGGGTTGACCCGGGGCGTTTTTTAAAAGTTCAGAGAAATTAACCAGGCAGGAGGCTTTGGCATTTTGTTGTAGGAGCGAGCTTGCTCGCGATGGTCGTCAACGAAAACGCGTGATGTCTGAATCATCGCGGTGTATCGAAGTCCATCGCGAGCAAGCTCGCTCCTACAGGGGATCGCGGAGAAAGATCAGTGTTTTTGCTTGTCGTGACCGGACGACAAATCCTGCAAATGACGCCGGGACAGCGCAAGAAAACGCGGCGTCGGACCGATGTCTTCGTACAGCGGATCACCTTCTTCGTCGGTGGCGACCACGGTCGAACCTTTCACATAGGGAAAGCTTTTTTCCAGTTCTTCCAGGGCGGCGCCAATCAGTTCGCCGAGCAGTTCTTCAGGTTGCCGCTTGGGGTACATGTCGATGATCGCTGCCAGCCTGGCAGCCGCTTCAACATCCAGATGAATCGAGTAGCCGGTATCGGTCAGTCGACCCTTGGCGTTTTCTTCCCAGTGACGGGCAAGCTCTCGGATTTTCATAATGACCTCATGGCACGCCTGCTCGTGGCAGGTCGGGAAAGGGTCCGGCGGCAGCCGGCGAAAGCCGTTGTACGGCATATTGTTCAGACTAGCTTGTGCGCAAGAGGTTTAAAGTCCCTTCGTCGTCCGGGTTGTAAGAAGCGGCATGGAACGGCACTCTCTAACTCAGAAGCATGAGATTCATGGCCGCCCGGATTCTTTGCTGGAGAACTGCTGATGACCGATATTGATGCACGCTTGCGCGAAGACGTTCACCTGTTGGGTGAGCTGTTGGGCAACACCATTCGTGAACAGTACGGGGACGGCTTCCTCGACAAGATCGAGCAGATCCGCAAGGGCGCCAAGGCGGACCGGCGTGGTTCCATGGACGCCGAACTGAGCGCCAGCCTCAACCAGTTGACCGAGGACGAATTGCTGCCGGTGGCGCGAGCGTTCAACCAGTTTCTCAATCTGGCCAACATCGCTGAGCAGTATCAGCTGATTCACCGTCGCGATGAGTCGCAGCCCGCGCCGTTCGAAGCTCGAGTCCTGCCGGAGTTGCTCGCTCGCTTGCTCGCTGAAGGTCATGGCGCCGAGTGCCTGGCTCGACAGCTGGGCCGGTTGGAAATCGAGTTGGTGTTGACCGCGCACCCGACCGAAGTCGCACGCCGCACGCTGATTCAGAAATACGACGCCATTGCCGCGCAACTGGCGGCCCAGGATCACCGTGATCTGACCAGTGCCGAACGCGAGCAGATCAAGTCGAAACTACAACGTTTGATCGCCGAAGCCTGGCACACCGAGGAAATCCGCCGCACGCGTCCGACCCCGGTCGATGAAGCCAAATGGGGTTTCGCGGTGATCGAGCATTCGCTGTGGCACGCCATCCCCAACTACTTGCGCAAGGCCGATCAGGCCCTGCACGCTGCCACCGGGCTTCACCTGCCACTGGAGGCCGCACCGATCCGCTTTGCCTCGTGGATGGGCGGCGACCGTGACGGCAACCCCAACGTGACCGCCACCGTTACCCGTGAAGTGCTGCTGCTCGCACGGTGGATGGCAGCTGATTTGTACCTGCGCGATGTCGATCAACTGGCCGCTGATTTGTCGATGCAGCAGGCCAGTGATGAACTCAAGGCCAAGGCCGGTGACAGCGCGGAACCCTACCGTGCCGTACTCAAACAGCTGCGCGACCGTCTGCGTGCCACGCGTAACTGGGCTCACACCGCGTTGTCGACGCCAACAGCGGCACCCGCCGATGTACTGCAAAACAACCGCGATCTGCTCGACCCACTGGAGCTGTGCTACCAGTCCTTGCATGAGTGCGGCATGGGCGTGATCGCCGACGGTCCTCTGCTCGATTGCCTGCGCCGTGCAGTCACCTTTGGCCTGTTCCTGGTGCGTCTGGATGTACGTCAGGACTCGTCCCGCCACAGCGCAGCCATGACCGAAATCACCGATTACCTGGGCCTGGGTCGCTACGAGGACTGGAGCGAAGACGAGCGTATCGATTTCCTGACCCGCGAACTGAACAACCGTCGACCGCTGCTGCCGGCCCACTACAAACCGTCCGCCGACACTGCCGAAGTGTTGGCGACCTGCCGGGAAATCGCTGCCGCGCCGGCGGCGTCCCTCGGTTCGTACGTGATCTCCATGGCCGGTGCCGCTTCCGATGTGCTGGCGGTGCAACTGCTGCTCAAAGAATCGGGTGTGTTGCGACCGATGCGTGTGGTGCCGCTGTTCGAAACCCTCGCTGACCTGGATAACGCAGGACCTGTGATCGAAAAGCTGTTGCTGCTGCCAGGCTACCGCTCGCGCCTGCAAGGGCCGCAGGAAGTGATGATCGGCTACTCCGACTCGGCCAAGGACGCCGGCACCACGGCGGCGGCCTGGGCGCAATATCGGGCGCAGGAGCGGCTGGTGGACATCTGCCGCGAGCAGCAAGTGGAACTGCTGTTGTTCCACGGTCGCGGCGGAACCGTGGGTCGCGGCGGCGGCCCGGCCCACGCGGCGATTCTGTCGCAGCCACCGGGTTCGGTTGCGGGGCGTTTCCGCACCACCGAGCAGGGGGAAATGATTCGTTTCAAATTCGGCCTGCCGGACATTGCCGAGCAAAATCTCAATCTGTACCTGGCCGCGGTGCTCGAAGCGACCCTGCTGCCACCGCCACCGCCCACACCCGAGTGGCGCCATTTGATGGACGAATTGGCCGCCGATGGCGTCAGGGCCTACCGCGCCGTGGTGCGGGAAAACCCGCAATTCGTCGAGTACTTCCGTCAGTCCACGCCGGAACAGGAGCTTGGACGTCTGCCGCTGGGCAGTCGCCCGGCCAAGCGTCGCGCTGGCGGGATTGAAAGCCTGAGGGCGATTCCTTGGATTTTCGGCTGGACCCAGACTCGTCTGATGCTGCCGGCCTGGCTCGGCTGGGAAGCGGCATTGAGCAAGGCGCTGGAGCGCGGTGAGGGCGAGTTGCTGGGGCAAATGCGCGAGCAGTGGCCGTTCTTCCGCACCCGCATCGATATGCTGGAGATGGTATTGGCCAAGGCGGATGCCGATATCGCCCGGTCCTACGATGAGCGTTTGGTGGAGCCGGACTTGCTGCCTTTGGGTGCGCACTTACGCGACCTATTGTCGCAGGCATGCTCGATCGTCCTGGGGTTGACCGGTCAGTCTCAGCTACTGGCACATAGCCCAGACACCCTGGAATTCATCCGCCTGCGCAACACCTACCTCGACCCGCTGCATCTATTACAGGCGGAGTTGTTGGCCCGTTCGCGACAAAAGGATGTGGCGCAGGGCAGCCCGGTGGAACAGGCGCTGCTGGTGTCTGTGGCGGGGATTGCCGCCGGATTGCGTAATACCGGCTAAGGTTTTTGCCGTGGGGGCAGGCACCCGATGCAGGCGTCGGGTGCCGTTGGATGGCGGGCGAAAATATGCTGCCAGGCGACAGTTAATGATGGGGTTGCGACTTGGGGAACCGCGCCAAAAGGTTACAAGACCCTGCGGTTTCTCCGACTTTTGGCGGCTTGTGTGGGCGCAGCCTGCTGTGTATCTTGATCAGCCTTTGGCCGTTTGGGCGGTCACGACCCTATTTTTGAGATTGGCCCCACGAGGCGAATCTGACGTTATCCATACAAAAAAATTGAGGAGCACATCGATGCGCGTCATTCTGCTGGGAGCTCCCGGGGCCGGTAAAGGTACTCAGGCTAAGTTCATCACCGAAAAATTCGGCATTCCACAAATCTCCACCGGCGACATGCTGCGTGCTGCGGTCAAGGCCGGCACCGAGCTGGGCCTCAAGGCCAAGGGCATCATGGATGCCGGCGGCCTGGTGTCCGATGACCTGATCATCGCGCTGGTAAAGGATCGTATCTCCCAGTCCGATTGCGCCAACGGTTTCCTGTTCGACGGTTTCCCGCGCACCATTCCTCAGGCTGAAGCCCTGGTGACCGCCGGTATCGGGCTGGATGCGGTTGTCGAAATCGCCGTCGATGACGAAGAAATCGTTCAGCGTATCGCCGGTCGCCGTGTTCACGAGGCCAGCGGTCGTGTGTACCACACCGTCTACAACCCACCGAAAGTCGCTGGTAAAGACGACATTACCGGCGAAGACCTGGTACAGCGCAAGGACGACACCGAAGAAACCGTGCGTCATCGCCTGTCGGTCTATCACTCGCAGACCAAGCCGCTGGTGGATTTCTACCAGAAGCTGTCCGCTGCCCAAGGCAAGCCGAAGTACAGCCACATCCCTGGCGTAGGTTCGGTTGAAGCGATCACCGGCAAGGTGCTTGAAGCGCTGAGCTGAAAAGCCTGATCCGATGCATCATCCACGGCCCGCTTGCGGGCCGTAGTTGTTTATACTGACGCACTTTTTTGACCTCTTTTACGGAAACATCGATGAGCACCTTGCTGGCCCTGGACACCGCGACCGAAGCTTGCTCCGTTGCCTTGCTGCATGACGGCAAGGTCACGAGCCATTATGAGGTGATCCCGCGCCTGCATGCGCAGAAGCTGCTGCCGATGATCCAGCAATTGCTGGCCGATGCTGGTACCACGTTGCAAGCGGTGGATGCCATTGCGTTTGGTCGCGGACCGGGTGCGTTCACCGGTGTGCGTATCGCCATCGGCGTGGTGCAAGGTTTGGCGTTCGCTCTGGATCGTCCGGTGTTGCCAGTCTCGAACCTGGCCGTGCTGGCTCAGCGTGCCCATCGCGAACACGGCGCCAGCCAGGTTGCCGCCGCCATCGATGCGCGCATGGACGAGGTGTATTGGGGCTGCTACCGCGAGACGGCGGGGGAGATGCGGCTGGTCGGCCACGAAGCGGTGTTGCCGCCGGAAGTCGCCGCGCTGCCGGCCGACGCCAGCGGCGAATGGTTCGGTGCGGGCACCGGTTGGGGGTATGGCGAGCGCATCGCCGTCAGCCTGAGCGGCCAGGACGCGAGCATGCTGCCACACGCGGAAGATCTGCTGACCCTGGCACGCTTCGCCTGGGAGCGCGGCGAGGCGATCGTGGCCGATCAGGCGCAGCCGGTGTATCTGCGGGATAAAGTGGCGACTCCCAAAGCACGTTGATTTCCGACACCGAGTTTTATTCTTCGCGAGCAGGCTCGCTCCCACAGGATTTGCGCTATCCATTGTGGGAGCGAGCCTGCTCGCGAAAGCAATCTCACAAACACAGCCAATCGTCGCTTTCTAACCCCAGCTTTTAAACCTTTTGCTCTTTATGTGTTCTAGTTATCACTCGGCGGTTTGCGAAGTGGGAGTTGCGCCACTAAACTGCCATCACTGATACCGAGCATGCACATATGCGTATAGACGGCATTTCCTCTCAGTCCTACCCCATCAAGCGCAAGCCTCGCAAAGGTCATGTGGTGGAAGACGAGGCTGTCGATATCGATGGCGAACTGGAATTTCCGTCCGAAGAGCAACTGGCCGCCCGCGCCAAAGCCGCCGCACAACGCCTGAGCAATCTCCCCGCCCGTCAGCAGGACATGCTTTACCACCGCGCCATGAGCAAAAGCGTGGCGATGGCCCTGGCCAGCTACCTGAACACCGCCGGTTTCGTGGATTGGGATGCGGAAGTCGTGGGCCTCGACCTGTACATCTGATGCTGCCTTACTACCTCGGCTGTCCGTCCTGGAGTGAAAACGCCTGGCGCGATTATCTGTATCCCCCGGACGCCAAACCCTCCGAGTTTCTCGCTCTCTATTCCCAAGTCTTCAACGCCGTGGAAGGCAACACGACCTTCTACGCGAGCCCGGCTGCGAGCACCGTGCAGCGTTGGGCCGAAACGATGCCCGAACATTTTCGCTTCACCGCCAAGTTTCCCGGTGACATTAGTCACGGCGGTGACCTGCGCGAGCAACTGACCGCTGCTGAAACCTTCACCCGATTGCTCAGTCCCCTCGGCGAGCGGGTGTCGCCGTTGTGGTTGCAGCTGTCGAAAAGCTTCACGCCGCAACGCTTGCCGGAGCTGGCCGGGTTTATCGATGCGCTGCAGTGCCCCTTGGCGGTGGAAGTGCGCCATGACGATTTCTTCGCCAAGGGTGATAGTGAGCGAATGCTCAATCGCCTGCTGCTGGATCGCGGCGTCGAGCGCATTTGCCTCGATCCCCGGGCGCTGTTCAGTTGCACATCGACCGATCCTTCGGTACTGCATGCCCAATCAAAGAAACCCAGAGTGCCACCTCGTCCGGCGGCGTTTACTCAATTTCCGCAAGTGCGCTTCATTGGCCATCCACAGCTGGAAGCCAACGATTCGTTTCTGTTGCCGTGGGTAGAGAAAATCGCCCTGTGGATCGAAGAGGGCCGCACGCCGTATATCTTCCTGCACACCGCTGACAACGTACTGGCGGCGAAACTGGCGCAAGGCTTCCATGCCCGATTGATGCGGCGTTTGCCTGGCTTGCCGGCGCTGCCTGAGCTATACAGAGAACCCGCCGCCGAGCAACTTGGCCTGCTCTGAAGGCGGATTCGTTCCCCCTTTTCAGGAGCTGCCAATGGACGCGCAAACCCTTCGAGCCCAAGCATTCAAAGCCTTGCACGAACGCGACGGGATTTTTGTGATGCCCAACCCGTGGGATGCGGGCTCGGCCAAAATGCTGGCCAGCCTGGGCTTCAAGGCGCTGGCGACCACCAGTGCCGGGTTCGCTTTTTCCCAGGCGCGGCCCGATGGAGGCCTGACGCTGGACGACACCCTGGCCAATGTCCGGGCGATCGTTGCCGCCACCGATCTGCCGGTGTCGGTGGATCTGGAAAACGGCTTTGCCGATGATCCTGTCGAATGCGCGCAAAGCATCGTGCGGGCGGCTGGCGCGGGTGCCGTCGGTGGTTCGATCGAAGATGCCACTGGCCGTCCCGACGCGCCGATCTATTGCTTCGAACATGCCGTAGCCCGGGTCAAGGCCGCCGTTGCTGCCGCGCGCAGCTTGCCTTTCACTTTCATCCTGACTGCTCGGGCCGAGAATTACCTGCATGGCAATCCGGATCTCGATGACACGATCCGCCGTTTGCAGGCATTTGCCGAAGCGGGGGCTGACGTGCTTTACGCACCGGGTCTGCGCAGTGCTGAAGAAGTCTTGGCCGTGGTCCGCGCCGTGGCGCCGAAGCCGGTCAACGTGTTGATGTCCGGTGGCTTGAAGCTGACGGTGCAAGAACTGGGCGAAATGGGCGTCAAGCGCATCAGTGTCGGCTCGGCACTGGCCCTGGCCGCGCTGGGCGAGTTCTACCGTGCCGCCGAGGAGATTCAGGCGTCAGGCACATTCGGCTTTACGTCGCGGTCCATGCCGTACGCCAAGGCCAATCAATTTTTCAAAGGCTGACCATCAGGCGGCGAGGCGCAGGTTCTGCAGGATGATCGGGCGCGCCCAGCCGTTATCGAAATCGAGTTGTTTCTGTTGTTCCACCAGTTCTTCAGGCGAGAACGGCGGGAAGGGCTTGTCCAGCAGATCGAGTTCGAATTCGGCGATCGGCAGGTGCAGCGGACGCGGTTGCGGTGCCGGGCTGGCTTCCGGCACTGGCTGGCCGGCGGTCAGTACGATCGGGCGCACCCAGCCGCTTTCGAAGTCCTGCTGTTGTTGCTGGGCGACGATTTCTTCCGGCGGGAACGGTGGGAACGGCTTGTCGGCCAGGTCCATTTCGAACTCGGCAATCGGCAGGAACAGTGGCTCTGGCGGACGAACCTCAGTGTCCTTCACGTCGCATTCGCGCTGGGAAATGATGTGCGCCAGCAGATCGCTGCCAACGGTGGGTTCGACCGGGCTTTCGAGATCGACCGGCGGAAAGTTCAAGGATTCAGGCAGCACCTCACCCGACTGTTCAGCCAGCGCCCGGGCAAAGAAGTCCTGCCAGATGTGGCTGACGCCGCTCAGTGCCTGGGTATTTCGCAGGTTGTAATCGCCGTAGGGCGAGATAAAACCTGTGATGGTAGGTTGAATGTCTGACATTTCTCTCGGTCGACGCTCAGCTCTGGCAAAATGCTCGATAGTTTTGTTATCGGCAGTTTTTGCCGATCATTAATTTTTTGAGCGTGTTTTCCCATGATTGAGCAACCCGCGGCGTGCCGCATCCATGTCGAAGCCCTGAGCGAGACTTTTCAGCCACAGGCCGAGCACTGGGCCGAGCGCCTGGGCCTGCCGTTGCAGGTGGATGACGGTGAGTTCGCATTGCAGGTGGGCGACCAGGGATTGCAGCTGCAACAGCTCGGCCCGGACGCGCCGGGACCGGTGCGGGTGGACTTCGTCGAGGGGGGCGCGGCCCATCGCCGGTTGTACGGCGGTGGCAGTGGGCAGATGATCGCCAAGGCCGTTGGCATCGCTCAGGGCGTGCGTCCACGGGTGCTGGATGCCACGGCGGGGCTGGGCAAGGATGCGTTCGTGCTGGCGAGCCTGGGCTGCGAAATGAGCCTGATCGAGCGTCAGCCGCTGATCGGGGCCTTGCTGGAAGATGGCCTGGCCCGTGGCGCGGAAGATTTCGACGTGGCGCCGATCGTGGCGCGCATGCGTTTGCTCAAGGGCAATTCAATCGAAGTGATGAAAAACTGGGAAGGGGAGCCACCGCAGGTGATCTACCTCGACCCGATGTTTCCGCACCGTGAGAAAACCGCGCTGGTGAAGAAGGAAATGCGCCTGTTCCGGCCGTTGGTGGGTGATGACCCGGATGCGCCGGCGTTGCTTGAAGCCGCCTTGGCATTGGCTTCCCACCGGGTCGTGGTCAAGCGCCCGCGCAAGGCGCCGTGCATTGACGGGCCCAAGCCGAGTCATGCGTTGGATGGCAAGTCCAGTCGGTATGACATTTATCCTAAAAAAGCACTTAAGTCTTAAGCTGCAGCTGCAAGCTGCAAGCGATGCTGTTACTTGCCGCTTGCAGCTAGTCACTTGCAGCTGCTTCTCTCCGATAAGCCCGCATAAACAACTCCACCACCTCCCGCACATGGTCCTCCGCCGCCTCACCGGTCAGCGGCTCGCCGCAGCCATAGAGCAAGCGGAAATTCGCTGCTCCCTTGAGCAGGCAGAAGAAGTGCTCCGCCGCATTGCGCGGTTTGTCGATGTGCAGCGCGCCACTCTGGTCGATCTTGCTCAGCAAGCGCTCCATGCCATGCAGCATGCGCTCGGGACCGGCCTCGAAGAAGATCAGCGAGAGTTTCGGGTCCTGGCTGCCCAGGGTCATGATCAAGCGATGCAGGTTCACTGATTCGTCGCTATTGATCAGCACATGAAAACCACGTGCGATGTTCAGCAACACGGTTTCCACCGCCACGCCGTCGGGCAATTCGAAAAACAGCGTCGGCAGCTGTTCCTCGCACTTGGCGACTACGGCGGCGGAGAACAGCGTCTCCTTGTCGTTGAAATGGCTGTAGACCGTCAGCTTCGAAACGCCTGCTTCTGCGGCGACAGCATCCATGCTGGTGTTGGCATATCCCTTGGTCAAAAACAGCGTTTTCGCCGCGTCGAGGATCGCCTGGCGTTTGGCCAGATCCTTTGGACGGCCTGGGCCGTTGGGTGCTGAAAGATTGTTCGGCATATGCGCTTTTATTACTGGACTGGTGAGTTTGCTATTAATAACATACTGGTCAGTATAATTATTCCAAGCACCATTAGCGAAAGGTCCGTCACCATGTTCCGCTATGCCTTGCCCCTCGCGTTGCCAGTCACTCTGGCGTTTTTTTTGACGGCGTGTGGTCATGAAGAGGCGCCCCAAGTCAGCGTTCGCCCGGCCATGGTGGTCCAGCCAGAGCCTTCGTCCCAGGCGATGGAAAGTTATCCCGGTGAAATCCGCGCCCGCTATGAGCCGGACCTGGCGTTTCGCATTGGCGGTAAAGTCAGCCGACGACTGGTCGATGAGGGGCAGCGGGTCAAGGCTGATCAACCGCTGGCGGAACTCGATCCGCAGGATGTGCGCCTGCAACTGGAGGCGACCCGGGCCCAGGTTGCCGCCGCCGAAGCCAATCTGAACATGGTGCGTGCCGAGCGTGACCGTTACAAAACCTTGATGGAACGTCAGCTGGTCAGTCGCTCGCAGTACGACAACCACGAAAATCTCTACCGCTCCGGCGAAGCTCGCCTGAAGCAGATCAAAGCCGAATTCAACGTCTCCAGTAACCAGGCCAGCTACGCCGTGTTGCGCGCTCCTCAGGATGGCGTTGTGGCCAAGCGTGCGCTGGAGGTCGGGCAAGTGGTGGCCGCCGGTCAAACCGTGTTTACCCTGGCCACCGATGGCGAGCGTGAAGTGTTGATCAGTCTGCCGGAACAAAATTTCGGCCGTTTCAAGGTCGGTCAGCCCGTGTCGGTGGAGCTGTGGACGCATCCGGATCAGCGATTCCCGGGTCGCATACGTGAATTGTCGCCCGCCGCCGATCCGAAGTCCCGTACCTTCGCCGCCCGCATCGCCTTCAACGCCGGCAAGGTTGCGGTGGAACTGGGCCAGAGTGCTCGGGTGTTCGTGCAAACCGCCGAGACGGTCCCGCTGTCGGTGCCGCTATCGGCCCTGACGGCGGAAAACGGTGTGACCTACGTCTGGGTCGTCAGCGCCAACAGCACCTTGAAGAAGACCCCGGTGCGGGTCGGTGCTTTCGGCGAGAAAACCGTTCCGGTGCTCGAAGGCCTCAACGCCAGCGACTGGGTAGTGGCCGCCGGCGTCCATGTGCTTCTGGACGGGCAGCAGGTACGCCCGGTGGATCGCTCCAACCGCGTGGTCAATCTGGCGCACAAGGAGTAATCCCCGATGGGCTTCAATCTTTCCGAATGGGCGTTGCGCAACCGCCAGATCGTCCTGTTCCTGATGCTGTTGCTGGCCATCGTTGGCGCACTGTCCTACACCAAGCTCGGCCAGAGCGAAGATCCGCCGTTCACCTTCAAGGCCATGGTGATTCGCACCAACTGGCCGGGTGCTACGGCGCAGGAAGTCTCGCGCCAGGTCACCGAGCGCATCGAAAAGAAGCTGATGGAAACCGGCGAATACGAACGCATCGTGTCCTTTTCCCGCCCGGGTGAATCCCAGGTGACCTTCATTGCCCGCGACTCCATGCACTCGGTGGACATCCCGGAGCTCTGGTACCAGGTGCGCAAGAAGGTCAGCGACATCCGCCACACCTTGCCGCCGGGCATTCAGGGGCCGTTCTTCAACGATGAATTCGGCACCACCTTCGGCAACATCTACGCACTGACCGGTGAGGGTTTCGATTACGCCGTACTCAAGGACTACGCCGACCGCATCCAGATCCAGCTGCAACGGGTCAAGGACGTGGGCAAGGTCGACTTGCTCGGTTTGCAGGACGAAAAGATCTGGATCGAACTGTCCAACGTCAAGCTCGCCACCCTCGGTTTGCCTTTGGCGGCAGTGCAACAGGCCCTTGAGGAACAGAACGCGGTGTCCACCGCCGGCTTCTTCGAAACCAGCAGCGAGCGATTGCAGCTACGGGTCTCGGGGAATTTTCAGACCGTCGATGAGATAAAAAACTTTCCGATTCGGGTTGGCGATCGCACGTTCCGTATCTCCGATGTGGCCGATGTGCGCCGTGGTTTCAACGATCCACCTGCGCCGCGCATGCGCTTCATGGCCGAGGACGCTATCGGTCTGGCCGTGGCTATGAAAGACGGCGGCGACATTCTGGTGCTGGGCAAGGCCCTGGAAATCGAGTTCGCCCGCATTCAGAAAAACCTACCGGCCGGCATGCAGTTGCGCAAGGTCTCCGATCAGCCGGCGGCGGTGAAAACCGGGGTCGGCGAGTTCGTCCAGGTGCTGGTGGAAGCGTTGGCGATTGTGTTGCTGGTGAGTTTTTTCTCCCTCGGCGTGCGTACCGGCATGGTGGTTGCCCTGGCGATCCCGCTGGTGTTGGCGATGACTTTCGCCACCATGTACTATCTCGGCATTGGCCTGCACAAGATTTCCCTCGGCGCGCTGGTGCTGGCGCTGGGGTTGCTGGTGGACGACGCGATCATCGCCGTGGAAATGATGGCGATCAAAATGGAGCAGGGCTTCGACCGGATCAAGGCGGCGAGCTATGCCTGGACCAGCACCGCGTTCCCGATGCTCACCGGCACCCTGATTACCGCCGCCGGGTTCCTGCCGATTGCCACTGCGCAGTCGGGCACTGGCGAATACACCCGATCGATCTTCCAGGTGGTGACCATTGCACTGCTGGCCTCCTGGGTGGCGGCGGTGGTGTTCGTGCCGTATCTGGGGGAAAAGCTGCTGCCGGATTTGGCGAAAATTCACGCGGCCAAACACGGCCCTGACCAGCCTGATCCTTATGGCACGCCGTTTTATCAGCGGGTTCGAAGCGTGGTGGAGTGGTGCGTGCGTCGGCGCAAGACCGTGATCGTGGCGACGGTGATTTTGTTTATCGCATCTGTGGTCCTGTTCCGTTTTGTGCCACAGCAGTTTTTCCCGGCATCGGGCCGACTGGAATTGATGGTCGACCTGAAACTGGCCGAAGGCGCTTCCCTGAGCAACACTGCCGAGGAGGTCAAACGCCTCGAAGCGCTGCTCAAGGACAAGGCTGGGATCGATAACTACGTAGCTTACGTCGGCACCGGTTCGCCGCGTTTTTACCTGCCGCTGGATCAACAACTTCCCGCCGCGAGCTTCGCCCAATTTGTGGTGCTGGCCAAAAGTATCGAAGAGCGTGAAACCCTGCGCAGCTGGTTGATCGCCACCCTCAACGAACAATTCCCGGCGCTGCGCTCGCGGGTCACGCGCCTGGAAAACGGTCCACCGGTTGGCTATCCGGTGCAGTTCCGGGTCACGGGTGAGCACATCGAGGAAGTTCGCGCTTTGGCCCGCAAAGTCGCGGCCAAGGTTCGCGAAAATCCCCACGTGGTCAACGTGCATCTGGATTGGGAAGAACCGAGCAAAGTTGTTTATCTGAACGTCGATCAGGACCGTGCACGGGCGCTGGGCGTGAGCACGGCGAACCTGTCGAAGTTCCTGCAAAGCTCACTGACCGGTTCCAGTGTCAGCCAGTACCGCGAAGACAACGAGCTGATCGAAATCCTGCTGCGCGGCACCTTGCATGAGCGCACCGAACTTTCGCTGCTGCCCAGCCTGGCGGTGCCGACCGACAACGGTCGCAGTGTGGCTTTGTCGCAAGTCGCCACCCTGGAATACGGCTTTGAAGAAGGCGTGATCTGGCATCGCAATCGCCTGCCCAACGTGACCGTCCGTGCTGATATTTACGGCAAGGAACAACCGGCGACGCTGGTGCAGCAGATCATGCCGACCCTCGACCCGATCCGCGCCGAACTGCCGGATGGCTACTTGCTGGATGTCGGCGGCACCGTGGAAGACTCCGCCCGCGGGCAGAACTCGGTGAAGGCGGGCGTGCCGCTGTTCATCGTGGTGGTGCTGACGTTGCTGATGCTGCAACTGCGCAGCTTTTCCCGCACGGCGATGGTGTTTTTGACGGCGCCGTTGGGCTTGATCGGGGTGACGCTGTTCCTGATGGTGTTCCGCCAGCCGTTCGGTTTTGTCGCCATGCTCGGGACCATCGCCTTGTCGGGGATGATCATGCGCAACTCGGTGATCCTGGTGGATCAGATCGAGCAGGACATTGCGGCCGGGTTGAAGCCGTGGCAGGCGATCATCGAGGCCACGGTGCGGCGGTTCAGGCCGATTGTGCTGACGGCACTCGCTGCGGTGTTGGCGATGATTCCGTTGTCGCGCAGTGTGTTTTTCGGACCAATGGCAGTGGCGATCATGGGCGGGCTGATCGTGGCGACGGCGTTGACGCTGCTGTTCTTGCCGGCGTTGTATGCGGCGTGGTTCAGGGTCAAGAAAGATCCGGTCTGAGTTCGTTTGACTTGGCCGCCTTCGGGCCGACCAAGCTCCTGATTGATTGAGTACATATCCGTTGCTGCGGCAACGGCTGCTGGCGGTTTCGCCCTTACGGCGAGTCACTTTTAACAAACGCCTTAAAAGTAACCAAAAGCGCTCGCCCCGGCGTCCGGCCCCTCGCTGGGGCTCGGGGTTCCTTCGCTCCGGCATTCATCCGGGGGCATCGCCTCCGGTTTGCTGCGCTGCACCTCCTCTCGATGTGTGCGGCTTCGCCGCACGGCGCTGCGCGCCTTCCCCCCGGATGAACGCCTCCACTCAGCCTCCCGAAGGGGCGGGTGGATCAAGATCAAGAGCTGCAGGCGAGCTAACGCTCGGCCTATTGAGTGGTGAGGAGCAGGTCAGGTATACGCCGACCCTGTGGGAGCTGGCTTGCCAGCGAAGACGGCCTGACAGCCGATCAATTTCCCGCTGATACACACCGATCAAAATGTGGGAGCGAGCCTGCTCGCGAAGGCAACCTCACAGCCAACGATGTTTATCGATCAATCAAAACTTCAGAACCTTCCCACAACACTTTCAGGTTGTCCCTAGGAAGCATGATCTCTAGCCTTTGCCCGTCGCTGCAAAAATCAGCGACTGGGTTTCGCAGCCCGGTTAAACTTCAGGCGCACAGCGTCCACCATCCGAAAGCGGGCGCTTTTTTATGCCTGTGTCATGGCGGTTGTGCGCGGGATACCTTCGGGTATGCCGGGTGCCTGAAGTCCCGGTCTGCGAACCTGCGTACAGCTGCCACCTAATTTTCGTTTCGCAGCGATCAGTGGCAGCTCCACAACTTCAGGAGCTTCACCATGATCAAACACAGCCCAAATCCCCCAGATGTAGATCCAAACCCACAGGCAAAAACCACTTACCGCCCCTGTCCAATTTTCACCATCCATCCGGGCGTCAGTTCCGAAACCCTCCTTGTCCACGCCCATGAAACCCTTGCATCAGCCAATGTCATGGCCACAGAGTTGTCCTCCAGCCTGACCGGACCGACGTGCAATCTGGTGCTGGGTATTCAACAGATGATTGTGCTGGCGCAGCTGTCGGTGAACCGCGTGCTGGATCAGCTCGATCCACAGCCATAACTCAATGAGTTAAACCGCCCCCTGTAGGGGGGGGGGGGGGGGGGGGGGGGGGGGGGGGGGGGAGGGGGGGGGGAGGGAGGGGGGGAGGGGGGGGGGGAGGGAGAGGGGGGGGGGGGAGGGGGGAAGAACAAAAAGAACGGCGCATTCACCGGTCAACAGGAAGTCGTGGAAGGTG
>NZ_JBPKAM010000042.1:0-53865 GCF_051216495.1 Pseudomonas baetica | reverse complement strand
GGGGTGGTCCACTTGGCATGGGGTTTTTTTTTCCCTGTCTTTTTGGGGAACATTCTTCCCCCCCTGGTGGGAATGCGCCCCTCTGTGGGAGCGAGCCTGCTCGCGAAGGGCGCGATGCGGTCTATCGCCGAACATCACAGAATCTGAATAAGGACATTTGCACTCACCGTGACCACATACTCACTCATTGTTCGCCGGCTGATGATCGTGTCGCTGACCATTGTCGTCAGCCGCGCCATCACCAGCCCGTTGCTCACGCTGTTTCTGAGCAACAAGCTGGGCCTCAACCAACAGGACGTTGGCTTGCTGCTCGGGATCGCGGTGTTCATCGCCACCCTGCTCGCCCTGTATGGCGGCTACATCATCGATCGCCTGGAAAAGCGCCGCCTGCTGATCCTGGCGATGCTCTCCAGCGGCATCGGTTTCGTGCTGCTGACCTTCGCCGAAAACCTCTACCTGACCACCGCCACCCTGGTGATCACCGAGACCGCGTCGGCGCTGTTCCTCATCGGTTCGAAGGCGATTCTCAGCGAAAACCTGCCCATGAGCCAGCGTGCCAAGGCGTTTTCCCTGCGCTACACCCTGACCAACATTGGTTATGCCACCGGTCCCATGCTCGGCGTGGTGATCGCCGGGCACTATCCGATCGCGCCCTTCCTGATCGCCGGCGCCATCGCCTTCTTCAGCATCTTCCTGATGATCGGCATCCCCAGGGATTCGGCACAGACGCCGGTCATTGGCCAACCCCAGAGCTTCCTCAAGACCCTGGTGACCCTGAAAAACGACCGCACCCTGATCATGTTCACCTGCGGCTGCCTGCTCAGCACTGTGGTACACGGACGTTTCACTCTTTACCTGTCGCAATACCTGCTGGTGACCCACGAGTCCAAGCAAGCGCTGGACATCATGGCCGCCCTGCTCGCCTGCAACGCCGTCAGCGTGATCCTGTTGCAATACCAGATCGGCCGTTTTCTCAATCGCGAAAAGTTGCGCTACTGGATCGCCGGCGGCACCAGCCTGTTCATCCTCGGGCTGATCGGCTTTAGCCTGGCGGACACCATGGTCAGCTGGTGCGTGGCGATGTTCATTTTTACCCTCGGAGAAATGATCATTTACCCGGCCGAATTCCTGTTCGTCGACACCCTGGCTCCGGAGGAATTGCGCGGCAGCTATTACGGCGCACAGAACCTGGCGGCCCTCGGCGGCGCCCTGAGCCCGGTGATTTGTGGCTTCCTGTTGATGCACACACCGGCGCCGACCATGTTCTACGCCTTGAGCGCACTCACGGCCATGGGTGGATTCCTGTGTTTCATGAGTGGCCGGCGCGTGGCGATACATCAGAATTAATGAACTGAAGCTTCATTAATATGAATTTGTCAGCATCAGCAAGGATCGGCAAACTGTCGCCGTTCCTCCCCCAATAGTTGGAACAACTTCAAGGGCTTTCTGGGTAACCCCGGCAAGCCTTTTTTTTGCCTAAGGTTTTTATCAAGGAAACGGTTTACATCATGCTCGCTCGCTGGCTGCCCGCCGCCATCAACACCCGCCCCTCCGAATGGAGCCGAGCCGCCATCGGCATGGCCGTTGGCACGCTGCTCAGTGTCTGGCTATGCAGTCAGGTATACGGCATCGAAGTGGCTCAGCATTTGATCGGTCCGCTGGGCGCTTCGGCAGTACTGTTGTTTGCAGTGTCTTCCGGTGCGCTGGCACAACCCTGGTCGATTGTCGGCGGTTACCTGTGCGCCGGGGTCATGGGGCTACTGGTGGCCCATGTATTGGGCCGAACCCTGGGCGGTGCCTGTCTGGCTGCAGGCATGGCAGTGATTCTGATGTGCTGGCTGCGTTGCCTGCATCCACCGGCTGGCGCGGTGGCAGCGACCACGGTTCTGGCTGATCCGACCACGGTCGCCATGGACTGGATGGCACTGGGCCCGATAATGCTCACTGCAGTGGTCATGGTGCTGTGCGCTGTGGCCTATAACAACCTGACGCGCATCCGTTACCCCAAGCGCCCCAGCGAACCGGTGCCGATGGTGCCTGCCGATCATCCGCCAATCGACAGTCAGGCGATCACTGCCCAGGACCTGAAACTGGCCCTGGCCGACATGGAAGCCTTCTTCGACGTAACCCCTGAAGATTTGGAACAGCTGGTTCATATCAGTGAGTTACACGCTAAACGTCGCAGTATTGGTGAAGTCCTGAGCCATACCAGCGCCTGACTCCTACAAAGACCACTGCAAAAATGCAGACAGCCCCTGCACATATCCCCGTTGTACATCACAAATTTGCACTGTTACGATCCTGCATCGCTCGCGCGCGAGCTTCTTTATAAAGAACAATAAAAGCAGGGAGTTAGTGATGACTGCTCAGGTTTCATCGAAGGCAATCCCGCCTATGGATGCCGCGCAAAATGAAGTGCTGGCCGAGGTTCGCAACCACATCGGTCACCTGACCCTCAATCGTCCCGCCGGTCTCAACGCCCTGACCCTGGACATGGTGCGCAATCTGCAACGCCAACTCGACGCCTGGGCCGTCGACGCCAACGTGCATGCCGTCGTTCTGCGCGGTGCAGGGGAAAAAGCCTTCTGTGCCGGCGGCGACATTCGTTCGCTGCACGACAGCTTCAAAAGCGGCGACACGCTGCACGAAGATTTCTTCGTCGAGGAATACGCTCTCGACCTCGCGATTCACCACTACCGCAAGCCCGTGCTGGCCCTGATGGACGGTTTTGTCCTGGGCGGCGGCATGGGGCTGGTGCAAGGCGCCGACCTTCGGGTGGTCACCGATAAGAGCCGCCTGGCGATGCCGGAAGTCGGCATTGGTTACTTCCCGGACGTCGGCGGCAGTTACTTCCTGCCGCGCATTCCCGGTGAACTGGGTATCTACCTGGGCGTCAGCGGCGTGCAGATCCGCGCGGCCGATGCCCTGTATTGCGGCCTGGCCGACTGGTATCTGGACAGCGCCCACCTGGCGACGCTGGACGAAAAACTTGATCAACTGGAGTGGCGCGATACGCCGCTGAAGGATTTGCAGGGCCTGCTGGCACAACTCGCCGTGCAACAGTTGCCCGATGCCCCTCTCAAAGCCCTACGCCCGGCCATCGACCACTTCTTCGCCCTGCCGGACGTGCCGAGTATTGTTGAGCAATTGCGTGAAGTGACGGTCGCCGACAGTCATGAATGGGCGACGACCACCGCCGACCTGCTGCAAACCCGTTCGCCACTGGCCATGGCCGTGACCCTGGAAATGCTGCGACGCGGTCGGCACCTGAGCCTGGAGCGCTGCTTCGCCCTTGAGCTGCACCTGGACCGCCAGTGGTTCGAGCGCGGCGACCTGATCGAAGGCGTGCGCGCCTTGCTGATCGACAAAGACAAGAACCCACGCTGGAACCCGCCCACCCTGCAGGCGCTGGACGCCGCACACGTGGCGAGCTTCTTCAACGGGTTTGACCAAAGCGGGAGCTGAGCCATGCACGATATCGAATTGAGCGAAGAGCAAGTCATGATCCGCGACATGGCCCGGGACTTTGCCCGCGGCGAAATCGCGCCCCACGCCCAAGCCTGGGAAAAGGCCGGCTGGATCGACGATGCGCTGGTCGCGAAAATGGGTGAACTGGGCCTGCTGGGCATGGTGGTCCCGGAGGAATGGGGCGGCACCTACGTCGACTACGTTGCCTATGCCCTGGCCGTGGAAGAAATCTCCGCCGGCGACGGCGCCACCGGCGCGATGATGAGCATCCACAACTCCGTGGGCTGCGGACCGGTGCTCAACTACGGCACCGAAGAACAGAAGCAGACCTGGCTGGCGGATTTGGCCAGTGGCCAGGCCATCGGTTGCTTCTGCCTGACCGAACCCCAGGCCGGTTCCGAAGCACACAACCTGCGCACCCGCGCCGAACTGCGCGATGGCCAGTGGGTGATCAACGGTGCCAAGCAGTTTGTCAGCAACGGCAAACGGGCCAAACTGGCGATCGTGTTTGCCGTGACGGACCCCGACCTGGGCAAGCGCGGTATCTCGGCGTTCCTGGTGCCCACCAGCACGCCCGGCTTCACCGTCGACCGCAGCGAACACAAGATGGGCATCCGCGCGTCCGATACCTGCGCGGTGACCTTGGACAACTGCACCATCCCCGAAGCCAACCTGCTGGGTGAACGCGGCAAAGGCCTGGCCATCGCCCTGTCCAACCTCGAAGGCGGCCGCATCGGCATCGCCGCCCAGGCCTTGGGCATCGCCCGCGCCGCATTCGAAGCGGCACTGGCCTACTCCCGTGATCGCGTGCAGTTCGGCCAGCCGATCATCGGTCACCAGAGCATCGCCAACCTGCTGGCGGACATGCACATGCAACTCAACGCCGCACGGCTGATGATCCTGCATGCCGCGCGGTTGCGCAGCGCCGGCAAGCCGTGTCTGTCGGAGGCCTCGCAGGCCAAACTGTTTGCGTCGGAGATGGCCGAGAAGGTCTGCTCGTCAGCGATACAGATTCATGGCGGGTATGGCTATCTGGAGGATTACCCGGTGGAGCGTTACTACCGGGATGCGCGGATCACGCAGATTTATGAAGGATCGAGCGAAATTCAGCGAATGGTGATTGCCCGGGAACTGAAAAACTATCTGGTGTGATCTTTAAAAACATCGCGGGCAAGCCCGCTCCCACAAGGTTCTCGGTCGGTCACAAATACTGTGTACCCCCTGGAACCTGTGGGAGCGGGCTTGCCCGCGATAGCGTCAGTGAATTCGCTGTCTTACTTACCGACGAACTCAGCCTCACGCTTGGCAATAAACGCCGCCATCCCTTCCTTCTGATCCTGCGTCGCAAACGCTGCGTGGAACACCCGACGCTCGAAGCGCACGCCTTCGGACAGGCTCACTTCAAAGGCACGGTTGACGCTTTCCTTGACCATCATCGCAATCGGCAGCGATTTTTTAGCGATCAGCGCCGCGACTTTCAGCGCTTCATCCAGCAGCTCATCACTCGGTACGATCCGCGCCACGATCCCGCAACGCTCCGCTTCTTCGGCACCAATCAGGCGGCCGCTCAGGCACATTTCCATGGCCTTGGCCTTGCCCACGGCGCGGGTCAGGCGCTGGGTACCGCCCATGCCCGGCAGCACGCCGAGGTTGATTTCCGGCTGGCCGAATTTGGCGTTGTCGCCGGCCAGGATGAAGTCGCACATCAGCGCCAGTTCACAGCCGCCGCCCAAGGCGAAACCGTTGACCGCGGCAATGATCGGCTTGCGGCGATTGGCCACGCGGTCGCTGTCGCTGAACAGATCGTCGATGTAGATCTGCGGATAGGTCAGCTCGGCCATTTCCTTGATGTCGGCACCGGCGGCAAAGGCTTTTTTCGAACCGGTGAGCACGATGCAGCCGATGTTCGGGTCCTTCTCCAAGCCATCAAGGGCGTGGTTCACCTCGCTGACGATCTGTGCATTCAATGCGTTCAGCGCCTGCGGGCGGTTTAGGGTAATCAGGCCGACACGGCCGTGGGTTTCCAGCAAAATCGTTTCGTAAGTCACAAATGTTCTCCTTCTCAAAGATTGCGCGAAATGACCATGCGCTGAATGTCGCTGGTGCCTTCGTAGATCTGGCAAACCCGCACGTCGCGGTAGATCCGCTCCAGCGGGAAGTCGTTCAGGTAACCGTAACCGCCAAGGGTTTGCAATGCCGAGGAACAGACCTTCTCGGCCATTTCCGATGCAAACAGCTTGGCCATCGACGCCTCGACCAACGCCGGTTTGCCGCTGTCACGCAGGGCGGCGGCGTAATGCACCATTTGCCGGGCCACGGCGATCTGGGTCGCCATGTCCGCCAGGCGGAAGGCCACTGCCTGATGTTCGATGATAGGCTTGCCGAAGCTCTCGCGTTCACTGGCGTAGTCGCGGGCCGCTTCGAATGCGGCGCGGGCCATGCCTACCGATTGCGCTGCGATACCGACACGCCCGCCTTCAAGGTTGGCCAAGGCGATCTTGTAGCCTTCGCCCTCTTCGCCCAGGCGGTTGGCCACCGGGACCTTCACGTCTTCGAACAGGATCTGGCAGGTGTCGGACGCATGTTGACCGAGTTTGTCCTCGACCCGAGCGACTTTGTAGCCCGGCGAATCGGTCGGCACGATCAGCGCGGTGATGCCTCGCTTGCCGGCGCTCGGATCAGTCACCGCGAACACAATCACCACCCCGGCGTTCTGCCCGGACGTGATGAATTGTTTGCAACCGTTGAGCACGTAGTGATCGCCCTCCAGGCGCGCACGGGTTTTCAGGCCGCTGGCGTCGGAGCCGGCTTGCGGTTCGGTCAAGGCAAAGGCGCCGAGCATCGCACCGCTGGCCAGCGGCTTGAGGAAGCGTTCTTTCTGATCGTCGTTGCCGTAGTTGAGGATCGGCACGCAACCGACCGAGTTGTGCACGCTCATGATGGTCGAGCAAGCACCATCGCCAGCGGCAATTTCCTCAAGGGCCATGGCATAGGCCAGGTAACCGGTGTCGCAACCGCCCCACTGCTCGGGTACCAGCATGCCGAAGAATCCCAGCTCGGCCATTTCGCCGATGGCTTCCTTGGGAAAGCGATGTTCGCGGTCCCATTCGGCGGCAAAGGGTTTCAGCCTCTCCTGGGCAAACTGCCGCGCGGCGTCGCTGATCTGTTGCTGTTCGTCATTGGGGATCATGACCAGTCCTTAAATGTGTAAAGGCGTTAACACTGTAGGAGCGAGCATGCTCGCGATGAACCTGAGAGCACCGCGGGAAATCAGGGTCCCCGCGTTATCGTTGACGTCCATCGCGAGCATGCTCGCTCCTACAGGAAGCAAAGGCGTATCAGTACAGGCACTCGACGGCCATCGCCGTCGCTTCACCGCCACCAATGCAGATCGCCGCCACACCACGCTTCAGGCCTTTCTGGCGCAGGGCCGAGAGCAAGGTCACCACAATTCGCGCACCGGACGCGCCAATCGGGTGGCCCAGGGCGCAGGCGCCGCCATGCACGTTAAGCTTCTCGTGGGGGATTTCCAGGTGGGTCATCGCGGCCATGCCGACCACGGCAAAGGCTTCGTTGACTTCGACCAGATCGACCTGATCCAGCGACCAGCCGGTTTTCTTCATCAGTTTCTTGATCGCGCCAATCGGCGCTACCGGAAAGAGCCCCGGAGTATCGGCAAATGCCGCGTGGCCGTGAATCACCGCCAGCGGCTTGAGACCGCGCTTGTCGGCTTCGGAGCGACGCATCAGCACCAGCGCCGCCGCGCCGTCGGAGATCGAGCTGGAGTTCGCCGCCGTGACGGTGCCACCTTCGCGGAACGCCGGCTTCAGCGAAGCGATCTTGTCCAGCTTCGCTTTCGGCGGTTGTTCGTCGTTGCTGATCACCACCTGTTCCTTACCCACGGTCACGGTCAGCGGGACGATCTCGTCCCTGAAGCTGCCATCCTTGATCGCCTGTTGCGCACGGGTGGTCGAGGCGATGGCAAAGGCGTCCTGCGCTTCACGGCTGAATTCGTTGGTTTCGGCGCAGTCTTCGGCAAAGGTGCCCATCAAGCGGCCCTTGTCATAGGCGTCTTCCAGACCGTCCAGGAACATCGAATCCTGCACCTTGCCATGGCCCATGCGATAACCGCTGCGGGCACGGTCCAGCAGGTAAGGCGCGTTGGACATGCTTTCCATGCCACCGGCGACCACCACATCGGCGCTGCCCGCCAACAGCATGTCATGGGCCAGGATCGCGGTTTCCATCCCGGAGCCGCACATTTTGTTCACGGTGGTGCAGCGGGTCGATTTATCCAGTCCGGCGCCCAGTGCCGCCTGACGCGCCGGCGCCTGGCCAAGGCCGGCGGGCAATACACAACCGAACAGCACTTCATCGACGGCATCGGCGGCGACACCGGCGCGCTCGACGGCGGCCTTGATCGCCACGGCACCCAGTTGCGGTGCCGTCAGGCTTTTGAGTTCGCCCTGAAAGCCGCCCATCGGCGTGCGAACGGCACTGACAATCACGATTGGATCATTGGCAATAGTCATGACAAATCCTCCTTATTTGGCCGCCATGCGCAAAGCACCGTCGAGACGGATCACCTCGCCATTGAGCATGCTGTTTTCAATGATATGCCGCACCAGCGACGCATACTCGGCCGGTTTGCCCAGGCGCGGCGGGAATGGTACGCCGGCCGCCAGGGAGTCACGGACTTCCGGGGTCATGCCGGCCATCATCGGTGTTTCGAAGATACCCGGGGCGATGGTCATCACGCGGATGCCGAAACGCGCCAGCTCGCGGGCCGCCGGCAAGGTCAGGCTGACGATCGCCCCCTTGGAGGCCGCGTAGGCCGCCTGGCCGATCTGGCCGTCATAGGCCGCCGCCGACGCGGTGTTGATGATCACCCCGCGCTCACCACCGGCGTCCGCTTCGGTTTCGGCAATGGCCGCCGAGGCCAGACGCAGCATGTTGAAACTGCCAATCAGGTTGACGTTGATCACCTGGCTGAAGCTTCCCAGGGTGTGCGGACCGTTCTTGCCGAGGATCTTCTCGCCCCGCACGATGCCGGCGCAGTTGACCAGCCCGTTCAAGCCACCAAAGGCCTTGACCGTAGCTTGCACCGCGGCGTCAGCAGCCGCTTCGTCGCTGATATCCGCCACCACGCTTTGCGCGCCCAGGCGCTGGGCCTGCGCCGCGACGGCCTCGGCATTCATGTCCACCAGCATGACCTTGGCGCCGGCTGCGACCAGCACTTCAGCCGTCGCCGCACCCAGGCCCGACGCACCGCCGGTGACGATAAAAACCTTGTTTTCGATCTGCATCATTGTTTCCTTGGATTCAAGCTGAAACGTTCTTCGCCGCAGCCTCTTGAGCCTTGGCGATCTCCTGGTTGCGCAAGATAAAGCGCTGCAATTTGCCGCTTGGGGTTTTCGGCAATTCGCTGACAAATTCGATTTCACGGGGATACGAGTGCGCCGCCAGACGCTTGCGCACGTGCTGGCGCAGCTCCTCGGCCAACTCTGGCGACGCACGGTATTGCGGGCTGAGCACGACGAAGGCCTTGACCAGTTCGGTGCGCTCCGGATCGGGCTTGCCGACCACCGCCGCTTCCACCACGGCCGGATGTTCAATCAGCGCGCTCTCCACGTCGAACGGGCCGACACGGTAGCCGGAAGTAGTGATCACATCATCGCTGCGACCGACGAAGCTGATGCTGCCGTCCGGGTTCCACTCGACGGTGTCGCCGCTCAAGTAGTAGTTGCCGACAAAGGCTTTGGTCGGTACGCCCTCGTACCCCGCGAACCAGCACATCGGCGACTGGGTGCGGTCGATGGCCAGGATGCCCGGCTGGCCGACGCCCAGTTCCTTGTACTCCTCGTCCAGCACCACGATGCGGTGGCCCGGCGAGGCAAAGCCAGCAGCGCCCATATGGATCGGGTGATCGAAACCGTGGTGGTTGCACAGCACCATGCCCAGTTCGGTCTGGCCGTAGTGGTCGTGAATCACCACGCCCAGGTTATCGGCAAACCAGCGAATCACTTCCGGGTTCAACGGTTCGCCGGCGCTGCTGACGATGCGCAACTTGCCCTTGATCGAGCGGGCGAATTCGTCGCCTCCGGCGATCAGCAAGCGGTAGGCTGTCGGTGAACCGGTGAGGTTGGTGATCCCGTATTTGTTGATCACCCGGCAGGTGCTTTCGAGGGTGAACGGGCCATCGTAGAAGGTGATCGGATGTCCCATGGACATCGGCCCCGTCACGCCGAAATAGATACCGTAGGCCCAGCCCGGATCGGCCACGTTCCAGAACGCATCTTCGGGACGCAGATCCACGGCATCGCGGGTGTAGCTCTGGAACGCAACGATGGCCTTGAGCGGTACCGACAGCGCTTTGGACGGACCAGTGGTGCCCGAGGTGAACATAAGCAGGAACGGGTCTTCGCCGGTGAGCATGACCGGTTCGCACGCGGAGGAATAATTGGCCAATTCGGCCCAGAAGCTGTAATCGCCCCGGACAATGCCCTGCCCTTTAGGCCCGCCGACGGTGACGATGGTGGGGCAATCGGCGACTTCGGCGAGTTTGGAGCGGTTGACCGCGTCGGTCACCACCACTTTGGCGCCTGAACTCCCGAGGCGGTGCTCGATGGCTTTCGGGCCGAAGGCCGTGAACAGCGGCTGGTAGACCGCGCCAATGCGCCAGGTGGCGAACACGGTGATGAGCAACTCGAAGTTACGTGGCAATAGGCCCGCCACCTTGTCGCCGCGCTTGACGCCCTGGGCCAGAAGGAAATTGGCGAAACGTGCAGCCTTGTCCTGCAGGTCGCTGAAGGTGTAAGTCGCGCTGGAACCATCGCGGCCTTCCCAGAACAGCGCGATCCGTCCCGGCAAGGCGTGTCGGTCACAACACTCGACACAGGCATTGAGGGCAGTGAGGTCGCCGGCCAGTGCGGCATCGACGGTGTGCTGATAATTGAACTGTGAAACAGCAGACAAGTAATCGCGCATTGCCAGAATCCCTGTGTGTTTTTTATTAGGTCGGGGAACCGTATACAACAGGGAAATACTCGCTCTGCGCGGGGTGCAGGGCAATGGTCAAAGTTATCAAGTTGCTTGACTGCTTTGGCCAAGGTTTTGGAGGTGTGTTGTCTGTACTGGCCCCATCGCTGGCAAGCCAGCTCCCACAGGGTTGGTGTGTTTTCAGAATTGACACAGGACTTGTGGGAGCTGGCTTGCCAGCGATGAGGGCTGCCCGGTCAACGCAACTTTCAGATCAGTTGGCTTCGTTGAGAATCAAACTGCGGTAATGCCCCGGATTAGACCCCGACCATTTGCGAAACGCCTTGTAGAACGAACTCGCATCGGCAAACCCCAGGCGAGTGGCGATTTCGGCGAAGCTGATGTTCGGCTCGGCCAGCCAGACAATCGCCAGCTCCTTGCGCACGCTATCCTTGAGCCCCTGATACGTGTGCCCTTCCTCGGCGAGTCGCCGACGCAGGGTCGAGGCGGACATGCACAGGCGCTGCGCCAGGGCATCGGTTTCCGGCCACTGCTCGGCGGGCAACTGCCGCAGATCATGCTTGATCCGGCTGGCCAGGCTCTCTGGATCGCGGTACTTCACCAGAATGTTCGCCGGGGCATGGGCCAGGAAGCGCTGAAGCTCTTGTACCGTGCGTTTGATGGGCAGATCCAGGCAGTCCGCGGCGAAAATCATCCGCGTGCGGGGCCGGTCGAAACGCAGGTTTTCGGAAAACATCACCTGATAGTCATCGCAGAAGTCCGGCTGCGGGCAGCGCAGTTCGATGGCCAGAATCGGAATCCGTCGCCCAGCCAGCCAGCAGGCCACGCCGTGCACGATCATCCAGTAGGTGAAATAAGTAAAAGCGCGGCGCGGCGCGTGGTCGTCTTCCAATAGCACAATTTCCGCCAGGCTTTGCTGGCGCACCAGCTCGGCGGGCATGCGTTCCAGCATCAACGACAGAAACCCCAGCCCACTGGTCAGCCCCGCCGCCAGGCTCGGCTGGACCATGGCGCAGCGGCAGAGAAACTCAAGGCTGCCGGATTTGAGCTTGCGCGGGTCCATGCCAAAGAACTCGTCGTCGCCCCGCCGCGCCAGCAGGCGCCACAGCCGAGCATAGGCGGTGGCCGGTACTCGCGCAGAATGGCTGAGCAACAGCACCGGATCAATGCCGACCTTGCTCAACACCTCATCGGTGGCGGCACCCGGGGCACAACTCTGTAACAGCGCTTCACGCACCAGTTGAATGGAAATGGTGTCTTTTTCCGACATTGAGCGAGGCGAGCCCTGTTGTTGTTTTGGGTGGTGGGCATATTAGCGCAGCCGTCATCGCTGCGCAGAACCCTTGTAGGAGCGAGCTTGCTCGCGAAGGCGGCTTCGCATCTGATGCAAATGTGGCTGACCGTCCGCTACCGCGAGCAGGCTCGCTCCTACAGGGGGGGGCGGTGATATTCAGGGTTGTTCAGCTTAGGTTCAGGTAAATGTCAATGAATGCCATTTGGGAATGAGTGTCATTATGTTACAACTTAGCACCCTATCTATTTACGACACGGTGCTGAATGCTCGTTCCTTTTTTGATCATGTTGCGCGAGGGCATCGAGGCGGCATTGATCGTCGGCATTATCGCCAGTTACCTCAAACAGACCGGTCGCGGCCAATGGATGCCTGCCGTGTGGATCGGTGTGTTCCTCGCCGCCGCTCTGGCCTTGTTGGTCGGTGGCGGCCTGGAACTGGTCAGCGCCGAGTTTCCGCAAAAACAGCAGGAATTGTTTGAAGGCGTAGTCGGCCTCGTGGCTGTCGGCATCCTCAGTTCCATGGTGTTCTGGATGCGCAAGGTGGCGCGTTCGATCAAGCGCTCGTTGCACGTGTCCCTCGATCAGGCATTGACCGGCTCCAAACATCAGGTGACCGCGCTGATCGCCATGGTTTTTTTTGCCGTGGCCCGGGAAGGCCTGGAAACGGTGTTCTTCCTGCTGGCGGTGTTCCAGCAGAGCGAAGGCCCGGCGGCACCGATCGGCGCCCTGCTCGGTTTGATCCTGGCAATCATCGTCGGCTTCCTGATCTACAGCGGCAGCATGCGCCTGAACCTCGGTGCATTCTTCCGCTGGACCGGCCTGTTCATCCTCGTGGTCGCCGCCGGCATCCTCGCCAACTCCGTACAAGCGCTGCATGAAGCCGGCGTGTGGAATCACCTGCAATCCGTACTGTTCGATATCAGTGCGACGTTGCCGATGGACGGCCCGCTGGGTTCGGTGCTGGCCGGCATGTTCGGTTACCAGGACGCCCCCACGGTCAGCACCCTCGGCGCTTATCTGATTTATCTGCTGGTGGCCCTGGTGATGTTCTTTCTCCCGGTCTCGCCCGCCCTCTGTAGGAGCGAGCTTGCTCGCGATGGTCGTGAACGATAACGCGTAGAACCAGATGCCCAGCGGTGGCCTCAGGTTCTTCGCGAGCAAGCTCGCTCCTACAAGGTGAGCGCCTTTCTTTGTCTCCAGTCAATAAGGGCAACCATGCCAAATCCAGCCCCACCCCAGGCTTCCCCTCCCCGCGCCCTGCGCTGGGCGGTGGCCGGCTCAGTGATCGTGATGATCGCTGCCGGCGGCCTGTTCTACTACGCCTCGAAAATGGCCGCGGCCAAGCGCCAGGCCAACCACGACGAAATGCTGGTGACCATTCACCCGCACAGCTGCGAGCCAAACACCCTGACGGTGCCCGCCGGCCACGCCAGTTTTCGCATTGTCAATCGCTCCGACCGTGCCGTGGAATGGGAAATCCTCGACGGCGTGCTGGTGGTCGAAGAACGGGAAAACATTGCCCCCGGCCTGAGCCAGGTGATCAATGCCAACCTGATGCCCGGCGATTACGCGATCACCTGCGGCCTGCTGAGCAATCCACGCGGCACCTTGCACGTCACCCCGACCGCCGCATCCGATGCGGCAGCCAAAGCCAGGCCGTCGATGGTGGCATTTGTCGGGCCGTTGTCGGAGTTCCGCGTCTACTTAAACAGCCAAGGAACTGCACTGATCAAAGCCGTCAGCGCCCTCGATCAAGCGATCGAAGCCGGTGACTTGAGCCAGGCACAAGCCTTGTACCTGCCGGCCCGCGCTGCATACCAGCGGCTGGCTCCGGCAGCACAACGCCTGGCCGAACTGGACAACGACATCAACGCTCGCGCCGATTACTTCGAGAAACGCGAGCAAGATCCTGCATTCAGCGGCTTCCATCGCCTCGAATACGCGCTGTTCGATCAACGCAATCTCGAGGAAATGGCACCGGTCGCCCAGCGTCTGCTTGCGGACGTCAGCACGCTTAAGCAACAACTGCTGGCCCAGTCCCTGCCACCCGAGCAACTGGTGAGCAGCGTGGTGCGCAATCTCAACACCCTCGGCGACGTGCGCGCAGGCAGCGGTGAGGAAGAACGCTACAGCCACAGCGACCTGAACGGCTTTGCCGGCAACCTCGACGCCGCACGTAAGGTAGTCGAATTGCTGCGCCCGCTGCTGGCAAAGTCCACCGCCGACCTGCTGCCGAAAATCGACAGTGCCGTCGCCGCCTTCGAAGCCGAACTCAATGGCTTCAAGGTCAAGGACGGCTTCGCCAGCTACGACAGTGTCAGCGCCGAACAACGCCAGCAGATCGCCGACAAGGCCAAGGCACTGGCCACTGCACTCGATGCTATCGATCCCGCCCTCGGCCTCTCCGGCCTGTAATCAGAAGACGAGTTTCAGATGAACGATTCAGAGCCATTCAACCTCCAGCGCCGCCGTGTATTGATGGGAATGGGCGCCGCCGGTGTCGCCCTCGCAGGCACCGCCTTGAGCTGCCCGGCCATGGCTGCCAGCCCTGCCCAGGTCACCGAAGCCCCGAGCAGCGACCATACCCAAGACCGGCACGAATTCCACGGCAAGCACCAAAGCGGCATCGTCACCCCACGCCCGGCGTCCGGCATGCTGGTGTCGTTCGATGTGCTGGCCAACGACCGTGACGACCTGGAGCGGTTGTTCCGCACGCTCAACGAGCGCATTGCCTTCCTGATGAAGGGTGGCCCGGTCACCCAAGTCGATCCGAAACTGCCACCGGTGGATTCGGGGATACTCGGCCCCGTGGTCACCCCGGACAACCTGACCATCACCGTATCAGTGGGCGCCTCCCTGTTCGACGAGCGCTTCGGTCTGGCGGACATCAAACCCAAGCGCCTGACCCGCATGGTCGGCTTTCCCAACGATGCGCTGGAGGCCGACTGCTGTCACGGCGACTTGAGCCTGCAGTTCTGCGCCAACACCACCGACACCAACATTCACGCCCTGCGGGACATCGTGAAAAACCTGCCGGATCTATTGCTGGTGCGTTGGAAACAAGAAGGCAGCGTGCCGCCCCAGGCGCCAGCAAAACCCGGTATACCGGCGCAAAGTGCCCGCAACTTCCTCGGTTTTCGCGACGGCTCGGCCAACCCCGACTCCAACGATGGCAACACCATGGACCGTATCGTCTGGGTCCAGCCCGGCAGCGACGAACCTTCATGGACGGCCGGTGGTAGCTATCAAGCGGTGCGGATCATCCGCAACTTCGTCGAACGCTGGGACCGCACCCCGCTACAGGAACAGGAAAGCATTCTCGGCCGGGTCAAAAGCACCGGCGCGCCTTTGGGCGGTAGCCATGAAACCGAGGTGCCGGACTACGCCAAAGATCCGGAAGGCAAGCTGACCAAACTCGACGCGCATATCCGCCTGGCCAATCCGCGCACCGCCGCGACCCAGGCCAACCTGATCCTGCGCCGTCCCTTCAACTACTCCAACGGCGCAAACAAGAACGGACAACTGGACATGGGCCTGCTGTTCATCTGCTACCAGGCCGACCTGGAAAAAGGCTTCATCACCGTGCAAACCCGGCTTAACGGCGAGCCGCTGGAGGAATACCTCAAGCCGGTCGGCGGTGGGTACTTCTTCACCTTGCCCGGTGTAACCAGCGATCAGGACTTCCTTGGTCGTTCACTGCTCAATGCCACTCAACCAACAAAAACCGCATAAACCACCTGCACGGAGCCGCTCCATGAAAAAGTCGTCACTGGCGTTAATGATTACCCTTGGCTTGCTCAACACCCCGTTCTCGGCATTCGCGGCCACGGCGCCGCTGGAGCTGGTGCAGCCGATTTCCGACTACAAGATCTACGTCACCGAGCAGCTGGAAGAACTGGCCAGCCACACCCAGCAATTCACCGACGCGGTGAAAAAAGGTGACCTGGCCACGGCGAAAAAACTCTACGCACCGACCCGCGTCTACTACGAGTCGATCGAACCGATTGCCGAGCTGTTCAGTGACCTGGACGCCTCCATCGACTCCCGGGTCGATGATCACGAAAAAGGCGTGAAGGCTGAAGATTTCACCGGCTTCCACCGCATCGAATACTCACTGTTCTCGGAAAACAGCACAAAGGGCTTGGGCGAACTGGCGGACGGCCTGAACAAGGACGTCAAGGACCTGCAAACCCGCGTCGCCGGCCTGACCTTCCCGCCGGAAAAAGTCGTCGGCGGCGCCGCGGCGCTGCTCGAAGAAGTCGCGGCCACCAAAGTCTCGGGTGAAGAAGATCGCTACAGCCACACCGACCTCTACGACTTCCAGGGCAACATCGACGGTGCGAAGAAAATCGTCGACCTGTTCCGTCCGCAGATAGAGAAACAGGATGCAGCGTTCGTCGCCAAAGTCGACAAGAACTTCGCCACGGTCAACACGATTCTGGCCAAGTACAAGACCCAGGGTGGCGGTTTCGAGACTTATGACAAAGTGAAGGAGAACGACCGCAAGGCGCTGGTGGGGCCGGTGAATACGCTGGCTGAGGATTTGTCGACGTTGCGGGGCAAGCTTGGATTGAATTGATTTTCAACGGCCCAGACCAGCCACCTCGAGCAAGCTCACTCCTACACTCAATGCAGGGGCTGGCTTGCTCGGGCAGGATCCCGATCAGATCAAGCTTGGTCTGGTGGATTCAAAGGAGTGAAACCACTGAGGGGCGGACCAAAGGGGCGCCCGTCATTATCAATCCCGTACCATTTTCCGTTGACCTGTACAGCGGATGTTTTAATTCCTCCCAACAAGCCGGTGCAGCTTGCGAGTTGCGCCTCCTGCCACCCTGGCGTTGGCGGACTGCTAACTGCCTCGAAAATCCTTCCTCCCAAAAAAATCCTGAGCTTGTCGACGCCAGTGAGCAGGAGCATCGCACCGCTTACGGTGGCGTGGCATACGCCGCTCGATACAAAATTGCCGACATTTTTCAGAGTACTCACCCCCCCTTTCATCAAATCCCGCGCCCCACCAAATGGATTGGACGCGGAAACGAGTGAAGTGGTGGCGATTTTCATTATCTGGAAAGCCTTGTACTTGACCGGTACGACGGACTTCGCCAGACCAGCTATTTTGGCTGCCCCGCCAGACAGACCGAGCACGATCATTAACGCATCCATGGAACAGCTGAAAACACCGAATAAGACCCTATCCCGCTCTCCAGAAGCAATGTCCTGCACACAACCAACGAAGGGTATTAGTTGCACTAAATACTCGCCCACGGATCGCCAGTAAGCGTCCCACCTCTCTAGAGAGGTTTCCCCTTTTGCACTTTTAAGAATGAATTCTTTACGCCCCTGCAGGAAATTATCACTGATCAGGCGATTGGCGATCTGTAAGATACGGCTGGAAAAGTAGCTATTTGGAACAGCAGTAGCTTTATTGTCTCCCACCCTCAGAGGTTTGGCGGAAAAACCGTCACCCAGCTTCTCGACAATCAACTTCGACGATTTGACATTTGCCCTGGGCTCGGTACCGGTTGAATAGGCCTGGAAGTCGAATGACAGTTCCGACCCTCGTTCTTTTACTGCTAAAAGGTGCGGATAGCCTGGGTCTAAGGGGGAACCATCAACTTTCGGAATTCCGCCCAACTTCAAATCAGCTGGCAAGTCGGTACGTTTGATGATTTTCATCCGGGCTGGAAACACCTCAAAGTAGATGACCTTTCCTTGGTGCTCACAGCGTATCAGCGTCCCAAACCGCCCACGAAACGACGCGCGTATCTCCGGAGTTTCAGAGTCAATAGCAACATCTGTTTCTTCACGCAGAGTGAATAATTCCACCTTGCCCAACTCTAGACATTGGCGGTCTTCCAGGGGTAATCCGGAAAACAACAATCTGATCGAATTGATAAAACCTTCCTGGTATTCATCGAAGTAGGCATCAACGGAAGATCTCAAGATCTCATTGATGTCAGGCAGTTGCTTTCGCTTCTCCTGAAACTCCTCGTCATTAACAAGTACCTTCCAGTCACCGTTCAACTTGCCAGACATATACACTTCAAGGAGTGACTGGCCGCTTCCGCTCATCATCTGATGATTAATCCCGACACTTAGTTTTTTATTCCAGAGCTTCACTCCCCTGATTTGATCATCAGCGATACCTGGAAAAATTTTACGGAGCTCAGCAAGGGCCAGGTCTTCACGAGATATCAGTGGCTTGGCAAGCGCCCTGAAAGCTTCAGTCTGTTCTTTTTGTTGCAGGTCAAAACTTCTGGCTGCGTTTTCGTAGTCGTCCTTCGAGTAGACAGATGTCGCGCGGGATTGAATTACCCCGTTCATGACACCCCATGCCACCATGATATCGACGCCCATGTTCTGAACCAACAGACGATGTTCTGCCGTGACCGGCTCAAGCACCGCCAACTCCATGAGCTGCTGATCAGTTAATCCACGGGAACATCCAGGGTTCGTTGTCTCGGCAATGACGGTACCCAAGCGCAAGGTTAACCAGCTGGCGGACCCCATGAGGATTGTACTATTGACGGTCACCAGAAATTCCGGCGCGACATCGGCCAGAAACAGATTCGCCACCAACGGCGCTGCCCCGGCACTTACCCCTTTGTTTTTTATCAGGTGCTCTTCTATATCGGTACGTATCGCGCCGAAATCACGCCCCATGTTTTTCGCTTGATAAATGTCATAACCCGCTATGGTGCCAAACTTTCCAGGGGCATCGGGATCTACGTTTAGTTTGATCGCAGCCAACAAAAGTTGCTGGTACTGGTACATCGACGACGTCTCTCCGTTGGCAGCGCCGTACCAGCCGAGCTTCTCAACAAATCGTTGACCCCAACTATCTACATTCAGTCTTCCACTGTTGAGCATCAGGTTCAGTATAAGCTCGGCCTTGTTGCGTATATTTTCAGCAGCGTCGTTGGGAAGCGTGTTGAACCCCAAAGCATGAAGAATTGAAGGAACCCCACTCAATGGCTTATTTGACCATTCAATGAGAAGGGCTCTATCCGTTTCAGAAAGCATGAAACCCGTGGCGGTTCCGCTCAGTAACCCGGCTGCATAGTTACCCAACGGTGGTGATGGAGGTAGCGACGTTTTCAGCCAGCGAATAACATTGCGTATTCCACCTGCATTTTCAGGTACATCGAATCCCATAAAACGTATCATTTGCAATAAATCGTTGGAACTATTGGTGTACAGTGCACCTCCTGTGTTTTCCGCATGCGCTATCAACTCATCGAGTTTCCCCTTTAGAACCGGATTATTGTTGATCGCACCAGCCAGATTAATCCACTTATCCTTGAAGTACACCTGAATCCTTTTTTCAGTGAGCCTGACGGGATGCTTACTACAATCAATTCCTCTTGCCTTACAAATATTAACCATCGCCGGTAACGCGACAAAATCGTTCAAGTGTTTGCGAATCTTCTCGCTCTTTTCAGTCAATGAAAGACTGACGAAACCAGCCATTTTTCCGGACAACGAAACAGTCGCGTTCTCAGCCTTGCCCGCTACACTGAGCTCGAGAGCGTTAATAAGTTGTGCACGTACACCGGCCTCATGGGTGCCCCGCTCAACACCTTCAATCGCTTTTTTCAAACGAGCCTTTTTACTGGCAGTGAACGCGGGCCAGTCCGATGCTTTCAGTTGGCTTGCAAGGCTTTTTGCGTTCGCTTCAGAAGTGGGTGGAGTCACTCCATAAAAGTTAAGCGCCACTGCAACAGGAATGGTGGACCAATCTTCATCTATGTAGCGCAACCCAACATCTTTGGGGTCGAGCAACGCCAGGATTGGCAGCAGTTCGCTTGAGGCCTGCCACCATCCCGAGGTATCCCATACGCTAAATTTTTGGTGAGTGCTCACACCGTCACGCGTGACAGTTCCTGAAACAGAGTCCTTGTGAATAATCAACGTACTCACATCCAAACCCTTGGACTCAAACCATGCATTTACTTTGGGGTCGTTCAATGCCTGTTCATATAGCTCCAGAGGCTTGCTCATCGAACTGTCTTTCGGGGCGGTCACCAGAAAATCATGTTCAGACTCCAACCTTTCCACAATACTTGTTTGCAGGGTTCCATCGGCGACTTGAGTCAATTGTTCCTGATTGACTGCCTCGAGTACCCATTGTGCGCTCTCATCGGCGGGCTCACTGCTTTCGACGCGTTGCGAATGTGCAGGGATATCCTCTTGCACGACGTGTGTATTTCCATTTTCGTCAACGTCGAAATGTGAAAACATCAGGCGAGAGTAACGATCCTTGGAATTTAAAACGCTCTCATCAACCAACTCTGCATACGTCTCTTCCGGATTCGATGGAACCGGTTGTTGCAAGAAGGATTTAACATCCGCCACCAAGTCGGGATCCAAATGAGGATCGTCGTAACTTGAAGCGTTCAGTCGCTCCCTGACGTATTGATCCACTTCGGGCATTTCATTCAGGGTCAAAACCACATTATCGATGATGAATTCCCGAAGCGCGGGATCGGCCTCCGGAGCTAAATGCGGGTCTACAGGCGTGGCAGCGTCGCCGAACCATCGGTTGTGAAAGTCGCTTATCGCAGCATGAATTGCGGCGAACCCTACCGTAGCGGTGGCGCGAGGGCGCTGCCTGATAAAGGTGATTGCAGTGCTCGATGTCGTCACGCCTGCAACTGCCAAGTAATTGGCAGTTGACTTAAGCCATTCAGCGAGTTGGATGCCAAACTTTTCCAGAATACCCGGCTCAACTTGCTCGACGGTATTGCCATAAGGATTACCCACTGCGCCGTACGAAGAAGATGGAACGCCTGCGAATGGAGTCTTCACGTTAGCATTCAAGAGCTTCTCCTTGAACGCTTTGAGCTGATCGCTCAGGTCTTCAAGTTCCACAGCGGCGACGGGGTTCCAGCCGGTAAATACGTGAATGGCTTGGTTCAATAGTTGATCCGCCTGTTGGGCGAACTGTCCGACTTGCTCGGACATACTCACAGCGGAGAAAACTGCTTTCTCTGGTGCAGGCTTAACGTGTTGCGCTTGAGGTTTGGGCACATAGGTAATTTGACGTAGATTTGGTGGCGAACGAGGAGGTCCAACCCTATCCATAGGATTCATATCTGTAAAAGATTTCAAGACGTTCATTACACACATGATTTTGGCTGCCAATGCGTTTATGTCTCGCAGCCCGCAGGGGTCGACATAGTCGTAAAAATCACCCTTGAGTTCGATTTCCCGAAGCGTCGATAACAATGTAAAGCCGCCCTCGTTTCCGGTTTTCATGGGCACGACTTCGGAGGGTACAAGCGAGGAGCGAAACACGAGACTCGCTATCTTATTTGCAATGAAGTGCATGGCGGACTTCGTATTACTATAAATTCCATGCCCCACATCCTTGACTGACAACGCCCGCGCCCCATCCAACGCAGAGTTGATACTGTTAACAAAAAGTTGCACGCTATCCAGAAACACAGCGGATGACGGTGTCGATGGTGGCTCAATACTTCGCCAGAGTTCATAAAGCGCACGTTTTTGCTGGTCGGGGAAGTTTTCTCTACCCTTGGTGTATGTCAGATCGTCAAGAAACTCGCCCAGCAGATTTTTTGCATCCTTGGAGGTGGGACAGCATTCAAAAAACTCTTCGAGTTTGGACAGCGTGCAATCGAGCCGATCTACGTTTTCTGAATCGTTATCGAGTTCTCCTTCAAGCCATGGCCCGATGGATGGCCGACAATCCCTGATGATCTTTTTAAGGGATTGCCATTGCGTATCTGGTAACCATTCGGCAATGCCTTCCTTGGCACCAGACTGAGGAATTTTTAAACGCTCAAGGAGCTCGCCCCCCCATTGGCAAGGGGGGAAACAGCAAATCGCCTCCAATAATACGCGCAGTTTTTCTGCCGCTGAATCACCCTCGGGTCTAATCGAGCGTATTGCCGCGTCAACAAATAACTTCGCTAGCCTACTGCCAGTTGCTGTGTACAAGAGACCGCTGCTCAGTATGGCAAACATCTCTGGCGCTGATAGCTTCTCGGTCTCCAAGTATTTTTGTACAAACTCCCAGTATTTATCCATAGAGGTTTGATTGTAGACAAGGTCGGCTTGGCCAGCGTATTTCACGCTATACACCGGGGGAGCAATAGCGTGTTTTATTGTTTCCGAATTAAGTTGTGTCAAACCCTTATTTAAACAAAATGAGGTATTCCTGACACTCAACAACGGCCTACCGACCTTAAACACGTTTGCACTTACTTCAAGAGGTCGTAAGGATGCAACCGAAATACTTGTATAAGAGGATACGGATGAACCGGGCATTGGAAATTCCTTTTCCAGAAGATGGCCGCTTCAACCTAAAGTGTTGGTTCAAAGAGCACTTTCAAAAAAGGCTTATATCAAGTGCTCTCCCCTCAAGCCAAATCTGCGTCAGTGGCCTGCCGCGCGTCACAAAATACGATACAGCAACCGCTCAATCCGCACCCGACTCACTCGCTTGAGAAACTTCGCCACCCCCGACGGATACTCCGGCAATGTTTCCAGATCCTGATAGCGCTCAATGCGCGTCGTGTACTGGAAGATCTCTTTCAGTTCCTTGCCACGCGGCTCAAGCAATTCGCCTTTTGGATCATCGATCAACAAGGCGTTTTCCAGGTCGAGGCGAAACGCCCGTGGGTTGAGGTTGTTGCCTGTCAGCAAGGTGTAGCGCTTGTCGATCCACATGCCTTTTAGATGGTAGGTATGGTCGCCATCCTTCCACAGGTGCAGGTTCAACTGGCCGCTGTCGATGTTGCGCTGATGGCGCTTGGCGAAGCGGCGCAGGCTGATTTCGTAGAGATACGGCAGCGCCGAGATCACCTTGAAGGGCTCGCTCGGCGGAATGTAGAAATCGTTGGCGGTCTTGTCGCCGACCACGATGTCGATTTTCACGCCACGGGCCAGTGCCCGGTTGATCTCACGGATAATCGCCAGCGGCAAATTAAAGTACGGCGTGCAGATGGTTAGCTGCTGCTGGGCACTGGCGATCAGTTCGCAAATCGCCCGGTTCAGCGGGTTGTTCTTGCCGACACCGAGCAATGGGCAGACCGACAGACCGCTCCTGTCCGTTGAGCCCTGGGTGGTGTCGTACGCAGCGTGCTTGAGGCGACTGCGCAGGTCGCCAATGTCGTTGCGCAAGCTGCGGGTGGTCGGCAGGTTCGGCAGATCGAGGCGGTGTACTGCCTTCGACGCCACCAGCCCATGCTGAATCAGATGTTGCATCGAATCGGCCAAGGCAGAGTTGTGCAACAGGTGATAACGGTCGTAACGGTACTTGTCGAATTTGTGCAGGTAGACGTTGTTCAGGCTCGCGCCGCTGTAGATCACGCAGTCATCGATGACGAAGCCTTTCAAATGCAGCACCCCGAACAACTCGCGGGTCTGCACCGGCACGCCGTACACCGGTACCACACTTTCATGGGTACGGGTCATTTCCTGATACCAGGCGGCGTTGCCCGGTTGCTTGCCGGCACCGATCAGGCCGCGCTGGGCGCGCAGCCAGTCAACGACCACCACCACGTCCAGGTGCGGGCGCGCCAGTTTGGCGGTGTGCAGGGCATCGAGAATCTCCTGGCCAGCTTCATCCTGTTGCAGATACAGGGCGACGATATAAATACGCTGGGTGGCGCTGGCAATTTTCTCGAGCAGGCAACGACGGAACTCGGCAGCGCCAGAGAGGATGGTGACGGCATCGGCGGTCAGCGGAAAACTGCGCAGTTTGGGCAGCAGGGAACGTTTGAAAAGCAACGGCATAGGGCTCGCAATCGGGTCGAATCCAGAGAGTTTGAGAGCTTACACCATGGATCGGCTTGGGTCTCGTCAGCGACTGTAATGCCCTCTTCGCGAGCAGGCTCGCTCCCGCATTTGAAATGCGTCTCCCTGTAGGAGCGAGCTTGCTCGCGATGGCAATTTCACTGCCCGAAAAATAATCTATTGACCAAGGAGAACGATCGTTCTACTGTTCGCCACATGAACGAATCAAACAGCAACGACACACGCGACATCATCCTGGATGTCACCGAAAAGTTGATCTACAAAAGTGGCATCGCTGCCACCGGCATGGATCTTCTGGTGAAAACCGCCGGTGTCTCCAGAAAAAGTATCTACCGCTACTTCGCCAACAAGGAGGAGCTCACCGTCGCGGCTTTGCAACGCCGCGATCAACGCTGGATGCATTGGTACAGAAGCGCGGTCGATCAGGCCGAGACCCCGGCCGACCGCCTGCTCAATCTGTTTACCGTGCTCAAGTCCTGGTTCGTGTCGGAAGGCTTTCGCGGTTGCGCCTTCATCAACACCAGTGGCGAAACCGGCGATCCGCAAGACCCGGTCCGCCTGGTCGCCAAGGACCACAAACAGAAACTGCTCGACTACCTGTGCGAGCTGTGTACCGAACATGGCGCCAAGGATCCGCAACTGCTGGGCAAACAGCTGCTGATCCTGATTGACGGTGCCATTACCGTGGCGCTTGTAATGGGTGATCACAGTGCCGCCGATAATGCGCAATGCATGGCGCGTAAGTTATTGGACCTGTCATAACTTAATCAAGCCCGACATCTAGCTCTACTTAACTTAACGGAGACTTGAAATGTCTAACGCCGAAGTTCGTCCGCCATTGCCGCCGTTCACCCGTGAATCGGCCATCGAAAAAGTTCGCCTGGCCGAAGATGGCTGGAACTCACGCGACCCGGAACGTGTATCGCTGGCCTATACCCTGGACACCCAATGGCGCAACCGCGCCGAGTTCGCCCACAACCGCGAAGAGGCCAAGGGCTTCCTGACGCGCAAATGGGCCAAGGAACTGGACTACCGTCTGATCAAGGAACTCTGGGCCTTCACCGGCAACCGCATCGCCGTGCGCTATGCCTATGAATGGCACGACGATTCGGGCAACTGGTTCCGTTCCTATGGCAACGAGAACTGGGAGTTCGACGAGAATGGCTTGATGGCCAATCGATTTGCCTGCATCAACGACCTGCCGATCAAGGAAAGCGAGCGCAAGTTCCACTGGCCGCTGGGGCGCCGTCCTGACGATCATCCGGGCCTTTCCGATCTGGGCCTGTAAACATTATTACCCTGTGGGAGCGCGCCTGCTCGCGAAGAGGCCATCAGATTCAACATCTATGTTGACTGATAGGCCGCTTTCGCGGGCAGGCTCGCTCCCACAAGGGTTTGTGGAGAGACCAGGCGGGTCGCCGCGACAGTTGGATACAGGTAAGATACCGCCCCTTCCCCGCAGCCCCCTTGCTGCACCCTGCCGATTAAGCCGATTCCATGCCTTTCGAACTCAGTGTTGACCTCTTCACCCTGGCCATTCTGGCCCTTGTCGCTTTCATTGCCGGTTTTATCGATGCCATCGCCGGCGGTGGCGGTCTGTTGACCACCCCGGCGTTGCTGACTGCGGGCCTGCCGCCGCATCTGGTGCTGGGCACCAACAAACTCAGTTCGACCTTTGGTTCGGCCACCGCCAGCTTCACCTTCTACCGTCGCAAGCTGTTCCACCCCCGGCAATGGATGCACGCCATCATCGGCACCCTGGTCGGCGCACTCGCCGGTGCCGGGGTCGCGCATTACCTGCCTGCCGAGTGGCTGAACAAGATGCTGCCGGTGATCGTCTTCGCCTGTGGCATTTACCTGCTGTTTGGCGGCACGCCGAAAGCGCCGCTGGACAGCGATGCACCGATTAAAAAGAAGTGGCAATCGACCCAGGGGTTCACCCTCGGTTTCTACGATGGCGTGGCGGGTCCGGGCACCGGTGCATTCTGGACGGTCAGCAGCCTGCTGATGTACCCGATCGATCTGGTGAAAGCCAGTGGCGTGGCGCGCAGCATGAACTTCGTCAGCAACATCGCGGCGCTGTCGGTGTTCATATTTTCAGGGCAAGTGGACTGGATCATCGGCCTGTGCATGGGCCTGTCCGTGATGGTCGGGGCGTTCTTCGGTGCTCGCACCGCCATCAGCGGCGGCGCGAAGTTCATTCGTCCGGTGTTCATCACCGTGGTATTGGGCTTGACCGTGCGACTAGCCTGGCAACACTGGTTCAGCGTGGCCTAAACGCCGCGCTACGTACACGTCGATCAGGTAGCGGGCAATCGAGCGAGACGCCGGCAACGGCGGCAACGCGTGAACGTTGAACCACTGGGCGTCTTCGATCTCGTCTTCCTGGCAGACGATTTCGCCCCCGGCGTACTCGGCATGAAAACCGAGCATCATCGAATGGGGGAAGGGCCAGCACTGGCTACCCATGTACTGGATGTTCTTGACCTCGATCCGCACTTCTTCGCGAACCTCGCGAATCAGGCAATCCTCGGCCGATTCGCCCGGCTCGGCAAACCCCGCCAACGTGCTGTAGACCCCGGAGACGAACCGTGGCGAGCGTGCCAACAGCACCTCATCGCCACGGGTCACCAGCACGATCATGCTCGGTGAAATACGCGGATAACTGCGCAAATCGCATGGCTGGCAATACATTGCCCGCTCCCGCGGTACCTGGGTCATCGCCTGACCGCAGTTACCGCAAAAGCGATGCTCACGGGCCCAGGTGCCGATCTGCGCGGCATAACCGAGCACCTTGTAGACCGTGTGATCGCCATCGAGCATGAACGCCCGCAGGCCTTTCCAGTTGCAGCCCGGCACGTCGCTGTGACTGCGAAGCTCCAGCAAATACACCGGCTCGCCGTCGAGGTGACCGATGCCATGCTCGGCGAGCACCGGCAAATCCTGGCGCTTGAGCCATTCACGGGGGAACAACGCGCCATTGTCATCGAACAGGAAGCCTTCAGGACTGCGGGCCACGGCCCAACCGCCCGGTTGATCGGTGTCCAGAACTGCAGTGGTCCAGCGTGAAATCATTTTTCAATCAATCCAGAAATTCAGGTTTCTGTTTGCTCATATGGGCAGCCATGGCCACGCGCAAGTCGGTGGATTGCAACATGGCGGCGTTCCAGGTGGCAACGTATTCCAGGCCATCATCGATGCGATGATCGCGCATGTAGCTGATCATTTCCTTGGTGCCGGTGACGGCAATCGGCGACTTGCTCGCAATCTCGCGGGCAATGCCCATGACACCGTCGAGCAGGCTGGCGGTATCGCTGTAGACGCGATTGACCAAGCCCATGCCCCAGGCTTCTTCGGCACCGAAGTTGCGACCAGTGTAAGCCAGTTCACGCAGCATGCCGTCACCAATGATTCGCGGCAAGCGTTGTAGCGTGCCGACGTCGGCGGCCATGCCGATGTCGATTTCCTTGATCGAAAACTGCGCATCCTCGGCCGCGTAGCGCATGTCACAGGCGGCGATCAGGTCGATGGCACCGCCCAGGCAATAACCCTGGATGGCCGCGAGCACCGGTTTGCGGCAGTTGTCGACGGCGTTGAACGACGCTTGCAGGTTCAGAATCTTGCGCCGCAGCAGCCGCGCGTTGCGCCCGACGTCCTTGCCCAGTTCATTGGCCACGCCGGCCAGCATCATCAGGTCGATGCCGGAGGAAAAGTGCTTGCCGTTACCGCTGAGTACCACCACACGTACGTCGTCGGTGTCGTCGATCCACTGGAAAATCTCGACGATTTCGCTCCAGAACGCGGCGTTCATCGAGTTGATTTTTTCCGGGCGATTGATCTGCACATGAGCGATTTTATCGACCAGTTCGACGTTGAACGCGGTGTATTGGGACATGCCGGTGATCCTTTTAGCGGGCAAAAAAAGAGGCCCGACTATAACAAGGCCGTGAGGTGGCGGTTCGGCCAAATGCGGGACTGGTCGGGATTGTGTGATGCTTTCCTTGAGTAGAACACCGCAAAAAAAATGAATAATTGTTCACGCTGGCGTGTTCAATATTTGCAGGTCGCCGACACCCTTGGAGCATGCCAATGAATAGCCGCTATTCGATATTCGCCGCGCCGCTTATCCTTGTTACCGTGTTGTCCAGCTCACAAGCCTGGGCCAATGGCGAGGACGACTCGCCCGCCAGGCCCCAGTGCCCCAGGGGGCAGGTGTTCGACACCAAGGGACAAAGATGCGTCAAGCAAACCAGCAAACTCGTGCCCGACGCCGACCGCACCGATTACGCCTATCAATTGGCCAAGGACGGGCGTTACGAAGAAGCCCTGGCGCTGCTCGACACGCTGGAGCAGCCGAACACTGCCAAAGCCTTGAACTATCGCGGTTACGCGACGCGTAAACTGGGGCGCACCGACGAAGGCATCGCTTTTTACCTGCAATCGGTCAAACTCGATCCACACTACGCCAAGGTCCGCGAATACCTGGGCGAAGCTTATGTGATCAAGGGTCAACTGGACCTCGCCCAGGAGCAATTGCAACAGATCAAATCAATCTGTGGTAACACCTCCTGCGAGGAATACCAGGACCTGGCTGAAGCCATCAACCATTCATCGAAAACCTGACTTTGCGAAACAACGGAGGCCGTTATCGCCAGCGATCAGGCAATACGGGCAGAACTGGGCCAGCACCTGGCGCGTTTGTGGCGCTACGGCTTGCTATTGTCCCGGCAACGGCATGTGGCCGAGGACCTGGTGCAAGCCACCTGTGTGCGGGCGCTGGAACGGGCCGGGCAATTCGAGTCAGGCACGCGCATGGATCGCTGGTTGATGAGCATTCTGCATTCGGTCTGGCTCAACGAAGTGCGGGCCCGGCGGGTGCGCAACGGTCAAGGCACGATGGAGGGCGAAGAGGTGTTGTCGTTCGACGGTGAGTACGCGGCGCAAACCCATGTCCTGGCGGCGCAGGTCATCCGCCGTGTCGACGCGTTACCTGAAGCCCAGCGCGAAACGGTTTTTCTGGCCTATGTCGAAGGCCTGTCCTATCGCGAAGTCGCCGAGGTGCTGCAAGTGCCCATCGGCACCGTGATGAGCCGTCTGGCCGCAGCCCGGAGCAAACTTGCCGAGTATCCGCCATTGCAGTCCGTACCCAACCCTTCCCGCGGAGAACGTCGATGAACGCGCGAATCCCGGATGAGCAACTGGTGGCTTATCTGGACGACCAGCTCGACGCTGAGCAGCGTCAGCGTATCGATGCGGCCATTTCTGAAGATCCGATGCTGGGCCTGCGCCTGCAATGGCTGAACCGCAGCAGCCTGCCGTTCAAGGCCGCCTACGACGAACTGGGGCGCCAGGCACCGGTGGATCGCCTGCAGGCCATGCTCGATACCCTGCCCTCGCCGGCCCGTCCAACACTTAATCGCCGCAGGTTCCTCGCGGCGGCAGCCGGGCTGGTGGCGGGTGGAATACTCGCGGATCGCTTGTTCCTCGGCTGGCAATTGAGCCAGGAAAAAACCAGCTGGCGGCAGTTGGTGGCGGACTACATGGTGCTTTATGTACCGCAAACCCTCGACCACCTGCCCAGCGACGAAGCGGCCCAACGCATGCAGTTGCGCACCATCGATGCGCGCTTGGGCCTGCGCCTGGCGCCCGCACAACTGACCTTGGCCCGCGCCGAGTTCAAACGCGCGCAAATCCTCGAGTATGACGGCGTACCCATCGCCCAGATCACCTACCTCGACCCGGTCCACGGTCCGATGGCGCTGTGCATCACCCGTTCCAACAGCGGCAGCCGGCATTTAGCCCGGGAAATCCGGCACGAGATGAACATTGTCCATTGGGCGGACATGGAACATGCGTGGATGCTGATCGGGCGTAATCCGATGGCGGATCTGGAGGAGATGGCCCGGGCACTCCGCGCGCGCTTAAGCGCTTGACCCTGTAGGAGCTGCCGAAGGCTGCGCCTACAGGCGCGTTGTGACATTGGCTGATCAGGCCGTTCTGCTGCCAGCCTTCACAAGATCCTGCGCCCGCGGAAATTCTCCCAACGAATCCAGAACAAGGGTGTATTTCACCTTGTCACCCACCAGGAACATATCCTGCCCTCCCACCGATAGATTAGGACCGATCCTGACCGCCAGCCTCGAGCAACCATCATCCGGCATGACCATGGCAAATTTGGTCCACATGGCATCGATCCAAACTAGCCTGATCGCGTTGATCGTCCCTTTGCCGGTTCTTGTTGTTGGTTCTTTCATCTCCACTCTCCAGTCATCGGTGCATGGCGCGACTGCCTGACTGCGTAGGGACAATGGAACGCCTAAATGGTGACTGTGACTACTGTCAGGTTTGACAGGTACGGTTCGGCAACCACAACCGAAAACGCGCCCCTCCCAGCGGCGAAGCTTCAACCGTCAACATCCCCCCCTGCGCTTCCAGCGCCCGCCGACTGATCGCCAATCCCAAACCAAACCCGCCCGTGGCGCGATCGCGGCTGCGGTCGAGGCGGTAGAAGGGTTCGAAGATTCGCTCGCGTTCGTTATCGGGGATGCCAATACCGTCATCGTCCACCCAGATCTCACAGCCTTTGGGGCAGACCCGAACGCCGACCTGAATGCGTTTTTCGCAGTAGCGCATGGCGTTGCGCAGCAGGTTTTGCAGGGCGCGGGCGGTCAGGCGCGGGTCGAGGCTGAAGCGTTCGAGTTGGCCATGGAGCAGGACGTCGATGACGATGTCCGGTGATTGCTCGTCATCGACGCTGCCCAGAATGCTGTCGATGAATTCATCCAGCGACACCTCGACCCGCTCCGGCACCCGCGCCGGGTTTTGCAGGCGACTGTAGGACAGCAACTCCAGCACCAGCTCATCGAGTTCGCGAATGTGATCCACCAAGCCCTGCAAGCGTTCGCGACTGGTCACGGGCAAGTCGTCGGACAGGGCCAGGGCCAGGCCGAAATCCAGGCGGGTCAGCGGCGTGCGCAGTTCGTGGGAGACCGCATTGAGCAGATCGCGTTGCTGGTTGAGCAAGTTTTCGATATCGCCGGCCATGGTGTCGAAGACGTGGGCCAGGCTGCCGATGTTGGAGCTGGGGGCAATCTGCGTGCGTTCGCTCAAGTGACCTTTGCCGAAGCGTTCGGCGGCGCCTTTCAGCCGTTCCAGATCGCGCCAGTGCGGGCGCAGCCACAGCAACAGACAGGCGAGCATGGTCGCGCCGATCAGCACGTTAATGCTCCAGTACAGCAAGCTGACGTCCATTGGGTCCGGTGGCACGATCATTTGCACTACGGTGCGCTCGTTCAGCGGCGCCACCGCCAGGGTGCGCCAGCCCCAGTCGCCAATGCGCACCACGTTCTCGCCACGCTTCAAGCGCTGCTGTTCATCGGCGGAAAAATCGTGGTCGTCGTTGCTGCTAAGAACGATGTGCAGCGGATGAAATTCCTTGTCCAATTGCGCCGTGAGCGCCGGCCATTGTTCACTCGGCACAGCCTTGAACTGCTTGACGATGAGGGTTTGCAACCCTCGGGAATAATCGAGATTGTAGGCGACAAAGCGTTCGTGGAAGACCTTGATCACCAGGTCCGGCACCAGATAAATCGCGGCGCTGTACGAAATGATCGTCACCAGGTACAGGCGAAACAGGATTCTGCACATCGGCTCAGCATTCCCACTCGGAACGGCTGAACAGGTAGCCCTTGCCCCACACCGTCTTGATCTTGCGCGCCTCGCCGGCATGGTCGTCGAATTTGCGCCGCAGCTTGGAGATCGCCACGTCCACCGAGCGGTCGGTGCCGTTGAATTCGATGCCGCGCAAACGTTGCAGAATCTGGTCGCGGCTCAGCACTTCACCGGCATGCCGGGCCAGCACCACGAGCAGATTGTATTCACCGCTGGACAGCTCCACCGGTTGTTCGCGCCAGGTCACGGTGCGCTCGGACAAGTCGATGCACAGGTTGCCCATGAGGATGCGGTCGTTGGCAGTCTGCGGCTCGCTGAGGCTGCTGCGGCGCAGCAAGGTCCTCACCCTTGCCAGCAATACCCGTGGCTCGCAGGGTTTGGTGACGTAGTCGTCGGCGCCCATTTCCAGGCCCAACACCTGATCGTGGCTGTCGTCGCGGGCGGTGAGCATCAGGATCGGCAGCGCTGCCGAATCGGCGCGCAGCAGGCGGCAGACTTGCAGGCCATCGAGACCGGGCAGCATCAGGTCGAGGATCACCAGGTCCGGAGGTGTGGCCCGCGCGCGCTCACGCACCTGATCGCCACGGCTGATCACACTGACGGAGTAACCATTGCGTTCCAGGTAGCTGGCAATCAATTCGGCGAGGGCGGCGTCGTCTTCGACCAGGAGGATGTTGGGCATGGGGTGTTTCCAGAAAGTGCTGTGGCGTGTGTCAGGGCCTCATCGCTGGCAAGCCAGCTCCCACAGGGTCCGATGTGTACATAAATCATGTTTACACCATCAACCACTGTGGGAGCTGGCTTGCCAGCGATAGCGGCCTGACAGACGCTAAAAAATTCAAGACTTGAAGGATATACGCCCTCACCCGCACCTGAGCAAAACCCTTACACAATTTCACACAGCACCAACAAAGCTTCACCGCTACCCTCGCCGCCGCCCAGTAGGATGCTGGGGGTCTTTATTGGGGTCATTCATGTCAAAAAATCTGCTTGCCAGGCTCAGTCTTGTAGCTCTGGCCCTGACGCTGAGCGCCTGCGACAAATCCTCGAATGCCGAAGAACAGGCGCCTTTGGCCAGCGTGCGTGTCGAAACCATTGAAACCCGGTCACTGTCGATCAGCAGCGAGTTGAGCGGGCGCATCGTCGCGCCACGCATCGCCGAAGTGCGCGCCCGGGTCGCCGGCGTGGTCCTGCAACGTACCTTCCGCGAAGGCAGCGACGTAAAAAAGGGTGATGTGTTGTTCCGCATCGATCCGGCGCCATTCAAGGCTGACCTCGACAGCGCCGAAGCCGCATTGCGCAAGGCCGAAGCCAATGCGTTCCAGGCCCGGCTGCAAGAACAGCGATATGCGCAGTTGATCGACGACAAGGCCATCAGTGGCCAGGATTACGACAATGCCCGGGCCACTGTGCGGCAAACCGCCGCCGACGTGGCCGCCAGTAAAGCCGCCGTTGAGCGAGCGACACTCAACCTCGGCTACGCCACCGTCACCGCGCCGATTTCCGGGCGCATCGGTCGCGCGTTGGTCACCGAGGGTGCGTTGGTCGGACAGAACGAAACCACGCCGCTGGCGCTGATTCAGCAACTGAACCCGATCCACGCTGACTTGACCCAATCGACCCGCGAACTCAACGACCTGCGCCGCGCCTTCCGTTCCGGCCAACTAAAAGAAGTCGGCCAGGGACAGGCCAGGGCCACGCTGATTCAAGACGACGGCAGCCTCTACCCGCTGCCGGGCAAGCTGCTGTTCAGCGACATCACGGTCGACCCCGGCACCGGGCAGATCATCCTGCGCAGCGAATTCCCCAATCCGGACCTCGACCTGCTGCCCGGCAGCTTCGTGCGGGTACGCCTGGAGCAAGCGGTGATTGCGCAAGGCATCAGCGTGCCGCAACGGGCGATCCAGCGAGACAGTGCCGGCATCGCACACGTGCTGCTGCTCGACGCCGAACAACGGATCGGCCAGCAACTGGTGGAGCTGGGCGCCGTGCAGAACGATCGCTGGATCGTGACTGGCGGCCTCAAGCCCGGCGACCGCATCGTCATCGAAGGCCTGCAACACGCCAAGCCCGGCGAGCAAGTGCAGATCGACGACTCCCCTCTTCCCCTTGCCCAGGTTTCCGGGCAGTAAGCAGGACGCTTGTTTATGCCGCAGTTCTTTATCGACCGCCCGGTGTTCGCCTGGGTGGTCGCCCTGTTCATCCTGCTCGCCGGTGCGCTGTCCATCCCGCAATTGCCGGTGGCGCAGTACCCGGACGTCGCACCGCCGCAGATCGAAATCTATGCCGTCTACCCCGGTGCTTCGGCGCAGACCGTGGACGAAAGCGTGGTCAGCCTGATCGAGGAAGAACTCAACGGTGCCGACCACTTGCTGTACTTCGAATCGCAAAGCAGCCTCGGCAGCGCGACGATCAAGGCCACTTTCCAGCCTGGCACCGATCCTGAAATGGCTCAGGTGGACGTGCAAAACCGCCTGAAAGTCGTGGAGTCGCGCCTGCCTCAAGCCGTGACTCAGCAAGGCTTGCAGGTGGAGAAAGTCTCCGCCGGTTTCCTGCTGTTGATCACCCTCACCTCTACCGATGGCAAGCTCGACGACGTGGCGCTCAGCGATTACCTGGCGCGCAACGTGATGAACGAGATCAAGCGTCTGGACGGTGTCGGCAAGGCGCAGCTGTATGGTTCGGAACGGGCGATGCGGATCTGGATCGACCCGCGCAAGCTGATCGGTTTCAACCTGACACCGGCCGACGTTAACGCTGCCATCGTCGCGCAGAACGCCCAGGTGTCCGCTGGCAGCATCGGCGAATTGCCGAGCCGCACGACCCAGGAAATCACCGCGACCATTCTGGTCAAAGGCCAGTTGTCGACACCGGAAGAATTCGCCGACATCGTGCTCAAGGCCAATCCCGACGGGTCGACCGTGCGTATCGGCGACGTGGCGCGGGTCGAGATCGGCAGCCAGGAATATCAGTTCGGCACACGCCTCAACGGCAAACCCTCCACAGCGGTCGGCGTGCAACTGTCACCCGGCGCCAATGCCCTGAGCACCGCGACCCTGGTGCGGGCAAAGATGGATGAGCTGTCGCGCTATTTCCCGGCCAAGGTCGAATACAAGATTCCTTACGACACCTCGCCCTTCGTCAAAGTCTCGATCACCAAGGTGGTTTACACCCTCCTTGAAGCGATGGTGCTGGTGTTCGCAGTGATGTTCCTGTTCCTCCAGAACATCCGCTACACCCTGATCCCGACGCTGGTGGTGCCGGTGGCGCTGATGGGTACGTTTGCGACCATGCTGGCCCTGGGTTTTTCGATCAACGTGCTGACCATGTTCGGCATGGTGCTGGCCATCGGCATTCTGGTGGACGACGCCATTGTGGTGGTGGAGAACGTCGAACGGATCATGGCCAGCGAAGGCCTGTCGCCCAGGGACGCGACGCGCAAGGCGATGCAGCAGATCACCGGTGCGATCATCGGCATCACCCTGGTGCTGGTGGCGGTGTTCATTCCGATGGCGTTCATGCAGGGCTCGGTCGGGGTGATCTACCGCCAGTTCTCATTGTCGATGGCGACTTCGATCCTGTTCTCGGCCTTCCTCGCCCTGACCTTGACCCCGGCGCTGTGTGCGACGTTGCTCAAGCCCATTGCCAAGGGCGAACATCACGAAAAAACGGATTCTTCGGTTGGTTCAACCGCCGGTTCGAGCAACTGACCGATCGTTATCAAGGCTGGGTCGCCCATGCGCTGAAACGCAGCGGTCGCTACTTGCTGATCTATGTCGTGCTGCTGGTGGGCCTCGGGCTGTTTTTCAGCCGCCTGCCTTCCTCGTTCCTGCCGGTGGAGGATCAGGGCTACACCATCACCGACATCCAGTTGCCACCGGGCGCAAGCAAGAACCGCACGGTGCAGGTGGTCGAGCAGATCGAGGCGCACAACGCTACGGAACCCGGCGTGGGGGACAGTACGGTGATTCTCGGCTTCAGCTTCTCCGGCAACGGGCAGAATGCGGCGTTGGCGTTTACCACCTTGAAAGACTGGTCCGAGCGCAGCGGCGACGATTCGGCGAGCTCGATTGCCGACCGCGCCAACATCGCTCTCAGCCAGATCAAGGACGCCATGGCCTTCTCCGTGCTGCCACCTCCGGTGGACGGCCTCGGCACTTCCAGCGGTTTTGAGTTCCGCTTGCAGGACCGTGGCGGTCTCGGCCATGCCACGTTGATGCAGGCGCGCACCGCGTTGCTCGCCGCCGCCGAGAAAAGCCCGATCCTGATGAACGTGCGCGAAAGCGCCTTGGCCGAAGCGCCGCAGGTGCAATTGATCGTCGACCGCAAGCAGGCCAATGCGCTGGGGGTGTCCTTTGCCGACATTGGCAGTGTGCTGTCCACCGCCGTCGGTTCAGCCTACATCAACGACTTCCCCAATCAGGGGCGGATGCAGCGGGTGGTGGTCCAGGCCGAGGGCGATCAACGCAGTCAGGTGGATGATCTGCTGAAGATTCACGTGCGCAACAATGCCGGGAACATGGTACCGCTGTCGGCATTCGTTCAAGCGAAGTGGACCCAGGGCCCGGCGCAGTTGACTCGCTACAACGGTTACCCGGCGATCAGCATTTCCGGCGAACCGAAGCCGGGTTACAGCACCGGGCAAGCCATGGCGGAAATCGAGCGGCTGGTGGCGCAAGGGCCGGCGGGGTTGGGCCAGGAATGGACCGGCCTGTCGTTGCAGGAACGCTTGTCCGGTAGTCAGGCGCCGATCCTGCTCGGGTTGTCGTTGCTGATCGTGTTCCTGTGCCTGGCCGCGTTGTACGAGAGCTGGTCGATTCCGACCTCGGTGCTGCTGGTGGTGCCGTTGGGTGTGCTCGGCGCGGTACTGGCCGTGACCTTGCGCGGCATGCCCAACGACGTGTTCTTCAAGGTCGGCCTGATCACCATCATCGGCCTGTCGGCGAAGAACGCGATCCTGATCATCGAATTCGCCAAGAGCCTGGTTGATGAAGGTCACGACCTGATCGACGCCACCCTGCAAGCCGCGCGCCTGCGCTTGCGCCCCATCGTCATGACTTCCCTGGCCTTCATCCTCGGCGTGGTACCACTGGCCATCGCCACCGGCGCCAGTTCGGCGAGCCAGCAAGCCATCGGCACCGGCGTGATCGGCGGCATGATCACCGCGACCTTGGCTGTGGTGTTCGTGCCAGTGTTTTTTGTGGTGGTGATGAAGCGGGTGCGCAAGCGCCAAGACAAAAACTGACCAACACCACCGACCCATTGTGGGAGCGAGCCTGCTCGCGAAAGCAGTTTAACCAGCCATACAAGTGTTGGATGTTATGACGCCTTCGCGAGCAGGCTCGCTCCCACAAGGGATTTCATAAAGTTCGGGAATATGGTCATTTCCGGCAACGCTGGGCTAAGGTGAGTGCATACCCCCGCCCAACGAGCCCCCATGCCCTACCTCACCCACACCCACCCCCGCCTGTCCGCCGCCACGACCCTGGGCATTGCGGCTGGCATCCTGATTCCCGCCGATTCGATCATCGGCAAAATCCTCATCGGCTGGAACGCCGGGGTCTGGAGTTATCTGGTGCTGATGCTCTGGCTCACAGTGCGCTCCAAGGCCACGGACGTGAAACGCATTGCCGAGATCGAAGACGAAAATGCCGGGCTGGTGCTGTTCGTGGTGTGCATCGCCGCCATCGCCAGCCTGGCCACCATCACCTTCGAACTGGCCGGCAGCAAAGACCTGGAAACCACCCGCAAGTTGTTGCATTACGGTTTCACCGCGCTGACGGTGTTCGGCTCGTGGCTGCTGATCGGGGTGATCTTCAGCGTGCATTACGCGCGGCTGTTTTACACCTGGGACGGCAAGGAGCCGGCGCTGCGTTTTGCCGAAGGTCTGACCACGCCCAACTACTGGGATTTTTTGTATTTCTCATTCACGGTTGGCGTGGCAGTGCAAACGTCGGACGTTGGCGTCGCGACACGTGAGTTGCGCAAGATTGTGCTGGCGCAATCGTTGATCGGTTTTTTGTTCAACACGGCGATTCTCGGCTTCTCGATCAATATCGCCGCCGGGCTGTTCAACTGATCCTTGCACAAACGTTCTAGTCAGCACCCTCTGTGCAGTCGTTAAATGAACCAGACCTCCGTCCCACAGGTGCCACATGACTGCTCATAACTGGATCGACCTGTCCCGGGACGCCGACACCGGCATCGAGACCCTGCGCGCGCATTTCCAGGGGCATGCCTACGACCCGCACTGGCATGACAGTTATCTGGTGGGCGTTACCGAGCAAGGGGTTCAGCAGTTCAACTGCCGCCGGGCCAAGCATCAGAGCACACCGGGCAAGGTGTTTTTGCTGGAACCGGGTGACATTCATGACGGAGAGGCACCGACGGACGACGGTTTCACCTACCGGATGCTGTATATCGATCCGCAGTGGCTGACCCGCGAACTCGGTGCGGTGTTCGACAAGGCGCCGGACAATAGCGAATTGAGTTTCGCCAGCACCCTGACCACCGACCGGCGCCTGGCCCACGCCACCAGCCTGACCTTTGAAACCCTGCATCGCGGCGAGCTGAAGATTGTCCGCCAGACGGCCCTCGATAATTTGTTCGAATGCCTGACCCGCCATCTGCACTGGCGCACTCGCTACGGCGAAGACCCGCGCCTGCCGTTGGTGGCGCAGAAGGCGCGGGAGTATTTGCATGCTCATGCTCACGAGGACATCGGCCTTGACCAATTGGCCGCCGCAACCGGCGTCGACCGCTTCCGCCTGACCCGTGCCTTCAAGGCCGCCTACGGCATGGCCCCCCACGCCTATCTAGTGCAATTGCGCCTCGCCACGGCCCGACGAATGCTGGCCCGGGGTGAACAACCGGCGGCGGTGGCAATGACGCTGGGTTTTGCCGACCAGAGTCATCTGGGCCGCTGGTTCGTGCGCGCCTACGGCCTGACACCGGCACTGTACCGCAAGCGCTGCTCAAATCTTCCAGACGGCTAACCCGGCGCTTGTGAAGATCAAGCTCACTGATCTTCACCGGAGTTTGCCTGCGATGCTGCCTTCTTTCCCGACGTTCCTGCCCTTCCTGCTGTTTGCCTTTGTCGCGGCGATTACGCCTGGTCCGACCAACATTCTGGTGTTGAGCAACAGTGCCCGATTCGGTTTGGCCGCCGCCGTTCCCATCATTCTTGGCGCCTGTGCCAGTGCTGCCTTCCTTGTGTTGCTGGTGGGTACAGGTGCCGGTACTTCGCTGAGCAAATGGCCCTTAATGCAAACGGTCATGCAATGGGTCGGCGTGGGCTGGTTGAGTTTCATGGCATGGCAGATTTTCAGTGCCCCGGCCACGGCCATCAACGCGCAGAAAGCCGAAGCCCGCCTTGGCGTCCTGGGCGCCATTAGCTTGCAATGGATCAACCCGAAAACCTGGATGATGGCACTGGCCGTGGTCAGCGTTTTTGCCGGTGCAGGTGAAGATCGGTTCATGCAGGTGCTTTACCTGTCCGGGGCGTTTTTCCTGATTTCCCTGCCATGCCTCGGCGTCTGGGCGCTGCTGGGTGCCGGGTCGAGTCGTTGGTTGCGCTCGCCCCGTGCCGTGCAAAGGTTCAATCGCTGCATGGCCCTGTTGTTGCTGGGTTCGGCTTGGTTGAGCGTCTTGGCCTGAGCCCTTTTGTCGGACAATCGCTAACACAGGGCTTGACGGCGAATCCGTTTCTGGTGTCTTCTGAAACCGGTTTCAGTGCAACGCACAAACCTTATAAATCCAATAACAAGGTTTCCGCCCGTGAACGATTTCTCCGCCGCCCAGCGCAGCCGCGTGACCATGCTCGACGTGGCCGAACACGCCAAGGTGTCCAAGGCCAGCGTCTCGCGATTCATCGGCGAAGACCGCGCCCTGCTGTCCGATGCGATTGCCCAACGCATCGAACAGGCGATTGCCGAACTCGGCTATCGGCCGAACCAGATGGCCCGTGGTCTGAAACGCGGGCGCACCCGCCTGATCGGCATGCTGGTGGCCGACATCCGCAACCCCTATTCGATTGCCGTGATGCACGGGGTGGAAACCGCCTGCCGCCGTCACGGCTACAGCCTGGTGGTGTGCAACACCGACCGCGATGACGAGCAGGAACGCCAGCACCTGGCCCTGCTTCGGTCCTACAACATCGAAGGCCTGATCGTGAACACCCTCGGCCATCACCGCGATGAGCTGCATGAACTGCACCGGGAAATGCCTTTGGTGCTGGTGGATCGTAAAGTCCACAACCTTGAAAGCGACATGGTCGGGCTGGACAACCCGCAGGCGGTCGACATGGCGCTCGATCATCTCGAAGAGCGTGGCTACCGTGACGTGATGTTGGTGACCGAGCCGTTCGATGGCACCAGTTCGCGGATCGAGCGTGTGAGCCGCTTCAGGGAGCAGATCGCGCAACGGCCGATGTTGAACGGGACGATCAGCGAAACCGGCAGCGAATTGACTGCCCACCTCAAAGCCTTCCTCGACACCCCTGGGCCCGGCCCGAAAGCACTGTTTTGCGCCAACGGTATTGCGGCGTTGGCCAGCACTCATGCGTTGCGTGAACTGCAGCGCAATCTATTCGAAGACGTGGGCCTGATTGCCCTCGATGACCTGGATTGGTATCCGCTGGTGGGCAGTGGCATCACCGCCCTCGCCCAGCCAACCGAAGAGATTGGCGCCCAGGCTTTTGAGTGTTTGCTCAAGCGTTTGCGTGGGGATGACGGGCCGATCAAGACCATGGATTTTTCGGCACGGTTGATTGTGCGTGGGTCGACCCGTGGAGTTGTTCGGTGAAAGTTCTGGCCCCTTCGCGAGCAGGCTCGCTCCCACAGTGGATTTGTGAACACAGGACCATTGTGGGAGCGAGCCTGCTCGCGAAGAGGCCCGAAAGGACACCACCTGTTTTTTTGAACAAAAATGAAACCGGTTTCAGAGGTAGAAAAACAATGAACAAACCCGCCGTTTCCATCAGCCTCTCCAGCTACGGCGCCGACCTTGTGCGCCAACGCGGCCAAGGCAGTTTCATCGATGTGCTGGCCGCCGCCGACGCCACGCACATCGAATGGCGCGAAGAATTGCTGACCGGTGAAGCGCCCGAGCAACTGGCCAACGCAACCCGGGCCAAAGGGCTGGAAAGTGTGTACTCCTCGCCCATGGAGCTGTGGCTGGCCGGCCAGTCGAAACCCAACCTCGAGTTGATGAGCGCCCTGCAACGCGCCCAGGCCTTTGGCGCCAAATGGTTGAAGGTTTCCCTGGGTTACTTCACTGATAACAACGACCTGCAAGCACTCGACAGCTTATTGCGTGTGAGCCCAGTGCAACTGCTGGTGGAAAACGACCAGACGCTGCATGGCGGTCGCATCGAACCCTTCCAGCGTTTTTTTGCTGAAGTTGAACAACACGCACTGCCGATCAAGATGACCTTCGATATCGGCAATTGGCACTGGCAGGATCAATCCGCCGCCAGCGCCGCGCGCCTGCTCGGGCGCCATGTCGGCTATGTGCACTGCAAAGCCGTTACGCGTCGTGCCGACGGCAAGTTGATAGCCATTCCCCCTGCCGCCAGCGACCTGCAACAGTGGGAACAACTACTAGAGCACATGACCCCGAACGTGATGCGGGCAGCGGAATATCCGCTGCAGGGCGATGACCTGGTGCAACTCACCACTGAGCATGTGGCGGTCCTGGCTAGCCTGGAGAGCGCCCATGTCTGAGATCGATATCCTGTCGTTCGGCGAAACCATGGCCATGTTCGTCGCCGATCAGAACGGTGATCTGGCCAGGGTCGATCATTTCCACAAGCGCATCGCCGGGGCGGACAGCAACGTCGCCATCGGCTTGTCGCGCCTGGGCTTCAAGGTGGCATGGCTGAGCCGGGTGGGGGCTGATTCACTGGGGCGGTTCGTGATCGACACCTTGAAAAACGAAGGCCTCGATTGTCGCAACGTAGCCATCGATGCCGCGCACCCCACCGGCTTCCAGCTCAAGTCCCGCACCGATGATGGCGACGACCCCAAGGTCGAGTATTTTCGGCGCGGTTCGGCGGCCAGTCATTTGTCGCCGCAATCGATCGTGCCCGAACTGCTCAAGGCGCGACACCTGCACGCCACCGGCATTCCTCCGGCGCTGTCGGAAACGGCGCGACAGATGTCTTTTGAATTGATGACCCGCATGCGCGAGTCCGGGCGCAGTGTGTCGTTCGACCCCAACCTGCGCCCGAGCCTATGGGCCAGCGAGCAACAGATGATCACCGAGATCAACCGCCTCGCCGCCCTGGCCCATTGGGTATTGCCGGGGCTCAGTGAAGGTCGTTTGCTGACCGGCTTCGAAGACCCTGCGGACATCGCGGCGTTTTACCTCGATCAGGGTGCCGAAGCGGTGGCGATCAAACTCGGCCCGCACGGCGCTTATTACCGCACGCATCTGGATCAGGGTTTCGTCGCCGGTGTGCCCGTGGAAACCGTGGTCGATACCGTTGGCGCCGGTGATGGCTTTGCCGTCGGCATGATCAGCGCCTTGCTGGAGAACCACAGCTTTGCCGACGCCGTGAAGCGCGCCAACTGGATTGGCAGCCGGGCGGTGCAGAGTCGCGGGGATATGGAGGGGTTGCCGAACCGCTCCGAAATGACCGTCGAATTTGAGGCCGCCATTCGCGAGCAGGCTCGCTCCCACAGGGAAACGCATTCCAATGTGGGAGCGAGCCCGCTCGCGAAGAGGCCCGCCTAGTCACTAAAGATTTAGAACCGTTACCTGCTGCGACAAAAACAACAAGCTCAGGAGCACCACTGATGAAAACCGCAACCCTCGCCACCCGCCGCTGGTGGTACATCATGCCCATCGTGTTCATCACCTACAGCCTGGCGTACCTGGACCGCGCCAACTACGGCTTCGCCGCCGCCTCAGGGATGGCCGCCGACCTGATGATCACCCCGGGCCTGTCGTCGCTGCTCGGCGCGCTGTTCTTCCTTGGTTACTTTTTCTTCCAGGTGCCGGGGGCGATCTATGCCCAGAAGCACAGCGTCAAGAAGCTGATCTTCGTCAGCCTGATCCTCTGGGGCAGCCTGGCGACCCTGACCGGGATCGTCTCCAACGCCTACTGGCTGATCGTCATCCGCTTCATGCTCGGCGTGGTCGAAGCCGCGGTAATGCCAGCGATGCTGATCTACCTGTGCCACTGGTTCACCCGCGCCGAACGCTCCCGGGCCAACACCTTCCTGATCCTCGGCAACCCGGTGACCATGCTGTGGATGTCGGTGGTCTCGGGCTATCTGGTGCAGCACTACAGCTGGCGCTGGATGTTCATCATCGAAGGCCTGCCAGCGGTGCTCTGGGCATTCATCTGGTGGAAGCTGGCCGATGATCGTCCGTCGCAAGCCAAGTGGCTCAATGACCAGGAAAAGCAGGATCTGGAAAGCGCACTGGCAGCAGAACAGGTCGGCATCAAGGCGGTGAAGAACTACGCCGAAGCCTTCCGCTCGCCTAAGGTGATCATCCTCGCCTTGCAATTCTTCTGCTGGAGCATCGGCGTCTATGGCTTCGTGCTCTGGTTGCCGTCGATCCTCAAGGCCGGTGCGCAAATGGACATGGTCCAGGCCGGCTGGCTGTCGGCACTGCCTTATCTCGCGGCGGTGATCGGCATGCTGCTGGTGTCCTGGGGTTCGGACAAATTACAGAAGCGCAAACGCTTCGTCTGGCCGCCGCTGTTGATCGCCTCGATTGCCTTTTACGGTTCTTACGCCCTTGGTGCCGAGCATTTCTGGTGGTCCTACACCTTGCTGGTGATTGCCGGTGCCTGCATGTACGCACCCTACGGGCCGTTCTTCGCGATCATCCCGGAAATCCTCCCGGCGAACGTCGCCGGCGGTGCCATGGCATTGATCAACAGCATGGGTGCCCTGGGTTCGTTTGGCGGTTCGTATCTGGTCGGCTACCTGAACAGCGCCACCGGCTCACCCGGCGCCTCATACCTGTTGATGAGCGGCGCGCTGATGCTCTCGGTGCTGCTGACGATTGCCCTCAAGCCCGGCGCCAGTGATCGGGAGCGGCCCTCGGTGGCCGTGACCCGCGCTGCCCACTCCTGAATCGAAGTAGAGAATTGATGATGAAAAAGCAGGTTGTGTTGTACAAGAAACTCTCGCCGGTGCTGATGGCCCGGCTTGAGGAACAAGCCGAGGTTACGCTGATCGAGAACCTTGACGCCGCAGGTCTGGAGCAACTGCGGGCCGCCCTGCCCCGCGCCCATGGCTTGCTCGGTGCCAGCCTTAAGCTCGATGCTGCATTGCTGGACCTGGCGCCCAATCTCCAAGCCATCGCCAGCGTTTCGGTGGGCGTCGACAACTACGACATCGACTACCTCACCGAACGGCGCATCCTGCTCAGCAACACCCCGGACGTGCTCACCGAAACCACCGCCGACACTGGCTTCGCCCTGATCCTGGCCACCGCCCGACGCGTGGTGGAACTGGCGAACATGGTTCGCGAAGGCCGTTGGCAACGCAACATCGGTCCTGCGCAGTTCGGCACCGATGTGCACGGCAAGACCCTGGGCATCATCGGCATGGGCCGCATCGGCGAAGCCCTGGCCCAACGCGGGCATTTCGGCTTCGGCATGCCGGTGCTCTATCACAGCCAATCGCCGAAGCCAGTGGTGGAACAAAGATTCAATGCGCAGTACCGGAGCTTGCCGGAGCTGTTACAGGAAGCGGATTTCGTTTGCCTGACGTTGCCGCTGACCGCTGAGACTGAAGGCCTGATCGGCGCCGAACAGTTCGCACTGATGCGGCCCGAAACGATCTTCATCAATATTTCGCGGGGCAAGGTGGTCAACGAAGCGGCGCTGATTCAAGCGTTAAAGGCGGGCCGGATTCGCGCGGCAGGGCTGGATGTGTTCGAGCGTGAACCGCTCTATGCTGACTCACCGTTATTGCAGTTGGATAACGTGGTGGCAACCCCGCACATCGGTTCGGCGACCCATGAGACCCGGGAGGCGATGGCAGAATATGCGGTGGAAAACTTGTTGGCTGCGCTGGCCGGTGAGCGGCCGAAAAGCCTGGTGAATGTCCAGGCGTGGAAGCGCTAAGAACTCCGTCGCCTGTCAGTCAGTCTTCGCGAGCAGGCTCGCTCCCACATTGGAATGCGTTCCCCCTGTGGGAGCGAGCCTGCTCGCGAAGAGGCCGGCACAAACGCCACAATTCCCTCAGGCCCGCCGCGCCTCCAAAAGGTCCATTGCACACAATGCGATCCGCCGACAGGCATCCGCCAGTTTCGGCCGATCCACCACCAGCCCGATGCGAATATGCCCCGCCGCACTCGGCCCGAACGCCTCGCCGGCCAACACCGACACGCCATACCCCTCCAGCAACCGCTCGGCAAAATGCTGGGCAGACAACCCGGTCTGACGCACATCGACCATCACGAACATCCCGCCATCCGGCCGAATCGCCCGCAGGCCCGGGCAGTGGTTCAGGCTCGAGCACACCAGGTCGCGCCGCCGGCGATACTCCTCGCGCATCAACGCCACCTCCGGCAAATCCTCATCCAGCGCCAATTGCGCGGCGTTCTGAATGAACTCAGGAATGCCGAACAACATGCACAAGGACAAATGATCCAGATGCTCGACCAGCATTTTTGGGCCAACTACCCACCCTACCCGCCAGCCGCTCATGGCATGGGACTTGGACAGGCTGTTGATCGTCGCCGTACGCTCGGCCATGCCCGGCAGGCTGGCCGGACTGATGTGTTCACCCTCGTACAACAAATCGCTGTAGACCTCATCACTGATCAGCCACAAATCATGACGGACACACAGCAACGCCAGCGCCTGCCAGACCTTCAATGGCAAGCTGGCGCCAGAAGGATTGTTCGGGCTGTTGAGCAACATGGCGCGGGTTTTCGGCGTGATCAGTGCAGCGACATCGAACGGGTCGACCCGGAATCCGTTTTCCGGGTGTACCGCCACCGGCAGCACTGTCGCACCGATGGCACCGAGCACGCCTTCATACGTCACGTACATCGGTTCGGCGACGATAACCTCATCACCCGGATCGAGCAGGCATTGCGCAACCGAATACACCGCGCATTGAGCGCCGGGCATGACGATCACATGCTCGGCGTCCACCACCTGACCGCTGCGCTGGCTATGCCGGCGGGCAATACTGTGGCGCAATCCTGGCGTGCCGCGTACGGGGGGATAGTGAGTGTCGCCAGCCAGCAGGCTATCGATGGCGGCATGGACGATGGGTAGTGGCGTATCGAAGTCAGGATCGCCGATCGACAGCAGCAATACATCGACACCCTGTTTGCGCAGTTCAAGTGCTCGATCATGTATCTGCCACGCCGCCGCTCCGTCACCGGCGATGCGTTGGGTCAAGGCTGAGTAGCGCATGTGTTCTCCAGTCGCGCGGGTTCCTGTTCATTACCCTATCGCAAATCTCGAACCGCGCCAGCAGGGCGCATCAAATCGACGGACGGACACATCGCTGCCGAAAAAAAATATCCCGGTCCAGGTATTTTCAGGGGATCAGTCTCTGTCACCTTCGCACCTACACCGATAACAAAAAAAAGACCAACGAATCAGTCAATTAGCACCTCACCGCACCACTGAAAACCACGTAGACATATCCTACAAAACTGATGCGCCTTCGCTGACAGCCCTTTCCACGGTATCTCAGTAAAGTCCGCCCGCCTGTAATTTGTGACAGGTTCCAAGGTGAAGAGATTGCGATATAAGAAAACCGTGCCTTCAGTTCCCTATAGGTGCTTGAAGGACGGTCGCGCGAACCTCGCCTTGAAGATGTAGGAAGATTCCGCCGCGCCCACGCCGTCAATGATGATGAATGGGAGATTCAACTATGTACCGTTCTACAACCGCTTCAGTTCAATCATCGCAAGCCCAAGTCAACCGCCCGCCACAGGCGGATCAACCCACCCAAGTGGTGACGCTCACGGCCAGAGAAATAGAGGTCTTGAAGTGGGGCCTGGCCGGCAAATCGTCCTGGGAGACGGCCAAGATCTGCGGCTGCACTGAGGCGGGTGTGAATTACCACTATTGCAATATCCGCCGAAAATTCGGTGTGAGGTCGCGCTGGATCGCCATGGTCAAGGCACTGGAGCAAGGCTTGATTCAAGCACCTTGAGCCAGGGTCTCATCAGTGGTCGGCACGTCATCGACGCCTGTTGAGACTTTTAATGAATCTGGAACAAACGCCTCAATCCATTCCGTTCAGCTGTTCGCTAGACGCTGCCTGTGACGATACGCCCGTGTTGCACAGGCACCGGCCGGACCAGCCGCTACGCATCATCCTTGCCGACGATCATCCCATCGTACTCAAAGGCGCTGAAATGACACTGCGCGCGTGCGGTGAATCGGCATTCGCCATTGTCGCGCAGGCCACCAACGCCGATGAACTTATCCACCAGCTGAAGAGCACGCCATGTGATCTGCTGATTAGCGATTACTCCATGCCTTGTGGACACTTACCCGATGGTCTGTCCTTGATGGGCTATCTGAGACGGCATTTTCCCCATATCCCCTTGATCGTGATGACCATGCTGCGCAACCCCTCGTTGCTGCAAGCATTGCTGAATCTGGGCGTCAGTGGACTGTTCGACAAGCGCAGTCCCTTGAGCGAATTGAAACAGGCGGCACATACCGTGATCAAAGGTCGTAAACACCTCTGCACATCGTTTGCGGGGATCCTGAAAACGCAAACCTTGTCGTCCACCGGCACTGATGCGCCGAGGGTAAGCCTTTCCGACCGGGAGCTGGAGGTCGTGCGTTTGTTTGTTCAGGGACTTTCCGGACGTCAGATCGCCGAGCAATTGAACCGCAGTGAAAAAACCATCAGTCGACAAAAACGCACCGCCATGGACAAGTTGGGACTTGGCCATGGCGGTGGGTTGGTGGAGTTTGCTCGAGTGAGTGGGTTGAATGGTTAATATTTTAGCGGCTGCTACAGGCAGGCCCCTTTATCGCCTGTGAGCGTGCTTTCCTATGTTCGTCTTTTCGGGTGTACGAACTGCCGTGTTGTACGTTGGTAAACCGAAATATTGATCTTTATTTCCATTTGGCGTGGTGGTGACGATGTCTCCTTTTACCCCCTGCGGCGGTTTCCCCACTACAACACCTGGCTTGCTTTTTGCCTGAGCTGCCTTGTAAGCCTCGGGAAAATGGTACTTATTGTGTGCGTAGTTACCCACTATGAGTTTGGGCTTAGGCTCGCTTAATCTCGACGACATTGATTCTCCTCTTGATGTCGAAGCCACCGGGTTCTGCGCCCAATCCGCTTGAGGGCTGGAAGAGCGCGAGCTTGAATAATCCGGCGCTGGAATCTCCGAACCTCGTGCCCTGCTCGCTCCTGTACGCGTTGCTGATCTGGAAGATCTCGAAACACTCAAGTCAGCCAGTTGATCTGTAACCCTTTCAAGGCCCCCAGAAGTTCGACCAGCACGACTTGCGGCTAGAGCTCCAGTGTTAGCGAAATCATCCCCAGACATCATGAGTACAATCGAAAGTCGTTTGATTATTGAAGAATTTCCCGACGGATCTCCATGTTTGACCGGATTACCTAAACCATATGCATACGCATTGCGCCCACCCTCTCCAAACGGACTCCAATACGCACCATCAGGACTTTCAAAACGCAACAAACACGTATTGAACATCCTATTGCCCGCGCCCAGGAAATATTTGCCGGAAAACGAGTCCCGAAGCTCGCCGTTGTAGCCCAGATGACTCCCTCCCCCCTGATCGTACCCATACGTTGAATAGGCGATACGCTTGTGCTGTTGCATGCTGACCTCTGACACCACGCTGTTCTCACCGTCAGTGGCCAGCATCAGGACTTTGGGACAGCACCTGCCTGGTGCTCCGCGAGCACAACCTCCTTGCCACGAACAAAGGTGCTTGTGCTGGAACCCTCGCTCAGATTGTGGATCTCCCCATCTTGATAAAAACGAAACTGTGCGTTTGCGCCTGTGCCTTGGCTGACGAGCGTATCCAGGGAATCGTAGCCATAGGATTTTGATGCTCCTCCAGTCGGTTCGCTGACACTGATCAAGCGGCCCAGGCCGTCATAATCAAGACTTCGTCCTTCTTCGTCGTGCAACAAGCAACCGTCGGCGTTGTAGGTAAGGTTAATCGTGCTGGGGTAGTCGGCATGATCGTTGGTGACTGAACTTAACTGCGCTGGGTCGTTCGGGTTGTCGAAGGTGTAGTTGGCGCGATTACGTCCTCCAGGAAAATAAGTGGTTACCCGCAAGATATTATCCAGTTCATCGAAGATAAATATCTGCATGTCTATTGACTTTCCGTAAGGGTCCACTGGTTGTTGAGTACCTTTGCATTCATAGACTTCCAGACGGCTACGAGCATCATATTGGTAGGTTTGGTCGCGCAAAACGCTGCCGTTTTCAGTCAAGGTGCTCTGGGTCAACCCATCGACTACGTTGTAGACCTGTTCGAGTTTTTGAGTCACTCCCCCGCCAAAATCGAACTCTCGCAATACTTCGCGGCCCCAATCGTCCCAGTTCAGCCTGGTTGTCAGACTCTGCGTACCGTCGGTGGTCACGATGCTTTCGACCTCGCCCAGAGTAGCGTGATAAGTAAACCTGGCCACCGTGGTGCCCAGCGTTGTACTTAGCAATCGTCCAGTGGATTTGTCGTAGTCATAAATCTGATCCTGATTCAGCACGTCGACGTACTTCAACAGACGTGCCTGCCGGCTGTAGTCGTACCACATCGTGAACGTCTGGCCGGTACGGTTGGGAATGTCGCCTGGGGCAGTTCGAGAGCGATCGCATTCACGTCCACTTCGGTGATCTCTGAAGGCAGTTCGTTGTCCAGCCCTGTTTTAGAAACCCAATAGCGCACGGGGACTTTCGGGCCGTTTTTGCCTTCCTTGATGTACCGCCATGGGATGCTCACCCTTGCATCCCCACCGGGGGTGTGGCCAGGGCCGGGTGAAGGCGTATCGTCAAATTCGAGCCGCGCCTCGGGGACAATCACGCCATTCCATTCGAAATCCACGACATGTCCATTTTCAGCTTCGGCAAACCACTTGAAATCGAAGAATGCGTCTTCGTTCTTGTCATCCCGAGTCAACTGGTTGGTTCGGTTCCCGTCGTGATTCACCACGTCTCCCTTGAGCAAACTCGGGTGCGTGGGGACTGGCCATTCCTCTTCGGGAGGCCACGGTAACCAGCCGATTGGGGACTCCAGGTTGACCTTGAACGTATCGCTCGCTGGGCCAAAGGGGCGCCCTTTACGGACATACAGATAACTGACAAGCGTGTCTTTAGCGCCAGCGGTGGTTTCTCCGTATTCCAGCAACAACGTTTTCAAGGGTACTACCGGCACTTCAATCCTCGTGCTGCCGTTATCGGGAATGGGAAAGTCTTTCACCACTTGGGTGTTGCCCCAACTCAGCGTGAGCGTGTCACCGGGTTTGAAGGCAGTGGGGCGTTTGATCCAGACACTCACTCCCTCCCAGACATGTTCAAGCAACAGGACCGGGTCGGCCTGATCGACTTCGGGTTTATCGAGGGGCAACGCAGGTAACAGGCCGAAGGTGAACGTCGCATTGGTCCAAAGCGAGAGCAAACTGTCATTGAGTGCCTTGTCTCTAATGATGTGGAGAAAAACCACCTTCGCATCACCAAACGCGCGAATCTTCGCTTCATCTATTTCGACAACATTGGTTGTCGTCGAGGGATCCGTGAGCGGGCCATACGCAATCGGAGTGATACCTGTGAGGTCGTCGGGAACATTGTTGACGTCGAATAGATAAGTGGCGATGTTGTCACCATCCTTCCATTCGTACTTGGAAGAGGATGGAACGGTAAGTTTCAGCTTGCTGCCGACGGGCAAGTTGGCATCGTCCACAAAGGGATCATCCAGCGTCAGTGCTTCAGGTGGATGCTCACCGTAGGGTCGCACCCGATCACAAAGGAACGACTCAGTGGGGCTTTCGTCTTCCGATGTGTTGTAGTAAGTGATTACGTATTTCAGCTCGCAGTTCGCGTGCTCTGGAAGATCGTTGATGGATATATCCATCGCATAGGGGAAAGATTCCGTGTAATCAGTCTGGCCGGTTGGCACCAGGAATCGGTGACTGGCGACCTCCACAAATCCCTTGCCGTCGTCACTGTCCAACTGTAACGAAACAAATTCCCCTTGCTCGTCAGGATTAGCAGGATCAAAAGGAGGCGATGTAACGAACCAGCGCGGGATCTTTACCGTAATTTTCCTGTTCTCCCGCAGTCTGGGGCCGTGGAGGATAGTTTTGCCGACATCGACAAAATCCGCGGCATCGAACTCAATCGGTTTTTCTGCAAGGGTCGCACGATAATCGCTGCGCATTTTCACATAGGCGCGGCTGGCTTTTGCTCGCTCGCTTTTGGTCTGGATGTTCGACATGTTCCTTCCCTCCTGTTACGCCATTTGAGCCACGGGCATCCCCGTGGGCATACGTAGCTCAACAGCCTGGAGCTGGCGGGTACAAAACGATCCCGTGTCGCAGGACTACCTGTCTCTGCGTGAATTAAGCACCGACATACAGAAAAGCGAAACTGTCAGAGTTGACAGGTGGGGATTTATACAGGGGGCCTGGCAGAGTTCGTCATTGCGCGCTTCACGACAGAAAATTCGAGATTGCCGATCGCCTTCGAGAGCTTGTTTAAACGCGTTTAAGACAGTTTCTTGAAAGCCACAAACCCTTGCGTCGTTGCCTACGGTTACACCAGAATCCGCCGGCTTGTGCACCTTGGGGCCGCTCAGTAACTTGATTCGCGTCACTGCCCATCAGTGATCGGGTTTAGCAGCCCGGGGTTGTAAGCAAGCTGCACAAGCGCTGTCAGTCAGGCATTCCCATGCCTGCTCTCGATGGTGGCTGTGCGCAGGGCGCCTTCGGGCGCGCCGGCTTTGCTAGCTTCCCCGGTCTGCTAACCTGCGCACAGCTGCCTCCCTCTCGTTTAGCAGCATGAGGGTTGGCACCCAATCAGGAAGCAAGCGTATGTTTAAGGTCACACCCAATCCCCCGGACACCGATCCAACCTCCCCGTACGAACCCGACTCAAACAAACTCAACGAAGCCGCCGAACGCGCCCTCGACTTTCACTTCCCCTCCACGGCCGACATCAAGGCCACGCCACGTACGCCTAGTACGCTGTTTAGCGTCGACCCCGAAGCCACGAGCGAAACCTGATGGTGTATCTGGTGGAGACGCTGGCGTCGGTGGAAGTGATGGTCCATCAGTTGGTGGATCATCTGGAGGGGGGCGATCGCCATGCGCTGCTGGGGATTTCCAACAGCGTGATGCTGGCGGAGATCACGGCGAATCGGGTGTTGGATCAGATTGACCCGCCCTGACACACTCCTTGTGGTGAGGTGATTGAATGTGGCGAGGGGATTTATCCCCTCGCCACAGAAACCTTAGTGCTGGTGAATCCCGGCCATCCGCCAGACGCGAGCGATGTCTGTCGCCCGCTCGCGCAACAGCCGTGGCGCATTCATGCATGCCTCCTTCAGTGTGATCGGTCCGCTCACCAGAGAGAACGCGGCATCGATGCCGTGGCCGTACAGCGCCTGATAATCCTCGCCCAGGGAGCCGGCAATAACGATAACCGGCACGCCTCGTTTGCGAGCGATTTGCGCCACGCCAAAGGGGGTCTTGCCGCGCAGGGTCTGGGCATCGAATCGCCCTTCTCCCGTAATCACCAGATCGGCGCCGTCGACGGCTTCGGCAAGGCCCACCAATTCAGCGACCACTTCGACCCCGGGCATGAACTGCGCCCCGAGAAATGCCTTGGCGGCAAACCCGAGCCCACCCGCTGCGCCACTGCCCGGCTCGTCGCGCACATCTTTGCCCAGCACCTTTGCGCAGTGATCGGCGAAGTGCCCGAGGGCATGATCCAGCAACTGAACCTGCTGCGGTGTGGCGCCTTTTTGTGGTCCGAACACCGCCGACGCACCGTGGGGACCGCACAGCGGGTTGTCGACATCGGCGGCGATGTCGAAGCGTACATTCTTAAGGCGCGGATCGAGTTCGCTCAGGTCGATGCGAAACAGTTTGGCAAGGGCCAGGCCGCCCGGTGCCAAGGGCTGACCCTGGGCGTCGAACAGTTTCATGCCCAAGGCTTGCATCGCACCGGCGCCACCATCGTTGGTGGCGCTGCCGCCGATGGCCAGGATGATGCGTTGCGCGCCTACGTCGAGGGCGAAGCGGATCAATTGGCCAGTGCCGAAGGTGCTGCTGTTGCAGGCATCGCGTTGATCGATCGGGACCAATTGCAAACCGCTGGCTTCGGCCATTTCGATGATCGCGGTGCGGGTGTCAGGCAACCACCCCATCCTCGCATTGGCAACATCGCCGAGGGGGCCGCGCACTTCGGCACGCTGGTGCTCCCCGCCGCACGCCGCCAACACCGCCGCGACGGTGCCCTCCCCGCCATCGGCCATCGGGCATTTGATCAACTGTGCATCAGGCCAGACTTCCCGGAGTCCCAATGCAATGGCATCAGCCACGCCTTGAGCACTGAGGCTGTCTTTGAACGAATCGGGGGCAATCACGATTTTCATGGGAATTCTCCAGTTCCAATGCACCCATGCTGCCAGCCGGCCAGTCCAATGACGCCGGTCCGCTGCACAAGCGGTCATGGGGATTATTGTTCATTTCCACAAAACCGGTTTTCTGTGGGAGCGCTGGGTCAGTCAGCAAGGGGTTGGAGGGGATGGCCCCTTCGCGAGCAGGCTCGCTCCCACAATGGATCTCCAATGTCCTCAAATCCTGTGGGAGCGAGCCTGCTCGCGAAGAAGGCAACTCGGTTTCAGGTCAAACCCAAATGGCATCCCACAGCGGATAGTCGCCAAGCTTATCGACCAGCCCCGCCCTTAACGGGTTTGCCACAACATAGCGGGCCAGCTTCACCAAATCTTCATCACGGCGCAGCGCCCGATCATGAAAGCCTTGCTGCCAGTAACGGGCCTGTCGACCCGTGGTCCGGTTTATCGCCTTGGTACTCAAGGATTTAGTCCTTTGCATCAGCTCACTCAATGATCCGCCCTGCAAATCGATCAACCAGTGAAAGTGATCAGGCATGACGACCCATGCCAATGAATGGGCAAATCCCAGATCCTGTGCGGCGCGAAATTGTGCGACGACTAATCTGCCCAGGGCAAAGTCGTTAAATACAGGCTCTCTTCCAAGGGTATTAGTCGTCAGCAGGTAAATCCGATTGGCTTCGGAAAAACGGCCGAGACGCAGTCGATGAGACGCGGATAGATCAGGCATTCCTTTGCCCCGTTCATGTTTAAGTCATGAGGAAGGCTAGTCCTGTGGATACCAGAGGATGAGGCAGGCTTTTAGCTGGATGTGTCTGGACGAATGCCTTCGCGAGCAGGCTCGCTCCCACAATGGATTTGCGGGGTTCATGCTATTTGTGTCTCACCACATGTCTCTGTGGGAGCGTGCCTGCTCGCGAAGGCGGTGGGTCAGGCAACATGGATGCTGGATGTGAGGGCCTCTTCGCGAGCTGGCTCGCTCCCACAATGGATTTGCGGGGTTCATGCTATTTGTGTCTCACCACATGTCTCTGTGGGGGCGGGGGGGGGGGGGGGGGAGGGGGGGGGGGGGGGGAGGGGGGGGGGGG
>NZ_JBPKAM010000041.1:0-54804 GCF_051216495.1 Pseudomonas baetica | reverse complement strand
GCTCCCACAAGGATCACGCTGTACCTGTGGGAGCGAGCCTGCTCGCGAAGGCGTCAGTGTGGGCGCAATCAATCCCGACACCATTGGTCAACTATTTAGCAAGCAACCTAACTATTACGTTGACATTGGCTGCCTAGGCAGTAATATCTCGACATACATTCCCTGCCTAGGCAGTTAATTGGTGTTCAGATGAAGCATTTCGCCCCGGACAACTTCCACAATTGCCATCTCGGCCTCCTGCTCGGGCGCGCCGCGCTGCTCAAGGACCGGATCCTTGATACGCACATGGAACCCCACGGCATCACTGCCGCGCAGTTCAAGGTGCTGATCATCATCGCCCAGTACGGCGTCGACTCGCCTGGCGAACTGTGCCGGCACTTGTCCCTGGACAGCGGCTCGATGACCCGTATGCTCGATCGTCTGGAACAGAAAGGTTTCCTTGCCCGCCAACGCTCCGAAGCGGACCGTCGTCAGGTGCGGCTGGTGCTGACCGAAGAAGGGCAGAAGCTCGCTGATCGCCTGCCACACATCGGCGCCGATGCCATGAACGAACTGGCGGGGGCGGTGACGCCGGAAGAACTGAAAACCCTGGAGCACATCCTCAAGAAAATTCTGCTGGCTGCCGGTGACTCGATCACGGTGCTGCGCCTGGGTGGCAACAATGAACAGTAAGACCTTTCGCAGCGGCTTGAGCCTGGTGCTGTTGGCCATGACTCTGGCCGGTTGCGCCAGTTACAGCGGGCTGACCACCGAAGGCGTCAGCCTCGAGGCGAAAAACCTCAAGGCTGGGCAATCCCTCAGCGGCGTGACGCTGTCGCCCGCGGCCTGGCCAAAAAACGATTGGTGGAAAAGCCTTGGCGACCCGCAACTCGACGGTCTGATCCGCGAAGCCCTGCACGACAGCCCGGACATGCAGATCGCCGACGCCCGTGCCCATCAGGCCGCCGCTGCGGCGTCCGCCGCCGATGCCGAGCGGATGCCGACCCTCGATGCCAGTGCCGGCGTCAGCCGTTCGCGGCTGGCCCGGGACCAGGATCCGCTTGGGCAGGGTGACGCCTACGCCACCGTGCGCAATATCGGCGCCAGCTTCAATTACAACTTCGACCTGTGGGGCGGTCAGCGTGACGCCTGGGAAGCCGCGTTGGGCGAAGCCCGTGCCGCCGAAGTCGACCGCCAGGCCGCGCAACTGACCCTGTCCGCCGACGTGGCCCGTGCCTACAGCGACTTGGGACAGGCACACATCGTCCATGACCTGTCCGCCGAGGACCTCAAGCGCACCCGGCAAATGCTCGACCTGAGCAAACGCCGATTGAGCGCCGGGATCGACAGCCAGTATCAATTCCAGCAAACCGAAAGCCTGGAAGCCACTTCGCAAGCCAACCTGATCGACGCCGAAAAGCGCTTGAACAGCGCGAAAATCGCTCTGGCCGTGCTGCTCGGCAAAGGCCCGGATCGCGGCAATGAAATCACCCGCCCGAACATCCTCAAGGCCAGCGCCGTGGCGTTGCCGTCGGTGCTGCCGGCCGAATTGCTCGGTCGTCGCCCGGACCTGGTGGCCGCGCGCTGGCGGGTCGAGGCCGCGAGCAAGAACATCGACGCCGGCAAAACCCGTTTCTATCCCAACTTGAACCTCAGCGCCGCGGCCGGTGCCGAATCCTTGTTGGGCGATGCGATGTTCGGTTCGGCGAGTCGCTTCTTCAACATCGCTCCCACGATTTCCGTGCCGATTTTCGACGGTGGCCGCCTGCGCGCCGACCTCGATTCCCGCGACGCCGACTACGACCTCGCGGTGGCGCAGTACAACAAAAACCTGGTGAAAGCGCTGGGGGATGTCAGCGACAGCATCAACCAACTGCGTGATATCGGTCGGCAGATCGTTGCCCAGCAGCACGCCACCGATATCGCCCAGGATTCCTATAACACCGTGGTCCAGCGGTACGGTTCCGGCATCGGAAACTATCTGGACGTGCTCAGCATCGAGCAGCAATTGCTTCAGGCCCAGCGTCAGCTGGCCAACCTGAATGCCGAGCAGATCGACCTGTCGATCCAACTGATGCAGGCGCTGGGTGGCGGATATCAGCCTGAGGCCATCGCCTCCGTCGACGCCACTCCAGCCACGCTGACCCAATAATTCAAGGTATTTGTCATGGCCACTGCCGATACAACTCAATCTTCTGAAAACGCTCCCGGCAACCCCCCTGTCAATCCAAAAGCGGGCAAGCGCAAGTTCATGTTGCTGGCCCTTGCCGTCGTGGTTGCGCTGAGCGGTGCGGGTGTTTGGGCTTACCACGAGCTCTACGGGCGCTGGAGCGAAAGCACCGACGACGCCTACGTCAACGGCAACGTGGTGGAAATCACTCCGCTGGTCACCGGTACCGTGGTGAGCATCGGCGCCGACGACGGCGATCTGGTGCAAGAAGGTCAGGTGCTGGTGAACTTCGACCCGAACGACGCCGAAATCGGTCTGCAAAACGCCCAGGCCCAACTGGCGCGTACCGTGCGCCAGGTCCGCGGCTTGTACAGCAACGTCGATGGCATGAAGGCCCAGGTCAATGCGCAGCAGGCCGAAGTGCAGAAAGCCCAGGACAACTACAACCGCCGGAAGAATCTCGCCGCCGGCGGGGCGATTTCCCAGGAAGAGCTGTCCCATGCCCGCGATGACCTGACCTCGGCGCAAAATGCCCTGGCCGACGTCAAGCAGAAGCTGAAAACCACCAGCGCGTTGGTAGACGATACCGTGGTTTCGTCGCATCCGGACGTGATGGCCGCCGCCGCGCAAGTGCGTCAGGCCTACCTGAACAATGCCCGCAGCACCTTGATCGCGCCGGTCACCGGTTACGTGGCCAAACGTACCGTGCAACTCGGTCAGCGCGTGCAGCCGGGCACGGCGATGATGGCGGTGATCCCGCTGGATCAGTTGTGGATCGATGCCAACTTCAAGGAAACCCAATTGCGCGACATGCGCCTCGGCCAACCGGTGGAAATCGAAACCGACCTCTACGGCAGCAGCGTGAAATACAGCGGCACCATCGACAGCCTCGGCGCCGGTACCGGCAGCGCGTTTGCCTTGCTGCCGGCGCAGAACGCCACCGGTAACTGGATCAAGATCGTGCAGCGGGTGCCGGTGCGGATTCATGTCAATGCACAAGAGCTGGCCAAACACCCGTTGCGGGTTGGCCTGTCGACCCTGGTCGATGTCGATTTGCGCGACCAGAGCGGCCCGGTCCTGGCGCAACAGCCGCCACAAAAGGCCTCGTTCAGCACCAGCATCTATGACCGCCAGTTGGCCGAGGCTGACGCCATGATCACCCAGCTGATTCACGACAACAGCGCGGCGGTCAGCAAGACCGCAAGCCGCTGATACCAACCCTTGTGGGAGCGAGCCTGCTCGCGAATGCGGACTGACATTCAACATCAATGTCGACTGAACTGGCGCCTTCGCGAGCAGGCTCGCTCCCACAGGGTTCAGTGTTCCCACGTCGGGCGCGGCGCCAGCTGGTTTCATAGGATTATCGATGAGCAATAACGCTTCTTTCACGCCCCCCAGCCTGGTGCTCAGCACCATTGGCCTGTCGCTGGCGACCTTCATGCAGGTGCTCGACACCACCATCGCCAACGTGGCGCTGCCGACGATTTCCGGCAACCTGGGCGTGAGCGCGGAGCAGGGCACCTGGGTGATCACCTCGTTCGCCGTGAGCAACGCCATCGCCTTGCCGCTGACCGGCTGGCTCAGCCGGCGTTTCGGTGAAGTGAAGCTGTTCGTCTGGGCGACGCTGCTGTTCGTGCTGGCGTCGTTCCTGTGCGGGGTGTCCACCTCGATGCCGGAACTGGTGGGCTTTCGGGTCCTGCAAGGGGTGGTGGCGGGACCGTTGTACCCGATGACCCAGACACTGTTGATTGCGGTCTACCCTCCGGCGAAGCGGGGGATGGCCCTGGCGCTGCTGGCGATGGTGACGGTAGTGGCGCCGATTGCCGGGCCGATCCTCGGTGGCTGGATCACCGACAGTTACAGCTGGCCGTGGATCTTCTTTATCAACGTGCCCATCGGACTGTTTGCCGCGTGGGTGGTCACCCAGCAGATGAAGAAACGCCCGGTGGTCACCAGCCGCCAGCCAATGGATTACGTCGGCCTGATCGCGTTGGTTATCGGGGTCGGTGCCTTGCAGATCGTCCTCGACAAAGGCAACGACGCCGACTGGTTCGAATCGAGCTTCATCATTATCGGCTCGGTGATTTCCGTGGTTGCCCTGGCGTTTTTCGTGATCTGGGAAATGACCGATGAGCACCCGGTGGTCAACCTGCGGCTGTTCGCCCATCGCAACTTCCGCTACGGCACCATCGTGTTGATCCTGGGCTACGCCGGGTTCTTCGGGATCAACCTGATCCTGCCGCAATGGCTGCAGACGCGTTTGGGCTACACCGCGACCTGGGCGGGTTTCGCCGTGGCGCCGTTGGGTATCCTGCCGGTGCTGCTGTCACCTTTCGTTGGCAAATACGCGCCGCGCTTCGACATGCGCGTGCTGGCGGGGCTGGCTTTCCTGGCCATTGGCTTGAGCTGTTTCATGCGCGCCGGCTTCACCAATGAAGTCGACTTCCAGCACATCGCCATGGTGCAACTGTTCATGGGCATCGGCGTGGCGCTGTTCTTCATGCCGACCCTGACCATCCTGCTGTCGGATTTGCCACCGCACCAGATTGCCGACGGCTCGGGCCTGGCCACTTTCCTGCGGACCCTGGGCGGCAGCTTCGCGGCCTCCTTGACCACCTGGATCTGGATCCGCCGCGCCGACCAGCACCATGCCTACCTGACCGAAAGCATCACCCAGTACGACCCGGCGACCCGCGAGGCATTGACGCAACTGGGCGGGGCAGGGGCCAAGGCCTATACGCAGCTGGAGCAGACGGTGATCAGCCAGGCATACATCATGTCCACGGTGGATTACTTCACCCTGCTGGGCTGGATGTTCATGGGGCTGATTCTGATCGTGTGGCTGGCCAAGCCGCCGTTTACCGCCAAGGCGGGGCCTGCGGCCTCTGCGGGGCACTAATCACCACAAAACTCCTGTAGGAGCGAGTTCACTCGCGATGGACGTCAACGATCACGCTGGGTACCTGATACCCCGCGTCGTGCTCAGGTTCATCGCGAGCATGCTCGCTCCTACAAGGGTTTTGTGTTTGGACGTCAGCTGGCGGGTGCTGCCAATTGCGGGGGCGGGGCGAAATCGAACGGCGCCAGGGCAAACCCTTGCTCATCCACCTGCAACGCCCAACCCTGGCGATCCCAATCCCCCAGCACAATCCGCCGTGCCGCCTGATCGCCCAGCTGCAACTTGTGGATGGCCGGACGATGGGTATGCCCGTGGATCAGGGTTTTCACGCCGTATTGCTGCATGATCCGCGGGATTTCTTCAGGCGTGACGTCGACGATGTCATTGGCCTTCATCCGCGTTTGCGCACGGCTTTCACTGCGTAGCTTGCGTGCCAGTTTATGCCGCGTGCCCAGGGGCAAATGCCGCAGGATGAACAGGGTGATGGGGTTGCGCAGGTAACGACGCAGCTTCATGTAGGCTTCGTCGCGGGTGCAGAGGCTGTCGCCGTGCATCAAGAGCACGGGCTCGCCGTTGAACGGCACGACACTTGGATCCTTCAGCAAGGTGCAGCCGGCTTGTTTGCAGAAAGCCTGGCCGAGCATGAAGTCGCGATTGCCGTGCATCAGAAAGATGGCCGTGCCGCTGTCGCTCAATTCGCGCAGGGCCTGGCAGATGGAGCGCTGGAAGGGAGTCATGGCGTCGTCGCCGATCCATGCCTCGAAAAAGTCGCCCAGAATGTACAACGCACTCGCCGAGCGGGCGCGTCCGGCGAGCAAATCCAGAAACGCCCGGGTTATGTCCGGGCGCTCCTCTTCCAGATGCAAGTCTGAAATCAGCAATATCACTCAATGATCTCGGCTTTCTCGATGATCACGTCGTCTGCTGGAACGTCCTGGTGGCCAGCCTTGGAAGTGGTGGCAACGCCTTTGATCTTGTCGACAACGTCGGTGCCGGCGGTGACTTTACCGAATACGGCGTAGCCCCAGCCTTGAACGTTCTTGCCGCTGTGGTTCAGGAAGGTGTTGTCGGTCACGTTGATGAAGAACTGGGCGGACGCCGAATGCGGCTCCATGGTACGGGCCATGGCGATGGTGTATTTGTCGTTGGAAAGACCGTTGTCGGCTTCGTTCTGGATGCTTGGACGCTTGTCTTTCTTTTCTTTCATGCCTGGCTCGAAACCGCCGCCCTGGATCATGAAGTTACCGATGACGCGGTGGAAAACGGTGTTTTCGTAGTGACCGGCTTTGACGTATTCAACGAAGTTGGCAACGGTGATCGGTGCCTTTTCAGCGTTCAGTTCGAGGACGATGTCGCCGAAGTTGGTGGTCAATTTGACTTGGGTCATGTTGGCTACTCTTTCAAGGAATTCGTGGGTTTCGGGGCTACAGGGCCCCCAACCGTGTTGGCCTGTTTCGACCAAGGAGCGCAGTTTAGCGCGACGGACGCGAATTTCGAGGCTGTTTTTCGTTTACATCCGATTAAATGCAGCGGTTTTTGGGCCTGCCCTGTCTGCTGCCTGACGGCATCGGCTATGATAGCGGCTTTGTTTTGTCAGGCCGTTATTCCCGGCCACGCACTTGTACGTTCAAGGATCCTATGAGCAAGCCCACTGTCGACCCTACCTCGAATTCCAAGACCGGCCCTGCCGTGCCGGTCAACTTCCTGCGGCCGATCATCCAGGCAGACCTGGACTCGGGTAAGCATACGCAGATCGTCACCCGTTTCCCGCCTGAGCCCAACGGCTACCTGCACATCGGTCACGCCAAGTCGATCTGTGTGAACTTTGGCCTGGCCCAGGAATTCGGTGGCGTCACGCACCTGCGTTTCGACGACACCAACCCGGCCAAGGAAGACCAGGAATACATCGACGCGATCGAAAGCGACGTCAAGTGGCTGGGCTTCGAGTGGGCCGGTGAAGTGCGCTATGCCTCGCAGTACTTCGACCAGTTGCACGCCTGGGCGGTCGAGCTGATCAAGGCCGGCAAGGCCTATGTCGATGACCTGACCCCCGAGCAAGCCAAGGAATACCGTGGCAGCCTGACCGAGCCGGGCAAGAACAGCCCGTTCCGCGACCGCAGCGTCGAAGAGAACCTGGACTGGTTCGCCCGCATGCGCGCCGGCGAATTCCCGGACGGCGCACGTGTGCTGCGGGCGAAGATCGACATGGCCTCGCCGAACATGAACCTGCGCGACCCGATCCTGTACCGCATCCGTCACGCTCACCACCACCAGACCGGTGACAAGTGGTGCATCTACCCGAACTACGACTTCACCCACGGTCAGTCGGACGCCATCGAAGGCATCACCCACTCGATCTGCACCCTGGAATTCGAAGGCCACCGTCCGCTGTACGACTGGTTCCTCGACAACCTGTCGGTGCCGTGCAAGCCGCGTCAGTACGAGTTCAGCCGCCTGAACCTGAACTACACCATCACCAGCAAGCGCAAGCTCAAGCAGTTGGTCGATGAAAAGCATGTCAACGGCTGGGACGATCCGCGCATGTCCACGCTGTCGGGCTTCCGCCGTCGTGGCTACACGCCGAAATCGATCCGCAACTTCTGCGAAATGATCGGCACAAACCGTTCCGACGGCGTGGTGGACTTCGGCATGCTCGAATTCAGCATCCGTGACGACCTCGACCAGAGCGCCCCGCGTGCCATGTGCGTCCTGCGTCCGTTGAAAGTCGTGATCACCAACTACCCGGAAGGCCAGGTCGAGAACCTCGAACTGCCATGCCACCCGAAAGAAGACATGGGCGTGCGCGCGCTGCCGTTTGCCCGCGAGATCTACATCGACCGTGAAGACTTCATGGAAGAGCCGCCAAAAGGCTACAAGCGCCTGGAGCCGGCCGGTGAAGTGCGTTTGCGCGGCAGCTACGTGATCCGTGCCGACGAGGCGATCAAGGATGCCGATGGCAACATCGTCGAACTGCGCTGCTCGTACGACCCGGACACCCTGGGCAAGAACCCTGAAGGCCGCAAGGTCAAGGGCGTGATCCACTGGGTGCCGGCCGCCGCCAGCGTCGAGTGCGAAGTGCGCCTGTACGACCGTCTGTTCCGCTCCGCGAACCCGGAGAAGGCCGAAGACGGCGCCAGCTTCCTGGACAACATCAACCCTGATTCGCTGCAGGTGCTCACCGGTTGTCGTGCCGAGCCTTCGCTGGGCAACGCACAGCCGGAAGACCGTTTCCAGTTCGAGCGCGAAGGTTACTTCGTCGCGGATATCAAGGACTCGAAACCAGGCCAGCCGGTATTCAACCGTACCGTGACCCTGCGTGATTCGTGGGGCCAGTGATTCAAGGATTTTTGACGTGCTAACGATCTACAACACGCTCACCAAGAGCAAAGAAGTCTTCAAGCCGCTCGATGGCAACAAGGTGCGCATGTACGTGTGCGGCATGACCGTGTACGACTACTGCCACCTGGGCCACGGCCGAAGCATGGTCGCGTTCGACCTGGTGACCCGCTGGTTGCGATTCAGCGGTTATGACCTGACCTACGTGCGCAACATCACCGACATCGACGACAAGATCATCAACCGGGCCAACGAGAACGGCGAGTCGTTCGAAGCCCTGACCGAGCGCATGATCGCGGCGATGCACGAAGACGAAGCGCGCCTGAGCATCAAGAAACCGGACATGGAGCCGCGTGCCACGGATCACATCCCCGGCATGCACGCGATGATCCAGACCCTGATCGACAAGGGCTACGCCTACGCCCCGGGCAATGGCGACGTGTACTACCGCGTCGGCAAGTTCATGGGCTACGGCAAGCTGTCGCGCAAGAAGATCGAAGACCTGCGCATCGGCGCCCGTATCGAAGTCGACGAGTCCAAGCAGGACCCATTGGACTTCGTGCTGTGGAAAGCCGCGAAACCGGGCGAGCCGAGCTGGCCGTCGCCGTGGGGCGCCGGGCGTCCGGGCTGGCACATCGAGTGCTCGGTGATGTCCACCTGCTGCCTGGGCGAGACCTTCGACATTCATGGCGGCGGCAGCGACCTTGAGTTCCCGCACCACGAAAACGAAATCGCCCAGAGCGAAGCGGCCACCGGCAAGACCTACGCCAACGCGTGGATGCATTGCGGCATGATCCGCATCAATGGCGAGAAGATGTCCAAGTCCTTGAACAACTTCTTCACCATCCGCGACGTGCTCGACAAGTACCACCCGGAAGTCGTGCGTTACCTGCTGGTGTCGAGCCACTACCGCAGCGCCATCAACTACTCGGAAGACAACCTCAAGGACGCCAAGGGTGCCCTGGAGCGTTTCTACCATGCGTTGAAAGGTCTGCCGACCGTGGCCCCGGCTGGCGGCGAAGCCTTTGTCGAGCGCTTCACCCAGGTGATGAACGACGACTTCGGTACCCCGGAAGCCTGCGCGGTGTTGTTCGAGATGGTGCGCGAGATCAACCGTCTGCGCGAAAACGATCTGCAAGCGGCGGCCGGTCTGGCGGCGCGTTTGAAGGAATTGGCCGATGTGCTGGGCGTGTTGCAGCTCGAAGCCGATGACTTCCTGCAGGCAGGCGCCGAAGGGCGTGTGGACGCAGCCGAAGTTGAAGCGCTGATCGCTGCGCGCCTGGCCGCTCGTGCCGGGAAAGACTGGGCCGAATCCGACCGCATCCGCGACCAGCTCACCGCCATGGGTGTGGTGCTGGAAGACGGCAAGGGCGGCACGACCTGGCGTCTGGCTGACTGATTGCTGTGTTTGCTGCAAAACAAAACCCGCCTTGTGCGGGTTTTTGTTTTTTCAAGGCGTAAGTGCAGCGGTGCCCCGGCTGACCTCATCGCGGGCAAGCCCGCTCCCACAGGGTTTTGTGTCGTTCACAAAATCGAAATTCACCTCAATCACTGTGGGAGCGGGCTTGCCCGCGATGGACTTAAGTCAAATACATCCAGTGCGGACAGTTCGTCATTCCGCCTGGCGAAGGCGTTTGTAGAGGGTATTGCGGCTAACCCCCAACCGCCGCGCCAGGTGCGAAATATTCCCCCCAACCGCCTGCAATTGCCGATTCAATTCATCGGCATCATCCAGATCCACAGCCAACGGCTCCGGCGATTCCATCGGCTCCATCTCCAGATCGACAAAAAAATCATCCGGCAAATGCTCTGGTCGTACCGGTTGTTCCTCGGCCATGGCCAGCGCCACCTGAATCACACTGCTGACCTGGCGCAAATTCCCCGGCCACGGATGGCGGTCGAACAATTCCAGTACTTCACGGCTCAAACCGGCCCACTGGCTCGGTTCGCGGTGCTGCTCCCACAAACGCTTGAACAGGGCTTGCTTGTCGCTGCGTTCTCTTAACGGTGGCAACTCCAGGGTCAAGCCGCCGATGCGGTAATACAGATCTTCACGGAAACGCCCCAACTGCACCTGCTCGCGCAGGGAACGGTTGGTGGCCGAGATGATGCGGATGTCGACCGGGAACAGCTCGCTGCTGCCCACCGGTTGCACGCAACGCTCCTGCAAAACGCGTAATAGACGGGCCTGGGTCGGCAGGGGCATGTCGCCGATTTCATCCAGGAACAGCGTGCCTTTATCGGCCTTGCGGATCAGGCCGATGCTGCCTTTCTGGTTGGCGCCAGTGAACGCGCCTTTTTCGTAGCCGAATAATTCTGATTCCACCAATTCGGCGGGGATCGCCGCACAGTTGACGGCAATGAACGCTTGTTTGTTGCGTGAGCTGGCTTGATGCAAGGCCTTGACGAAGACTTCCTTGCCGACCCCGGTCTCGCCGTGGATCAGCAACGGGATGTCTTTTTCCAGCAAGCGTTCGGCTTGGCGCACGGCTTTTTCCACGCGGCTGTCGCCGAAGTGCAGGGTGTTCAGGCTGATAGCGTTGGGTGCCGCAACGGCGGGTTCTGTGAACACGCGTGCCTGAACCGGCGTCTGCTTCGGCCGTTTCAGCAGGCACTGGAAGCGACTGCGCCCGCAGGACTGGAGCGAGAAGGGCAGGCCTTCGGGTTGATTGAGCAATTCCAGCAACGACACCTTGAACAGGCTCTCGACACTGACCCGCGACAAACGCACGCCCAGCAGGTTGTCGGCACGGCGGTTGGCCGACAGCACTTGGCCGCTCTCGTCGAAGATCAGCAACCCGGCCCATTGGCTGTCGAGGTTGTTCAGGCCGGTATTGAAGGTCAGTTGGAAATGCTGCCCGTGGAACAGGTTGAGGATCAGCCGGTTTTCCACGGTCTGACTCATCATCTTGACCATGCCCAGGGTATGGGAGGGCGGCAGGTAGCTGTCGCTGGACACGTCCAGCACGGCGATGACCTTGCGTTCGGCATCGAAAATCGGTGCGGCGGAACCCGTCATGAAGCGGTTGGCCTTGAGAAAGTGTTCATCGTGTTCGATGTGCACTGCTTGTTCGCAGGCCAGCGCGGTGCCGATGGCGTTGGTGCCGGTGCAACGTTCCATCCAGCTGGCGCCGGCACTGAAGCCTCGGGCCAGGCTCGGTTCGATAAAGCGCTGGGTGCCCCAGGACGTCAGCACCTGGCCCTGATTGTCGGCGAGCATGATCAGGCAATTGGAGTTGCTCAGAATGTTCTCGTAATACGGCAGCACTTCCTGATGGGTGGTCTGCACCAATGCATGCTGGCTTTCCAGCAACTGCGCGATGCCTTCGGCGGGCAGTTGATCGAAGGCTGGGGGGCTCTGATGGTTGAGGCCGAAGGCGCGGCAGCGGTTCCAGGAGTCCTGGATGATGGCGTCGTGGGATAACGCGGGGGCAGGTGCGGCCATTCAAGTCAGCCTCTGATTAACGCTTTTATTGTTGTTATAGGTGGTTCCCTGTGGGAGCGAGCCTGCTCGCGAAAGCGTAGTGTCAGACACCATCAATATGTCTGTCCCGACGCCTTCGCGAGCAGGCTCGCTCCCACAGGTTTTGCAATTCTGACCTTGTTCAGAAAAGGCAAAAAGCGTCCATAGAGTGTTGTTCACTAATGTTCATTGTCAATCGGTGAACTGTTCAATTGTTCACTTCCGATTGTTCATTTGTGTTCAGCAACGAATGCGACCAAGCAGTCACTTCCAAGGATTTAAAGCCAAATCAACCACTTGTGATTTCTGGCACAGATCTCGCTCTATCGCTCCGGTCGCTTGACTCCAAAAAATAAAAAAGGCCGAGCCATGTCATTAACCCTGGAGCATGTCAGCCGCACCGTCGAGGGCCAGACCTGGATTGACGATGCGTGCCTCAAGTTCGAACCCGGATCCTTCAACGTTTTGCTCGGGCGCACGCTGTCCGGCAAAACCAGTCTCATGCGCCTGATGGCCGGGCTGGACAAGCCTGACAGTGGTCGCGTCCTGATGAATGGCGTCGATGTCACCCAGCGCCCGGTGCGTTTGCGCAACGTGTCGATGGTGTATCAGCAGTTCATCAATTACCCGACCATGACCGTCTTCGAGAACATCGCCTCGCCCTTGCGCCAGGCCGGTGTGTCCAATGAGCTGATCCAGAGCAAGGTGCTGGAAACCGCGAAGATGTTGCGCATCGAAAAATTTCTCCAGCGCCATCCCCTGGAGCTCTCGGGCGGTCAGCAGCAGCGCACGGCCATGGCCCGGGCGCTGGTCAAGGACGCCGAGCTGATCCTGTTCGACGAGCCGCTGGTCAACCTTGACTACAAGTTGCGAGAAGAGCTGCGCCAGGAAATGCGCGAGCTGTTCAAGGCGCATCACACCATCGCCATCTACGCCACCACCGAGCCCAACGAAGCACTGGCGCTGGGGGGCACCACGACCATTCTTCACGAAGGCCGGGTGGTCCAGAGTGGCAGATCGTCCGAGGTCTATCACCAGCCGCAGACCGTGCTGGCGGCCGAGCTGTTTTCCGAACCGCCAATCAACCTGATGCCGGGGCGCATCGCCGGCAATGAAGTGAGCTTTGCCAACTTCGTGCACTTTCCGTTGAACGTCGATTTGCGCCCGGTGGGCGAGGGCGAGTTTCGCTTCGGCGTGCGTCCCAGCCATATCTCGCTGGTGCCGAGCAATGATGATGACCTCGAATTGGCGGTGACCGTGGAAGTCGCCGAAATCAGCGGCTCGGAAACCTTCCTGCATGTGCGCAACGAGCATTTCCTGCTGGTGCTGCACTTGCCCGGCGTTCACGAATACGACGTCGATGCGCCGATTCGCATCTACATCCCGACCCATAAACTGTTTGTGTTCGATACGCAGGGGCGCCTGGTCCAAGCGCCGGGCCGGCGTGTCGCGAGGGTTACCTGATGGCCGAAATCCGTTTGCAAAACCTCGCCCACAGTTACACCAGCACGCCGAGCGGTCCTGAGGACTATGCGATCCGCCAGATGGATCATATCTGGGAGCAGGGTGGTGCTTACGCCTTGCTTGGGCCTTCGGGCTGCGGCAAGTCGACCTTGCTCAATATCATTTCCGGCTTGCTCAGCCCGTCTCAGGGGCATGTGTTGTTCGACGGCAAAGCGGTCAACAACCTGACCCCGGAAAAACGCAACATCGCCCAGGTTTTCCAGTTTCCGGTGGTGTACGACACCATGACGGTGTTCGACAATTTGGCCTTCCCGCTGCGCAACCAAGGCATGGTCGAGGCGAAAGTACACACCAAGGTGCAGGAAATTGCCGAAGTCCTCGACTTGCAGAACCTGCTGAATAAAAAGGCCCGCAACCTCACCGCCGACGAAAAACAGAAAGTCTCCATGGGCCGCGGGCTGGTGCGCGATGACGTGTCGGCGATCCTCTTCGACGAACCGCTAACGGTGATCGACCCGCACCTGAAGTGGAAGCTGCGGCGCAAGCTCAAGCAGATCCACGAGCAGTTCAACATCACCATGGTCTACGTCACTCACGATCAGCTGGAGGCCTCTACCTTCGCCGACAAGATCGCAGTGATGTACGGCGGGCAGATCGTGCAGTTCGGCACGCCACGGGAACTGTTCGAGCGGCCGAGTCATACCTTCGTTGGCTACTTCATCGGCAGCCCCGGCATGAACCTGATCGACGTGCAGCCGCAACCGGGGGGGGTGGGTTTTGCCTCGACCCATCTCCCGTTGTCCGAAACGATGCAAAAACGTATCGCCGAGTCCACTTGGCAAAGCCTGAAGGTTGGCATTCGACCGGAGTTCGTCCATGTGTGGGACGAACCGTTTGATGACGCATTGCGGGCACAGGTCGTACACGTCGAAGACCTCGGAACCTACAAGATCATGAGCCTGAACCTCGACGGCGTGCCGCTGAAAGTACGCCTGGCCGAAGACAAGCCAGTGCCCGAAGGCACGGCCTGGATCAGTTTCCCGTCGCAATGGCTGATGGTCTACGCCGACGAATTCCTGCTGGAGCCGCAAGCGCTAGGCGAAGAGATGGCCAACAAAGGGGCGCAGCCATGAACAAGGTGCAGAACAACAAGGCGTGGTGGCTGGTGTTGCCCGTGTTCCTGCTGGTGGCGTTCAGTGCGGTGATCCCGATGATGACCGTGGTCAACTACTCGGTACAGGACATCTTCGATCAATCCAGCCGCTACTTCGTCGGTGCCGACTGGTACAAGCAGGTGCTGCTCGACCCACGTTTGCACGATTCGTTGCTGCGCCAGTTCATCTATTCGGCCTGCGTACTGCTGATCGAAATCCCGCTGGGGATCGCGATTGCCCTGACCATGCCGACCAAGGGACGTTGGTCGTCGGTGGTGTTGATCGTGCTGGCTATCCCGCTGCTGATCCCATGGAACGTGGTCGGCACTATCTGGCAGATCTTCGGCCGCGCCGACATCGGCCTGCTCGGTTCGGCCCTCAACGCGATGGGTATCAGCTACAACTATGCGGCGAACACCATGGACGCCTGGGTCACCGTGCTGGTGATGGACGTCTGGCACTGGACATCGTTGGTGGCGTTGTTGTGTTTCTCCGGCCTGCGGGCGATTCCGGACGTGTACTACCAGGCCGCACGCATTGACCGGGCTTCGGCCTGGGCGGTGTTCCGGCACATCCAGTTGCCCAAGCTCAAGAGCGTGTTGTTGATCGCGGTGATGCTGCGCTTCATGGACAGTTTCATGATCTACACCGAACCGTTCGTGTTGACCGGGGGCGGGCCGGGCAATGCCACGACCTTCCTCAGCCAGACCCTGACACAGATGGCGGTGGGGCAGTTCGACCTGGGGCCGGCGGCGGCGTTTTCGCTGGTGTATTTCCTGATCATCCTGTTGGTGTCCTGGCTGTTCTACACGGCCATGACTCACGCTGACGCCAACCGTTGAGGCCCGCGCCATGAGCAAAAGAAAGCTGATTCCATTGCTGCTGTACATCCTGTTTGTGCTGGTGCCGATCTACTGGCTGCTGAACATGTCCTTCAAGAGCAACACCGAAATCCTCGGCGGCCTGACGCTTTTCCCGCAGGATTTCACCCTGGCGAACTACAAGGTGATCTTCACCGATCCGAGCTGGTACACCGGTTACATCAACTCGGCCTACTACGTGACCCTGAATACGATCATTTCCCTGACCGTGGCGTTGCCGGCAGCCTATGCGTTCTCGCGTTACCGCTTCCTGGGTGACAAGCATCTGTTCTTCTGGCTGCTGACCAACCGCATGGCACCGCCGGCGGTGTTCCTGCTGCCGTTCTTTCAGCTGTACTCCTCGATTGGGTTGTTCGACACCCACATCGCCGTGGCGTTGGCCCATTGTCTGTTCAACGTGCCATTGGCGGTGTGGATTCTGGAGGGGTTCATGTCCGGCGTGCCGAAGGAAATCGACGAAACGGCCTACATCGATGGCTACAGTTTTCCCAAGTTCTTCGTGAAGATTTTCATCCCCCTGATTGGCTCCGGCATCGGCGTGACGGCGTTTTTCTGCTTCATGTTTTCCTGGGTCGAACTGCTGCTGGCGCGAACCCTCACCTCGGTGAACGCCAAACCCATTGCGGCCGTCATGACCCGCACGGTGTCCGCGTCCGGTATCGACTGGGGCGTGCTGGCGGCGGCGGGGGTGTTGACCATCCTGCCGGGCATGCTGGTGATCTGGTTTGTTCGCAACCATGTGGCCAAGGGCTTTGCCCTGGGCCGGGTATGAGGAATCGATGATGGAATGGATGAGCTGGACCGTCCCCACGGCGGCATTCTTCAGCGTGATCGCCTTGATCCTCGCGGTCATGACCACTTGGGAGTTGCGGTCGCCGAGCATTGTTCGGCGTGGTTTCTTGCCGATTGCCACCACCCGTGGCGATCGGTTGTTCATCGGTCTTCTCGGCAGCGCCTACCTGCATCTGCTGGTAATCGGCGTGACCGACTGGAGCATCTGGGTGGCGTTCGCGTTGTCCCTGGTGTGGCTGTTGGTGGTGATGCGTTGGGGCTAGTCGAATCGCTCGGCAATGTTGCTCCGAAACCCTAAAAGGAGGTCTCTATGTTGGATAAGAACAATAAGCTGCGACATAGCATTTCATTGGCAGCCCTGCTGGCACTCAGCGGTTTGAGCGCTTCGGCCTGGGCCGATGCCTACGAAGATGCGGCAAAGAAATGGATCGGCAGCGAGTTCAAGCCGTCGACCCTGACGGCCGATCAGCAGCTCGAAGAGTTGAAGTGGTTCATCAAGGCGGCAGAGCCGTTTCGAGGGATGAAAATCAAAGTGGTGTCGGAAACCATCGCCACCCACGAGTACGAGTCCAAGGTGCTGGCCAAGGCGTTCACCGAGATCACCGGGATTGAGCTGACCCACGACCTGCTGCAGGAAGGCGACGTGGTGGAAAAACTGCAGACCGTGATGCAGTCGGACAAGAGCATCTATGACGGCTGGGTCAACGACTCGGACCTGATTGGTACGCACTTCCGCTACGGCAAGACGGAGTCGATCACCGACCTGATGGCCAACGAGGGCAAGAACTTCACCTCGCCGACGCTGGACATCAAGGACTTCATCGGCATTTCCTTCACCACCGCGCCGGACGGCAAGATCTATCAGTTGCCCGACCAGCAGTTCGCCAACCTGTACTGGTTCCGCGCCGACTGGTTCGAGCGCGCGGACCTGAAAGCCAAGTTCAAGGAAAAGTACGGTTACGAATTGGGCGTACCGGTGAACTGGTCGGCCTATGAAGACATCGCCAAGTTCTTCAGCGAGGACGTCAAGGAAATCGACGGCAAGCGCGTTTACGGGCACATGGACTACGGCAAGAAAGACCCGTCCCTGGGCTGGCGCTTCACCGATGCCTGGTTCTCCATGGCCGGTGGCGGTGACAAGGGCATTCCCAACGGCTTGCCGGTGGACGAGTGGGGCATTCGCGTCGAGGACTGCCACCCGGTCGGTTCCAGCGTGACTCGCGGTGGCGACACCAACGGCCCGGCAGCCGTGTTTGCCACCACCAAATACGTCGACTGGCTGAAGAAGTACGCACCGCCGGAAGCGGCGGGCATGACTTTCTCCGAGTCCGGTCCGGTGCCGTCCCAGGGCAACATCGCTCAGCAGATCTTCTGGTACACCGCGTTCACGGCGGACATGACCAAGCCCGGCCTGGCGGTGATGAACGCCGATGGCACGCCGAAATGGCGCATGGCGCCTTCGCCACGCGGACCGTACTGGGAGGAGGGCATGAAGCTGGGTTATCAGGATGTGGGTTCCTGGACGTTCATGAAATCCACGCCTGAGAAACAGAAACTCGCGGCCTGGCTGTACGCGCAGTTCGTGACGTCGAAAACCGTGTCGCTGAAGAAAACCATCGTCGGCCTGACCCCGATCCGTGAATCGGACATCAACTCGCAAGCCATGACCGACCTGGCGCCGAAACTCGGTGGTCTGGTCGAGTTCTATCGCAGCCCGGCCCGTGTGCAATGGACCCCGACCGGGACCAACGTGCCGGACTACCCACGTCTGGCGCAGCTATGGTGGAGCCACATCGCCGAAGCCGCCAGCGGCGAGAAAACCCCGCAAGAAGCACTCGACGGCCTGGCCAAGGATCAGGACGCGATCATGACCCGTTTGGAACGTTCGAAGGCCCAAGCCACCTGCGCCCCGAAAATGAACCCCGAGCGCGACGCGCAATACTGGTTCGATCAGCCGGGCGCACCGAAGCCGAAACTGGCCAACGAAAAGCCTAAGGGCGAAACCGTGGGCTACAACGAACTGCTCAAATCATGGGCGGATGCGCGTAAGTAAACGGCTGGACTGTGAAAGGCGAACGGCACCGCAAGGTGCCGTTTTCTTTTGGTGCGCCAGGCATGGCGCGTTGCGCGCAAGCGCAACCAGCTTGGCTGTGGTGGCCTTGCTGGTGACTTGGGGGTGAAAGTCCTCTACACACCCGGCAAGGGGAAGTGTTAGCCAGAGGCAAGGGTGTCGCGGGCGACTGCGAATCTGAAGGAAGCCCGAGGCAAAATGCTGGCCTGACGAACAGGAAGCGGATGAGGCGGCGTAGCGGGGTAAGGTAGCCAAAATTGCCAAAGCCCAATACTTGCACGGAACGCTGCGACGTAAATCCGACAGGCATAAGCAGGAAGGTCACGCGAATTACCCTGGGAGATCTGCACGTTTGCCACAGTGCTACCGAGCGTCGAGAGGCGGCGGGATGAGCGTGCAGAAGTCAGCCGAGGCCGTAGTAAGTGACGGACAACCGCGTCACCAAGGGCCGAACAGGTTATGCCGCCAGTAGGCGTCAAAGTCTCGTTGAATACCGAAATGCAGAAATTTCTCCAAGAGAAGACTGTTACTCCGAGTCCCGGACAGAATCCGCGGATAACGGCTGACAGCGCGCAGGTATCAACGGCGTCTATGGCGTGGACGAAAGCGGAGCCGGACACGCTGATGGAGCGAGTGCTTGCACCGGCCAATCTCAGGCGTGCGTATCAACGCGTAGTCAGCAACAAGGGCGCACCGGGTGCCGATAGCATGACGGTCGACCAGTTGGCGGACTACGTGAAACAGTATTGGCCGATCCTCAAGGTTCGGCTGCTGGCCGGCGAATATCACCCGCAAGGTGTGCGCGCCGTCGACATCCCCAAACCCAAGGGCGGGACAAGACAGCTGGGCATTCCCAGCGTCGTGGATCGCCTGATCCAACAAGCCCTGCTGCAACAGCTCACGCCGATCTTCGATCCGCTGTTCTCGGACTACAGCTACGGTTTTCGTCCGGGCAGAAGCGCTCACCAAGCCATCGAAACCGCTCGCGGCCACGTGGCCGCGGGCCACCGCTGGTGCGTGGAACTCGATCTGGAGAAATTCTTTGATCGGGTCAACCACGATGTATTGATGGCCTATGTAGCGCGTCAAATCGAAGACAAGCGAGTGCTCACGCTGATCCGTCGTTATCTCGAGACGGGAACGATGTCGGGCGGACTCGTCAGCCGCCGGCAGGAAGGGACGCCGCAAGGCGGCCCGCTCTCGCCGTTGCTGTCGAACATCCTGCTCAACGAACTCGACCGCGAGCTGGAGCGACGGGGTCATCGCTTCGTACGCTATGCCGACGACGCTAACATTTATGTGCGTAGTCATCGTGCTGGCGAGCGAGTGATGGCCGGCGTGGAGCGGTTCCTGAATCAGCGCCTTAAATTGACGCTGAACCGGGACAAGAGCCGGGTAGCCGGATCTTGGATGTGCGATTACTTGGGTTACGGGATGAGCTGGCATCAGCAGCCGAGACTGCGAGTGGCGACGATGAGCCTGGGACGCTTGCGCGACCGACTTAGAGGCCTGCTGCGCGGAGCGCAGGGCTGCAAGATGGCGAGTGTCATCGAGCGGATCAACCCTGTACTGCGTGGTTGGGCTGGTTACTTCAAGCTCAGTCAGAGCAAGCGACCCCTTGAAGCGCTGGATGGCTGGGTGCGTCATAAACTTCGCTGCATCCTCTGGCGCCAATGGAAGCGGCCTTCAACGAGGGCGCGTAACCTGATGGGCTTGGGGGTCGACGAAGGACGCGCTCGTAGATCGGCGTCCAATGGGCAGGGCCCTTGGTGGAACTCGGGAGCGTCACATATGAATCAGGCGTTGCCGAAGAAACTTTGGGATCGACTCGGCTTGGTCTCAATACTGGATACGATAAACCGGCTTAGCCGCGTAACCTGAACTGCCGTATACGGAACCGTATGTACGGTGGTGTGAGAGGACGGCGGATGTAAATCCGCCTCCTACTCGATTGTCTGGAATCGCGTCTTCGCGAGCAGGCTCGCTCCCACAGGTGATTGCGGTTGGTCACAGATGTTGTATGCACAGGAGATCTACTGTGGGAGCGAGCCTGCTCGCGAAGGGGCCATCCCAGTCACCAAATTTCAACAGTCGGACAGAATCAGTAGATGGAAGAGCATCAAAGCACCATTGGCGAGGAGCAATCTTATTCGCCAGTGGTGCGTTGCCTCTGAAAGTGAGCCGAAGTCAAAGCCGATCGGGCTACTCAGGCGGATCAAGTTGGTCCAGCGCGCGATTCACTGCAAGCTCACCCAGCATGATGACTTGCGCGATACCGAGTAGGGAATTGCGCCTGGGTCCATCCGTATGGTCTGCCAAATCCATGGTCATGACATTGGCCGAAGCCAGCGATTCGCAAGCATGGGCCAGCAGGGTTTCGGTATCGAGCTCTGGGTTGACGATGAACATGGTGCCCGGCGTCCGCGGGATGTCCATGATGGGGGGCTCTGGTTTTAAGTGATTGTCGAGGTCTTGCTCGGCGGCTTCGAGAAGGCTTTTTGAATCGAGGGTTTCGTTCGAGGATACCGGATCGGTCTCCGGCGGATTGGGCGTGTCCTTGAACATGGATGGAACTCCGATGCTATTTAAATGAAGCCATCACCGCTTCGCTACCAAACGAGGGGTGGCGACCATACGAAGGTTGGTAGACCGGGCATCGTAACCGGCGCCCCCTAAGGAGCCCTGCGCATGGCCACCATAAAAACACTGTCCAAACACCGGACAGTAAAAGATAACTTCATGTGAAAAATGTACTGTTTAGAGATTTTTATATAGATAAGGTGTGTAGCCTTCCTAGTAGCAGTTTTCCCACGCTGTTTAGCAAGTAGGCTCACTAGCGTGCGCAATGTATTGCTCAATGTTTTGTATATCTTGAAACATATATTTTTTATGGTCCGATGTGTAGGTTCTTCTATCGCGGTGCGTGCATTTGTTCATGGTAATGGCATCGCTTTCAAGACTTGGTTTTCGTAAACGATGCGGGGAGGAAAAAATCCTACAATAAGTCAGTCCCTTTCCTATATCTAAGTCTAACTTCAGTCAGTATAACTACGCCCCGCACAACAATCTGCGCTCATCGACTTTGCTTTGGGTGTGATTTAATTAATGTAATTAAAAAGTTGTGTGCGGGTTTGTAAGTTTCTGTTTTAAATGGATGCGGCGGCATCGCCGCTCCTTCATGTTATTCGGCATCATTGCAATTTTCTGCATGAAGAAACTCTGATTTCAAGGTCATGGATGTTCTACTCAAGCAAACTATCCGCTCACTATCTTGAACTTGCAAAGCAACCTGTTTCAAAAGTGGGGTTCGCGGGTAAAGACGTTCGTTTTTCGAGCGAGTACGAAGCCTTGGAGAGTGAGTTGGGCAAAGCTCAATCCATGCATGACAATGGCCAGGTCGACTGGCTGAAGATCCGCGAAAACAGCGAAAACCTGCTGCATTGTCAATCCAAGGATTTACGGGTAGGTGCTTGGCTGACCTGGGCTCTTTACCAACGCGAATCCTTTCAGGGGTTGTTGGCTGGCCTCGGGCTTTTGCAGCATCTGTGCGAGAACCATTGGACCGAGATTCATCCGGCCAAGGCTCGCACTCGGTCCGCAGCCATCGGTTGGTTGGTGCCTCGCCTTGATCAGGCGCTGAACGAAAACATCGCAATCAAAGAGCAGTTGCCACTCTTCCGCCGCCTGGCCGAACATCTGGAAGGGTTGGATGCTGCATGCACCGGGCACTTGGGCGATGACGCCCCGTTATTGTTGCCGGTTTGTCGTCGCCTGAAGAACATGATCCAGCGTGCTGCCGATAACCAGCCGGCACCCGGTGTGGTAGGAGCGGCCGTTGCACAGGTCAAGCAAGTCGCCACCCAACTGTTAACGCCTGGCGCGCCAATCGACAACGAGAAAGAAGCCCACAAAGCCCTGCGCGCGCAACAGGAAAGTGCCCGGCCGTTGTGCGTCTGGTGGCTCAAGCAGAAAGCCACCGACCTGCGCGCCTTGCGCCTCAACCGTACTCTGCTGTGGCTGCCCATCGATGCACTGCCCGAACGCAATGCCGAGCAGGTCACCGTGCTGCGTGGCGTACCGGCTGACAAACTCAAGTCCTATCAGGACCGTTTCGACCAAGGGAAATACGCTGATTTGCTGGTGGAGCTAGAGGCAAATCTGACGAAGTCACCGTTCTGGTTTGATGGCCAGCGAATGGTCTGGGAGTGCCTGCAAGGCTTGAACGCCGAGTTGGCCATGCGGGAAGTGGAGATTCAATTTGCGCTTTTGGTTCAGCGCATGCCTGGCATCATCGAGTTGCGCTTCCACGACGGCGCACCGTTCGCCGACCCGGCCACCCGCGCTTGGATTGGCGCCCACGTCATGCCGCACCTGCAAAGTGCCAGTGCATCGCGCAAGGTCGAAGTCGCTGATACCCAGCCGGCTTGGGAATTGGCCCTGGAAGAAGTCTTACCGATTCTGCGAAAGGACGGCCTCAAGGCTGCCGTACAGATCCTCAAGCAAGGCCTGCAAAGTGCTCACGGCGGGCGTGTTCGATTCTTCTGGCAATACGCACTGGCCCGGCTGTGCTTCATGGCCAAGAAATACGAACTGGCCAAGACCCAACTCGAAACCCTCGACCAAACATTACAGGACTCAGGCCTGCACGCCTGGGAGCCGGATCTTGCGTTGGAAGTGCTGCATTTGCTGCATAGCTGTTGCGAGCTGTTGCCGCAGAACCACGCGGTGCGCGAATGCAAGGAAGAGATTTATCGCAGGCTGTGCCACCTCGATCTCGAAGTGGTGCTCGAATAGGCCTCAGGGCCACAACCGTAAGGAGAAAAGCCATGGCCAAAGAAGGCTCGGTAGCCCCCAAGGAACGCATCAACGTCACCTTCAAACCCGCCACCGGCGGTGCTCAGGAAGAAATCGAGCTGCCGCTGAAATTGCTCGCAATCGGTGATTACACCCATCGCAAGGACGAGCGAAACGTCGAGGATCGCAAGCCGATCAGCATCGACAAAATGACGTTTGACGAAGTGCTGGCCAAGCAGGAGCTGCAACTGACATTGAGCGTACCGAATCGCCTGCAAGAGGGTAGCGACACTGAAGAGCTGGCCGTGGAACTGCGCATCAACTCGATGAAGGACTTCAACCCGGTCAGCCTGGTCGAGCAAGTGCCAGAGTTAAAAAAACTGATGGAGTTACGCGATGCACTGGTGGCCCTTAAAGGTCCTCTGGGTAACGCACCTGCGTTCCGCAACGCCATCGAAGGTGTTCTTGCCGACGACGAATCCCGTGGTCGTGTACTGGGTGAGCTGGGCTTGAACGCCGCAGCCCGCGACGTTTGAGTCCCTATCAGCCAAGGAAGCCAGAACCATGAGCACGAGTGCAGCACAGCAAAAGAGCGCCGAGAGCAGCGAGTTCAGTATTCTCGACAGTATCATCGCCGAAACCCGCCTGACGCCGGATGACGAAGCCTACGACATCGCCAAGCGCGGCGTATCGGCTTTCATAGAAGAACTGCTAAAGCCGCAGAACAATGGTGAGCCGGTCAAGAAAGCCATGGTCGACCGCATGATCGCCGAGATCGATGCCAAGCTCAGCCGTCAGGTGGACGAGATCCTTCATCATCCTCACTTTCAGTCGATGGAGTCCTCGTGGCGCGGCCTGCAGTTGCTCGTCGACCGCACGAACTTCCGGGAAAACATCAAGATCGAAATCCTCAACGTCTCCAAGGAAGACCTGCTGGACGATTTCGAAGATTCACCGGAAGTGATGCAGGCTGGCCTGTACAAGCACGTCTACACCGCTGAATACGGCCAATTTGGTGGCGAGCCGGTGGGCGCTATCATTGCCAACTACTTCATGTCTCCGAGCTCTCCGGACGTGAAATTGATGCAGTACGTCTCCAGTGTCGCCTGCATGTCCCACGCGCCGTTCATCGCGGCTGCCGGTCCGAAATTCTTCGGATTGGAAAGCTTCACCGGTCTGCCGGATCTCAAGGATCTGAAAGATCATTTCGAAGGTCCGCAATTCACCAAATGGCAAAGTTTCCGCCAGTCGGAAGACGCCCGATATGTTGGCCTGACCGTACCGCGTTTTTTGCTGCGCAACCCGTACGACCCGGAAGAAAATCCGGTGAAGTCCTTCGTGTACAAGGAAACTGTTGCCAACAGCCACGAACACTACCTGTGGGGCAATACCGCCTACGCGTTCGGCTCCAGGTTGACTGACAGCTTCGCCAAATTCCGCTGGTGCCCGAATATCATCGGCCCGCAAAGCGGTGGCGCGGTCGAAGACCTGCCGTTGCACCATTTTGAAAGCATGGGCGAAATCGAAACCAAGATTCCTACCGAAGTCCTGATAAGCGACCGTCGTGAATACGAACTGGCCGATGAAGGCTTCATCTCCCTGACCATGCGCAAGGGCAGCGATAACGCCGCGTTCTTCTCCGCCAGTTCAGTGCAGAAGGCGAAGTTCTTCGGCATCAGCTCAGAGGGCAGGGCAGCAGAGCTGAACTACAAGCTCGGTACCCAACTGCCATACATGATGATCGTCAATCGCTTGGCTCACTACCTGAAAGTGTTGCAGCGCGAGCAACTCGGTTCGTGGAAAGAACGTACCGACCTCGAACTGGAATTGAACAAGTGGATCCGTCAGTACGTTGCCGACCAGGAAAACCCGAACGCCGAAGTCCGTGGTCGTCGTCCGCTGCGCGCTGCACAAATCATCGTCAGCGATGTTGAGGGCGAGCCAGGTTGGTACCGCGTCAGCCTGAACGTGCGCCCGCACTTCAAGTACATGGGGGCCGATTTCACCCTGTCGCTGGTTGGCAAGCTGGACAAGGAGTAACAGGGACCCGTGGACGGATACGGCAGCCTTTTCGAGCGCCTGAACGGCGACGCTGACAAACGCGTCGGCTGGAGCCGCGAGGACTCCGCCATGGCATCGGTGGCTGCCCATCTGGCCAAGATGCTCAGCACCCGTGCGGGCAGCGTGCAAACGCTGCCCGACTACGGGTTGCCCGATCTCAATGATATGCGCTTGAGCCTGCACGACTCTCTGAGTCAGGCGCGCAAGGCCATTGAACGCTTCATCGAAGCCTACGAACCCCGCCTGAGCAAAGTGCGTGTCATTTCCCTGCCGCGTGACAACGATCAGCTTCGCCTGTCCTTCAGCATCGAAGGTCTGCTGGAAGTGGATGGTTTCAAGCGCCAGGTCAGTTTCGCCGCGTGTCTGGATGGCAGCGGTCAAGTGAAGGTCAATTAACGATGAAGGCCTGGCTCATCGACCAGCAAAAAAACACAGCAGTTTGAGCACCCAGCGGCGAGCAGCTTTTGTGAATCCGAAAACAGGTAACTCTTCATGTCCTTTAACCACTACTACCAAAGTGAACTCAGCGCATTGCGCAAGCTAGGCCGTCGCTTCGCCGAGCGCAACCCGGCGTTGGCGCCTTTTTTGGGGCAAACCGGGCGGGATCCGGATGTGGAGCGGTTGCTGGAGGGTTTTGCGTTCCTGACCGGTCGGTTGCGACAGAAGCTCGATGACGAGCTACCGGAGCTCAGCCATTCCCTTATGCATCTGCTGTGGCCCAACTACATGCGGCCGCTGCCTGCGTTCAGCATTTTGCAGTTCGATCCGCTCCAGCAGTCTGGACCGGCGTTGAAGGTCGAGCGCGACACACCGATAGAAAGTGAGCCGATTGATAACGTGTGTTGTCGTTTCCGCACCTGCTATCCGACCGAAGTCCTGCCGCTGAGCTTGATGGCGCTGAATTTCTCGGTAAAGGGCGACTGCTCGCTGCTCAGTCTACGTCTGGAAATGAGTGCTGAAGGCCATTTGGGTGAGTTGCAGCTGAGTCGTCTGCGCCTGCATTTCACCGGCGAGCGCTACATCAGCCAAATGCTGTACCTGAGCCTGTTACGCAACCTCGAAGGTATCGAGTTGATACCGCTCGACGTTGAGGGCAAACCGGTCTATGGCGACAGCGGCCAGCCGATGACATTCAAGATGCCGGGCGATCGGGTCAAGCCGGTGGGCTTTGCCGAAGACGAAGCGTTGATTCCATATCCGCTGAACACTTTCCGTGGCTATCGCTACCTGCAGGAATACTTCGCCTTCCAGGACAAGTTCCTGTTCATTGATGTCAACGGGCTGGACGTGCTCAAGACTTTGCCGGAAGACACCGTCAAGCAGGTGCGCGGACTGGAGTTGCGTTTCGATATTCGCAACAGCGGCACACTGCATATGCGACCGACCCTGGATAACGTGAAGCTGCACTGCACGCCCATCGTCAACCTGTTCAAGCACGACGCGCTGCCGATCCGCCTTGATGGCAAAGAGGACGAATACCTGCTGCTACCCGACCAGTACAACCTGGAAAACTGCGGCGTATTTTCCGTGGATAACGTCGTTGGCTGGAAACCCGGAGGTGTCGGTTACCAGGAGTACGTGCCTTTCGAATCCTTCGAGCATGACCCGAGTTTCGACGTATCGACCAGCCGGCCTCACTACAGCATCCGCCAGCGATCCTCAACGCTGCATGAGGGGCTAGACACGTACCTGAGCTTTGGCATCCGTCAGACCGAAGCCAATGAGACCTTATCTATCGAGCTGACATGTACCAACCAGAACTTGCCACGCAAGCTCAAGTTGGGACAAATCTGCAAAGCCAGCGAAAAGACGCCGGCGTTCTTGAGCTTTCGCAATATCACACCGGTTACGTCGAGTTTCGCGCCACCACTGACTCAAGACTTCCTGTGGAAGTTGATCAGCAACATGTCGCTCAACTATCTGTCCCTGGCCGACGTCAATGCGCTGAAGGTCATCCTCGAGACCTACGACTTGCCGCGCTTTTACGACAAGCAGGCAGAGAAAGTCAGTAAGTGCCTGTTGGACGGACTCAAATCGATCAAGCATCAGCATGTCGATCAACTGCATCGAGGGCTGCCGGTACGCGGCTTGCGCACCGAACTGACCATCGACCCGCAAGGGTATATCGGTGAAGGCGATCTGTTTGTCTTCGCTTCGGTTCTCAACGAGTTTTTCGCACTTTACGCCAGCCTTAATTCGTATCACGAACTGCGGGTCATCAGCACACAGGGGGGGGTGTATCAATGGACGCCACGTATGGGTCTTCAGCCGCTTCTTTAAACCGGCTGACCCGAGGCATACGCGAATATTCGCTGTTTCAGGCCGTGCTGCTGGTAGTTGACCGGTTGCGCCAAGCCCACCCGCACCTGAGTCATGACGAGCTTTATGACCAGCTGGAGTTTCAGGCCAACCCCAGTCTGGGTTTCCCTGGCAGTGATGTCGATCGCGTCGAGTTTTTCCACGAGCACGGTCAGATGCGCGCACGATTGCGTTTCAACCTGATCGGTCTGGTGGGTTCCGGCTCGCCTCTGCCAGCGTTCTATGGCGAACAGGCTTTGGGCGACGGCGAGGACGGTAACGCGACTCGCCGCTTCCTTGACCTGTTCCATCATCGCTTGCAGCGATTGTTGCTGCCGATCTGGAAAAAATACCGCTACCGCGCAAGCTTCGAGAGCGGCGCCATCGATCCGTTCTCTTCGCAGCTTTTTGCCCTGATCGGCCTTGGCGGCGAAGAGATCCGCCGTGCTCGGGAGTTGAACTGGAAACGACTGCTGCCATACCTCGGTCTGCTCAGCTTACGTGCGCATTCGGCAGCGTTGATCGAAGCGGTGCTGCGTTACTACTTCAAGCACGCTGAGCTGACCATCGAGCAGTGTATTGAGCGTCGCGTGGAAATCCTTGGCGAACAACGCAATTGCCTGGGGCGTGCCAACACCTCGCTCGGTGACAACGCGGTGTTGGGGGAGAGCGTGCGCGACCGAAGTGGCAAGTTCCGTATCCATATCCGAGAGCTGGACTGGCAGCGTTTTCACGAGTTTTTGCCCATCGGATTCGGCTACCAGCCGCTATGCGCGCTGGTGCGGTTCACTCTGCGTGACCCGCTCGACTACGACATTCGCCTGGTGCTGCGCCAGGAAGAAATCCGCGAACTGCGCATCGGTGAGCAGAACGCCTGCCGCCTCGGCTGGACCAGTTGGCTCGGTCGCGAGAGAGCGGACGGTGTAGTCACCCTGGGCAGCAAAATTCATTAAGGACGTGAGACTCATGAGCAACGTAGACCTGCAACAACTGATCCAGGCGCTGGACGCCGGAACCCGTCGCGACCTGGAGCGTTCGGCTGAGCGTTGTGTCACCCGTGGCGGCAGCAAGATCTTAGTTGAGGACTTGCTTCTGGGCTTACTGGAGCGTCCACAAGGCTTGCTCGCCCGAGCGTTGCAAGATGCCGAAGTGGACGCGGGTGAATTGAGCGCCGCGTTGCAGTCGAGGGTTGAGCACAGTGCTTCGCGCAACCCGGTATTCGCCCCGGAGCTGGTGCAGTGGCTACAAGACGCGTTACTGGTGGCCAACCTTGATCTGGGGCAGACCCAGGTCGAACAGGCCGCGCTGATCCTCGCGCTGTTGCGCAACCCGATGCGTTACGCCGGTAGTCGCTATCTGCCATTGCTGGCCAGATTGAACATCGATCGCCTCAAGGCATTCGCCCTGTCACAACTGGAGAGTCCTGCTAATGGCAAACCGGCCGTACCGGGCGAGTCCTTGCTGGAACGCTTCACTCACAACATGACCCAACAAGCCCGGGACGGCAAACTTGATCCGGTGTTGTGCCGCGACGGCGCGATCCGGCAGATGGTCGACATCCTTGCCCGGCGCCGCAAGAACAATCCGATAGTGGTGGGGGAGGCCGGGGTCGGCAAGACTGCCGTCGTCGAGGGCCTGGCGTCGCGCATGGCCGCCGGTGAGGTGCCGCAAGTATTGAAAGGCGTCGAATTGCTGTCCCTGGACATGGGTCTGCTGCAGGCAGGTGCCAGCGTTAAAGGGGAATTCGAGCGCCGTCTCAAGGGTGTGATTGACGAGGTCAAGGCCTCGCCGAAACCGGTCATCCTGTTCATCGACGAAGCTCACACGCTGATCGGTGCTGGGGGAAATGCCGGCGGTCCGGATGCCGCCAACTTGCTCAAACCGGCACTGGCCCGTGGTGAGTTACGTACCATCGCCGCCACTACATGGGCGGAATACAAGAAGTACTTCGAAAAAGACCCGGCCCTGGCCCGTCGCTTCCAGCCAGTGCAACTGCACGAGCCGACGGTCAGCGAGGCAGTGACCATCCTCCGTGGTCTGGCGCAGGTCTATGAAAAGAGCCACGGTATCTATTTGCGCGATGACGCAGTGGTCGCTGCCGCCGAGTTATCGGCTCGATACTTGGCGGGGCGCCAGTTGCCGGACAAAGCCGTCGATGTGCTGGATACCGCCTGTGCCCGGGTACGTATCAGCCTCGCTGCTGCCCCGGAAAAGATGGAAAGCCTGCGCGGTGAATTGGCTGAAGGTGGTCGACAGCGCGATGCTCTGCGCCGTGATGCCGAAGCCGGATTGGCGATTGATCACGAAGCGTTGGAGGCCCTGGAAGCGCGTCTGGACGTAGCCGAAGACGAAAGAATGGCGCTGGAGATGCTCTGGAAGGAGCAGAAGTTACTGGCCGAGCGCCTGCTGGAGCTACGTCAACAGTTGGCCAAGGCCCGTGCAACCAGCGCGGTCAAGTCGATCATCAGCGTTGAAGAAGAGGTCGAGGGGGCGTTGATCGAAACCCTCGCCGATGAGGTTGATAAAGTGCCACGTGTCGCGGCGCTGGAAGCTGATCTCAACCAGACTCACAATGCCCTGATCGCCGCCCAGGCCAAAGAGCGCCTGGTCAGCTTCGAAGTCTGTCCGCGCCTGGTCTCCGAAGTCATCAGTGCCTGGACCGGCGTACCACTGACGCAACTGGCCCGTGAGCACAACGCCAAGGTTGCCAGCATCGCCACCGATTTGCGTGCGCGCATTTGTGGTCAGGAACAGGCCGTATACGCGCTGGCCTGTTCGATGCGCGCTACCGCCGCCGGCCTGAACAAACCTGACGCACCGGTGGGTGTATTCCTGCTGGTCGGCCCGAGCGGTGTCGGCAAAACCGAAACCGCCCTGGCACTCACTGACTTGTTGTATGGCGGTGATCGTTTCATCACCACCCTCAACATGTCCGAGTTCCAGGAGAAGCATACCGTGTCGCGTCTGATCGGCTCGCCACCAGGTTACGTCGGTTATGGCGAGGGCGGCATGCTCACCGAGGCGGTGCGACAGAAACCGTACTCCGTCGTGCTGCTCGATGAAGTCGAGAAGGCCGACCCGGACGTGCTTAACCTGTTCTACCAGATCTTCGACAAGGGCGTGGCCAACGACGGCGAAGGGCGCGAGATCGATTTTCGCAATACGCTGATCCTGATGACGTCGAACCTGGGCAGCGATCGTATCAGCGACCTCTGCGCAAACGGCGCACGACCGTCGGCAGAAGTGCTGGAAGAAATCATCCGTCCGGTGCTAAGCAAGCATTTCAAACCGGCGCTGCTGGCGCGTATGCGCGTGGTGCCGTACTACCCTGTCAGCGGCCCGGTACTGCGCGAGCTGATCGAGATCAAGCTCGGGCATTTTGGCGAGCGCCTGAATCGTCGTCAGCTGGGTTTCACCTGGTGCCAACACCTTGTCGATCACCTGTACGAGCGTTGCACCCAGAACGAGAGCGGCGCTCGCCTGATTGACCATTTGCTTGATCGGCACGTTCTGCCCCTGGTGGCCGATCGATTGCTTGACGCCATGGCCAATGGTGAACATCTCACGCACGTTCACGCCACGCTCACAGGCAGCGCTAGCGTTACCTGTGCGTTTGCCTGAGGTGGGAGCAATGTTCACTCAATTGTCGCAGCCACTGCTCTATGCCGAAGCGCTGTTGGTGTATGTCGTCGGCCTGCCACAACCCACGTTTCTTTGCCGTCTCGGGCGCCTGAACATCAATGTGGGAAATGTCGATGGGTAGGCCAGAGATGCTGATTTTACCGCCTCCCTTTTTAACCGCGCCAGCTGAAAGTGGCGGCGCTTTGTGCTGGCCCCTGGAGACCCTCTGATGCCTGTTCGTCACTGGCAAACCGTCCTGCTGACCCTCGTCGTTCTAAGCGGCCTTGGTGGTTGCAGTGGCAATTACAAATTCAACGACACTTCCTATCGCCCCTTGGGTGATCCGCAGGCGGTCAATCGCGGCAAGTGACCGTAAGGAGTATCACCATGGAACTGGTTTTCGAAATTCTGAGCACCAAGCAGTTCCTGCCGACCGGGCAGTGCCAGAAGACTTTCAAACAGGCCGGCGGCGCTATCGGGCGAGGTGAGGATTGCGACTGGATCATTCAGGACAACAAGCGGCACCTGTCCAACCACCATGCCATTGTCAGCTATCGCGAGGGCGCTTTCTTTTTGACCGACACCAGCAGCAACGGGATTCGGCATGGGCAGAGCGGCGCGCGGCTGCACAAGGGCGAGCCGGTGCGCATCGAGCACGGAAGTGTTTTCGTGCTCGGTGAGTTCGAGATCCGCGCACGGTTGGTGCGTGACCCGGCGATCTTCGACGGTGAAGTCGGCCGTCCCTGCGCCGCCGGCAGCGTGATACCGGACGATGCGTTTCTCGATCTTGATCCCTTGAAGGCTCTCGAGCAGCAAGAGCGCGGTCACTCGGTTTTCGACGAACTGCTTGCGCCAAATAACAAAGCCGAGGTGCCCCATCAGCGTGCCGACTACGCGCGTATCGATTTGGAAAGCCTGTTGGTGCCGGAACTGATTGCCGCTTCGGTTGAACCCGAGCCGATTCCGGCATCGAAAACGATCGAGCGTCAAGGTGAAGATTTCTGGGAACAGTTCGGCGCTGCGCTGGGCGTGGATCTAAAGGGTCTTGACCAGGATGCCCGGGAAGGCCTGGCGCTGAACGCAGCGCGCCTGCTCAAGCAAAGCATTGGCGGTTTGCAACAAAGCCTGCGGACCCGATCGGAGTTGAAGCGTGAACTGCGTTTGGCCCAAACCCTTGTGCAAGACACCCACAAAAAAACACTGAAGTTCACTGCGGATGCCGGTGAAGCGCTGGAGATGCTGTTGCAGCCGCACAAGTCGGGGAACCTGCCGGCCGAGCGAGTCGTGGCCCTTGCGTTCCGTGATTTGCAGGCGCATCAGGTGGCGTTGTTGGCCGCCAGCCGCGCAACGGTGCGCGGCACCCTGGAGCATTTTTCGCCAGAGCAGCTGATCCTGCGTTTCGAGCGTGACAACAAGCCGTTGCTCGCCACCGCCAGCAGTCGCTGGAAAGCCTTTGGCCGTTACCACCGGGCACTGCGTCAGGACGACGACTGGAGCGAGCGCTTGTTGGCCCGTGACTTCGCTCAGGCCTACGAAGAACAGATCCGCCTGATCTCCACCTTTAACACCGACCACCAAGGATGATGCGCATGCCCCGTCACTCGATCGCTTTTATCAAAACGCTGACGGCTTGCGTCACGCTGGTGCTGCTGGCCGGTTGTTCGTCCCTGTCACCGTACTCCTCCGTGACCAAGCTCAACCTGAAACTGACCGGCAGCGATCAACTGAACCCGGATCTCAATGGTCGACCGTCGCCGATCGTGGTGCGGTTGTTCGAGCTCAAACATCCGGTGACCTTCGAAAACGCGGATTTTTTCAGTCTTTACGAGCGCGCCAGGGAGTCCCTGGCTCCGGATCTGTTGACCAGCGAAGAGCTTGAACTGCGGCCGGGCGAAATCGTGGAAATGAAGCTCAGGGTAGAGGAGGGTAGCCGCTACGTCGGCATCCTCGCTGCCTACCGCGACCTGCCGAAAACCCAGTGGCGCCACACGATCCAGATCACTGCGCGGGAAGTCACCGAAATCGATCTGACCCTCGATCAGACGGGTATTCGAAAAACCCAGGTAGTGCTCGCCAACGTGGATGATTGACCATGAATATCCATAAAGTGATTTGGCAGGAAGGTATGCTGCTGCGACCACAGCACTTCCAGCACAACGATCGTTACTACGAGCACCAGTTGAAGACCCGCACGCAGTTGCTTGGCAGTTACGCCTGGGGTTTCCTCAACCTGGACATTGACTTGCAGTTCCTCAACATGGGGCAGTTAGTGATCAGCCAGGCCTCTGGGATACTTCCGGATGGAAGCCTGTTCAAACTGGGAGGAAACACCCAGCTGCTGGCGCTGGATGTGCCACCGAACACCGGTAATACGCCGATCTACCTGGCGCTGCCGCTGGTGACGGGCAACCACATCGAAGCTCGCCGCCCGGAGCAGTCCGACGTGCTGGCGCGTTACACCGTGTACGACACCGAAGTGGCCGACTCAAACGCCGGCGACAATTCTGCCAGCCAGGTCAGTTGCGGTCGCCCGGACTTCAAACTGTTGCTCGGCGAGCAGCAGAGCGACCAGGCCCACGTGAAGCTAAAGGTCTGCGAAGTGCTCAGCACTACCCCGGATGGAGTTATCAGCCTCGCCCCTGACTTCGTACCGACTTACATTCAAGTGCATGCCTCCAGCTACCTGCTGTCGTGCCTGAAAGAAGTCATTAGCATGCTGGGCCACCGGGGCGACACCATCGCCGAACGCATCCGTTCCAACGGCAAGGTCGGTGGCGCCGAAGTCGGCGACTTCATGATGCTGCAACTGATCAACCGCACCGAACTTCTGCTACGGCACTACCTGGGTCTGGACCAAGTGCACCCGGAAGAGTTGTACCGCACATTGCTGACCATGCTCGGCGACCTGGCGACCTTCTCCAGCGATAGCAAACGTCCGCAGCTGGACAGCCGCTACCAACACAGCGACCAAGGCGCAAGCTTTCGCAAACTGATGGAGTCGATCCGGCAGGTGCTGTCGATGGTGCTGGAACAGCATGCCATCGAGCTGGCCCTGCAAACGCGACAGTACGGCATCATCGTGTCGCCGTTGCAGGATCACAAACTGCTCGGCTCGGCGTCATTCGTGCTGGCGGCCAGCGCCAATTGCGATCCCGAAGAGCTGCGTCATCGTCTGCCGGCGCATCTCAAGGTTGGCCCTGTGGAACACATCCGCCAACTAGTCAACCTGCACCTGCCGGGGATCAAGGTCAAACCATTGCCAGTGGCTCCGCGGCAGATCGCTTTTCACTCCAACAAAACCTATTTCATTCTTGAACTCAGTTCAGAAGACCTGGCGCAACTCGAACGCTCCGGTGGCTTCGCATTCCATGTGTCCGGTGAATTCGCCGAACTCGAACTGAAGTTCTGGGCCATCAGGAACTGACCGATATGACCAAGGACATGGAATACAACCAGGATGACAAGACCGTCTTGCTGGACCGTCAGGGCCATGGCCCGGTGTCGGGCCCGCTGACCGATTTCGCGGCTCCACCGCGTTTCGAACAGCTGGAGGAGCGGATGATCTACGCCGCGCATCTGCACCCGGCAAAGGCATTCAACATCAGTCTCAATTCGCTGGTGGCCGCTTCGTCCGGACTACTGTCGGAAGTGGTACGCCTCAAGCGCAGCGAAACCCGCGAGGACCTTCACGCGCTCAATGTGCGTCTGACCGAAGCGCTCAAGCAGTTTGAGGCGCAGGCCTCACACAACGGCATCGAGAGCAGTGAGGTGATGACTGCGCGTTATTTGCTTTGCACCGTGATGGACGAAGCGGTCGTGACCACGACTTGGGGTAGCGAAAGCGAGTGGTCGAAAATGAGTCTGCTCAGCAGCATGCACAACGAAACCTTTGGCGGTGAGAAGTTCTTCCATCTGCTGGATCAACTGTCGAAAAACCCGATCAGGCACCTGCCCATGCTGGAGCTGATGTACCTGTGCCTGTCTCTCGGTTTCGAGGGCAAGTACCGGGTGCAGGCACGTGGCATGCTGGAGCTTGAAGGTATCCGCGACGCCTTGTATCGGCAGATTCGCCAGTCGCGTGGCGATGTACCGCGTGAGTTGTCGCCGCACTGGGAGGGTTTGAACGACCAGCGCGACAGCCTTGTACGCATCGTGCCGGCGTGGATGGTGATGCTGTTCACCAGCGTATGCCTGGTGGTGATGTATACCTGTTTCGCCTGGGTCTTGGGAGAGCAGCGAGGCACAGTTCTGCAACCATATCAGCCGCTTGATCCGACGGCGGTCCAACCGCAGTCGCAGCCGTAAACAGGGACGCGTGATGAAAAAGTTTCTCAAGGAGATCGGCGCCTTCCTGCGCCGGACCTGGGTCTGGAGCCTGTTGCTGGTGCTGTTCGTGGCACTGCTTGTGTGGTTCGTCGGGCCGTTGCTGGCAGTGGATGATTACAAGTTCTGGGAGCGTTCCACCTCCCGGCTCCTGACCATCAGCGTGCTGTTTCTGATGTGGGGATTGACCATGGTCTTCGTGAACTGGCGCGCCGGTATGAAAAAGAAAGCCGTCGAAGCATCCGAAGCCAGCCAGGACCGCATCCGCCGCGAAGCGCAGATCGACGAAGAGCAGAAGGAGTTGACGACGCGCTTCAAGGACGCATTGAAAACGCTGAAGACCTCAAGCCTGTATCGCGGACGTAGCGAACATTGGCGCGACGATTTGCCGTGGTACTTGCTGATCGGTCCGCAGGCCAGCGGCAAGACCAGCCTGCTGGATTTCTCCGGTCTGGAGTTCCCGATCAACAAGCTCGGCCGCAAACTGACCCGCAATACCCGGGGTACTCGTCATTGTGACTGGTACTTCGCCGATCACGGCGTACTGATCGATACCGCTGGACGCTACCTGACTCAGCCGGATGCGCATGTCGACGGCAGTGCCTGGAGCACCTTGCTCGAATTGCTGCGCAAGCGTCGTCGCGGCCGCCCGTTGAACGGTGTGCTGGTAGCCATAGCGGTGGAGAGCCTGACCGATGGCAGTGAGGAGGACGTCGAACTCCTGGCCGAACAGGTGCGCGCGCGTCTGCAAGAGGTGTATCAGAAATTGCACGTTGATGTGCCGGTGTATCTGGTGCTGAGCAAGGCCGACAAGCTTCTCGGCTTCGACGAGTTCTTCGATCAACTGACCCGTGAGGAAAGCGATCAGGTGCTGGGCACCACGTTCCGCGAGGATCAGGTCGGCGCGGATGCGATGATGGTTCGCGCCGAATTCGAGTCATTGCTGCTTCGCCTCAATAGTCAGGTGATCACACGCATGCATCAGGAGCGAGACACTCAGCGCCGTGGCCGCATCCTCGATTTTCCGCATCAGCTGGGGCAGGTCGGACATCGCCTGTGCCTGTTCGTCGAACTGGCCTTCACAGGCAACCGCTACGAGAAGGCCAGCGTGTTGCGTGGCTTTTACCTGATCAGCGCTCCGCATCTGACCCGGGAACTGGATTCGACCACCGCCAATATCGGCGCCAATCTGGGCATCGACTCCGGCGTACTGCCGACCCTGCGCAGTGGCCGGTCGCGGTTCATCCACCACATGCTCAGCCGGGTGATTTTCCCCGAGGCCGATCTAGCCGTTCTGGACAAGCGTGAGCGGCGCCGTATTCATTGGGGGCAGCGCGCGATGTACATCGGTGCACTTGCAGCGCTGGTATTGTTCGGTCTGTTATGGGCCGGCGGTTACTCGGCCAACTACCAGCGCCTGGAAAACCTGCGCAATCTGGCGCAGGAATGGACGCAACAGCGCTCTGTCCTGTCGCCACGTGATGATGCCATGGCGCTGCTCAAAAGCCTCGACACCCGTTATGTGGCGACTCAGGCGTTCCCGAAAAAGGGCGACGTGGGTTATCGCGAACGCGGTGGCCTGTACCAGGGCGAAGACGTCAATCCGGTGGTCAACGCCGCCTATGAGCGTGACCTGGAGGAACAGCTGCTGCCGAGGGTGGCGACCCTGCTCGAAGGACAGGTCCGAGCGGGCATGAAGGATCGCGAGCGTCTGCTTAATAGCTTGCGTGCCTACCTGATGCTGAATATGAAAGGGCATCTCGACACACCCTGGCTCAAGGACTGGGTAGCCACCGAGTGGTCCCAGCGCTACACCGGCAACACGGCGGTGCAGAATGGCTTGAATGGTCACTTCGAGCGTTTGCTCAAACAGCCATTCAGCTACCCACTGAACGATCAGTTGGTCGCTCAGGCACGTCAGGTTTTACGCAGTGAATCCCTGACCAATGTGGTTTACCGGATGCTGCGTGAGCAGGCCCGGACTCTGCCGGAATACCGCCTGAGCCAACACCTTGGCCCGCAGGGGGCGCTGTTTGTCGGCACCGATTACGTGATTCCGGGGTTCTACACTCAAAAGGGTTATCAGCAGTATTTTTCGGTCCAGGGCTCCATGCTGGTCACCGAAATCCTGAAGGACAACTGGGTATTGGGTGAGGGCTTGGGCATCAGTGGCATGGACTTGCGCCGCCTGCTGGTGGAACTGGAGCAACTGTACTTTCGCGACTACGCCAACCACTGGAGCGAAGCGGTGGGGCAGGTTGCGCTGTCGGCAATCAGCGACTTCTCTGAGGGGGCCGAGCAACTCGCGGGCCTGACGTCAGCCCACTCACCGGTCCTGCAATTGCTGGTTGAAGTACGTGAGAACACCCGCTTTGCCGGGGGCGCCGACAGTACCGACGACGTTGCCGATGTCGCAGGGGAACAGGCGGAGAAGGGCGGCAAGCTCGGCAAACTGGCGACTCTGGCGGCGGACCAAGCCACTGCGGCACTGGCGAAAAAACTGCCGGACACGGCTAAAAAATCCCTGCAACGACGGTTTGAACCGCTGCATCGCTTGCTCGTAGAGAATACTGGTCCGTCCGCTGAACTGACGCCGGCCCTGATTGCGCTCAACGACCTGCAACTGCAAGTGTCCAGCCTGGCTCGAGCCAGCGCACCGGAACAGGCCGCCTTTGAAACGGCCAAGGCCCGTATGGGCGGCCAGCGCGATGCGCTGAGTCATTTGCGCAATGCGTCTGCCCGCTTGCCGCGTCCGATGAGCGCATGGTTCAGCGTACTGGCAGAGGACACCTGGCGCCTGGTGCTTGGCGATGCTTACCAATACCTGAACCATCGCTACCAGGCCGAGCTTTACGATTTCTACGGCAAGGCGATCAACAAGCGTTATCCGTTCTACGCCCACAGCCCCAGCGACGTGGCAATCAGTGACTTCCGCGAGTTTTTCAAGGCACAGGGCATCGCTGATCGCTTCTTCGACAGCTACTTGCGTGCGTTCGTCAGTGGCGATCCGGGCAGCTACCGTTTGCGCAGTGTCGACGGCCTCAGGCTACCGGTGTCCAAGGTCTACCTTGATCAAATGAGCACCGTGCAGGTCATCCGGCAGAGCTTTTTTGCCGACAACCCGGCACAGCCGCAGGTGCAGTTCAAGCTGGAACCTTACACCCTTGACCCAGCGGTGAGCCGTTCCGAATTCAAGTTTGGCGACAGGACCCTTGAGTATCGTCATGGACCGATTGTGCCGGTGTCATTCAAATGGCCAACCGATGTGGGCGACGGTCGCACCAGCCTGGTCGTCGACAAAATGGTTGGACGTCCGGTCGGGATTGAGAAGAACACAGGTCCTTGGTCACTGTTCCGTCTGTTCGATTTGATGCAGACCGAATACCTGACCGGCCGCGATGTGCTGGTGCTGAAGGCTGACGTGGGCGGCCTGCGCGCCAACTACCTGCTGACCAGCCAACGCGCGCCAAACCCGTTCGATGTTAGCGTATTGCGTGCCTTCCGCATGCCGTTGCAGCTCTGATGTGGGTAGCAAGCCCCTGGCGCAGTGCTGGGCGCACCGATACCGGCAAGGTTCGGGTGCGCAACGAAGATGCGTTCCTCGATCGCCCTCAAAACGGATTTTGGGTGGTTGCGGACGGGATGGGCGGTCACCACGGGGGAGATATCGCCAGCCAGTTGATCGTTGCCAGCCTGGCCGAATTGCCGGCGAAAGAGGATTTCGACGAACGCCTCAAGGACATCCACCGGTGCCTTCACTGGCTCAACCGCCGCTTGGGTCAGGAGTTGACCGTCACCGCCGGACACCATGATGGCATCATCGGCAGCACCGTGGTGGCACTGTTGCTGGAGGGCAATCGCGCGGCCTGTGTCTGGGCCGGCGACAGCCGCTGTTACTTGTGGCGCGGCCAGCGGTTGTACCAGCTATCCAGGGATCATTCGCTGCAACAACAATTAATCGACGAGCAACGGATGAGCGTCGAACAGGCCAAGGCCCACCCGGCCGCGCATGCCCTGACCCGTGCGGTCGGGGCTGCCGAGCAACTGACCCTGGAGGTATTGGAGCTCGAAGTGTATCCGGGCGATGCATTTTTGTTGTGCAGCGATGGCTTGTACCAAGGATTGAGCAGCGATGCCCTCGGCAATGCACTCAGCCTGAGCGCGCCGCATGCGGTGCTGGAGCGCTTGTTCGACGGCGCGCTCCGCGGTGCGGCGCAGGACAACCTGACTGCCGTGGTGATCCGCCAATGAGTAAACTCATGCCACCGTTTGACGACCTGCTGGCGAGTGAGGCACAGACCGGCAATCTGACCTACTTTGCATTCGCCAAATCCCATGGCGCAGCTCCCGCGCTGGCACCAAACAAGGTCAGTTTTGGCGCAATGCCGGACGTGCTGGCAGGCCGTTACCGTATCGAGCGCCTGCTCGGTGCGGGCGGCATGGGCAGGGTATACCGGGCAAGGGATTTGCTGGGCGAACAATTCGGCGAACCCGATCCTTACATCGCGCTGAAAATCCTCAGCGAAGAATTTGCCGAATCCCCGGACGCCGGTGTCCTGCTTTACAGTGAGTTCGCCCTGACCCGGCGACTGCGCCACGACAATGTGGTGCGGTTGCACACCTTCGAAGTGGACACCGATTGCCAGCGCGCCTTCATCACCATGGAACTCATGCGTGGGCTGACCCTGGACAGGCTGCTCTGTGAGCGGCCCCTGGGCATGCCGTGGAAAGAGTTGCGCGATATCGCACTGCCGCTGCTCGACGCATTGGCCTACAGCCACGCTCGCGGCGTGCTGCATGGCGACATGAAGCCCAGCAACGTGATGGTCAGCGAAGAGGGCGTACGGTTGTTCGACTTTGGCCTCGGTCAGGCACAGGGGGGCGTAATGGCCGGTCTGCCACACCTGAGCCGCAACCGCTTCAACGCCTGGACCCCTGGCTACGCCGCACCGGAACTGCTGGAAGGCCAGGCCTTGTCCGCCAGCGCCGATGTATTCGGGGTGGCTTGCGTGATCTATGAGTTGGCGGACGGCAAACACCCGTTTCGCCACTTGTCCTCCACCCAGGCTCGTGACAGTCGGCTGGAGCGCGAGCTGCACGCGCCCAGGCTCTTGCCGAAACGCTACTGGCCAGCCTTGCGATCAGCGCTGGCTTTCGATGTGAAGCATCGAACAGTCACAGCCCAACAACTGCGCGACACTTTCGGCGTCACTTCGTCATGGCTGTAACGCCCGAAACACCGGCACAACGGGTGACTATCGAGCAGGGCGCAAGCAACGTTCAACCCCTCTAACGAAACGCATGTTAGTTGGCCAATGCAGTAAAACACTGCTCGATCGAACGCCGCTGCGTCTCGGCATACAACGCCAGTTCATCAATGGTCGAACGCCCCAACGCCTTTTCGAACGCCTGCTGATTGGAGTGCACGCCATAGTGGGTTTGCGCTGCGTCCCCCAGGTTTGACTGGAAAATCCCCGCCGCGCTGACGGGCAGGAAATCTTCGTACACCAAGGGTTCGACCCGCAGATAGCCGCCGCTGACCAATTCTTCCAGGGGCAGGGTTTTCAGCTCGGCCGCCGCCCGGCCTTTTTCCGTCACGAAGTAGCGAAAGTACGCCAGTTCCTGCTGGCGCATGCCTTCGTAGGTGTCGGGAAATTCGCTGAAGTGCTGCGCCATCAACGTGTTGTAACGGGCAGCGTTGGCTTCGTTGGGGAAGTCCTTGAGTTCGTCCCTGGCGGCATTGAGCAGGCGGTCGTACAGTGCCCGGCCTTTGGGGGTGAGGGCGGCGCCGCGTTGTTCGATCTCGCCAAAACGGGCGCTGTGGCTGCCACGGGCGTCGGCTTGATCGGTGAACGCAACCGGTTCGTCGAGCGCCTTGAAGCTGGTCTGGCGCAGCAGGATCGGGCACTGGCGGCGAGGCGGGCCTTCGATCACGGCTTTAGGGGTGATGCCATGCACTGGCATTTGCGCCTGGACGATGTCGATGTCCAGGGTGCGAGGCGTCAGGTGATTGATGTGCGGGCCTTTGAATGCCACCACGTCGGCAATCAAACGGTGTTGGGCACTGAGTTTTTGATATTGCTCGGCGGTGACGGTGGCGCTGTGGTGCCAGCGGAAGGTTTCCAGCGCCTGTTTGACGAACTCTGCAGCCTCTTGCTCGGTGAGACCGCCCTGGGTTTCGGCGCGATCGATGAGGGTCAGCGCCGTCGGGGTGAAAATCGAACGCTGGTCCAGCACCGACTGGGCAAACGCCCGCAGTTCCTGGTCTTCGATCAGTTCCAGGCGCAACAGCGAGGTGAACACGCGGAACGGGCTGACCTGCAACGAGGCTTCATGTACCGCCCGAAACGCCGTGGAATGCACTGGCACACCGGCTGGGGTCAGGTCGTAGTAACCCACCGGCTGCATGCCCATCACCGCGAACAAACGGGCGAGGGTCGCCAGTTCAGCGGCCGTGCCAACCCGGATCGCGCCATGGCGCTCCAGGTCCAGGCGTTCGATTTCGCCGGTGCTGGTCAACTGCCGGGCCACCTGCGGATCGCTGTCGAGCACGTGGCGGTTGGTCTGTTCCACCAACTCCATCAGCGCGCCGTACAGCGGCACCTCTTCGCGGTACATGTCGGACATCGCTTTGGAGAAGCGTTGACGGATCAGGTCGGGGCTGACGAAGTTCGGGTGAGTCATGAACGGGGTTCCTGGCGCGGTGACGTGAAGGATGGGAGAAAAGATCGCAGCCTTCAGCGGCGCCGGCAAACGAAGTTTCTGACGAACTTCATTCTGCAAAGGACTGCATCTTGTAGGAACTGTCGAGCCTGGGATCCCTGTAGGCACTGTCGAGTGAAACGAGGCTGCGATCGGCTGCGTAGCAGTCGTAAACCCGGTATGCATTTTTTTCCTGACACACCGCATTAACTGATTTCACGACGGCTTTGCCGTCGATCGCAGCCTCGCTGCGCTCGACAGCTCCTACAGTTTTTAGTGCAGCCTTTGATCCTGAGGGCTTTCCGAGCGCAGCGATGCCAAAAACTCCCGATACAGGCGTGCCGAGCCCGCAGGCGCTTCGACCATGGGCATGTGGCCGATGCCTTCCCAGATCTCCACCCGCAGATCGGCAATGCCCTTGCTCCAGATGGCGACGCTGCTGACATCGATCAAGCGATCCTTGCGCCCCCACAACAGCAGCGCCGGAGACTTGATGGACGGGAGTTTCGGCTCCATCGGCGGGCTGGCGCGAAAATCGCGGAAGATTTCCTCGAGTTCGTCGCGCGACTGTATGTAGCGATGGGCAATGGCATCCAGCACCACCCTCGGTACCCACGGCGGATCGGCCATGGTCATGGCGTAGAAGTGCTTGAACTCTTCCCGCGTGTCGATCAGGAACGGGTTGTGGCCGTGGGACAAATGACGTTCCAGATCGCTGGGCTCGGGGGACGCCACGCCCGCCGGGTCAATCAGGGCGACCGAGGCGATGCGTTCCGGGTAGTGGGCCGCCAACCACGCCGCGATGTAGCCGCCCATCGAGTTACCGATTACATGGACTTTCTCGACCCCGCAGACATCCAGCAACTGGATCGTGCGCTTGGCTTGCAGCGCGATGTCATAACCGCCACCGGCCTTGAAGCCGGTTTCACCATGGCCGGCGATGTCGGGGATGATCACCCGGTAATTACCGACAAAGTACCGGGCAAAGCGCAGCCAGATATTTTTGTCGGCGCTGAAGCCGTGAAGCATCAATACATTGCTCGATGCTTCGTACGGCCCGCCTTGCCAGGTCGAGACGGTCATTTCGCTGATGGGCACCACAATCTTGTGCAGCTTGTACAACCTGGCCTCGGCGGCCACGCTCAAGTCGTACAGCCAGTACCCGATGGCCGGGTAGCTCAACCAGCTCCAGGCCACGAAAACCGCGATAGCGACAACCAGTAAGAGCATCAGGCGTCTTCCTTCCAACGATTCAGGACAATATGTGATCGGCGGGTTTCAGGGCTCGGGTCAAACGGTGAAAACTGAAACTGAACCCCGGAAACATGGCAATCACATGACCGCTCTTGCTTTGGTACCAACTGTGGCAGCCTCCAGACTTCCACACCGTGCGTTCCATTTCTCTATGGATCATTTCAGTGTAGGTACGTTCTGCCTCATGGCGAACTTCAATGCTGCGCAAACCCTGTGCTTTTAGCGTGCGAATGCAGTCGAGGATGTAGTTCATCTGCGATTCGATGATGAACAGCGCCGACGTGTGGCCGATGCCGGTGTTCGGACCTGTAACGATGAACAGATTGGGAAAGTCCGGCAGGCTGGTGCCGAGGTAGGCGCGGGGATACTCGGCCCAGACGTTTCGCAGTTCCGTGCCATTTCTTCCTGCGACCGGGTAGGAAATCACCCCGTCGGTGGCGTCATAGCCGGTGGACCAGACAATCAGGTCCAGGTCGATGTGCTGGCCGTCCTGCATCCGGATGCCGGTTTCGTCGATCTCGGCAATGCCTTGTTCGCGGCTGTGCAGGGTCACGTTGTTTCGGGCCAGTGCCGGATAGAGGGTGCTGGACAGAATCACCCGTTTGCAGCCGATGGTGTAGTCCGGCGTCAGTTTTCGCCGTAGTTCATCGTCCGGTACCTGGCGCTTGAGAAAGCGCAGGGCCTGATGCTGGACCATGCGCACCGCCGGCTTCGAGTACTTGAATGCAATCACCCGGGTTTCAAATTGCCAGTAGATCATCCAGCGCAGCAGTTTGTAGGCCGGCTTGAACCCGAGCAGCCAACGCTGGAAGCGACCGAATGTACGATCCGCCCGGGGCAGGACCCAATGCGGGGTGCGCTGGAACACATGCAGGTGCGCGACATCCGGGGCAATCGCCGGAATCACCTGGGCCGCGCTGGCACCGCTGCCGACAATGGCCACGCGTTTTTGCCGGTAGTCGTAGGAATGATCCCAGTTGTTGGTGTGAAAGGTCTTGCCCTGAAAGCGTTCCTGGCCGTTGAAGTGCGGCACCACGGGTTGACTCAAGGGGCCGGTGGCATTGATCAGGAACTGCGCATAAAACGTGTCCTTGGCGGTGTGCACGGCCCAGCGTTTGCCGGCATCGTCCCATTCCACACGCACGACATTGGCCTGCAGTTCCACCCGGTCACGCAGGCCAAAGTGCTCCACCACGTAGCGGGTGTAGCGATGCAGTTCGGCTTGTTCGGCGAACATCTGTGTCCAGCGGTAAGGGGCGAAGGACAGGGAGTAGAGCGGCGAGGGCACGTCGACGGCCGCACCGGGATAGGTGTTCTGGCACCAGGTGCCACCCAAGAAATCCCGCCGCTCCAGCAGACGAAAATCGGTGATGCCGGCCTTGAGCAAGTTGACCGCGGCACACTGACCGCCAAAGCCGCTGCCGATGATCAGCACTTGGAAGGTTTGCATGGGGTTCCTGTGGGTTATTGATCCGACCTACCTTCATGTATAGCCGTTTCTCGGATGCTTTTGCGGATGTACTCAATCCCTTGTGGGAGATTCTATGTTGCAGGTAAATCCTGCAGCCTTAGATTTGGTTGGAATTCGCTCTGATTTTTCATCAGGGCGAAGGCTGTGCGGTGCTGGATGTGATTCAGGCGAGGGCGTTGCCGCGGGAGGAGGGGTTCAAGGCTTCGGTTTAGCGGTGCTTGATCTGACACTTTCGCGAGCAGGCTCGCTCCCACATTTGATCGATGATGAATACAAATAATGTGTTCACCGCAAATCAATGTGGGAGCGAGCCTGCTCGCGAAGGCAATATTTCAGGCGACGAAGTCATCCCGGCTGCCCATCACTCCTTCACGCTCATGAACTCCTCCGCCCAACGGATGTACTCCTCCGGTTGGGTGTAGGTATGCGTCAGTTCGGTGGCACTCAGGTCCGAGGCCTGGGTGAAGATCTGCCGTTGTTCGCGCAGGCTGTCGTAGGTCGCCTTGATCGCGGCGAAGTAGGCGCCGTGGCCGTCGATCACGATGCGTACGCCCAGTTCGGCCAGGCGTTTGTCGTCGCGCAATAGCGGGTTGCCGTAGGTTACCAGCATCAGCGGTACGGTCAGGTGCTCGGCGATCTGTTCCAGATGATCGAAATCCTTCACCCCCACCATGCAGATGCCGTCCGCGCCGGCGGCTTGATATTGGCGGGTGCGGCTGATGATTTCCTGGACCGGCAGAATGCCCGCGTGGGTGCGGGCGATGATCGCCATTTCCGAGTCGCACCGGGCTTCCAGTGCCGCGCGGATTTTGCCGACGCCTTCGGCGACGGTGATCAGGTCGGTGGATTTGCGGCCGAATTGTGCCGGCAGCAGGGTGTCTTCGATGGTCAGGGCCGCCACGCCGGCGCGCTCGAGTTCGACAATGGTGCGCATGACGTTCAGCGCGTTGCCGTAGCCATGGTCGGCGTCGGCAATCACCGGCAACTGGGCGACACGGCCGATGCGGGTGGCCTGTTCGGCGAACTCACTGAGGGTGATCAAGGCAAAGTCAGGGGCCGCCAATACCTGCAGCGAAGCCACCGAGCCGCCGAGAATCCCCACTTCAAACCCCAGGTCGGCAGCGATGCGGGCCGACATCGGGTCAAAGACCGATGCCGTGTGAAAGCAGGTATTGGACGCGAGCAGTTGACGGAAATTGCGGCGCAAATCTTGATGAGACAGCCTGGACATATGAGTTCCACCAATGGAATGGAAGGGCTTGAGCAAAAGTGTCAACGCCGAAAGTGTTAGAGGCTATCACGGGTACAGGTGGGAAATGATGACGAATTTAGCGTGATTGCTGCCATTGGGTTCGAGTGATCGCTCATCGCAGCGGTGCCTGGGCGCAGAACGCTCCCGACGATCAAGCCGCCACGGCCTGGTGCTGTTGATGAAGCAACCGCACGCAACGCACTGAATCACCCGGTTGCAGTTGCAGGCGTTTGGCGGTGAGCCGGTCGATCATCAGGCAATGACCCACCTGTCGTGCAGGGGCGGTAGTAATGCGGCAGTTTTCCAGGCGACGGTTGTGGATCAGCCACATCGGCGCTTGATCGTCCGGGGTGCCGATCGCCAGCTCCAGCAACTGACTGTCGCGTACGGTACGGATGCTCGGCACCGGCGCTTCGATGACCGGGCCGGCGTCGAAGATGTCGATATAACCCTGATGGGCAAAACCCTCGGAGGTGAGGATTTTCAGCGCCGGTTTGCTGTTGGTGTGAGGCTTGCCGATCACGGCTTGGGCCTGTTCAGTGAGCAGGCAGGTATACAACGGCTGCCTTGGCATCAGTTCGGCGATGAACGCTTTGTTGCCCAGCCAGGACAAGTGATCGGCGTGGCTGAAATCCATTTTGAAAAAGTGTCGGCCCACACTGTCCCAGAAGGGCGAACAGCCTTGCTCATCGGCGCTGCCGCGCAGTTCGGCGATAAGCTTGTCGCCGAACAGGTGCGGGAACTCTGCGACAAACAACAGGCGACTCAGGGACAGTAAACGACCGTGCCCTGTCTGGCGTTGATCGGGGCGCAGAAACAACGAACAGAGTTCCGATTGACCGGTCATTTCATTGTTCAGGAACAAGGTCGGGATGTGCCGCCGGATGCCCAGATCCGCCGATGCGCTGACCGTCAGCCCGAGCCGGTAGTTGTACCAGGGCTCGCGCAGGCCGACGGCCCCGGTCAGGCCACAGACGCCGATCACTTGCTGATCATCGTCTTCGAGCACGAACAGGTAGTCGGCATCGGCACGCTCGACCTGTTCGGCAAACGTCCGCTGTGCCCAGCGCAGACGGTGGGTCAGGCGCTCTTCGTTGGCTGGCAGGTTGGTCAATCCACGGCCCGCCAGCCGGGCCAGAGCGAGCAGGGCGGGCAGGTCGGTAACCTGAACCGGACGGACAATCATGCTGCTGCTCCCTTAACGCGCCAGCTCGCGCGTGGTCGTTGGGCACTGGGCTTTTTGATGCTCACAAGGCAATGATCCGGATGGGGCAGCCATCGTTCACCTTCAATGCTGCGCACATGCCGGCGTCCAGGGTCACCGGTTGCCCGGCGATGTAGTCCAGATCGGCGACGATGGCGCGATAATTTTCCAGCGAGTCATTGCTCACGAGGTAGCGGCCGCGGGCGTCGATGGATGAACCTGGTCTGGCCAAGGCGCTTTGGCTTTGGGTAATTGAACGGATGGCGCCCGTGCGGGCAAACAGCGTCGGGCCGCCATCGAACAGGTCGACATAGCTGTTGGTTTCGAATCCCTCGCGTTCAAGGATATCGAAGGCTTCCTGGCCATCGGGGTGGATACGGCCGATGCAATCTTGAGCGACCTGGGGCAGCATCGGCACATAGATCGGATATTGCGGCATCAATTCGGCGAGAAAGGTCCGGCTTTCCAGGCCGCAAAGCCGTTCAGCCTCGGCATAGGGCAGGTCGAAGAAGTGTTTACCCACCGCATCCCAGAACGGCGATTGGCCCTCTTCGCTGCTGTAACCGACGATCTCGGTGATCACCGCATCGGAAAAGCGCCGGGCATGGGCGGCAATGAATAGCAGCCGTGCCCGTGACAGCAATTCCGAGAATGCTGTGCGTTCCAGCGCGGCGTCGATGTGAAACCCCCGCAGCAAGGTGTGGCCGCTGAGGTCCTGGCACACCGACAGTGCCGGCACGTCGTGCTCGATGTTCAGCTCCCGCGAAGCACTGTTGAAATGGCGGTTGCGCAGGCTGTAGAAGGGTTCGCTGAAACCGGCGGTGGCGAGGATTTCCGAGCATCCCGCCAGGCGTTGGGTCGCCAGGTCCTCCAGCACGAAGAAGTAGTTCTCCGGGCCGGGGCTTTGCACGTTTTGCTCGAACGAGGTGCAGGAATCGAGAATTTTGTCGCGCAGGCGTTCGCTGTCGTCCGGTAAGGACGTCACGCCCACCATGCTTTCGCGGGCGAGTCGCTGCAATTGAGGGAGGTCTGATAACTGCACTGGACGCAAGACCAGCATGGGATGCACTCCTGTATCAACGGTCCGGTGGCTGGCAACGGATCTGACTATCACTGTCGGTTTCCACGCGTTGAAGCGGCGGCGGCCTAGTCAGGCTCCGCTCTTTATTTTCAGTCGTTATTGTTAAATGACCACACGTGATACCCGGCCCCGGCCGTGCAATTGGCGCAAGGTATTCGAGGTGCGTATGGCTTTGCGTTCGGACGGTGCAGGGTCCGGATCAGGATCGAAAATCGGGTCTTTGAATGAGGGCATCCGGGCTCCTGCTGGATGAAGTGTTGGTAATCCGTTGAAACCAGTATTTAGTTAACGCGCATGACATGTCTAGTTAATTTTCGCGGCGTTCCGGGTGCTCGGCCAGCGGGTGATTGCGCTGGCGTCGAAGGCTACGTCGATGTCGATTGACCTTGTAGGGCATGGCCTATAGAGATGTCGGAAATGGCCTCTATAGCCCGATGAAACACCTGAGCACGTCCGTATCATAGGCTCATACGGCCCCCCCCGATCAGTCGACTTACGGCACAATTAAGTCGTATTCGGCGGCGAGACGCCGTTTTTCCTGTCTATCAACAGAGAGATTTTTCGTGCAGGCAACCCGTTTGACTCTGATCTGCCACGCTCGAACCGTCGCACAGAAATTGGCGCGTTTTCCTACGAATGAGCCATTGGAAATGGATTGGCAATCGGCGAGGGGTTCGCGCAGTGCGCAATTCAAGGGTTCACCCAGGCTGATGTGCGCTCCGGAACTGCGGACCCGGCAAACCGCGGAACTGTTCGGCAGCTCCGTGGAGGTCGTGGAGGCACTCCGGGATTGCGATTTCGGTCGTTGGCGCGGGGCACGCATAAACGACCTGCAAAAAACCGAACCCGAAAGGCTCGACAACTGGCTCGCCGATCCGGCTTCGGCGCCCCACGGTGGTGAATCAGTGTCGCAAGTCGTTGAGCGGGTGGCTGCGTGGCTGGCGACATTGGAGGCGGCACCCGGGCACGTCGTAGCCGTGACCCATCCGTTTATCATCCGCGCCGTCCTGACGAGCGTGCTGCAAAGTCGGGCGTTCAACCTGATTGATGTCGAGCCGTTGTCGACCCTCGAACTGAGGTTCAATGGTTGCTGGCGGCTGCGCTTGCCGGGCATCGAACCCGAAGGAGTGCCTTGATGAAAAAACTTCTGATCATCGGTATCGGCGCCGGTAACCCAGACTTCATCACGATGCAGGCGGTGAAGGCGTTGAATCGGGTCGACGTGTTTTTCCTCATGGACAAGGGGCAGGGCAAGGACAAACTGATCGATCTGCGCCGGGAAATCTGCGAGCGCTACATTACCGACCGTGACTACCGCTTTGTCGAGGCGCAAAGTCCGGAGCGCGAGCGTGGCGATGTGGACTACACCGTCAGTGTCGAGGATTTGAACCGGGCCAAGCAGCGTACCTTCGAGCGGCTGATCAACGAGCAATTGTCCGACGATCAGTGCGGTGGGTTCCTGGTGTGGGGCGACCCGGTGTTATACGACAGCACCCTGCGCATCCTGCACGCGATTCTTGCGTCAGGTGCCTGTGCTTTCGAGTTCGAGGTGATTCCCGGTATCACCAGCGTCCAGGCACTGGCGGCGCAGCACAAGGTGCCTCTCAATCAGATTGGTCGCTCGGTCGAGATCACCACCGGCCGACGCCTGGCGGCGGGGCAGGTGAGTGATGCCGACAGTCTGGTAGTGATGCTCGATGCGCGGGATGCCTACCAGCAGGTGGCGGACCGGGACATCGAGATTTACTGGGGGGCTTATCTGGGGACGCCGGATGAAGTCCTGATCAGCGGCAAGCTCGGGGATGTGGCGGACGAGATCGAGCGGGTGCGCAAGGCGGCGCGGTTGGCCAATGGCTGGGTCATGGATACCTATCTGTTGCGCAGGTCTTGAGACATGGGGGCGTCTGGTCCGCCGCCTTCGCGAGCAGGTTCGCTCTCACATTTGAAATGCATTTCCCTGTGGGAGCGAGCCTGCTCGCGAAGGGGACTTCAGGGGCAATTCAAGAAATGGTTTTGACCCCACGCCCAAACCGCTCCCGATACACCGACGGCGGCACCCCGACCACCGTTCGAAACGCCACCCGAAAACTTTCCACCGACCGATAACCGCACTGCCCGGCAATCTGCTCGGTGTTTTGATGCGTGCTTTCCAGCAGTTCGCGGGCGCGGCCCAAGCGTTCGTGTTGCAGCCAGGTCTTGGGCGATAGGCCGCTGGCTTCGCTGAAACGCCGCAGGAAAGTGCGCTCGCTCATGGCCGCTTCGCTGGCCAGATCGCGGACTTCCAGGGGCTGGTGCAGACGCTCGCGTGCCCACTGCATAACGCGGGAAAGATCGCTGCGTGGCGTAGGGCTGACCGGGGTTGGAATGAACTGAGCCTGGCCACCGGTGCGCTGCGGCGACATCACCAGCCGACGCGCCACCGAATTGGCCACTTGCGTGCCGAAATCCCGTGCCACCAGATGCAGGCAGGCATCGATGCCGGCGGCACTGCCGGCCGAAGTGATCAACTGGCCTGAGTCGACATACAACACATCCGGGGCCACCAGTATCTCGGGAAAGCGTTCGGCCAGCTCCGTGGTGTAACGCCAGTGTGTGGTGGCGCCGTGACCATTGAGCAGCCCGGTGGCGGCCAGCACGAACACGCCCGAGCAGATCGACAACAACCGCGTGCCTCGGGCATGAGCCCGGCGCAGGGCTCCGAGAAGTGCCTCGGGCACCGCGGCATTGCGGTCGCGCCAGCCGGGAATAATGATCGTCCGCGCCTGTTCGAGCAGTTCCAGCCCGCCATCGGCCAATACCTGGATGCCACCCATGGCGCGCATCGGCCCTTGGTCGACGGCGACGATCCGGTGTTCGTACCACGGGAAATCGAACTCCGGTCGCGCGAGGCCGAAGATCTCCACGGCGATACCGAATTCGAAAGTACAGAGGCCGTCGTAGGCCAGAATCGCGACCAATCCAGGGGTAGGCTGCATTTGGCGGAAAGTTCCCGGTGAGTGTCTTGTGCGCCACTGTAGCGGCAAGTGGCCGTTGGATAAAGTCTGTTCACACCCACTGACACCCTGGAGCACTGCCCATGACCAGTCTGGTCCGCGACATTCCCGCCGCCCCATCGGCCATCGCCCTGATGCACTTCAGCAATCGTCTGACTTTCGAAACCGATTGTTCCGATGTCTACGGCAGCCAACAGGCTGGCGAAATCGATTTTGTCTTGGTGGACGTGCGTGGCCCGCTGGCGTTCGAGCGCGGGCATGTACCCGGTGCGATCAATATTCCGGGGCGACTGCTCAATGCCGAAACGCTGGCGGGTTACCCGAAAACCAGCTTGTTCGTGGTCTATTGCGCCGGCCCGCACTGCAACGGCGCGAACAAGGCCGCGGTGAAACTGGCGGCGCTGGGCTACCCGGTCAAGGAGATGATCGGCGGTGTGACCGGGTGGCTGGATGAAGGGTTTGAGTTGAGTGGGGTGGTGCAGCGGCCGGTTAGCGCGGCGGTCGGTTGCGAATGCTGAAATCATCATTGTAGGAGCCGGCCAACCACTGATCCAGTGTCGCCTGTAGCCAGTCAAATACGGCGGCATAGGCGGCACTGTCCTGCGGCCCCCGAGGCAACGGCGACTCTTCGGCAAAATGCTGATTGAGCACTGCCACCGTTTCAGCGTCCCACTCCGGATGAAACTGCACTCCCACCCGCGTCGGTCCGACGCGGTACATCTGCTGTTTGCACTGCTCGCTGCTGGCCAGCAACCGGGCTTGTGGCGGCAGGTCAATGGCGTCTTCGTGCCACTCCAGTACCTTCAGCACTTGACCATCTGTGAATGTCACGTCGGTCCATCCGGTTTCAGTTCGGTCCATGCGTCGCACATTGCCGCCCAGGCTCAACGCCAGCAATTGCGCACCGAGACAGATGGCAAACACCGCCGCACCTTGATCCAGACTGCCCGCCAACCATTGGCGCTCAGCCTCCAGCCATGCAGGCCCGGCGTTGGACTCATAAGGTCCGCCCAGCAGGATCGCCGGCGCGGCGCTTGCCGCAGGCAAGTGACCCAAGTCGGCGCGGAACACATTCAGCGTCACCCCACGGGAAGCCGCCCACAGGGCAATGGCGCCAGGTCCCTCGGCGGGGTGGTGCTGGATCAGGTTCAACTCAGGCATCGGGCTTCTCTTGAGTGGGCAGATTGGCAGTCAATGTGCCGCAAAAAAGGGCTGGTCGCCAGCACGAACCCATTCTAGACTGCCGGCCACTTCGGTCCCTATCTGCCACAAGCAAACGACCGAAAGCTGCCAATAAAAGCCTCCGCACACAGGAGTAATAAATGAAGAAGCTAGTGATGTTCGGTGCCCTGGCACTGTCGATGTTGTCCCTGACCGCCGTGGCCGAAGACGCCAAGCCGATCCGCATCGGTATCGAGGCTGGTTACCCACCATTCTCGATGAAAACCCCGGACGGCAAGCTCACCGGTTTCGACGTCGATATCGGCGACGCACTGTGCGAGCAGATGAAAGCGAAGTGCACCTGGGTCGAGCAAGAATTCGACGGCCTGATCCCGGCGCTGAAGGTCAAGAAAATCGACGCCATCCTGTCGTCCATGACCATCACCGACGACCGCAAGAAGAATGTCGATTTCACCATCAAGTACTACCACACGCCGGCGCGCTTCGTGATGAAGGCTGGCACCGACATCAAGGACCCGCTGACCGAACTCAAGGGCAAGAAAGTCGGTGTGCTGCGCGCCAGTACCCACGACCGTTTCGCCACCGAAGTGCTGGTGCCGGCCGGGATCGAGCTGGTGCGTTACGGCTCCCAGCAGGAAGCCAACCTGGACATGGTCTCCGGTCGTGTCGATGCGCTGCTGGCCGACTCGGTCAACCTGGATGACGGTTTCCTGAAGACCGACGCCGGTAAAGGTTTCGCTTTCGTAGGCCCTGAGTACAACGATCCGAAATACTTCGGCGGTGGTGCCGGTATTGCCGTGCGCAAGGGCGATACCGCCCTGGCCGAGCAATTCAACAAGGCCATCACCGAAATTCGCGCCAACGGCAAGTACAAGCAAGTGCAGGACAAGTACTTCAAGTTTGACGTTTACGGCGAGCAATAATCGCACCGATAAAAAGTGGCAGCCGTTGACGCGGCTGCCACTTTTTTTATGCTCTCTATTACATGAGAGAACCCTGTGGGAGCGAGCCTGCTCGCTCCCACAGGTGATCTCGCCGTTCAGATATCAGGAGTTTCCCCATGCAACGCATCGACCATCCATTGCCCTGGAGCCACCTCGGGACCGAGCGCACCCTAAGCGTATTCCGCTATGGCACAGGCACTCGCAAGGTCTATATCCAGGCCAGCCTGCATGCCGATGAGCTGCCGGGCATGCGCACTGCCTGGGAACTGAAGCAGCGACTCACCGAGCTGGAGAACCAGGGACACCTGCAAGGCGTAATCGAGCTGGTGCCGGTGGCCAACCCCATCGGGCTCGATCAGCACTTGCAAAGCAGCCACATGGGTCGTTTCGAATTGGGCAGCGGCAAGAACTTCAACCGCGCGTTCGTCGAACTCAGCGCTCCGGTGGCGCAGTTGATCGGTGATCGTCTGGGGACCGATGCCGACGCCAACATCGCGTTGATCCGACAGACCATGGGTCAGGTACTCGACGGCTTGCCGGCTGCGGCGTCACAGCTGGAGGCGATGCATCGCTTGTTGCTGCGCCACGCCTGCGACGCTGATATCACCCTCGATCTGCATTGCGATTTCGAAGCGGCAATCCACATTTATGCCTTGCCGCAACACTGGCCGCAGTGGCAATCCCTGGCGGCGCGTTTAAAAGCTGGCGTGGCGTTGCTGTGTGAAGACTCCGGTGGCAGCTCGTTCGACGAGTCCTGTTCCTCGCCGTGGCTGCGCTTGGCCAGGGCGTTCCCCGACGCCGCGATTCCACCGGCCAACCTGGCGACAACCCTGGAGCTGGGCAGCATGGGCGACACCCGGGTTGATCAGGCGCAAGCCAATTGCGAGGCCATTCTGGGCTTTCTCGCCGAGCAGGGGTTCATCAAAGGCAGCTGGCCGGCGGCGCCGGACGAATGCTGCGAAGGCATGCCGTTCGAAGGCACCCAATACCTGTTCGCACCGCATCACGGCGTCGTCAGTTTCCTGCGCGAGGCCGGTGAGTGGGTGGAGAAAGGCGATGCGCTGTTTGAAGTGGTCGATCCGTTGAACGATAAGGTCACCACCGTGCGTGCCGGGACCAGTGGCGTGCTGTTTGCCATCGATCGCGGACGTTACACGCAGCCGGGGACATGGCAGGCCAAGGTGGCGGGGCGTGAGCCGATTCGAGTGGGTAAGTTGATCAACGACTGACCAAGGGGTTTTCGCCGTTAATTCCGGCGCCTTTGGGGGGGGGGGGGGGGGGGGGGGGGGGGGGGGGGAGGGGGGTGGGGGGGGGGGGGGGGGGGGGGGGGGGGGGGGGGTGGTGGGGGGGGGTGGCGGTCAACCAGGTGCGTGGGGTTTCATGCTCTTCGATGATTTTGGCCAGCACAAAAAATT
>NZ_JBPKAM010000040.1:0-54856 GCF_051216495.1 Pseudomonas baetica | reverse complement strand
CAGCAACATCGTTGACTGACACTCCGTCTTCGCGAGCAGGCTCGCTCCCACAAAGGATCTGCGACAATCTGGAGATTGGCGCTTGACCTTGCCAGCATGGCAAGGTTGATCCTGTAGACATCTTCTACAGGGAGCGTGCCCCATGTCCGAATCCATCACTTTCGATCTGCCGATTACCGGCATGACCTGCGCCAGTTGCGCCGGGCGTGTCGAGCGTGCCTTGAGCAAAGTCATCGGCGCCAGTGCCGTATGCGTCAACCTGGCCACTGAACAGGCACGGGTCCAGGCGCCAACCGGTAGCCTGCCAGCCTTGATGGAAGCCGTGGAAAAGGCTGGTTACAGCGTGCCGCAGCATAGCCTGGAACTGAGTATCGAGGGCATGACTTGCGCTTCCTGCGTCGGCCGCGTCGAACGTGCCCTGAACAAAGTGCCGGGGGTGAAGGGTGTCAGCGTCAACTTGGCCAACGAACGCGCGCATCTTGAACTGCTTGGGCAGGTCGATCCGCAATTACTGATCGCCGCCGTAACCAAGGCCGGTTACGCCGCCAGCGTTTGGGAAGCCGAACATCCCTCCACCGACAATCAACAGACGCGCCTGCACCGCGAGCGCTGGGCCGTGATCGCCGCCATCGTCCTCGCCTTGCCGCTGGTGCTGCCGATGTTGCTGCAACCTTTCGGTGTGCACTGGATGCTCCCGGCCTGGGCGCAATTCGCGCTGGCCACGCCAGTGCAATTCATCCTGGGTGCGCGGTTTTATGTCGCCGCCTGGAAAGCCGTGCGCGCCGGCGCCGGCAACATGGACTTGCTGGTCGCCCTGGGTACCAGCGCCGGGTACGGCTTGAGCCTCTACGAATGGGCCACAGCCGCCGGGGGCATGCCGCATCTGTATTTCGAAGCCTCGGCGGTGGTGATCGCCCTGGTGCTGTTGGGCAAATACCTGGAAAGCCGTGCCAAGCGTCAGACCGCCAGCGCCATTCGCGCCCTGGAAGCGCTGCGTCCGGAGCGGGCGATCCGGGTGATGGATGGCCAGGAGCAGGATGTCGCCATCAGCGCCCTGCGCCTCAATGATCTGGTGCTGGTCAAACCCGGTGAACGTTTCCCGGTGGACGGTGCGGTAGTGGACGGGCAGAGCCATGCCGACGAAGCGCTGATCAGCGGCGAAAGCCTGCCCGTGCCCAAGCAACCCGGCGATACCGTCACCGGTGGCGCTATCAATGGTGAAGGCCGGTTGCTGGTGCGCACCCAGGCACTCGGTGCGGAAACGGTGCTGGCGCGGATTATCCGTCTGGTTGAAGACGCTCAGGCAGCGAAGGCGCCGATCCAGAAACTGGTGGATAAAGTCAGCCAGATCTTCGTGCCGGTGGTGCTGTTGCTGGCGCTGGCAACCTTGATCGGCTGGTGGTTGTACGGCGCCCCTCTGGAAACCGCGCTGATCAATGCCGTCGCGGTGTTGGTGATCGCTTGTCCTTGCGCGCTGGGTCTGGCCACGCCGACCGCGATCATGGCCGGTACCGGCGTGGCGGCACGTCACGGGATTCTGATCAAGGACGCCGAAGCCCTGGAACGTGCTCACGAAGTCAGTGCAGTGGTGTTCGACAAGACCGGCACCCTGACGTCGGGCACACCCCGCATCGCTCACTTGAGTGCCCTCGACGGTGACGAAGCCAACTTGCTGCGACTGGCCGGAGCCCTGCAACGCGGCAGTGAGCATCCGCTGGCCAAGGCGGTGCTGGATGAATGCAAAGAGCGTGGTTTGAGCGTGGCCGATGTCAACGACAGCCAGTCCCTGACGGGACGCGGCATTGCCGGCAGTCTTGATGGCCGTCGGTTGGCACTGGGTAATCGTCGTCTTCTGCAAGAGAGCGAATTGAACCCAGGTGAGTTGGCCGACTCGGCCACCGCATGGGAATCCGAAGGCCGAACCTTGTCCTGGCTGATCGAGCAAAGCCCCGCGCCGCGAGTCCTGGGCCTGTTCGCTTTCGGTGACACGCTCAAGCCCGGGGCGCTGCAAGCGGTGCAACAACTCAACGCACGTCACATCAGTAGCCACCTGTTGACCGGCGACAATCGCGGCAGCGCCAAAGTGGTGGCCGAGGCGCTGGGCATCACCAACGTGCACGCCGAAGTGCTGCCGGCGGACAAAGCTGCCGAAGTTGCGGCGCTCAAGACATCGGGTGTGGTGGCCATGGTCGGCGACGGCATCAACGATGCGCCGGCATTGGCCGCTGCCGACATCGGCATCGCCATGGGCGGCGGTACCGATGTGGCGATGCACGCCGCCGGCATCACCCTGATGCGCGGCGATCCACGCCTGGTGCCGGCGGCGCTGGAGATCAGCCGCAAGACCTACGCGAAGATCCGGCAAAACCTGTTCTGGGCCTTCGTCTACAACCTGATCGGCATTCCTTTGGCAGCCTTCGGCTTCCTCAACCCGGTGCTGGCCGGCGCGGCCATGGCGTTGTCGAGCGTCAGCGTAGTGAGCAATGCGTTACTGTTGAAAACCTGGAAACCCGAGGATCTGGAGGACAACCGATGAACATCGGCCAAGCAGCCCGCCATAGCGGCCTGAGTGCAAAGATGATCCGTTATTACGAGTCTATCGGCCTGCTCAAGGCGGCCCACCGCACCGACAGCGGCTATCGGGTGTATGGCGACGACGACCTGCACACCCTGGCGTTCATCAAGCGCTCCCGGGACCTGGGTTTTTCCCTGGAGGAAGTCGGCAAGTTGCTGACTCTTTGGCAGGACCGCCAGCGCGCCAGCGCCGATGTGAAGGCCCTGGCCCGCCAGCATATCGACGAGCTGAACCAGAAGATCCGCGAACTCGGCCAGTTGCGCGATACCTTGCAGGACCTGGTCGAGCATTGCCAGGGGGATCATCGGCCGGATTGTCCGATTCTCAAGGAGTTGGAGTCGGGGTGTTGTGCCACAACGGCTCGCGCCTGATTACCGGGTGCATCCCTGTGGGAGCGAGCCTGCTCGCGAAGAGGCCGACACATTCAACATTTACTTAGCCTGACACTCCGCCTTAGCGAGCAGGCTCGCTCCCACAGGGGTTATGGGTTGGATACAAAAAACCGGCCGAAGCCGGTTTTTTTGATCAACTGATCACTGCATCCACGGCGGAGGCGGTTCTTCGGTTTTATCGGGTGGCGCATCGTCCGCGGCACGGGCCGCTTGCTTGCGCGCTTCATCCCGACGGGCCGCTTCGATCTCGCGCATGACCCCACCCACGTCGGCCAGCTCTTGCGAATCGGCGAATTCGCCGGTCAGGACACTGCCCGGGTGCAAGGTGCCAGCCTCGTACAGGGCCCACATTTCCTTGGCGTATCGGGTCTTTTTCAACTCCGGTGCGAATCGTCCGAAGTACGACGCCATGTTGCCCACGTCCCGTTCCAGCATGCTGAACGCGTGGTTGTTGCCCGCCGCATCCACCGCTTGCGGCAAGTCGATGATCACAGGGCCCGTCGGGGTCAACAGGACGTTGAACTCGGACAGGTCACCGTGCACCAGGCCGGTACACAGCATCAGCACGATCTGCGATATCAGGTACGCGTGATACTCGCGCGCCTGGTCCGGTTCCAGCACTACGTCGTTCAGGCGCGGTGCGGCATCGCCGTATTCGTCGGCCACCAGCTCCATGAGCAGCACGCCTTCGAGGAAGTCATAAGGCTTGGGCACTCGTACACCGGCGTTGGCCAGACGGAACAGCGCCGCCACTTCGGCGTTCTGCCAGGCGTCTTCGGCTTCCTTGCGGCCAAACTTGGAGCCCTTGGCCATGGCCCGGGCCTGACGGCTGTTGCGCACCTTGCGGCCTTCCTGGTATTCGGCCGCCTGACGAAAACTGCGTTTGTTCGCCTCCTTGTAGACCTTCGCGCAGCGTAACTGGTTACCGCAGCGCACCACGTAAACAGCTGCCTCTTTGCCACTCATGAGTGGGCGCAGCACCTCGTCGACCAGACCGTCCTCGATCAGGGGTTCTATGCGTTTTGGAGTCTTCATCAGCTTTTATTCTGGGTCCTTTATTACCAAACACGCGAAAGTCATTCGTTATACGGCAATCCACTCACCGATGGGAGGGGGTGGCGACCTATGAACGCTGACACACTCATCGAGAAGCACGGAATGTGCCGGACAACAGCCGAGATCCCGACTGACGGCTCTTCGCAGGATTTTTTTCAGAAAATCCTTAATTTCCGCAGGCAACAGCCGAAGCCCTGAGTGACAAACAGATTTGTCCGACAATCCTTGCCTTGCACTGGCGATGTCGCCCCCAGGGAACCGGGTTGATGTAAAACGTTTACGGCTGCCAATAAACCGCGAGTCATCTGCACTGCGTGGGCCTACAAGAAAATCTGGAGCGCGGATGAACATCAAACAGAAGTTGACCTGGGCGTTTGCAATCATCGCCTGCTTGCCCGTGGTAGTGGTCGCCACCCTCGTTGTGCTGAACTTGCGCAGTGATGCCAAGGACGAATTCGTCGACAACAGCGGTCGCGAAATCCGTCAGGTCAGTAATGCCATGCAACTGTTCTTCGACGGCATCAGCCAGAACGTCGAATACCTGGCCAAGCAACCGCTGATCAAGAACTCCGACGACAGCCTCAAGACCTACATGGATGCCAACGCTGCGAGCGTTGCCCAGGGCGAGATGGACAAAAAGATCTTCGGTTTCCTGCAGGACCTGGGCAACGCCCATCCGTCCTACGCCTACGCCATCCTCGGCACTGCGGCCGGCGGTTATGTGTCGTGGCCGGACGATGCCAAGCTGGCCAACTACGACCCGCGCCAGCGCCCGTGGTACAAGGCGGCCCAGGCCAAGCCGGGCAAGCCGTTCCGCACCGAAGCCTACTATTGGGCCGAAAATGATACGTCCTACGTCAGCACCGTTCGCACGGTCGACAACAAGCTGGGCACCAACGGCGGCGTGGTCAGCATCGACGTGTCGCTCAAGCAGCTCACCGAACTGGTCAAACAGATCAAGCTTGGCGAAACCGGCTACCTGATGCTGCTGGAAAACTCCGGCACCGTGCTGGTCGATCCGAAGCAACCGGAGCACAACTTCAAGGCCCTGGGCAGCCTCGGCGAGGGTTATGCGCAGCTGGCCAAGGCCGGCAAAGGCATGGTCGAAGTCGAACTCGACGGCGAGCGCTACATGGCCAACGTCTGGCCGTCGGAACAACTGGGCTGGACCTTCATCGGCCTGATCAAGCAAAGCGACGTGATGAGCACCGCAACCCAACTGACCTGGTTGATCGCGATCATCGCCGCCGTGCTGGCCGTGATCTTCGCTGTCGTCGGCGCCAGTTTCGCCAGCCTCATCGTGCGGCCGATCCGCAGCGTGGCCGACGGTCTGGAAGGCATCGCCCAGGGTGAAGGCGACCTGACCAAGAACCTGCAAATCCGTGGCAGCGACGAAACCGCGCAACTGGCCAACTGGTTCAACCAGTTCCTGACCGCCATTCGCAACCTGATCCAGAGCATTGGCGGCGCGGCGTCCAAGATCCTGGCCACGTCCAAAAGCTCGACCCAGGTCTCCAGCGACATGGCTGAAGCCGCCGGGCGCCAACGCGAGGCGGTGGATATGGTGTCCACGGCGTTCCACGAAATGGTCGCCACCGCCAACGAAGTGGCGCGCTCTTGCAGCCAGGCCGCCGAATCGGCCGACAGCGGCCAGCGCCAGGCCCGCGAAGGCCAGCAGCAGATCGATGCCGCGGTAAACAGCGTGGATCGCCTGAGCCAGGAAATCGAACAGTCAGCCCAGTCGATGCAGCAACTGGAACGCGACAGCAATGACATTCAGTCGATCCTTGGCACCATTCGCTCGATCGCCGAACAGACCAACCTGCTGGCGTTGAACGCAGCCATTGAAGCGGCGCGGGCCGGTGAGCAAGGTCGCGGCTTTGCGGTGGTGGCGGACGAAGTGCGGGCGCTGGCCAAGCGCACGGCTGATTCCACGGCAGAGATCGACGGGCTGCTGGGCAACCTGGCCAAACGCACCAGCCAGGTGACTCAACAGATGCATGCCAGCCTGGAAGTGTCGCAACAATCGGTGACACGCATCGGCGAAGCGCGCAGCAGCTTCGGGCAGATTCGCGAGTCGGTGGACGTGATCCGCGACATGAACACCCAGATCGCCACGGCGGCGGAACAACAGCACCAGGTGGCCGAAGACATCAACCGGCACATCAGCCAGATCCATGGCGATGCGCAGTTGGTGGCGGAACTGGCGAACTCGGCGCGACTGGACTCCCAGAGCCTGGCCGGGTTGTCCAATGAGCTGGATGGGTTGGTTCGGCGGTTCCGTACCTGATCCGAAACCTCGTTGCGACAATCGCGGGCAAGCCCGCTCCCACAGGGATCACCACTAACCTTGTGGGAGCTGGCTTGCCAGCGATGGGGCCGTCACTGCCGAAACAATTCACCTGGGGTAAACCCAAACAGGCTTTTAAACGCCGCAATAAACGCCGACGTGGAATCATATCCACAAGCCAGCGCAGCATTGGTCACGCTGTCCCCCTCTTCCAGCAAACTCAACGACGACAGCAACCGCATGCGCTGGCGCCAACCGCGAAAACTCAAACCGGTCTCGCGCTGAAACAGGCGCATCAGGGTTTTCTCCGACGTCCCCAAACGTTCCGCCCATTCCTGCAAGGTCACGTTGCGCTCGGGGTTCTCGATCAACTCATTGCACAGCCCCAACAGTCGTTCATGGCGGGGTAATGGCAGGGAGAATCCGACTTCCGGCAACGTCGCCAGTTGATCCAGCAACACACTCACCAGGCGCGCTTCCTGGCTGTCGCCCTGTGGATATTCCACCGGCAGCAGACAAAAGCTCTTGATCAGCTCCCGGGCCAGCGGCGTCACTTCCAGCACCCGGCAACGCCCGTCCGCCCATTGGCAATCCTGGCGACGCACATAGAGGCTGCGCATTTCGGCGCGCATCGACGTTACCACCTGATGCTCAAGATCCGCGGGAATCCAGATACCCCACTGCGGTGGCGCGAAAAAACTGCCTTCGGCGGTATGCACGCCGAGCACGCCACTGATGGCGTAGGAAAACTGCACCCAATCGTGGCTGTGGGACGGTGTCCATGAACCGGCGTTGAGGCTTTCCACCCGGGCGTATAGCGGACGCGGCAAAACAGTGATGGGCGGGATGCTGCGTTCGAGGGACACTTGTCCGTTGGTCGGCATTGAAGGGCCTTGTGTTGCGGGACGGCTGATTAAGCGACGCTAAGCCATGTCACACATCTAATCAACGCAATAATCCCTGTGGGAGCGGGCTTGCCCGCGATAGCGGTGTGTCAGGCAACAGAGATGTTGAATGTGCCGCCCCCATCGCGGGCAGGCCCGCTCCCACAGGTTCCGCTACAGCAATCAGCAATCAGCAATCAGCAATCAGCAATCAGCGTTCGATGATCGCGGTAACACCCTGCCCACCCGCTGCACAAATCGAAACCAACCCCCGCCCCTTCCCGGCCGCATCCAGCAGTTTCGCCAAATTGGCAACGATGCGCCCGCCCGTGGCCGCAAACGGATGCCCCGCCGCCAGCGAGCTGCCCTTGACGTTAAGCCGAGAGCGGTCGATCGACCCCAATGGCGCGTCAAGGCCAAGACGGCTTTTGCAGTACTCCGGATCTTCCCAGGCCTTCAGCGTGCAGAGCACTTGCGCGGCGAAGGCTTCGTGGATTTCGTAATAGTCGAAGTCCTGCAGGGTCAGGCCATTGCGCGCCAACAAACGCGGCACGGCATACACGGGCGCCATCAACAGGCCTTCGGCACCGTTGACGAAATCCACCGCCGCCGCCTCGCCATCGCGTAAGTAAGCAAGGACCGGCAGGCCACGCGCCTTCGCCCATTCCTCACTGCCCAACAACACCAACGACGCACCATCGGTCAGCGGCGTTGAATTGCCCGCGGTCAGGGTGCCCTTGGCGCTTTTTTCATAGGCGGGCTTGAGGGCAGCGAGCTTTTCCAGTGTCGAGTCCGGCCGCAGATTGTTGTCGCGGGTCAGGCCAAGGTACGGCGTCATCAAATCGTTGTGCCAACCCTCGGCGTAGGACGCGGCCAGTTTCTGATGACTCTCCAGGGCAAGCTGATCCTGCGCTTCACGGGAAATGCTCCAGGTCTGCGCCATCAGCTCGCAATGCTGACCCATGGACAGACCGGTGCGCGGCTCGCCGTTGCGCGGGAACTCGGGAATCAGGTGACGAGGACGCAATTGCAGGAAGGTTTTCAGTTTGTCGCCGGTGCTTTTGGCGCGGTTGGCTTGCAGCAGGATCTTGCGCAGCCCCTCGCTGACACTGATCGGCGCATCGGAGGTGGTGTCGACGCCACCGGCAATGCCGCACTCGATCTGGCCCAGGGCAATTTTGTTCGCCACCAGCAATGCCGCTTCCAGCCCGGTGCCGCAGGCCTGCTGGATGTCATAGGCCGGCGTCGAGGGCGACAGTCGCGAGCCGAGCACGCATTCGCGGGTCAGGTTCATGTCCCGCGACAGCTTGAGCACTGCGCCTGCGACCACCTCGCCGATGCGCAGGCCGTGCAGGTTGTAGCGCTCGATCAAACCTTCGAGCGCGGCAGTGAGCATGTCCTGATTACTGGCAGTGGCGTACGGACCGTTGGAACGGGCGAAGGGAATCCGGTTACCGCCGATGATCGCGACGCGGCGCAGCTGAGTCATGAAAAGCTCCTGATGAAATACCTGAAAGTCGAGCCAGTCCCTGTGGGAGCGAGTCTGCTCGCGAAAGCGGTGGCTCAGTCAACTCGTTGCTGGATGTGCCGACGCCTTCGCGAGCAGGCTCGCTCCCACAGGGTTTGAGTTCACCTAAAAGTCCTGGGACAAACTAATCTGCTTTGATCAAGCGTAGGCCGTATCCCGTGGATCGAACGACTGATTGCCAATCATGGTCCACACTTTGAACCCCAGCCACCGGAGCGCGTTCCATGTCTGACCGCTATATCGACTTCGCCAATTCGTCCATCGGCCATCGTCTGGTCGGGGCCTTGGGCCTGCCTTCGCCGGTACGCCTGGAACGCTGGCTGGCCGGCCGGTTGCGGCCGGTCGAGGGGGCGTTGCTGATCGGTGGCGGGCCGTTGGCGCAGAAAATCAGTGCGTTTGCCAACCGCCTGACCGACGCGATCTACGGCTACGGTACCGACCCTTCGATGGCAACCGCGTGGATTCCCGGCCACGGCCCGAAACTCAAGGCCGTGGTGTTCGATGCCAGCGATCTGCTGCAAACCGATCAACTGAAACAGCTGCGCGAGTTCTTCCAGCCGCTGATGAAAAACCTCGATCACTGTGCGCACCTGGTGATTCTCGGGCGTGCCCCCGAATCGTTGCGCGACCCGTTCGCCGCCAGCGCTCAACGCGCCCTGGAAGGTTTCAGCCGTTCGCTGGCCAAGGAACTGCGCAGCGGCGGCACCTTGCAACTGATCTACGTCGGCGAAGGTGCCGAAGACCAACTCGAAGGCCCGCTGCGGTTTTTCCTATCGCCCAAAAGCGCTTTCGTCTCCGGACAAGTGATACGCCTGAACGCCTGCGACATCCAGGTAAGCGACTGGACACGTCCACTGGCCGGGCGCAAGGCACTGGTCACTGGCGCGGCAAGGGGGATTGGCGCCTCCATCGCCGAAACCCTGGCCCGCGACGGTGCCGAGGTCATTCTGCTCGATGTCCCACCGGCGAAAAACGATCTCGAAGCCCTGGCCGCGCGCCTCGGCGGGCGCAGCCTCACACTGGACATTTGTGCCGAAGACGCTGCCACGCAACTGGTCGAACAGCTGCCCGACGGCATCGATATCGTGGTGCACAACGCCGGCATCACCCGGGACAAAACCCTGGCCAACATGACCCCGGACTTTTGGGACGCCGTGCTCGCGGTCAATCTCAACGCCCCGCAAGTACTGACCAAAGCCCTACTCGACAACGGCACACTGCGCGACAACGGCCGGGTGATTCTGCTGGCATCGATCAGCGGCATCGCCGGCAATCGCGGGCAAACCAACTACGCGGCGAGCAAGGCCGGGTTGATCGGGCTGGCGCAAGCCTGGTCACCGTTGTTGCAGGAACGGGGCATCAGTATCAACGCGGTGGCTCCGGGTTTCATCGAAACCCAGATGACTGCGAAGGTTCCGTTTGGCCTGCGCGAGGCCGGGCGACGCATGAGTTCGCTGGGACAGGGTGGCCTGCCGCAGGACGTCGCCGAAGCGGTGGCCTGGCTTGCGCAACCGGGCACCGGCGCATTCACCGGGCAGGCGTTGCGCGTCTGCGGACAAAGCGTTCTGGGGGCTTAGGCATGACGACCGATTGGCACACGCTCGACCGCGAACCCGCCCTGCCGACTCTGTATGCCAAAGCCGCGACACGGCGCAAGATCACCGGCACCGTCCTGCCCGACTCGGGATTGCGTTGCTGGGTCGATGTCGACCCCAAACGCCTGGCGGCTTATCGCAAGGTCTGTGGCTTCGCCGACAACAGCCTGCTACCACCGACCTATCCCCACATCCTCGCCTTCGCGTTGCAGATGCAATTGCTCACTGCCCATGAGTTTCCGTTTCCATTACTTGGGTTGATTCACCTGAGCAATCGCATTCGCGTGCTGCGTCCCATGGGCGGGGTCAATCGCGTGCGGGTCAGCGTCAAGGTGCAGAACCTGCAACCCCACGCCAAAGGGGCCACTTTCGATCTGGTGACCACCCTGGATGATCAATTGGGCACGCTGTGGGAGGCGCAAAGCCAGATGCTTTGCCGTGGGGTCAAGCTTGAGGGTGAGCCTGTCGAAAATGTACTGGCGTTAACCCAGCCGCTGACGCAAATCGCGCAGTGGAAAGCGCCTTCGGATATCGGTCGGCAGTACGCCAAAGTCTCCGGCGACTACAACCCGATTCACCTGAGTACGGCCAGTGCCAAACTGTTCGGTTTCCCTTCGGCCATTGCCCATGGTTTATGGAACAAGGCCCGCACCCTGGCCGCTCTGGCTGACCATCTGCCGACGGCGAACATCGAGATTGCGGTGCAGTTCAAGAAGCCGGTGCGACTGCCCAGCGAGGTGGCCCTGCTGGCTAGCGCGGCGGGATCCGCTGGTGAGCTGCAATTGATCGGGGCCGGGGATCTGGAGCACATGGTCGGGAATTGGCGGCCGGTGGCCTGATCGTTCGATCCGGATTTTTCGCAGTCTGTCAGATTGCTTTCGCGAGCAGGCTCGCTCCCACAAGGGATAGATCGTGTCTGCGAATGATGTGTTTATCTTTTGGGTGGATAGTTGGCCAATATCCGGGCGACCGTGTCGTGTATCGCCGTACTGCGGTCCGATGGATTCGGTGTGCGGCTAAGGATCTGTTCGTCACTGCCGCGCCAGACCAGTTTGCCATCCTTGCCATCGAGCAGATCGATCTGGATGGTCGCCACTTTGTAATTCACCAGGCGCGTTTCGTTGTACATCGGTGCACCCCAGTAGCCGTACCACGGATTGCCCCAACCGCCGCCATAGTTGGTGGTCACCTGTTGTTGGCGCTCTTCGACAATCAGGTAGGTCTGCACATTCAAATCACCCTTGGCATCGCCGGCGGCCGGACGCAGTCCGCGCTGATCCAGTTGATCGGCCACCGACTGGCGCACGCGCTGCTCCGTCAGGTCGCTCTTGATCCGGGGGTCATCGGGGCGATATTGCAGGGCGGGTTCTTTCCAGCTCCAGCTACGATAGGCAGAGAAATCGCGGCTGGCATCGAAGTCATGATTGACCTGGTTGGCAGCGCAGGCACTGAGTAGCACAGCCACTGCCAGTAAAGCAAAACGGCGGAACATGATGAATCTCCGGTTGAGAACATGCACCTGTGAAAAGCTTCTCAATAACAGAAGCTAACTAGGAGGATACGCTGACATCGCTTTTTCTACAGCCTCCCGAATGGCATCGGCTTGCTGGCTCTGAGTGCTCCGCTGGCTGGTTTCGGCGCTGGAACTCCACACCGGCTGACCGCTTTGCGCGTCGAACATATCCACCTGAACCACGACTACCTGTTCCTGGTAAGTGCGCACGATGGGTACGCTGCCGTACATGCCATAACCCGAGCCATAGCGGTTGTAGCCGCCGTATCCACCGTAATACCCGTAATCGTCCTGAACCTGACGCAAGCGGGTTTCCAGACGAAGGTCGGCGCTGACTAACAGGTCCGCCGCACGATCACCCTGCCGAGGGCGCAAGCCGCGTTGATCCAGCGCATTGCTGACCGCTTCGGCGACCTGCTCCGAGTCTGCCCATGCGGTACCCGGTGGCAGATGCCCGTCGAGCCAGGTCCAACTGCGATAGCGCCCGTAGTCACGGGGTGGCGCCGGGTAGGCACTGAGGTCGAAAGTGTTGGCCGCCTGAGGCGGTGCCGGGGGAATCGGGTTGGAGGACGCCACGTATGGGTTGGTGCCCTCACAGGCAGCCAAAGCCAGGCAGATCACCAGCAACCCTGAACGACTTTTCATTGCGCGCTCCGATCAGACAGGCCGGCAAATCCAGTGCAAGTAACGCCCAAGCCCGGCAAAGATTGGGTGACGGCGGTGCGCCAGTTCCATTTCGAGCAAGTCCAGCAGCTCGGCGCGGGCCTGGAATTCCACCGGCATGTAATCGTGGAAAACCCGCACCCCGCTCTGTATTTCGACTCGCCACAGGCCATCAAGTTGCGCCGCCAACTCACGTGGATCCAGGGGTTGTTGCGGGGTCAGGCTCTGTTTTTCGCCGGCCATGTCGTTCTTGCGCATCTTGCGGAAATGGCCCTTGAGCAAGTTGCGATAAATCAACGCATCGCGGTTGTAGAACGCCAGGGATAGCCAGCCATCGGCCTTGGTCAGCTGATGCAGCACCGGCAGGATGGCGTGGGGTTCGGCGAGCCACTCCAGCACGGCATGGCACAGCACCAGATCGTAGGGTTCGGTGAGCTGACCGAGCAAGTCTTGCCACGGCGCCTGAATAAACATCGCGGTTTGCCCGGCCTCGGCGAAACGCTGGCGTGCACCTTCGAGCATCGGCTCGGCCGGCTCGGCCAATGTCACCTGATGCCCGCGCTCGGCCAGCCACAACGACATGTGGCCAAGGCCCGCGCCGATGTCCAGTACCCGCAGCGGCCGGTCCGGCAGGGTTTCAGCCAGGTCGGCCTGCAGCACCGCCAGGCGAATCGCGCCTTTGGCCCCACCGTAGATTTTTTCGGCGAAGCGCGTCGCCAGTTGATCGAAATGACGGTCGCTCATCAGCTGAACCTCCGCTCGCTGTCGGCCAGTTTGCTGCGCACCACTTCATTCATGTCCAGGCCCAGCTCGCTGCACAGCAACAAGAGATACAGGACGATATCGCCAATTTCCTGCCCGGCATGGGCCAGTTTATCCGCCGGCAACTGCCGCGACTGGTCTTCCGTCAGCCACTGGAATATCTCCACCAGCTCGCTCATCTCGACGCTGGCGGCCATGGCCAGGTTTTTCGGGCTGTGAAATTGCCGCCAGTCATTGCGGTCTCGGATGGCGTGCAGGCGTTCGGTCAGTTCAACAAGGTTCATCGGGCTCTCCTGAAGGCGTATAGCTTCGGGGGGATGGCAGGGGAAGGCAAGTGACAACCGTTGAACGACCCGGATGTTTTTGTGGGAGCGAGCCTGCTCGCGAAGGCGGTGGGTCAGACATGTAAAGGTTGGATGTTCTGCCGCATTCGCGAGCAGGCTCGCTCCCACAGGTACACAGCAACGCTCTATGCTTGTGGGGGAACTCGCCACCGTATTCAATGGCCCAACACTCGACTTCATCAGGACGCTCATTCCATGCAGGTAGAAGGTTTTTTCGAATGGCTCGGCCAGGCGCTTGGCACCGTCATCCGGTTCATCGTTGATGCACTCAGCGGCCTGTTCCAGATGGTGAGCCGTGCCAGCAGCCACTTTGTCGACGGCCTGTCCCGTGCGTTGGGCATGGACACCTCGATCATCAGCATCATTGTCCTGGTCCTCGGCCTGGTGCTGCTCTGGTCGGCCATCCGCGCCTTCATGAATGCAGCGTTCATCATGGGGCTCATCTGGTTGATGCTGGGGTTGTGGCTGCTTAGCTGGATCATGCACTGACACTACAAAAAACATGTGGGAGCGGGCTTGCCCGCGATTACGGTGCGACAGTCAAAGTTGATGTTGTCTGACACTCCGCCATCGCGGGCAAGCCCGCTCCCACAGTGATCTCATTGCTTAGTAGATTGAGTTCACCGCTACAATGCCCGCTCCCCCAAGGAGCCTGCATGTCCAACCTGATTGCCGACTGGCGCGACCGCCCTACCCATCGTCGGGTCTGGGCGCTGGCGGCGCCGATGATTCTTTCGAACATTTCCGTACCGCTGGTGGCGCTGGTTGATAGCACCGTCATCGGTCACCTGCCCCATGCCCATCAGCTCGGTGCCGTCGCGGTCGGGGCCAGTCTGTATACCTTCCTGGCCTGGGCCATGGGTTTTCTGCGCATGGGCTCCACCGGGTTCGCGGCGCAGGCGGCCGGGCGCGGAGATGGTGCGGCGTTGAGGCAGGTTTTGTTGCAGGGCCTGTTGCTGGCCATGGGACTGGCCATCTTGCTGGGTGCTGCGGGCGTGCCGCTAAGCGGGGTGGCGTTGCATTTCATGCAGCCGTCAGCCGAACTGGACCAGATGACCCGCGAGTTCTTCCACACACGATTGTTTGGCCTGCCCGCGGCGCTGGCCAGTTATGCGCTGGTCGGCTGGTTCCTCGGCACACAAAACGCCCGTGCGCCGTTGGTGATTCTGTTGAGTACCAACCTGGTCAACATCGCCCTGAACCTGTGGTTTGTCCTCGGCCTGGAATGGGGCGTGGTCGGCGCGGCCAGGGCTTCGGTCATCGCCGAGTGGACCGGTGCCCTGATCGGCTTGCTGATGACCCGCCAGGCCCTGCGCGCTTACCCTGGCCAGATCATTTGGGCGGCGCTGGGACTGTGGCAGAGCTGGCGTCCGCTGTTGGCGGTCAACCGCGACATTTTCATCCGTAGCCTGGCCCTGCAATCGGTGTTTTTTCTGATCACCGTGCAGGGCGCGCGACTGGGCGATGCCACCGTTGCCGCCAATGCCCTGCTGCTCAATGGTTTACTGCTGACCGCCCATGCACTCGATGGACTGGCCCACGCCGTGGAAGCCCTGTGCGGGCACGCCATCGGCGCTCGTGACCGCGATGCCCTGCGCCGCTGCCTGGTGGTGGCCTGCGGTTGGTCGTTGCTGGCGAGCCTGGGGTTTGCCGTGTTGTTTCTGTTGGCCGGGCACCTGTTCATCGAGATGCAGACCGACATTGCCAGCGTGCGCGACACGGCGTTCATCTATTTGCCCTACCTCTCCGCGCTGCCGCTGATTGCCGTCTGGAGCTACCTGCTCGATGGGCTGTTCATCGGCGCCACCCGCGCCCGGGAAATGCGCAACGGCATGCTGCTGACCGTGGCCTTGCTGGCGCCGTTCGCCTGGGCACTGCAAGGATTGGGCAATCATGGCCTGTGGATAAGCTTTCTGCTGTTCATGATGCTGCGCAGCCTGACCCTCGGTGTCATTGCCTGGCGTCTGCGCCGCAACGATGGCTGGTTCGCCCGCGCGCACTGAAAGACGGGCGCTCAGGGTTGATCGTTCTGCCAATGGCGGCGCAGGCTCTCGAGCCGTGCCTGCTGGGTCCGCCCGGATAACGGCGATACGGACACCGCGTCGGGATGCTGCAGGCGTAACCATAACCAGCCATCCAACACCGGACGCTCGCTGAAACCCAGCGCCACCCCTTCCTGCAACCAGGCCCATAGGCGGGCGTAGTCTGTCGCGGTGGATTGGCTCCAGTGCCAGGCGTGCTGCTCCATCAGGCAGGTTTGCAGTTTTTCCCGCTGCCGAAGGCTGAGGTTTTCTTCGACGGCCAAAGGGCTGACGGCAAGTCCAGGATTGAGCAGTTTCTGCCATCCCTGACTGCCAAACGCCCGGTCGGCCCAGGTGCCACCAAACCAACGCAACTGGCTGATGGGCCCCAGCCAGCGACTCAGTTCCCCGGCATCGCAGGCATCGAAAAAGTAACTGGCGGTGTACGGATTGTAGTAACTCAACAAGGCCCGGTGATGCAGACCGAAACTGACCGTGAGCATGCGCCGTAAATGTGCCAGCAACGTCGATGCCGACGCCTCGCTGATCAACAGCAAGCCGCGCCAGTGCTGCGGGTCGCGCTGGCACGCTTCGGCCAGCATCGGGCAGGTCCGCAAATTGACCAATACCGGGCCCTGCTCACGCAGTGCATGCCACTCGGTGCCTTCGAATAGCGAGAACCCGCGGGCGTGGGCGAATTGCATTTTCAATGTCACACCCGCCTGCGGCGTGCCCGGGACATCCAGCAGCAACCATTGCGCGAGCGTATCGGCCGTGCGCAAAGCCATCATGCCGCACCGCTCTGGCCAAGCTGCAAGGCCGCCCGACAGGTACAGAGCGACTGCGCACAATGATTGAAACTGCCGCCACCGGGCAGCAGGCACAACAGCAGCAACGGCTCACCCGAATGCAGCCAGTCCTGTACTCCCTCGGTCAGACATTGATCGATCCTCACCGAGCCGGCCGTATCAGGCGCTTCAATCAATTTGGGCATGTGCAGCACGCCCGAGATCAACGGCTGATCCGGATCGCCTTCGATAAAGCTCACCACGACTTCAGCACCTTCGCTCAACGGCGTGCCGCTTGCCGTTTGCAAGTGCGGCGCCAACCGCAGCCAGCAGTGGCCAGGCGTTGCCCCCTCGCCCTGATAACACCAGTCGAACTGCACAGCCACCGGCCGCGACGGATCCGGTTGAGGCTCGTCAACACTCACCACCCACGCCCGTTGCAGGCTGTGCATCCTGGGTTTGAGCGATCGAGGGTGTGATTCGAACATCGCGGCCCAGTGCAGGGCACGTACCTGGTTGCTGTAAGGCGTGAAAGGATCCTGGCTGCCCTGATGCTCGACATGGGTCAACAGCCATGGCTGATTCCATGCGGTCACCGGGTGCTCGGCCAGCGGCATCAATTGACCGCTGCGCAACGTCGTCAGATCCGTCCGGCAATCAGCACTTGGTTGGGTGTTGTCGACGGATCGCTGAACCTCGAAACGACGCACCCCCGCAGGTTCGCCGTCACGCCTGAAGACCGCCGTTTTGCCGACAGAAAAACGCCCCGGCCCATCAACGAACACCACGCAATGTCCCCGAGCCCGATGCTCGAAGTGATAGTGAAGCCGTTCCTGGGCACATAAACGCTGGAGAAATTGCAGGTCCGATTCACGGTACTGCGTGCAGAAATCCCGCAGCGGATAATCGCCGCTCAGTTCGAAGCGTCGGTCCTGGCCGGCAATGCCATGCTCCTTGAGCACCTGATCGAGAATTTGCGGCACCGAGCGGGCAGTGAAGATGCGTTGACTGAAACGCTGGGCAAGGCACGCCAGTTTCGGTCCCAGGCGAACATGGCACAGCCTGATGGTCGAGCCGTGGTCGCGCTGGACCAGTTCCAGCAATTGCCCGTGGACGAAGTTTTCCGTCGGCCCGAAATGCAAGGTGGCCGACCGATACAGCAGGCTGGCGAGGTCGAGTGTCGGATCGTCGACCAGCAGGTCCACGTCGAACACAAAGGGTTCGCTGATCGCTTCTCTACCGGTAAAGGACAGTACTTCAAAGGCGTCGGACAGTCCTGCGACGTCCAGACGAAATTCAGGTTCGTTGACTGGATCGAACATCGGCGATTCTCTACAGGAGGGACGGCCGGGAATTCTCGCCGAGAGGCATGGTCGAGTAGAGAGGTGAAGTACAACTTGGGAAATGACCTACGCGAAAAGAAGACCAATGACTCGAAAAGCCGAAAATGCAGGTCGTTTCGCAGGCAAAAAGAGAGTCGTCCCACCAGGTCATCTGAAATTTCCGCAACTTGGCGGAAAATTTTCAGACAACCTGATGAGAGCGGTACAGACGTCAGGAAGACAGGTAGGACGAACGGGTCAGGCCCAGACGCAGAGCGTCAAGGAACTGGGTGCGTTCGGTGGCACTGATGCGGGCACTGGCGCACTTGTCGCGGTAGTGGGTCATCAGTTCTTCCGGTGACAGGTGCACGTAACGCAGCATGTCTTCGATGGTGTCGTGGGTTTCGATACCGGCGTGATACACACTGCCGTCGGCGTTCTGGTAGATGTTCACCGAGTCGGTATCACCGAACAGGTTGTGCATGTCACCCAGGATTTCCTGGTAGGCGCCCACCAGGAACACGCCCAACAGGTAGTCCTCGCCTTCGTTCAGTGCGTGCACCGGCAGGCTGGTTTCGATGCTCTGCTCGTCGACGTACTGGTTGATCTTGCCGTCGGAGTCGCAGGTCAGGTCCTGCAGCACCGCACGACGCAGCGGCTCTTCATCGAGACGATGCAGCGGGATGATCGGCAGTACCTGATCGATGGCCCAGGTGTCCGGCAGGCTCTGGAAGACCGAGAAGTTGCAGATGTATTTGTCGGCCAACTTGTCGTTGAGCTCGTCCAGCACCTGACGGTGCGAACGCTGACGCGCCTTCAACGAGTTGTGCAGGCGACGGCACACCGCGAAGTAGCATTGCTCGGCCAGGGCTTTTTCGGCCAGGGTCAGCTTGCCATCGGCGTACTGGGCGGCGACATCGCTCATGTAGTGCGTGGCGCGCCAGTAGGTTTCGGTGACCATCTCAATGTCGGTCGGCCCCAGCAGATCCACCAGCCACTGCACGGTTTCCGGCAGTGCTTCCTTGTTTTCGATCTGCGGCACGTCGTCGTTGTGTTTCTCGACGTCGGTCACCTGGACCACCAGCATGGCGTGGTGGGCCGTCAGGGAACGACCGCTCTCGGAGAAGATGTTCGGGTGCGGCAGGCTTTGCGCGTCGCAGAATTCCTTGAGCATCCCGACCACGACACCGGCGTAATCGTCCATGTCGTAGTTGATCGAACTGGCGTTACGCGAGTGCGTGCCATCGTAGTCCACGCCCAGACCGCCACCGACGTCGATGTGGTCCACCGGCAGGCCGAGGTTGCGCAGTTCACCGTAGTAACGGATCGCTTCCTTGAAGCCGTGCTGGTAGTCCGCCAGGTTGGCGATCTGCGAACCCATGTGGAAGTGCAGCAAGCGAATGCCCTGATCCAGGCCCGCCGCGCGGAAACGCTCGACCACCGACAGCAGTTGCGCCGCCGACAGGCCGAACTTGGATTTCTCGCCACCGGTGTCAGCCCACTTCGACGAGGCCAGGGACGACAGGCGCACGCGCAAGCCAACCTGTGGCTTGACCTTGAGCGAGGCGGCCTCTTCGATCACCAGACCGACTTCGGATTCTTTCTCGATCACGATGAAAACGTTGTGGCCGAGCTTCTGGCCCATCAGCGCCAGGCGAATGAACTCACGGTCCTTGTAGCCGTTGCAGACGATGGTGCCGCCCTTCGGCGCCAATGCCAGTACCGCCAACAGTTCCGGCTTGGAGCCGGCTTCCAGACCGATGGAGACGTTCTGGGTCGCGATGATGTTTTCGATCACCGCTTCCTGCTGGTTCACCTTGATCGGGTACAGCGCGGTGTACTTGCTCTGGTATTCCAGGCGCTCGATGTTGGCGTCGAACGCGCCGGTCAGCTGACGCACGCGGTCTTGCAGGATGTCGGGAAAACGTACCAGCAACGGCAAGGACAGGCCGCTTTTGCGCAACTGGTCGACTTGCTCGAACAGGTCGATGGGCGAGCTGCTCGGACCGTTCGGACGAACTTCGACGCGACCGGCGTCATTGATCGCGAAATACCCGGCCCCCCAATGGCGAATCCCGTAAACACTGCGGCTGTCCGCAACTGTCCATTGGCTGCCATCGTCTTTGCGTGTGCGTCGTACGGACATCGAAGTCCCCTATAAAGAAGTCATGGTGCGTCGCCTGGAATCAGGCCGGCGCAGTCTAAAGAATGAAAATGACGGTTCATCAACGGGGGAGTAGACCCCGCCGACCGCAACGAGTTTAGAAACCGGTCATGAACAGGCTCTGTGAAAACCATGGTGACGACGCCAGGCCTGAAGGTTTCAGGACTGGATCAAGCCACAGGTGGTTTTCACAGAGGCTGCTAGCCGCCGGATTTCTTCGACTTGAAACCGAGCTTGATCAGTTCTGCCAAGAGTAGCTCGACATGATCGCCCTGGATTTCGATGACGCCGTCTTTCAACGCTCCACCGGTGCCACAGCGTTTCTTCAGCGTGGTCGCCAGTTCCTTGAGCGCGTCTTCAGCCAGCGGCACGCCGGTGATGGTGGTCACCGTCTTGCCGCCACGGCCCTTGCTTTCGCGACGCACGCGAGCAATGCCGTCGCCAGCAGGGATAACGGTCTGTTTGCAGATGCAGGCGTCCACCGGTTTACTGCATTCCGGGCAATGACGACCTGCGTCGGTGGAAAATACCAGGCCGCCCAGGGCGGCGAAGGATGCGGCTTTTTTGGCCACCGGCAATCCTCTATGGGAGGACAAAGACTGGTCGCAGCGCTTGGAGCTATCGACCGCGAAGCCCCACTCAGGCAGGGGCAGCGCTACTGAAACGGTACGACATTCACGTCACTGTAGGAGCGAGCTTGCTCGCGATGAACTCAAGGGCGACGCGTTCATTCTGGATGCCCGCGTTATCGTTAACGTCCATCGCGAGCGAGCTCGCTCCTACAGGAACAGCCATACCGCTTCAGTTTGAAAAGGTCGCGCAGTGTAACGGCAAATCCGCCGATTGCTAAGAGCCAATCGGCGCCAATTTATAGCTCTTTTGCGACGTCTTGCCCGCGAGACCTCAGATAGCGTTTCAAGGCCGCCAAGGAGTCCGGGCAATAAGGCTTCTCCTCGATTTCCCGCAGAACGTCTTCAATCGGCAAAAAGCGCGCTTCGAGCACTTCTTCCGGCTGCAGGATCAACGGACCATCCCACACCGCCGAAAATGCCGAACACCAGAGGCGATTGCCGGTGTCCTCGAAGAAAAAGTGGTCATGAGCTGTCAGCGCCACCCCGCTCACGCCCAGTTCCTCTTCCAGCTCCCGGGCCGCCGACTCGGCGTAGGTTTCGGTGGCGAGCACCATGCCGCCCGCCGCCACGTCCCAGTATCCCGGATAGATCGCCTTGCTCAGGGTGCGACGGTGCACGCACAGTTCGCCAGCGGAGTTGAACAACATGATGTAGGTCCCGCGCCCGATCAGCCCGCGCTCGCGCAGGTCGGAACGGACCAGGGCACCCAGCAGGTTGTCCTGTTCATCGACCCAGGCGATTTGCTCGGCATCGGACGCCGCCCTATGGGCGGCTTCGCGCTGGCTATCGATGGAACTGTCGGCCATGGCTCAACCCTGATTCAGCAATTGACGCAAATCGATCACCGCGGCGTTGGCCCGGGAAATGTAGTTGGCCATGACCAGCGAGTGGTTGGCCAGCACACCGAAGCCGCTGCCATTGAGGATCATCGGGCTCCACAGCGTTTCCTGGGAAGCCTCCAGCTCACGAATGATCTGACGCACGCTGACCGTGGCGTTCTTCTTGGCCAGCACGTCGGCAAAGTCGACTTCGATGGCGCGCAGCAGATGCGACAGGGCCCAGGCCTGGCCGCGGGCTTCGTAGAACACGTTGTCGATCTGCAGCCATGGAGTTTCGACGATTTCTTCGTCCACCTGCGGCGCCACGCCCGGGGCCACGACCTCGGTCTTCAACGCCGTGTTGAGCTTGACCCGGCCAACGCTGGCCGACAGGCGTTGCGACAGCGAACCCAGGCGAGTCCCGACGTCACCCAGCCAGTTGTTCAGGTTGTCGGCACGGGCATAGAACAGCGCGCTCTTTTGATTCGGATCGGACAGGCGCGCCTGATAGCGGCTCAGGGAATTGATGCCTTCCTGATATTCGGACTCACTGGACGGCAACACCCAGCTTTTATTGTCGAAGTTGAAACGCGGTTCGGCCTTGGCCAGATCGGCGTCTTCAGCCGACTGCGATTGCGAGCGGGCGAAGTCTTTGCGCAGTGCCCGGCTCAAATCTCGCACCTGCACCAGCACGCCGTACTCCCAGCTCGGCATGTTGTCCATCCACAGTCCCGGCGGGAAACGGTCGTTGGAAATATAGCCGCCCTGTTTGGTCAGCAAGGTGCCAGCAACGGTCTTGAGGGTTTCCACGGTGGTGTAGCCGACCACCATCTGCTTGCCCTCCTTTTCCGCGGCCATTTGCGCCGTCTGTTGCACCGGAAACAGTGCGGGCTCGGCACTCCAGTACCATCCCAAAACGATCGCCACCAACAGGTAGAGGCCAATCAGCGTGGCCAGCGCCCGGCTGAACAACAGGCCGCCCAGGTAACTGCGGGTAGCCGATTTCGGTTCAGCGGCACGTTCAGGTGCGCTACCGGCGCGGTTCTTCCAGTCCAGCATGGCGATATCCTTTCAATCTCTTGGGTTCATCGGTTCGACCGCAACCATACAACAACGTGCCTTGGCCCGGCACCCGCCGTTGGGCTCATGCCGGAAATTTACTGGCCCGACGCGGATAAAAATCCGGTCGAGCCTCGTTCAGAAAACAGAGACGGGTCAAAACAGCGCATTTTTTTGCCTGACCGCAACGACTGCGACTAGGGGAATCCCTGAGTCACCCTCCCCCCAAAAATCCCTCTTCGATTCACCCCGGCAAAAATCAAAAAACCGGATAGACGGGGCTCAGTGTCGCCTATGGAAAAGCTAACCGCCACGTACAAAAAGCCCTTAACCCCCAGAAACACGGGCTCATCCCGAGAACCATCATTCAATTAAAGACCAGCAAGTCACAAACTGAATGCATCCACTTTGCAGATTATTAACGTACAACGCTCATGCAATCGAAAAGAGGTGCTAGCATAGAGCCACCACTCGACCTCAGCGTGCACCCTAACTAGTAGTCAGGATATGACCGAGCCAGAAGATCCCAGCCGCGAGCGCCTCAAGCACCACTTTGCCCAGCGGGTCATTCATCAGGCACGTCAGATACTTGAGATATGGCAGCGCCTGCAACGCAGCGAGTGGTCCACCAATGACCTGTCGGAACTGAACGAAGCCAACCTGCGCCTGTTGCGATTCGCCGAGCGCTTCGAACAACCGGAACATATACAACTGGCTCGCCACATCAGTCAGTCGCTGGAAGCGGTCGACGCCAATCGCGGACGCCTGAGCAGCGGGTTGATCACCGACCTCAACCGTTTGATGCAGCGTCTGTCGCGCACCGGTTTGCGACATGGCGACCAGCTCGATCAAACGTTCCTGCCGCCCCTGCGCAAGCCGATCTACGTGATGCTGCAGGATCACGACCGCGCCGAGCGCCTGGCCAAGCAACTGGAATTCTTCGGGCTCAGTGCCCAGTCCCTGGACAGCGTGGCGGCGTTTCGCTCCTCCATTGTCGAGCGCCTGCCGGCCGCCATTGTCATGGACGTGGATTTCAGTGGCCCAGGCGTTGGTCTGAAACTGGCCGCCGAAGCCCAGGAAGGCCTCGACCAGCGTTTGCCGCTTCTATTCTTCAGCCTGCACGAAACCGACACCCCGACCCGCCTTGCCGCTGTGCGCGCCGGCGGCCAGGAGTTCCTCACTGGCACCCTCGAAGCATCGAGCCTGCTGGAGAAAATCGAAGTCCTGACCTGCGTTGCCCAGTACGAACCTTATAAAGTGCTGATCATCGACGACTCCCGTGCCCAGGCCCTGCACACCGAGCGCCTGCTCAACAGCGCGGGGATCGTGACCCGGACACTGATCGAGCCGATTCAGGCCATGGCGGAACTGGCGGACTTCCAGCCGGACCTGATCATCCTCGACATGTACATGCCGGCCTGCACCGGTACGGAACTGGCCAAAGTCATCCGCCACAACGACCGCTATGTCAGTGTGCCGATCATTTACCTGTCGGCCGAAGACGACCAGGACAAGCAGCTCGACGCCATGAGCGAGGGCGGCGACGATTTTCTGACCAAACCGATCAAGCCCCGGCATCTGATCACCACCGTGCGCAACCGGGCGGCGCGGGCGCGCAATCTGAAGGCACGGATGGTCCGCGACAGCCTCACCGGTCTGTATAACCACACCCACATCCTGCAATTGCTCGAAGATTGCTCGTTCCGCGCCCGCCGCGAGAACAAGCCGCTGAGTTTTGCCATGCTCGACATCGACCACTTCAAACGGGTCAACGACAGCCACGGGCACCCCATGGGCGACCGGGTGATCAAGAGCCTGGCGCTGTTCCTCAAGCAGCGACTGCGCAAGACCGACTTCATCGGCCGCTACGGCGGCGAAGAGTTCGCCATCGTCATGCCCGACACCGACCTCGAGGCGGCCTGGAACGTACTGGATGAAATCCGCCAGCGTTTTGCCGAAATCCACTACCCTGCCCAGCCCCAGGATCTGTGGTGCACCTTCAGCGCCGGGGTGGTCGAGCTGTGCGAAGACTCCGACGGCCTGCTGATGGCCACTCAGGCAGACGAGGCGCTGTATCGTGCCAAAGGCGCAGGACGTAATCGCGTTCAAGCCGCGCAAACGTCAAAGCAAAGTGCCACTTTTTCATCTCAATCCAGTCCATCCGTCATAACTTTGTAACAGAAACGCAATAACTTCAGGCGCTTACCATTTGCCGTTGGTAGTCCCGCGATGCGCCTGAAGCTGCTGACCAATCTCAACACCCTCCTTTTAGTCGCCGTATGCGTCGCCCTTGGCGCGACACTTTGGTGGTCGCAAAAAGCCCTGGAGCGCCCTTATCTGTTAATGGAGCGCTACCTGGGCTTGTCCCAGCAATTTCAAAACGAAGTGGCGCGCAATATCGAGGATTACCTCGCCAGCGGCGATGCCTTGCGCTTGAGCAGCGCCAGCCAGGCCATCGACAACCTGCAGAAGGAACTCGGAGAGTTGCCACCGGCGCTGGCTGAAACCCTGCGTCCCAGCCTGTCGAACCTGGACGATTTCAGCAAAACCGACCTGCTGGCCGCCGGCAAACTCGCCGGCGACCCGCAAGCCCTGCTGCTGCAAGCCGAGCGCGAGCTGGGTGCCAGCCTTGATCAACTCAGCCAGTACGCTGGCGGCAATGCGGCGTACCTGACGCCACTGCTCGCCGCCTCCCAGCATCTGGGCAAACTGTCGCTGGCCCGGGACAAACTGGTCAGCAGCGGCCGCAGCGAACTGGCCGCCGATGTTGAGCGCGAAGTCAGCAACATCCGCACCCAAGCCGGCCAACTGGACGCCCTGCCTTTGCTCGGCGTGGCGGCCAGCAGCGAATCGAACACCGATGATTTCGCCGCGATGATGGGCCTGGAAAACACCGAGAAAACCGTTGCCGAAGACGCCGGCGTCGGATTCAAGCGCGAGCTGAACAGTCTGCTCACCCGCTATCCGGCGGAACTGGCGCGCACCCGCGATCAGATCCAGAAACGCGCCGACCTCAGCGCCGCAACCCACCTGAAAATCGCCGATGTGCAGCAAGCCATCTCCGGCCTGGAACCAGTGGTGCGCGCCCAGCACGGGCAGATCCAGGGCGAGGTTCGGCTGATGCAGGGCGTGATGATCGGCCTGATCCTGTTGATCGCCTTGCTCATCGACACCCTGCAACGGCGTCTGGCCCGCACCCTGACCAACCTCGCACCTGCACTCTCGATCTGGGCCGAGGGCGACTTCAGCCAGGACATCCAATTGGGCAAGACCAACCGCGAATTGCATGACATTGAAGCCTCGCTCAATCGCTTGCGTGCCTATCTCGTGGACCTGGTGGGGACCATTCGCCTCAATGCCGAGCAGGTCGCAGGCAGCAGCCGCACCCTGGCCGAACTCAGCAATGACTTGCACAGTGGCGCCGAACACCAGGCGGGCGATACCGCGCTGATCCGCGATTCCCTCGGCGAACTGGAAGCCACCATCCAGCAAGTGGCCGGTGATGCCAGCCAGGCCGCCGACGCCAGCCGCCATGCCGGCCTGGCCGTGGAACACGGACAGCAAGTCATCGGCCAGAGCCTTACCGGCCTGCATGCACTGGTAAATGAAGTGCAAGGCAATGCGCAGATGATCGAACACCTGGCCGAAGAGTCCGCAACCATCGGCGGCGTACTGACGGTGATTCGCTCGATCGCCGATCAGACCAACCTGTTGGCGCTGAACGCGGCCATCGAGGCGGCGCGCGCAGGGGAAATGGGCCGCGGTTTTGCCGTGGTGGCCGAAGAAGTCCGCTCACTGGCGCAACGCACTGCCGGGGCCACAGCCGAGATCCAAACGTTGATCGCCGGCTTGCAAACCGCGGCACGGCAATCGGTCGAAGGCATGCGTGCCCAGGTCGAGCATGCCGAAGCCACAGCCAACCAGGCCCAGGCCGCCGACGGTGCACTGGATAAAATCGTCGGGGCCATCCAGACCATTTCCGACACTGCCGTACGCATCGCCGATGCCACCGCCCAACAGAGCGGCGCCGTCAGCGAGATCCGCGATCACAGCGAGCGTATCCATCAATTGGGTGGGGACAACTTGCTGCGCATCGGTGAAGGGCGTGAGCAAGGGGAGAATCTGCTGGTGTTGGGTGGACGCCTGCATACGGCCGTCCAGGCCTTCCGCGTCTGATAATCCCCCTTCGCGAGCAGGCTCGCTCCCACAAGGGCATGCGCTGTCCGAGTGGGAGCGAGCCTGCTCGCGAAGACGCCAGAACAATTACCGCAAAACGCCCCGCCCTGCACACCCGCCCGCTGTCCGCTATCATGCCCCCAACCCCGATACGCGAGACCGTCATGCGCCGCTTGCTTTGCCTCCTGCTATTAGTGCTCACCCTGCCGGCCTCCGCCGCTGGGTTGCTGGAGAATCGCCCCAGTTCCACGCTGGGATCGATCAACAACAGCGCCGACTTCCTGCCGGTGCGCGAAGCCTTTCAGCTGAGCCTGGTGGAAAGCACGCCGCAATCGATCAAACTGCGCTTCGTCGCTACCGAGGGGTACTACCTTTATCGGCACCGCTTCCAGTTCCGCGCCGATCCGGCCGATGTGACCCTCGGCCCGGCGCAAATGCCCAATGGCGAACAAAAGCACGACGAGTTTTTCGGGGATGTCGAGGTCTACCACGGTATTCTCGACGTCGAACTGCCGCGCAGCGATCAACGCGCCTTCACTCTGGTCGTGACCTATCAGGGCTGTGCCGACAAAGGCCTGTGCTATCCGCCTGAAACCGAACGTTTGAATATCAATGGCAGTGGCAGCGGCGCAGCGACCACTCACGCCTGGGGTTGGCGTGAACTGGCACTGTTCTTCCTCGCGGGCCTGGGCCTGACCTTCACCCCGTGCGTGTTGCCGATGTTGCCGATTCTTTCCGGCGTGGTGCTGCGTGGCCAGGTCGGTGGCTGGCGCGGTTTCAATCTTTCGCTGGCCTACGTCCTGCCCATGGCTGCCTGCTTTGCCTTGCTGGGCGCACTGATGGGCCTGTTCGGCGCACAGCTCAATCTGCAGGCGCGCCTGCAATCGGCCTGGGTGCTGGTGCCATTTGCTACGTTCTTTGCGGTGTTTGCCCTGGCGATGTTCGGCGTCTTCGAACTCAAGTTGCCGCATGCAATTAGCAGTCGACTGGATCGCATTGCCGGCCGCACCGAAGGCGGATCGCTATGGGGCGCGGCGGTGCTGGGGGTAGTGTCCAGCCTGCTGGTTTCGCCTTGCGTTTCGGCGCCATTGGCCGGCGCACTGCTGTACATCAGCGCCAGCGGCGATGCCTTGGGCGGTGGTTTGAAACTGTTCATGCTCGGCCTCGGCATGGGCGCCCCACTGCTGCTGGTGGCCACCGGCGGTGCCGCCTGGCTGCCGAAAAGCGGGCCGTGGCTGATCTACGTGAAAAACGCCATTGGCGTGTTGTTGCTGGGGTTGGCAATTGGCTTGCTCAGCCGGGTATTGCCCGGCCAGATCACTTTGTTGCTGATCGGTTTACTCGCCGGCGGCGTCGGTTTGTTCATGGGCGCGCTGGAGTTCGTCTATAAACCTCCGAGAAAACGCCTCGGCCAATTGCTCGGCATGTTCCTGCTGTTTTATGCACTGGCCTGCTGGTATGGCGGATTCAGCGGCCAGAGCGATCCGTTCAATCCAATCGGCCAATCGCGCTCGGTTGCCATTACCGAACAAGCGCCCGATAGCAGCGCCTGGCAAACCGTCAGTACCCCGACGGATCTCGACCGCGTACTCGCTGAAGCCCGTTCGTCCGGTACCCCGCTGCTGCTCGACTGGTATGCAGACTGGTGTATCAGCTGCAAGGTCATCGAACGCGAAGTGCTCAACGACGCCACTGTCATCGAACGCCTCAAGGGTTATCGGCTGATTCGCTTCGACATCACCGCCAGCAACGCCGAACAACGGGCACTGCTTGACCGCTATAAGCTGTTCGGTCCTCCGGCACTGATGTTTTTCGGCAAGGATGGGGTCGAACGCTCCGATGTGCGGGTCATTGGCGAGATAAGCGCGGCGGACTTCGCCGAACGTGTCGCCAGGGCAAATGACCGGATTTAATCAAGCAGTCATATATTTTGCGCAAACATCGGTCATCGTGCCGGCTATTGCAGAGAACTGGACAGTCACAAAGGCTTTGCGGCATAGTCGCCGGGTTCTGACAATTGCTCACCGATAACAAGGGAACAGCCGATGGCGACGCTACTGGTTCTGCACGGACCCAACCTGAACATGCTTGGCACCCGTGAACCGGGCACCTACGGCGCCACGACACTGGCGCAGATCAACCAGGACCTGGAGCGCCGCGCCCGCGAAGCCGGCCATCATCTGCTGCACCTGCAAAGCAATGCCGAGTACGAATTGATCGACCGCATCCACGCCGCTCGCAGTGAAGGCGTGGACTTCATTTTGATCAATCCCGCAGCTTTTACGCATACAAGTGTCGCATTACGTGACGCGCTGCTGGCGGTGAGCATCCCATTCATCGAAGTGCATTTGTCCAACGTGCACAAACGCGAACCTTTCCGCCATCACTCTTACTTCTCCGACGTAGCGGTGGGAGTGATCTGCGGCCTTGGCGCCAGCGGTTATCGACTGGCCCTGGAGGCTGCACTAGAACAGCTTGAAAGACAGGCAACGGCTTGAACCACAAGCGTTAAACGCCCCTGACCGACCCTTGGGAGTTGATGATTCATGGATATCCGTAAAGTTAAGAAACTGATCGAATTGCTGGAAGAGTCCGGCATCGACGAGCTCGAGATCAAGGAAGGCGAAGAGTCCGTACGCATCAGCCGTCATAGCAAGACCCCGGCTCAGCAGTACTACGCGCCAGCTCCAATGGCGGCTCCCGCTGCCGCTCCTGCCGCTGCCGCCGCTCCGGCTGCCGCTGCCGCCCCTGCTGCTGCGGCCGCACCCGCGCTGAACGGCACCGTTGCCCGTTCGCCGATGGTCGGTACGTTCTATCGCAAATCTTCGCCAACCTCGCCAGCCTTCGTAGAAGTCGGCCAGACCGTGAAGAAAGGCGACACCCTGTGCATCGTTGAAGCCATGAAGATGATGAACCACATCGAAGCTGAAACCAGCGGTGTGATCGAATCCATCCTCGTCGAAGACGGCCAGCCGGTTGAGTACGACCAACCGCTGTTCACCATCGTTTGAACCGCGGAGAGCCTTTGATGACTGCGAAGTTGGAAAAAGTTCTGATCGCTAACCGCGGTGAGATCGCCCTGCGGATTCTGCGTGCCTGCAAAGAGATGGGCATCAAGACCGTCGCCGTTTACTCCAAGGCCGACAAAGAGCTGATGCACCTGGGTCTGGCAGACGAATCCGTCTGCATCGGCCCGGCTTCCGCCGCGCAATCCTACCTGCACATTCCGGCCATCATCGCCGCGGCCGAAGTGACCGGCGCTACCGCCATTCACCCTGGCTACGGTTTCCTCGCGGAAAACGCCGACTTCGCCGAGCAGGTCGAGAACTCCGGCTTCGCCTTCATCGGCCCGAAAGCTGAAACCATCCGCCTGATGGGCGACAAGGTTTCGGCCAAGCACGCGATGATCGCCGCCGGCGTACCGACCGTTCCAGGCTCCGACGGCCCGCTGCCGGAAGACGAAGAAACCGCTCTGCGCATCGGTCGCGAAGTGGGCTACCCAGTGATCATCAAGGCCGCAGGCGGCGGCGGTGGTCGCGGCATGCGCGTTGTGCATAGCGAAGAAGACCTGATTGCCTCGGCGAAACTGACCCGCTCCGAAGCGGGTGCAGCGTTCGGCAACCCGATGGTCTATCTGGAAAAATTCCTGACCAACCCGCGCCACGTGGAAGTCCAGGTACTTTCCGATGGCCAGGGCAACGCCGTACACCTGGGCGACCGCGACTGCTCGCTGCAGCGTCGTCACCAGAAAGTTCTCGAAGAAGCGCCGGCACCGGGCATCGACGAGAACGCGCGTGAAGAAGTCCTCGCCCGTTGCGTCAAGGCGTGCATCGACATCGGTTACCGTGGCGCAGGCACTTTCGAGTTCCTGTACGAAAACGGCCGCTTCTACTTCATCGAGATGAACACTCGCGTCCAGGTAGAGCACCCGGTTTCGGAAATGGTCACCGGTATCGACATCGTCAAGGAGATGCTCAGCATCGCCGCCGGCAATAAGCTGTCGTTCACCCAGGATGACGTGGTCATCCGTGGTCACGCGCTGGAATGCCGGATCAACGCCGAAGACCCGAAAACCTTCATGCCGAGCCCGGGCACGGTCAAGCATTTCCATGCACCAGGCGGCAACGGCGTTCGCGTCGATTCGCACCTGTACAGTGGTTATGCCGTTCCACCGAACTACGATTCGTTGATCGGCAAGCTGATCACCTACGGTGCAACCCGTGACGAAGCCATGGCCCGCATGCGCAATGCGCTGGACGAAATCGTGGTCGACGGGATCAAGACCAACATCCCGCTGCACCGCGACCTGACCCGCGACGAAGGCTTCTGCAAAGGGGGCGTGAACATTCACTACCTCGAGCACAAGCTGGCTGGCGAGAAGCACTAAGCTTCAACCGGCACATGACAAAGCCGCCTTCGGGCGGCTTTGTTGTTTCTGAAGGCCTCACACTTACCCTGTGGGAGCGAGCCTGCTCGCGAAGAGGCCAGCACATTCAACATCAATGTTGACTGATACACCGTCTTCGCGGGCAGGCTCGCTCCAACAAGGGATCTCCCACAAAACCTTCGCGCTCGCGTAAACTTGCGCGCTTCTCGCAGCCCGCTAGGCTGCAATCAATATTTTTCAAAGGTGCCCGCCATGCCTTGGCTGCAAGTCCGTCTCGCCATCAGCCCAGAACAAGCCGAAACCTACGAAGACGCGTTCCTTGAAGTGGGCGCCGTGTCGGTGACTTTCATGGATGCCGAAGACCAGCCGATCTTCGAGCCGGAACTCAATACCACCCCGCTGTGGTCGCATACCCACCTGCTGGCCCTGTTCGAAGGCGGCACCGAGCCCGGCCCGGTACTGGCCCATCTGGAATTGCTGACCGGCAGCCCGCTGCCCGAACATCACAGCGAAGTGATCGAAGACCAGGATTGGGAACGTAGCTGGATGGACGGTTTCCAGCCAATGCGCTTCGGTCAACGCCTGTGGATCGTGCCGAGCTGGCACGCCGCGCCCGAGCCTGACGCCGTAAACCTGCTGCTCGATCCGGGGCTGGCATTCGGTACCGGCACTCACCCGACCACCGCGCTGTGCCTGGAATGGCTCGATGGTCAGGACCTCAAGGACTGCAACGTCCTCGACTTCGGCTGTGGTTCGGGCATCCTCGCGATTGCCGCTCTACTGCTCGGCGCCAAACACGCCGTGGGCACCGACATCGACGTGCAGGCACTGGAAGCCTCCCGCGATAACGCCGGGCGTAACAATATTGCCGAGGAACTTTTCCCCCTCTACCTACCGGAAGATCTGCCACAGGTTCAGGCCGACGTGCTGGTAGCCAACATCCTCGCCGGTCCGCTGGTTTCCCTGGCACCGCAACTGTCAGGCCTGGTTAAAACCGGCGGTCGCCTGGCGCTGTCGGGCATCCTCGCCGAGCAAGGTGACGAGGTTGCCGCCGCCTATGCAAAAGACTTCGATCTGGATCCGATCGCCAATCGCGATGGCTGGGTGCGCATTACAGGCCGTCGGCGCTAGAATGAACGCCTGCATAAACCGGATCGCCGCATGACCGACAGCTTCGTCACCCAGTGCCCGCATTGCCAAACCAGCTTCCGCGTCAGCCATGCTCAGTTGAGCGTGGCTCGTGGTGTCGTTCGCTGTGGTTCATGCCTGCTGGTGTTCAACGCTGCCAAGCAACTGCTTGAGCAGGCCGGCAAAGAATCCGCCGCGCCTGTCACCCCAACCATCGTCGAACCGCCAACACCCGCAGAGCCGCGAGCCATCAGCCAAAAGCAATGGAGCGCTACCGAGCTGGACCTGGACAGCCTCGATCTGGACGAAGAACTCGCCCGGCTCGAGCAGCGGGAAATCCAGCCGATCACCGAGTTCGGCCGGCACCGCGAAGACACCCTTAGCGCGCGCCGCGATAGCGCCGAAAGCGACGAAGAGCCCTGGGTTTCCGACAGCCTGTTCAGCGAATCGGCGGCGGAGCGGGCGCAAGCGATCAATGAACTTGACGAGCTCGATACGCTCGACGCACTCGAAACCCTGGACACCACGGAACCGGTGAGCGAACCGGGCAGCATTCTGTCGCGCACCGAACCCTCGCTTTCGTTGGAACCGGTGGATCTGGACGACGAACCGCAACCGCCGCAACTTCGCCTGCATGATCCACTGGATGCGCCACCACACCGCGAACGCTTGTCCACCACGGCAGCCGGAGAAACGGATCACGACCTGTCGCCGATCGAGCCGCCGCGCAAACGACGCGAGCGCAGTGAGCCCGATGTTCGCGCCGAGGTCCTGCAAGACCTGACCGACGACCCGTTGCAACTGGACTGGCAAAAACGCCGCTCGCCCTGGGGCCGCCGATTCTTCTGGCTACTGTTGATCCTGCTCGCAGCAGGCGCACTCGTCGGCCAGTATGTCGCCTACCACTTTGACGAACTGGCGCGCCAGGACCAGTACCGCCCGTGGTTCCAGCAACTGTGCCCGCAAATCGGCTGCACCGTGCCCTCCAAGGTCGACATCGCGAAAATCAAAAGCAGCAATCTGGTGGTGCGCAGCCACCCCGAATTCAGCGGTGCACTGGTGGTCGATGCGATCATCTACAACCGCGCGCCCTTCTCTCAGCCTTTCCCGTTGCTGGAACTACGCTTCGCCGACCTCAACGGCCACCTGATCGCCAGCCGTCGCTTCAAGCCTGGCGAATACCTCAACGGCGACCTCGAAGGCATGGTGGAAATGCCTCCGCAGACGCCGATCCACATCGCGCTGGACATTCTGGATCCAGGCGCCAAAGCGGTTAACTACAGCCTGAGTTTCCACTCGCCAGAGTGAAACGATTCACTGATCGCCAATTGACGACGGCCTTCTGACTTCACTCGCCCGGACCAAACCGCTGGCGATAACAGCATAACTGTTCAGATTTTGTTCAATTCAGCCTTTATCCAGTCATCGAGAGCGGGTATCATGCCAACCCTTTTTCGAACTCTCATGATCCGGCCCCACAACAGGGAAGTCCTATGTCGGCGGTACGCATCGGTCCATACACATTACATAACAGCTTGATTCTCGCTCCCATGGCGGGCGTCACTGACCAGCCCTTTCGTCAGCTATGCAAGCGATTGGGTGCGGGACTAGTAGTCTCTGAAATGGTCACCAGCGACATGAGTTTGTGGAACACCCGCAAGTCGCGGATGCGCATGATCCACGAAGGTGATCCCGAGCCACGCTCGGTACAGATCGCCGGTGGTGACGCGCAGATGCTGGCGGAGGCGGCCCGGGCCAACGTTGAACTGGGCGCGCAGATTATTGATATCAACATGGGCTGTCCGGCCAAGAAAGTCTGCAACAAGGCTGCCGGGTCCGCACTGTTGAAGGATGAAGCATTGGTGACCGAGATCCTGCAGGCCGTCGTGGCTGCGGTCGATGTGCCGGTTACCTTGAAGATCCGTACCGGCTGGGACCGGGACAACAAGAATGGCCTGACGGTGGCGAAGATCGCCGAGCAGGCAGGCATCACGGCGTTGGCGGTCCATGGCCGCACCCGTGCAGACCTGTACACCGGTGAAGCCGAGTACGACACCATTGCCGCGATCAAGCAGGCGGTGTCGATACCGGTCTTCGCCAACGGCGATATCGACTCGCCGGAAAAGGCCCGGTACGTGCTCGACGCGACCGGTGCCGATGGCCTGCTGATTGGCCGGGCTGCCCAGGGGCGGCCATGGATTTTTCGCGAGATCGATCATTTCCTGCGTACCGGCGAGAAGCTCCCGGCGCTGGAACTGATCGAAGTGGAACGCATTCTGCTAGAGCACCTGGCTGCGCTGCACGCCTTCTATGGAGACGTGATGGGCGTACGCATTGCTCGAAAGCATGTGGGCTGGTATCTCGCAACCTTGCCGGGCGCCAGGGAGTTTCGCGCCCACTTCAATCGTTTGGAAGATACGGAAGCACAATGCGCCAACGTTCAGGCCTTCTTCGCCGAACGTTACAAGAGCCTGACAGGGGACGGAGAGGGGGTGGCCGCATGACGATGATGACCGAGACTTTAGTGAGTGGAACGACACCCGTGAGCGACAACGTGAATTTGAAACAGCACCTCAATACCCCAAGCGAAGAAGGCCAGACCCTTCGCGGGAGTGTCGAGAAAGCGCTGCACAATTATTTCGCCCACCTTGAGGGCGCTGCCGTCACGGATGTGTACAACCTGGTGCTCTCCGAAGTCGAGGCTCCCCTGCTCGAGTGCGTGATGAACTACGTCAAGGGCAACCAGACCAAGGCCAGCGAGATGCTCGGACTGAACCGAGGCACGCTGCGCAAGAAACTCAAGCAGTACGATTTGCTGTAAGCATTCAATCAAACCAGAAAGGCGCCCGCGTAAAACCGGTCGCCTTTTTTGCTGACTTCCTTTGCTTTTGATGGAAATTGAGATGACCGACCAGACTACCCGCCTGCCGATCCGCCGCGCCTTGATCAGCGTTTCCGACAAGACCGGGATCCTCGAATTCGCCAAAGAGCTTGAAGCCCTGGGCGTCGAGATCCTCTCCACCGGCGGAACGTTCAAGCTGCTGCAGGACAACGGCGTTGCCGCAGTCGAAGTCGCCGATTACACCGGCTTCGCGGAAATGATGGACGGTCGGGTGAAAACCCTGCACCCGAAAATCCACGGCGGGATCCTCGGTCGTCGCGGTATCGACGACGCCATCATGAATGAGCACGGCATCAAGCCGATCGATCTGGTAGCGGTCAACCTGTACCCGTTCGAAGCCACCATCAGCAAGCCAGGCTGCGACCTGCCGACCGCCATCGAGAACATCGACATCGGCGGCCCGACCATGGTCCGTTCCGCCGCCAAGAACCACAAAGACGTAGCCATCGTGGTCAATGCCAGCGATTACGCCAACGTGCTGGAAAACCTCAAGGCCGGCGGCCTGACCTACGCTCAGCGTTTCGACCTGATGCTCAAGGCGTTCGAACACACTGCGGCCTACGACGGCATGATCGCCAACTACATGGGCACCGTGAACCAGGCTGCTGAGACCCTCAGCACAGAAGGTCGCAGTGAGTTCCCGCGCACCTTCAACACCCAGTTCATCAAGGCCCAGGAAATGCGCTACGGCGAGAACCCGCACCAGAGCGCGGCGTTCTACGTGGAAGCCAAGCCTGCGGAAGTCGGCATCGCCACCGCGACCCAACTGCAAGGCAAGGAACTGTCGTACAACAACGTAGCCGACACCGACGCCGCGCTGGAATGCGTGAAGAGCTTCGTCAAGCCAGCCTGCGTGATCGTCAAGCACGCCAACCCATGCGGCGTGGCGGTAAGCCCGGATGCCGAAGGCGGCATCCGCAAGGCCTACGACCTGGCCTACGCCACCGACACCGAATCGGCATTTGGCGGCATCATCGCCTTCAACCGCGAACTGGACGCTGAAACCGCCAAGGCCATCGTCGAGCGTCAGTTCGTCGAAGTGATCATCGCCCCAAGCGTCAGCGAAGAAGCCCGCGCCATCGTTGCGGCAAAAGCCAACGTACGCCTGCTGGCGTGCGGCGAGTGGTCGGCCGATCGTGCCGCTGCCTGGGATTACAAGCGCGTCAACGGTGGCCTGCTGGTGCAAAGCCGCGATATCGGCATGATCGGTGCCGATGACCTGAAAGTCGTGACCAAACGCGCACCGACCGAGCAGGAAATCCACGATCTGATCTTCGCCTGGAAAGTCGCCAAGTACGTCAAATCCAACGCCATCGTCTACGCCAAGAACCGCCAGACCATTGGTGTCGGCGCCGGCCAGATGAGCCGCGTGAACTCTGCGCGCATTGCCGCGATCAAGGCTGAACACGCTGGCCTGCAGGTACAGGGCGCGGTCATGGCGTCCGACGCATTCTTCCCGTTCCGCGACGGTATCGACAACGCGGCCAAGGCCGGTATCACCGCAGTGATCCAGCCAGGCGGCTCGATGCGTGACAACGAAGTGATTGCCGCGGCTGACGAAGCCGGCATCGCGATGGTGTTCACCGGCATGCGCCACTTCCGTCACTGATACACCGATCAACTGTGGGAGCGAGCCTGCTCGCGAATGCAATCTGTCAGCAACAACCAAGGTGACTGACACACCGCTTTCGCGAGCAGGCTCGCTCCCACAGAAAAGCAGCGACAGGCTGCCTACAGAATTAGCGTCATCCGAGGTTTTTGAAATGAATGTTTTGATCATTGGCAGCGGTGGCCGTGAACACGCCCTGGCCTGGAAAGTGGCTCAGGATCCGCGCGTGCAGAAAGTGTTCGTGGCCCCGGGCAACGCCGGTACCGCCATTGAAGCCAAATGCGAAAACGTTGCCATCGATGTGCTGGCCCTGGAGCAATTGGCTGATTTTGCCGAGAAGAACGTTTCCCTGACCATCGTCGGCCCGGAAGTGCCGCTGGTCGCTGGCGTCGTCGACCTGTTCCGCTCCCGTGGCCTGGACTGCTTCGGTCCGACTGCGGGTGCTGCACAGCTGGAAGGTTCGAAAGCGTTCACCAAGGACTTCCTGGCTCGCCACAAGATCCCGACCGCCGACTACCAGAACTTCACCGAGATCGAGCCAGCCCTGGCTTATCTGCGTGAAAAAGGTGCTCCGATCGTGATCAAGGCCGATGGCCTGGCCGCCGGTAAAGGCGTGATCGTCGCGATGACCCTCGCCGAAGCCGAAGACGCCGTTCGCGACATGCTGGCAGGCAATGCCTTCGGCGATGCCGGTTCGCGCGTGGTGATCGAAGAATTCCTGGACGGCGAAGAAGCCAGCTTCATCGTCATGGTCGACGGCAAGAATGTCCTGCCGATGGCCACCAGCCAGGACCACAAGCGCGTCGGCGACGGCGACACTGGTCCGAACACCGGCGGCATGGGTGCCTACTCTCCTGCTCCCGTGGTCACCAGCGAAGTGCACAAGCGCGTCATGGACCAAGTGATCTGGCCGACTGTTCGCGGCATGGCCGAAGAAGGAAACGTCTACACTGGCTTCCTGTACGCAGGCCTGATGATCGACAAGGCTGGTAACCCAAAAGTTATCGAATTCAACTGCCGTTTCGGCGACCCTGAGACCCAACCTGTCATGCTGCGCTTGCAGTCGAGCCTGGTACTGCTGGTCGAAGCGGCCCTGGCACAGGCCCTGGACAAGGTTGAAGCACAATGGGATCCACGTCCGAGCGTCGGCGTTGTGCTGGCTGCGGGCGGCTATCCTGGTGACTACGCCAAAGGCGCGGCCATCAAGGGCCTGGATGCAGCGGCGACACTGGAAGGCAAAGTGTTCCACGCCGGTACTGCGCTCAAGGACGGTCAAGTTGTGGCGGCCGGTGGTCGGGTGCTTTGCGCCACCGCCATGGGCGCCAGCGTCGATGCTGCTCAACAGCAGGCATACAAACTGGCGGCCAGCATTGATTGGGAAGGCTGTTTCTATCGCAAGGACATTGGCTACCGTGCCATTGCCCGTGAGCGTGGCGAAAATCAGGAATAAGCTACCCATTCGGCCGGGCAAGGGCCTTCGGTCCTTGCCTGACTATTCCGGCGCCGCGCATAGTTATATTCTGGCATCAACCTACGAAGGGATTTCGCCGTGCGCTGGCTCAGGATTGCCATAGGGTTCACCGTCACTCTGCTGACATTGCTCTGCATGCTCCCGGCCCAGGCCGCGCAAGGCAGTGGATGGGCAGTTTTGCTCGACGAACAGGGTGACCTGCAGCTGAGCGACATCCGGTCTGCCCGCTACACCAACCAATTCAGCCCAATCGAACTCGACCGCCTCACGGCCGCCGAACCCGACGGCGCGCTTTGGCTACGCTTCCGCCTGGCACCCGGCAGACATGAACAACTGCTGAGAGTGTTCGCCCCCGACCTGCTGCAACTCAATATGTATGTGCTGGACGGCGACAAGCTGATTGAGCAATCGAATACCGGGAACAAACAACCTCTGGCTGACCGGCCACTGCCCAGCAGTGACTTCATGCTGCCGCTGCCACAGAACGACAAACCCCTAGACGTGTACCTGCGGCTGGTTTCCGAACACCAGTTGCGCCCCTATATCACCCTGCAATCGGCGGTCATGACCGCGGCCAGCCAGAGCCAGACACTCATCTACGGCTTGCTGTTGGGTTGCATCGGCATGCTGATCCTGCACAACCTCATCCGCTACGCCTACACCCGGTCGCACAGCAGCCTCTGGCTGGCAGCCTGCGAAGCGCTGCTGATGCTCAGCCTGGTGCTGTTACTGAATCTGGCGGGGAACTGGTTGCCGGACTGGCAAGCCTTGCAAACGCCCGGCGCATACCTTGCCTTGTTACTGACGGCCCCCTGCGGGCTGATGTTCGCCTATCGCTTCTTTACCCCCCTGGGTCCACATCCGCTGAACAGGCTGATACTGGGGGAAATCCTGCTCATCATGATCTGCAGCCTGTTGCTGCTCTTCGTCAATACACTGCCGCTGAACATCATCACTTATGGCCTGGTCGCCCTTGCGGGACTGAGCATGCTGTTCGTCAGCGCCTATCACTGGCAGAAAGGCTATCGCCCGGCGCGGCTCTTTGTGGCCGCCATGGTGGCGTTCAACCTCGGAACGCTGATCATCCTGCCCGCGCTGCTGGGGCTGACCCTGATCGAACCCCATGGCCTGATCACTACCTTGCTGGTATTCATCTGCATCAGTGGCCTGTTGATGAGCATTGCCCTGAGCGAACGCCAGCGCCGCATCACTGAAGACCGCTTCAGCATTAGCCGTGACCTGGCGGCCAGCAACGCCGAGATCAATGCCAAGGCCGAATTCCTGGCGAAGATCAGCCACGAAATCCGCACGCCGATGAATGGCGTGCTGGGCATGACCGAGTTGCTGCTGGGGACACCACTCTCGGTGAAACAGCGCGACTATGTACAGACTATCCATAGCGCCGGCAACGAACTGCTGACACTGATCAACGAAATCCTCGATATCTCCAAGCTCGAATCAGGACAGATCGAACTCGACGACGTGCAGTTCGATCTCAACGCGCTGATCGAGGACTGCCTTAGCATCTTCCGCGCCAAGGCCGAGCAGCAGAACGTCGAGCTGATCAGCTTCATTCAACCACAAGTACCGCGGGTCATCAGCGGCGACCCGACACGCCTGCGCCAAACCCTGCTGAGCCTGCTTGAGAACGCCCTCAAGAAAACCGACGAAGGCGAAGTCCTGATCGTCGTCGCGCTCGACGAGCGCAGTGCAAAACCACGCTTGCGTATAGCGGTGCAGGACAGCGGTGAACCCATGGATGCAGAAGAGCGCGATGCATTGATGCACGCCGAACTGCACAGCAAGCACTTCCTTTCGGCGAACCGCCTGGGCGGTAATCTGGGCCTGGTCATCGCCCGCCAGCTGATTCGCTTGATGCAAGGCGAGTTCGGCATCAAGAGCGGAAACAATCAGGGCAGCACGCTATGGCTGACCTTGCCACTGGACCCAGATCGGCTCGAACACCCGACCTCGGACCTCGATGGCCCGCTGCAAGGCGCACGGGTATTGGTGGTTGACGACAACGACACCTGTCGCAAGGTATTGGTGCAGCAGTGCAGCGCTTGGGGCCTGAACGTCAGCGCGGTACCGTCCGGCAAGGAAGCGCTGGCGCTGCTGCGTACCAAGGCACACTTGCGTGACTATTTCGACGTGGTCCTGCTGGACCAGAACATGCCGGGCATGACCGGCATGCAACTGGCGGCCAAGATCAAGGAAGACCCAAGCCTGAACCACGACATCCTGCTGATCATGCTCACCGGCATCAGCAATGCGCCAAGCAAGATCATCGCGCGCAACTCGGGAATCAAACGCATCCTTGCAAAACCGGTGGCAGGCTACACCCTCAAAACGACCCTGGCCGATGAGCTGAACCAACGTAACAAAGGCCTCGTGCTCGTACAGCACCTGCCTTCCAGCCCGACGCTGCCGATCAAGGTGCCCAGCGATTTCCGCATTCTGGTGGCCGAAGACAACAGCATCTCGACCAAGGTGATCCGCGGCATGCTGGGCAAGCTCAATCTGCAACCCGACACGGCCAGCAATGGAGAGGAAGCCTTGCAGGCGATGAAGGCCCAGCGCTACGACCTGGTGCTGATGGACTGCGAAATGCCTATCCTTGATGGCTTCTCTGCCACCCAGCAATTACGTGCCTGGGAAGTGGGCAACCAGCGGACCCGTACCCCTGTGGTGGCGTTGACCGCGCACATCCTGGCCGAGCATAAGGAACGCGCACGCCAGGCTGGCATGGACGGGCACATGGCCAAACCGGTCGAACTCTCGCAGCTGCGCGAACTGATTGAGCACTGGGTAGCCCAGCGCGACCTGCAGAATCGCACAGTGACACCAACGTCCTGAGCCGACAGACCTCGTAACGCCTGATAGACTCCCCTCGACTTCCCTCGCCAGTGAGCCTGCACCATGCTCCACGTGTTGTTCAGTGTGTACCTGAAGATGCTGGTGCTCTATAGCCCATTCTTCGTGTTGTCCTGCTTCATCAGCCTGACCCGCGGTTACTCGCGCAAGGAACAACGTCGACTGGCCTGGAAAGTGGCGATTGCCACGCTGGTCTCCAGTGTCTTGTTGTACTTGTTCGGCCGGGTGATTTTCAGCGTCTTCGGCATAACGGTGGATGCCTTCCGAATCGGTGCCGGCAGCGTGCTGTTCATTTCGGCGCTGGGCATGGCTCAGGGCAAGTCGGCGGTGCAGACCGACAACGTGCAGCAGGACGTGACCATCGTCCCGCTGACGATCCCGTTGACGGTCGGCCCCGGCACCATTGGTGCATTGCTGGTGATGGGCGTGGGCCAGCCGCATTGGGACGACAAGCTCACGGCCATTCTCAGTATTGCCCTGGCCAGCTTTACGGTGGGTGTGGTGCTGTATCTGTCCAACCGAATCGAACGCATTGTCGGCGATCAGGGGCTGCAGATTCTCAGCCGGTTGATGGGGTTGTTCGTGTGCGCGCTGGCGGCGCAGATTATTTTTACCGGGGTCAAGGGTTACCTGGTTCCTTAGCCGTTGTAGCAAGGCCAGAGCCAACCCGCCTCTGGCCTTGCCAGGTCACTTGCGCCGACTGAAGCGTTTGACCAGAACTTCCTTACGGTGCACGCCTAGATACTCTTCGATATCCGATTTGATTTCCGCGTACCGGGCAGGGTTGAACGTGATGAACGACTTGCCGTGAAAAACATCGAGGGAAGATGTCTTCCAGTCAACAAACAACACACCACCATCGTTGCTGCCACCCTGGTGATCGAGCGCCGCAATCGCAATCAGGATAATGCCATTAGGCAATTGTTCGATGGGAATAGTTGACAGCCTTACGCCTTCTGCACTTTTGGATTCAATATTCAGTAAATTGATCGCGTCAGGCTCTTTCTTTAATGCAGTCAACGTAGTGTTTGTTACCGCACTGAGCACAGTGGCGCCAGGAATGGCGGCTTTTGCCGATTCGATCGCAGCCTGAATAATATCGACCATGACGTTATCCATTTCGATCTTCAACGAAGTGGCGCTGTATTTTGAATAACCTTTATCCGCCACAAAACAACCAAGATCTTCCATGCATTTGGCAAACGCTTGATACCACGCCTTTGGATCGGAGTTTCCAGGCACCTCGTAGTTCGCTTCCATCTTCGACATGGTGATCAGGTTTTCGATGATCGCCATATTCTCGACGCTGATCTTGTCACCGTAGCCAATCAGGCTATTGCCCAGCACCAGCGCATCCAGCTCCTTGGTTGGGCTCGTCGCCACCGATGACACCAACGACCTGGCGCGATTGACTGCAGGCAACCCTGCCTTACGCTTTTGCAGGCACGCCCGGACGAACTCACCACTGCGCGCAATACTGACTGAACTTTCAAAAACATCCATATATAAATCCCTTTAATAATTAACCTGCGCTCCATCCAGGAACACCATAAACCTATCCCAATCAACTTCGAGCAACAACCCAAACCAAATACAACATATGTACAGTTATAAAAACAAAGCCTCAACGCATATAAAAAAGCCAGACCGTCCAACAACATGGGCGATCTGGCTTCATTTTAAAGCGATAAATATCAATTACCGGATGGGCGTGAGCTTGTCGCCGTAACTTCGCGGTGTATAAACCCACGGGCAGCCATCGGCACGGGGAATGACCCGCGTCGTGGAAGAGCCAATAATGACCATGGTCCGCATGTCCACCTGATCGACACTCAACTCACCCAGCGTGGTAACTCGCAAGGTCTGACCCGGACGGCCGATATCCCGTCCCAGCACGACCGGAGTCCGTGGCTCACGATGGCGGGCGACGATATCCAGCGCCTGCCCAAGCTGCCATGGACGCGATCGCGAAATCGGGTTGTAGAACGCCAGGGCGAGATCGGCTTGAGCCGCCAGATCCAGGCGTTTCTCGATGATCGTCCAGGGCTTGAGGTTGTCCGACAGCGACAGCACGCAGAAGTCATGCCCCAACGGCGCGCCGGCCTGGGCAGCTGTCGCCAGGGAAGCGGAGACGCCTGGCAGAATGTCCAGATCAACGCTGTGCCACGTCGCATCGCTCGACTCATGAAGCGCTTCCAGCACGGCAGCGGCCATGGCAAACACACCCGGATCCCCCGAAGACACCACCACCACCGATCTCCCCTGCGCCGCCAGTTCAAAGGCGTGACGCGCCCGCTGCATTTCTTCGCGATTGTCGGTGCAGTGCAGCACCTGATCATCGCGGAACGGTCCGGCCATACGCACGTAGGTTTCATAACCCAGCACATCATTGGCGCGCGCCAGTTCGGTTTTCACCGCAGGCACCATCAACTCGGCAGCCCCCGGCCCCAATCCCACTACCGCCAGACGTCCGCGAGGCCGACCAATCTGCAATGGGTCCAGCGGTTGTTCCGCGACTGCAATGGCAATACTGTCGTCACCCAACATGGACACAGACTGACTGATAGCATTGCGGACCAGTTCACCAGCTCCAGCCTCAGTCTTGGCAAAACGCAGCGGCACGCCCAACTCAAGCGCCCCTTCACGTAACTCCGCGCTGGCCATTTCAGTATCAGCCGCCAACAGACAGGCCACCGATTGCATGGCGATCCGGGCCTGACGCAAAACCTCGCGAACCGCATTCGGCAAGTCGGCAACGCCAGCGCTGACCGCCACCAGGACATTGCGCGGATAGATCAGCAGTTCGTTGGCCACCGGCACACGTTCGACATGGCTGACGTGCACCGCCAATCGCGCCTGGTCATCCTCAGGCAACTGCGCTTGCGCCAGCCACGGCGCGGAACCTTCGACACGCACCGTTTCACCGGCCAGCAGGTCAGATACAAACCGCTTGCCCAGCTCCAGATCTCCGAGTGCGTAGCCGCTGGGTGGATTGAGCAGGCAAGTGCCAAAACGCAGCTCGCCACTGGTGGTGATCGCCGGCATAACATCGAGATGCGCGGCGATTTCTCGCGCCATCACATTCACACCGCCAAGACCGCCAAGCAACGGCACCACCGCACTGCCGTCTTCAGCCACGGCCAGCACCGGTGGTTCGACACCTTTTTCCAGCAGCAAGGGTGCCAGGGTGCGGATGACGATCCCGGCGGCGCAGAGGGCGATGAGGGGCGTGTTTTGTTGATACAGCTCGCGCAGGGTCGCGCCAAACTCGTGAAAAACACGATCGGCACCCTCGACCCGCCCGGCCAGGCCATGGATCAAGGCACCAGGGTACACCTGTGCAATAGCGCGCGCGGTGGTGAGACTGCCATTGCCGAGAATGACAATCGCCGGAACTGGACGGGTCATCAGCCTTGCCACCTTTCACCGGGAACGATGATCAACGAGAAATACGGCGACGACATCGGCTCGACCTGATCCAGCGGGACGATTTTCTGGTTAGCCATGGTCGCACGTTCGACATAAAGCGCCCGCCCGGCCAACCCGAGCTCTTCCAGCACCTGACGGACCTTGGGAAAGTTGCGGCCCAGCTTCATGATCACTGCAGCATCGGCATCCGCCAGGCGGCGCTTGAGCTCATCATGAGGCAACACGCCGGACAACACCGACAGGCTCTGATTGCGATACACCAGCGGCGCACCGAGGACCGAAGCACCACCGAGCATCGAACAAACACCCGGCACGACTTCTGCCTGATAGCGCTCGGCGAGGCGGTCGTGCAGGTACATGTAGGAACCGTAGAAGAACGGATCACCCTCGCAGATCACCGCCACATCGCGACCGGCATCAAGATGCGCAGCCAGTTCTTCGGCGGCACCATCATAAAAATCGCTGATCACTTGTTCGTAGGAGAGCGGCGCCGGCAAAGCTTCAGTGGTCACCGGATACACCAACGGCAGCAGGTTCTGAGCGTCTTGCAGATGCGATTCGATGATGCCGAACGCATTGCCCTTTTTACCTTTGGCGACGAAGTAGGCCACCACCGGCGATTCGCGCAAGAGGCGCAGTGCCTTGACGGTAATCAGTTCCGGATCACCGGGCCCCACGCCGAGGCCGATCAAACGTCCAGGTTGCTGCATCATTCGATCTCCGTGGCGAGGGCATTGACGGCGGCGGCGGCCATGGCGCTACCGCCCAGGCGACCTTGCATGATGACGAACGGCACGCCTCGACTGTCCGCCGCCAGCGCGGCCTTGGACTCGGCGGCGCCGACGAAGCCCACCGGAAATCCGAGGATCAGCGCGGGTTTCGGCGCACCGGCATCGAGCATTTCCAGCAGATAGAACAGTGCCGTCGGCGCATTGCCGATCACCACCACACTGCCTTCCAGATGCGGACGCCACAGTTCCAGTGCGGCGGCGGAGCGGGTGTTGCCCAGCTCGCGGGCAAGCTCGGGAACACTTTCGTCACGCAAGGTGCAGATGACTGGATTGTTGGCCGGCAACCGTGCGCGGGTGATGCCTTCGGAGACCATTCGCGCATCACACAGGATCGGCGCACCGGCCGCCAGCGCAACGCGCCCGGCCTTGCCCGCGCCTTCGGAAAACTGCAAACCGTCGATGGACTCGACCATGCCACAGGCATGTATCACCCGAACCGCGAGTTTTTCCAGATCGGCCGGGATTCGCGCGAGATTGGCCTCGGCGCGAATGATCGCGAAGGAGTTGCGATAGATCTCCTGACCGTCGCGGATGTAATCAAGCATCAAGGGGGCTCCGTGAGCGGGCGTCAAGCAAGGCTGCGACCGCTTCAATAGTAAGGTTGCGTGCGTGCAACGCGCCGAAACCGGGCTGCGCTGCGTCGCGAAAATAGAGATCGTAATGGCCGGGGGCGACGGCCAGCAATGTGACCGGTGCGGTATGCGCGGCGGCACAGGAACGTGGGCAGCCGCTCAAATGCACACTCAGCGCATGCCCGTGACCTTGCAGCAGCGCGGCCAGTCTCAGGGCATCGCCCTTGGTCTCGGCCTGGCTTTTACCGCAACCGTTTGAACCGGTGCAGGCGATCATCCGGGTCAGCGCCTGATCGGCGTGACACAGCAGGCCCAATTGAGCCAGGCGCCGGATGACTTCAGCACAGCGTTCGTCGGGAATATTGGGCAACAGCAGGCTTTGCCAGGGCGTGAATCGCAGGCTGCCGTCGCCGTAGGTTTCTGCCAGTTGTGCGACACCGTGCAACGTTGCAGGATCCAGTCGTCCCAGTGGTGGCACCGCTCCCACATAGGCAACACCGGCCTCTTTCTGAGGATGTGCGCCGATGTGCAGAACGCTCGAATCCGGCAGGCGCCGCCAATCGGTAACAGCCTGAATGGAGACTCGCTCGCTCAGTCGGCTCAGCAGGTGTTCGACGGTGTACTCGGTCAGTAAATGACGCATCCGCGTTTGCTCGGGATGCGCCAACTCCAGGAACAACTCAAGCACTGCGACCACCAATGCATAGCCAGCGTCGAGCGCCACTGAACCTGCGGGTTTGTCTATCGGGCAGCCGGCCAGACCGAACGCCAGGCGCTGCTCGCCCTCTCGAACAAAGGCCGAGAGCCAAAGATCATGGGGATGCTCGAGCATGTTCAGCGCCTCGCCACCATCGAGCTGCACGGCGAACTTGGCGCTGAGATCGTGAAAGCGTTCGTCACCCTGCAACGTGGCGAGAATCCGCTCAGCCAGCGGCCGGGTGTCGAACAGCATCTGCCGGTCAATGCCGGCGGCCGGGCTGAGCATCAGGTTGCGAACATCATCGCTGGCCGCATTACGCGGCCCCAAACCCGCAGCAAGCAAGCCGTCGATCAAAGGCGTCTGTTCGCTACCAATCCCGCGAATCTGCAAGTTGGCGCGGTTGGTCGCCTCGATCACACCACCGGCATAGCGTTCGGCGGCCTGCGTCACTGCAATAGCCTGCCGGGCGCTGATCGCGCCACCGTTGAGCTTGATCCGGCAGATACCTCCATCCAACGCCCGGACAATACGCAACAACCCGGGACAGGCCGTAGGACGCAAAGGGTTGGATGTCTTGGGAGAGCTCACAGGATGACCGGCACAAGATGAAGGGCAGCATTATGCCTGCTTTGTCCGGTGGGATGAAAAGCCCGAGACACTTGTCGACGAATAGAGCGCGAAGCTACGCCGCAAAAAAGCACTAACAGCCAGAATCAATTCGCCGAATTACTCTCGTTTAAAGCCTGTTGCGCAACCTGTACTTTTTTACTGGCAAGACTTCACCCATTTTTCTCGGAGCAACACATGGACAGTAATCACTCAAATGGACTATTGACCGGTCACAACCTTATTTCATGTATCGACGAACTCTCACCGCAGGATTACCACGACCTCACTCATTGCACGCAGATCGCCACGAGGTCCGCAGACATGATTGCCAGCCGCTTTGCCAACTCGGCAGCGTGGCTGAACGAATATGTTTCGACCTTGAATTTTTTCGGCTGGTCGGTCTTTCAGGATGCCATCCAGACCCGCACCCGTTATGACGTGTCGCAAAGCGTTGCGGACTATCTGGTCAGAAGCGCCCACGGCATGCACGACACCCGCCAGGGCAACGCCATGATCGACACCCTCGACGCATTGAAACCCGATAAACCGGCGCTGTATTCGCTGGATGAAGAAAGTCTGATGGGCGAGCGCTTTCAGGTCTTACCTGCGCGGTACGACTCGAAGGGCTTTCTGGAAATAGCGGTGTTCAATCTCGAATTGGTGGTGCACACCAAAAAGAGCGGTTTCCTGTTCTGGAATTGGGATAGGCAGGCCGCCAAAATCATTCAGAGTCGAGCCTTTCTCAAGTTGGACAAACGCATACTCGAAACCAAAAGAGCACTCCTTGAAGACAAGTGCCGTGAACTCCTGATGAAACGATTCGACTTGAGAAAACAAGCGGCTCGTTAAGTCTTGGGCCGCTGGAGTCGGCGTCCACTACAATTTCGGCTAACGCAATCCACGCCGCGCTATGATGCGCGACCGCCAGATCGATAACGTCGGGCGCGGCGATGACTTGGCTTTGATCGAGAAAAGAGGAACAGCATGACCCCCTGGCTGACAGTGGTAGGCATTGGCGAAGACGGCTTCAAGGGGCTCGGCAAAAATGCACGACATGCTTTGCTGAACGCGTCGCGGATCATTGGCGCGCAACGGCAACTGGATTTGTTGTCGACCTGTATCCGCGGTGATCGGCAACTGTGGCCCAGCCCCTTTTCCCTTGAGTTGGTGCTGGCGCGTCGTGGCGAACCCGTCTGCGTCCTGGCCAGCGGCGATCCGATGTTTTTCGGGGTGGGCGCCAGCCTCGCCCGGCAAGTTGCCAGCGATGAAATGCTGATCCTGCCCGCCCCTTCTTCCTGCTCGCTGGCCGCCGCCAGAATGGGCTGGCCCTTGCAGGACGTGGTCACCCTGTCGGTGGTGGCTCGTCCGGTCGCCGCGCTCAACACTCAGTTATCCAGCGGCCAGCGCTTGCTGGTGCTGAGCAACGATGGTCGCAGCCCCGCCGCCGTCGCTACGCTGTTGCGTGATCGTGGATATGGCCCGAGCCGCCTCACCGTGCTGGAGCATCTGGGCGGTGAAGCCGAGCGGCGTATCGACGGCATCGCCAGCGACTGGACCGATCCCGACATCGCCGATCTGAATCTGATCGCCATCGACTGCATTGCAGAACCGAACACACCCCGTCTGTCGCGCCTTGCCGGGCTGCCGGACTCGGCGTTCAAACACGACGGTCAACTGACCAAGCGTGACGTGCGCGCGATCACCCTCGCTCGCCTGGCGCCAACGCCCGGTGAACTGTTGTGGGACGTCGGCGCCGGCAGCGGTTCGATCGGCATCGAATGGATGCGCGCCCACCCGAGTTGCCGGGCGCTGGCCATCGAGGCCGACGAAGGGCGGCAACAATTGATCGAATACAACCGCGACGCCCTTGGCGTGCCTGGCCTGCAACTGATTCGCGGCCGTGCGCCGCAAGCCCTTGAGGGGCTCGAACGTCCCGACGCCGTTTTCATCGGTGGCGGTGTCACCCGCGAAGGCGTGCTGGATAGCTGCTGGGCCGCCCTCAAACCGGGCGGCCGACTGATCGCCAACGCGGTCACCCTGCAAAGTGAAATGACCCTGATGGGCTGGCGCGAACAACACGGTGGCGAGCTGACGCGCATTCATATCGCCCAGGCGCAACCGCTGGGCGACTTCGACACCTGGCGCCAGGCCTTGCCGATTACCATTCTGGATATGACGAAGCCTCTCGATGCGTGACGAAACCGGCGAACAACCCGCACCGCTGCGCAGTGGCCTGACCACGGGCAGTTGCGCCACGGCGACCAGTCTCGCGGCGGCGCGCCTGCTGCTGGCCGGCACGATGGCGGACGCGGTGCAAATCGTCCTGCCCAAGGGCAAACAGGTGCAAATGCGCCTGGAGTTCTGCCGGCTGACAGATGACGGCGCCGAGGCGGGCACGATCAAGGATGCTGGCGACGACCCCGACGTGACCCACGGCGCCTTGCTCTACTCCCAGGTGCGACTGCGCCCCGAGCCTGGCATCGGCTTCAATGCCGGACGCGGTGTCGGCACGGTCACCCGTCCCGGGCTGGTGCTGGGCGTCGGCGAACCGGCGATCAACCCGGTGCCACGCCAAATGATCACCGACCATCTGACCCGACTCGCCGACGAACTGGGTTATCAAGGGGGGTTCGAGGTGACGATCAACGTCGAAAACGGCGAAGCCCTGGCGCTGAAAACCATGAACCCGCGCTTGGGGATTCTCGGCGGTTTGTCGATCCTCGGCACCAGCGGCATTGTCCGGCCGTTCTCCTGTGCGGCGTACATTGCTTCGATTCACCAAGGCATCGATGTGGCGAAAACCAACGGTTACCTGCACATCGCCGCCTGCACCGGCAACGCCAGCGAAGACACCATGCGCCGGATCTACAACCTGCCGGAAATCGCCCTGATCGAGATGGGCGACTTCGTCGGCGCGGTGCTCAAGCATCTGCGCAAAGTGCCTGTGGATAAACTCAGCATTTGTGGCGGCTTCGGCAAGATCAGCAAACTGGCGGCCGGCCACATGGACTTGCACAGTCGGCATTCGAGCATCGACTTGCCGCAATTGGCCGAATGGGCTGCTGCGATTGGCGCCGATGCGGCATTGCAGCAAGGCATCCGCGAAGCTAATACCAGTCAGCAAGCCCTGGCCATGGCCAAGGCCGCAGGCGTTGCCCTCGGTGATGAGGTATGCCGGCACGCCCTGGATTTTGCCCGCAGCGTGGTCCCGGCGCAGGTGCAAGTCGAAGTGTTTGCCATCGACCGCCAGGGCGGGATCGTTGGCCATGCCGGAGCTTTCCAATGAAACGCATGCTGTTGCTCGGCGGTGTGAGCGAAGCCCTGGCCATCGCCCGAACCCTCGGGCCGGAACACATCTACAGCCTGGCCGGTATCGGTCGGGTGCCGACGGACCTGACCTGCCAGGTTCGCGTCGGCGGCTACGGCGGTACCGAAGGCCTGGCGCAATTCATCCGCGAAGAAGGGATTGACCTGCTGCTGGACGCCACCCACCCCTACGCGGCCAAAATCAGCCATAACGCAGCAAGCGCAGCGCGCCTGAGCGGTATTCCCTGTTGGGCACTGCGACGTCCGGCTTGGCAGCCCCAGGCCGGAGACGACTGGCGCGAAGTCAGCGACTGGGCCGAACTGATCGAAGCCCTGAAACCCTTTCGACGACCGCTGTTCACCTTGGGCCGCGAACCTTTGCAGCACCTGGACGAAATCCCGTCGGAACAATTCTGGACCTTGCGCGCACTGGACGTGTATCCGGGCAACGAACGCTGCGAAGTGATCGGCGTACGGGGGCCGTTCCTGATCGACGATGAACGGCAGTTGTTCGAACGTCGGCAGATCGACGTGTTGATCAGCAAGAACAGCGGCAGCGCCGCGACCGAACCGAAGCTGGACGTGGCGCGCGAGCGTGGGCTGCCGGTGCTGGTGTTGAAGCGGCCGGTGTTGCCGGGGGTTGAGCGGGAGTTTCTGACGCTTGGAGAAACACTTGCTGCATTGGCGGACTTCGCTCGCTAGGGCAGGATCATTGGCTTGCATGAACAGTAACCTATTTGTTACCTTCAGAGCCGCCTGTGATTACACTCGAAGAATACCTGCAGGACAATGAAACAAGCCCCTTCGGACGCTGGTTTTCCACCTTGAATAAGCAAGCCGCGCTCAGGGTATCCAATGCGCTGATTCGACTGGAACTCGGTAACACATCAAACATCAAGTGGTTCGATGGACTCGGCGAATACCGAATAAATTGGGGGCCCGGTTACAGAATCTATCTTGTTCAAGAGGGCAAGCGGCTGATCATCCTTTTTGGTGGGGGCGACAAATCCACTCAAAAAGCCGACATCAAACAGGCCAAGATATTAATTGCCGAATTTAGAGCCCGAAAGAAAGCTGACCGCCCCCGGAGATAACGTTATGGCGCTCACCCGAAGCTACAAAGACACCATCGCCGAACGTGCCCAGCGTGACCCGGAGTTCGCCCAGGCATTGCTGGATGAGGCTGCTACCCTGTTTCTTAACGGGGAGCCTGAAATGGCCAGGATCATTCTGCGTGATCTCGTGAACGCCACTGTCGGCTTCGAGGAGCTGGCAAGGGAAACGGCAAAGCCCAGTAAAAGCCTCCATCGAATGTTATCTGCCAAAGGTAACCCGAGCATGGACAACCTGGCTGCAATCTTCGCCGTAATTCGCGCTACGCTTGGAGTAGATATGCAAGTGCATGCGGTACGTGCGCACTAATGGCATAAAAACCAGCTAGTGTTACTGCGACACCACACCGCACGCCGCGTTTTTACTTATCGGCATTGATCAGGCTAAATAGCCGCGCCTGATCGCCCACTCAACCGGATCTGCCCAATGACCCGACAACGGCTCGCAATTGCCTGGATAGCCTGCTTCGCAGTGCTGTTCAACCTGCTCGCCATGCCGATGTCCGGAGCGATGGCGCAGTCGGCTAAGTCGCCTGCCGAACAGTTATTGTGGGGTAGTTTCTGCTCGTCCAGCGGCACCAAAATGGTGGCGATATCCCTGGGTGGGATCGAGAAAAAAGCCTCTCAAAACGACGATCACTCCAACATGCAGCATTGCTGGTGTTGTTCAGGTTCCGCGCCGTTGGTGGCCCTGCCCGGACACGCACCACAGCTGTATTTCGCGCAGTTCGAATCCAATCGAAGCCTGCCCCCCGCCTCACTCGACACGCCGACACCGCGCCAGCAATGGCCGAATCTCAACCCCCGCGCGTCCCCTCTGGTGTGATTCCTTCTCGCAATTGACCTGCGTTTTGAATCGTTCTGGAGAACCATCATGTTGAATCGACTCTTCGTTGTGGCCGCGTTGCTGCTGCCTGCCTGCTTTGCCAATGCTCACGAATACAAGGTCGGGGAGCTGCACATCGACCACCCCTGGTCGCAGGAGTTGCCGCCCAACGCGCCAAACGTCGCGGCCTATTTTGTCATTCACAACGAAGGCCAAACCGCCGATCGCTTGCTCAGTGTCGACTCGCCGATTGCAAGCGTTGCGCAATTGCACGAGCACGTGATGCAAAACGATGTGATGAAGATGGAGCATGTACCGAGCGTGGAAGTCCCTGCCGGCGGCGAAGTCACCTTTGCTCCCATGGCCTATCACGTGATGTTGCTGAACCCGAACGACCGCAACCTGCTGAGCGATGGCAAGCGCTTCCCGATAACCTTGCACTTCGAGAAAGCCGGCGACGTGACGGTCGAAGTCGCGGTACAGAAGCAGGCGCCTGAAGACGGGCAAAAGCACGCGCACGCCCAGTAACCGGCTGAGCAGAAAACGCCAATGCGCCCGGCTAGCGTCAGGTCATCCAAACTGCGTCGTCAGACATCGAGCCTGACACGCGGCAGCTGGATCAGCCTGTTCGCCATGTTGATGATCTTTATCGGCCCACTGGTTTCCCAGTCGATGCCGATGGACTCACACGCGACCATGAACATGTCGATGGACATGCCCATGGATGCGCCAGCGCTGGACCAGGCCGGGCACGGCGCACAATCCGACGCTGAACACTGCCCGCCGCAGGCCGGGCATCATGCCATCTGGGAAAAATGCGGCTATTGCAGCCTGCTGTTCAATTGCCCGGCACTCACCGGTGGCGCGTCATTCGCTGCGTTCGACACGCCCCCCACCGGTCATTTCACGTCCCCCTCCCCGCGCCTGGGCCATGCCCGGCAAACCATTTTCCCCGGCGCCCGTACTCGTGCCCCGCCCATCCACGTGTAATCCCGCACCCCATAACTAAAAGATCCGAAGCACGCGGAGCACACGTGATGAAGCAGCCAAAAGTGAATTTCTACAACCTGGCCTGGCGCTGGCATTTCTATGCCGGACTGTTCGTGGCGCCATTCATGGTGATGCTGGCCCTGACCGGCACCATTTATCTGTTCAAGCCACAACTCGATTCTCTGATGTACAGCCACTGGCTCAATGTGCCGGCCGGACATCACACCGTCGCGGCCGATGACCTGATGAAACGCGTGAAAGACGCTTATCCACAGGGCACCATCAAGCAATACCTGCCACCGGTGAACGCCGAACGCAGCGCCCAATTTGTCGTGCTCGACGCTGGCAAAGAGCTGAACGTATTCATCGACCCGTACCGTGGCGACATCCTCGGCGAGCAAGACGCCAAGAAAAACCTGCAAGCCATCGCGCGAGCCATTCACGGCGAACTGATGATCGGTACCGTTGGTGACCGACTGGTGGAATTGGCTGCCGGTTGGGGCGTGGTATTGGTCGTGTCCGGCGTGTTCCTGTGGTGGCCACGCGGCCAAGCAGCTGGAATTCTATGGCCACGCCTGAGCAGTCGCGGTCGGGTGTTGTGGCGCGACCTGCATGCCGTCACCGGATTCTGGGGCGCCTCGCTGCTGCTGGTGATGCTGCTTAGCGGCATGACCTGGACCGGATTCTGGGGCTCGCAATACGCTGCCGTGTGGAACGTGTTCCCGGCCGCGATGTGGGATGACGTACCCAAATCCGATGTTGAAGCGCGCAGCCTCAACGAGGCTCATCGGCAAACCGTGCCATGGGCCATGGAAAACACGCCGATGCCGATGTCTGGCGATCATGCCGAACACATGGCCCACGACGGCGCGCATGCGGGTCCGGCGGCGCCAACCATCAGCCTGCAAGATGTGCAAAACATCGCCACCCAGAGCAAGGTCGAACCGGGTTACAGCATCACCTTGCCGAAGTCCGCGACCGGCGTGTTCACCATCTCGGTATTCGCCGATGACCCGCGCAACGACGCCACCCTGCATGTCGATCAGTACAGCGGCAAGGTCCTGGCCGATGTGCGCTTCGAGCAATACGGCACTGTCGCCCGCGCCACGGAAATCGGCGTGATGTTGCACGAAGGCAAGATGTTTGGCGTGGTCAACCAGATCATCGTGTTGCTGATCTGCCTGATGATCCTGCTCAGCGCCGTCAGCGGCGTGGTGATCTGGTGGAAGCGTCGCCCGCAAGGCAAGCTCGGCGTACCGCCACTGCGTCATGACCTGCCGAAATGGAAAACCGCGATGGTGATCATGTTCGCCCTGGCGGTGGCGTTCCCGCTGGTGGGTGCTTCGCTGGTGGCGGTCTGGGTGCTCGACAAGCTACTGCTGTCGCGCTTCACCCGGCAAACTGAGAGCGCTTCAACTTCATCATGAAACAGGCGAGATGCGCGGGAATGAAGGAGCGGTAAACTTCCCGCGCATTTCTGTCGTCCGGCTTTTCTCCTGATCTTCAGAACCGCCTTCGCGAGCAGGCTCGCTCCCACAGGGTTAACGCAATCCATGTGGGAGCGAGCC
>NZ_JBPKAM010000003.1:0-123953 GCF_051216495.1 Pseudomonas baetica | reverse complement strand
CCTCTGTGGGAGCGAGCCTGCTCGCGATAGCGGTGGGTCAAACAACAGAAATGTTGAATGTGCCGTCCTCTTCGCGAGCAGGCTCGCTCCCACAGATGGACCATCGCAGGGCTCAGGGTCTTGGTGGCGGCGCCACTTTCTGCCCTTTCTCAACTGCCCAGCCCACCACCTGCGCCGTCAGTTGATCACTGGCCTGGCCAAACCCGGCCACCACCGCAGGCACCTTCACATCGCTCAATGGCTGGCGGACTTCAAAGCGCTTGCTGGCAAGGATGCGCTGGTCGTAACCGCGCACCAGCAGCGCATCCAGCCGCACGACGACACTGGCGGTACTGCCTTGATACTCCGTCTGAAACGCTTGCAGGCTGCCGCCTAACTCCAGGTCTGCCAGGAAGTTGCTGTCGTCGGTGCTAAGCAACGTCACCCGACCGTCGCGCTGGAAACCATCGAGCAGGCGATTGCGCAGCAGCACCGGTGCTGGGTCGCTCCAGCGCGAGCCCTTGTAGCTGCTGATCACGTCGCCCTGGGGGATGACGGCAATGTTCGGGCTGTTCAAGGCCTCGCTGGCCTGGGGTTTGTTCAGGCGCAACGACCAGCGCTGGGGCATGGATTGGCTGGCCGGTGCACTGGCTTGCCCCGAAGGTAGTCGATAGATTTCGAACGGCTCGGGCTTGGGCAGGATCGAGCAGGCGCCGATCAGCGTGAAGCTGGCGAGGAGGGCGAGTCGGTTCAGCTTCATGGGGTGAATTCCTTGTGCTTGTCACTGCCCAGCAGGTAACCGCTGGGGTCGGCCTCCAGGCGTCGCGAGATGGTGCGCAGCGAGATCAGGGTTTCGCGAAGCTCACGCACCGCAGGGGCCAGACCATTGAGGCCCTGCATGCCGCTATTGAGCGAGTCCTGATTGGCAGTGATCAGCTTGTTGATTGTCGCACTGCTCTGTTCCAGCGACTTCATGGCCTGCTCGGCACTGCCGATCATTTGCTTGCCATGTTCATTGAGCAGCCCGTTGGCATTGCGCATCAGCGCCGACGTCTGTTCCAGCATGGTGCCGGCCTGCTTGCCGACCGAAGCCAATTGCTGCATCGCTTGCCGAATATCTTCGCGCTGGTCGGCGATGGTGCCCGTAGTGACGTCCAGATGTTCGAGGATCTTGCTGATATGTTCGATGTTCTGCTCGGAAAACATCTGATTGGCGTTCTGCATCAGCGTGTTGACCCCAGACATCAAATCATTGCTGTCGTTGATCAAACGAGCGATGGGCGAGGGCTTGGCGATGATCACCGGTAGCTTGCCGCCCTTGCCCTTGAGCGTCGGACTCTGCGGCGTACCGCCACTGAGCTGGATGATCGAGGTCCCGGTAACGCCCGTCAGTGCCAGCTTGGCCTGGGTATCCTCCTTGACCGGTGTGTCGCCGGCCAACCGAATCCGCGCCAGTACCCGGCGTGGATCTTCCGGGTCCAAGCGCAGCGACACCACGTCGCCAACCTTGATCCCGCTGTATTGCACGGAGCTGCCGTTGGACAAACCGCTGACCGCCTCATTGAACACGACTTCGTAGTCCTTGAACTCGGTGTCGACGCTGGACTTGGCCAGCCACAGGCCGAAGAGCAGGGCGCCTGCCACCACAATCACAGTGAACAGGCCGATCAATACATGATGGGCTCGGGTTTCCATGTCAGACCTCGTTGAGCTGTTGAGCGGCACTCAGCGCCGCGCGGCCGCGAGGGCCATGGAAGTATTCGTGAATCCACGCGTCGTCGGTTTCCGAGACGACATCGATGGCATCGGCCACCAGCACTTTCTTCTGCGCCAGCACCGCCACCCGGTCGGTGATGGTGTAGAGCGTGTCGAGGTCGTGGGTCACCAGAAAAACGCTGAGGCCCAAGGCGTCGCGCAGGGTCAGGATCAATTGATCGAACGCGGCGGCGCCAATCGGATCGAGGCCGGCGGTGGGTTCGTCGAGAAACAGTATGTCCGGGTCCAATGCCAATGCCCGCGCCAGCGCCGCGCGCTTGATCATGCCGCCGGACAGGGACGCGGGGTATTTGTCCGCCGCCGACAGCGGCAACCCGGCGAGGGCCATTTTCACCGCCGCCAGGTGCTCGGCGTCGTCACGGCTCAAACCGGCGTGCTCAATCAGGGGCAGGGCGACGTTTTCGGTCACGGTCAGCGAAGAGAACAGGGCGCCTTTCTGGAACAGCACGCCGAAACGCCGCTCCACCAGCGAGCGCTCGTGCTCGGACAAACTCGGCAGGTTTTTACCGAAGACCTTCACCATGCCCTCGCTGGGCTGGCGCAAACCGACGATGCTGCGCAACAACACCGACTTGCCGCTGCCGGAGCCGCCGACCACGGCCAGGATCTCGCCTTTGTACAAATCCAGATCAAGGTTTTCATGCACGCTCTGGCGGCCGAAGCGATTGCACAGCCCACGGACTTCGATCACTGCCTCGGCGGGCGCTCGGGGAATTCGGCTCACCAACTGATCTCCATGAAAAACAGGGCGGCCACGGCGTCGAGCACGATCACCACGAAAATCGACTGCACCACGGCGGAGGTGGTGTGCGCGCCGACAGACTCGGCGCTGCCACTGACCTTGAAGCCTTCGAGGCAGCCAATGGCAGCGATCAGGAAAGCAAACACCGGCGCCTTGATCATGCCCACCAGAAAGTGCTGAACACCGATGTTCGATTGCAGCAGCGACAGGAACATTGCCGGGGAAATATCCAGCGACACCGCACACACCAGAGCCCCCCCGACAATCCCCGACACCATCGCCAGAAACGTCAGCATCGGCAGCGCCACCAGCAGCGCCAGGACCCTGGGCACCACCAGCAGCTCCATGGGATCGAGGCCCAGGGTGCGGATCGCGTCGATTTCTTCGTTGGCTTTCATCGAACCGATCTGCGCGGTAAAGGCACTGGCGGTTCGCCCGGCCATCAGGATCGCCGTCAGCAACACCGCGAACTCACGCAGGAAAGAGAAGGCCACCAGATGCACGGTGAACACCGTGGCACCGAAGTTGGCCAATACCGTCGCCCCAAGAAAGGCCACCACGGCGCCCACCAGAAAGGTCAGCAGGGCGACGATGGGCGCGGCGTCGAGGCCGGTCTGTTCAACGTGCGCGACCATCGACGTGACACGCCAGCGTTTAGGGTGAAACAGGCCTCGGACGATGGTTTCCAGAATCAAGCCGACGAAACCCAGCAATTGCAGGGTGTCCTGCCAGACCGTGTCCACCGCGCGACCGATGCGGGTCAGCAATTGAATGCCGACGCTGATTTCCGGCTCTTTGATCGGCACGCAGAAGTCCGTCAAGGAGCAATAGACCGTTTGTAGCAACGCGCGGTCGGCGCTCGAGAGCGTGCAATCGGGGTGCTCGGCGGATCGACCCAGGCGCTCGGAGCCCAGTAGCTCCACCAATAGCGAGGCTCCCGCCGTGTCGAGGGCGCCAAGACCATTGAGGTCGATGCGGGTGCTGTCGTCGTATTGCCCTTCGAGCTTTTCGCTCACGCGCTTGAGGTCGGCGTAATGGGCGAGCGTCCAGTCCCCCGTCACACATATCTGAGGCGGGGTGTGCGAGGTGTCCAGTCGGGCATTGCCGGCCACTGTGTCGCTGGTCATAAGCTCCGTGCTTTTTCGGCTATTTACGCTGACCTACGTAATAGCACGATCCGCACTACTTTTCTTTGATCGGTGTGCTGTCAGTGATCTTGAACCGCAGCACACCGATGACCTGGCCGTCTTCGGTCAACACCCGGACCTGCCATTTGCCGGCGGGGTTGCCGGGGAAGTTCTGCTTGTGGGTCCAGGCCCGGTAGCCTTCCTTGCGTCCGCCGTGGATGTCCAGGGCAATGCGGTCGACCTCTTTACCGTTGAACTGCCAGACGTGATAAATCCGCTCGTCGAGGCCGCGCGGGGCGTTGATGGCGGTGTAGGCGTACAACCCGTCTGAACGGATCTGCGCGGCGCTGACTTCCTCCAGGCTCTTGCCCGGGGTGCGGTCCTGCAATTGCGTGCTGATGGCCACGTCGGTCATCCATAGCGTCGCTGGCGGCACCCACGAACGCAGCACCCAGCCCATGCAGCCGATGCCAACGGTAATACACAGGATCGCCAGAGCGTTGCGTACCGTGCGGATCGGGAAGATCGAGGCCAGGCTTGGGAACGACAGCAACACAGCGATGCCCAGCGCCCATTTGAAACTTTGCGAAGTGGTGAGGTGCATGATCACCGGCAACGCAGTGAGCAGGGCGGCGAACAGGGTCAGGGTGTGCAACGCCAGGAACGCCCAGCGCCGGGGTGCCAGCCATTTGTAGTACAGCGGATCGGTGATGGAAATCAACGCCGCGATGCCCAACAACCCGGTGAAGAACAGTTGGCCGCTGTTCCAGGTGGTGGTGATGAAAAAGAACGGCAGGACGAAGAACAGGCTTTCCTGGTGAATCATCTGCGTCGCGTAACGCAGCAAGGGCTGGGGAATTTCCCGCTTGAAGACTTTGGTGAACAGCTTGGTCAGGCTGTTTTCCAGCATCAGCCAGACCCAGCTGATCAGCATGATGGTGGTGATCCAGCTGGCCAGGCCCTGCTGACGATCCACCAGCATGAAGCTGCCGACCCCGGAGATAAAACCACCGAGCGCAATGACCCCGGGGTAGCGCTTCATCAGTTCGAGGATGCGCTGTACGAGAAGGGTCAGGGTCGGCATTCGGCGGTTCACAGTAGTCGTAGGAAAAATCCTCGACAGGTTACCGTCGGCGGGGCGGTGTGGCGAGCATCTGCACGCTGTTAATTGTGGGAGCGAGCCTGCTCGCGAAGGCGGCGAGCCTGCCGGCATCATTGTTGAGTGACGCATCGTCTTCGCGAGCAGGCTCGCTCCCACAGGGTATGTGCATTACTTCCTGCGATGAAAACGCCAGGCCACCAGCCCCAGCACCATCAGTCCCAATACCCCGGCAATCGCCCATACAAACTGGTCATCACTGAGCAACGGCTTCTCGATCCGCACATACCCCGGTTGCAGAAGCAATTCGCGCATTGCCTTGTTCGCTTCCGCCAGGGTCACCGATTGCAGTTCCTTGACCGGGTTGGCAAATCGGCCGTCCTCGTAGTCCGCGAGGGCGCTCCAGTAATAATCGGCCAGCGCGCTGTTACCTTGTACGGCCCAGGCCTGGCGGGCGATGGCGGCTTGCTTGAGGCGGTTGAAGGTTTCGGCATTCAGGCCGTCCTTGAGCAAGTCGGCCTTCAATTCATCCAGCACCTTTTGTGCCTCGGCCACGTCGTCGCGCTCCAGATCGGCATTCAGACTCATGAAGCCGACACCACCGAACACTTCCCGCTCGGCCCACGGCCCGTAGGACAAGCCGTGCGCCAGGCGTAACTGGCGATACAGCGCCCAGTCCAGATAGTCCTTGAGCAGATCGAAGGTTTCGTCGTGCTGATCGTCCAGCACCGGTTCTGGTACCAGCCAGTGCAGCTTGGCCCCACCGCCGACAAAGCCGCGGGTCAGGCTGCGCTCATGGGCGGCGCTGGACTGAATTTGCGGAAGCGCCGGGTGGTCGGTCGGTTCGATCGGTTTCAGCCCGCCATAGGTGCGATCCAGATAAGCCGGCAACAAGCGGTCAAGATCGCCGACCACGATCAGCGTCATGTTGTTGGGCGCGTACCAATCCTTGCGCACTTTCTCCAGTTGTTCGCGGGTCAACTGATCGACCTCGGCGCGTTCCGGGCATTTGAGGCCCAGCTCCACGGCCAGTTGCTTGCTGGCGGTATGCCCAAGGTCCTGGCGATCGAGCCAGCGCTGCAAATGCGAGTAATGACCGCCGTCTTCTCGCTCGACCACTTGCTTGGCGGCGTTGATGGCGTTGTCATCGAATCGGGTCTGGGTCAGCAATGCCAGCAACAGGTCGAGGACCTTGCGCTGGTTTCTTGCCGGGGCTTCGATCACAAACGTGGTGTCGGCGTTACTGGTGAAGGCGTTCCATTCGCCACCCAGCGCTTGCATGCGCTCCTCCAGCCCACCTTCGCCACTGGCGTCGATGCCACTGAACAGCAGGTGTTCGAGCAAGTGGGGTAGCTCTTTCTCGCTACAGCCGAAATCATCGATACCGACGCCGATCACCAGCCGAATCGCCACGTGCCCGCGTTCCGCGCCGGGTTTGAGCAGCAATTGCAAACCGTTGCGCAGGGTGTAGCCCTCGACCTGGAAGCGATCCAGGGCAAGCGAGGGGAGCGAGCCGAGCAGCAAAAAGGCGAACAACAGGCAACGCATAAAGAGCTTCCAGGCAACCAATCGGAGATCCGTGTCGTCCTTCAGACCGCCTTCGCGAGCAGGCTCGCTCCCACCTTGGATTTGCGGGGTTCACAAAATCCATGTGGGAGCGAGCCTGCTCGCGAATGACCTTCAAGCCGAATCAATGTTACTGACTGATAGCAACGTTAGACGTTCAAGGCGAATGCGTGGTATCCGCCAAATCATCGACCGCCAGCGCACCGGTTTCGGACGTTTCCAACACCACATAAGCACTGCTGCAGAACAGCGAATTCAAACGTTTCATGTCAGCGATCAGCTCCAGATGCAGGGAACTGGTCTCAATACTCTGCACGATCTTACGTTGCAAACGGCTGACATGCGCATGGGCCAGGCGGCGCTCCTGTGCGCGAAAGCGACGCTTCTCGCGCAGCAACTGGCGGGCGCTTTCCTTGTCGGCGCTGAGAAACACCGACAAGCCCAGCCGCAAATTGGCAATCAACTGACTGTGCAATCCCGCCAATTCTTCCAGCCCCACCTCGGAAAACGAGCGCCGCTGGGAGGTTTTCTGCTGCTGAACCTTGCGCAACATGCGCTCGATCAGGTCACTGGCGAGTTTCAGATTGATCGCCAGCTCAATGATTTCGGCCCAGCGTCGGCTGTCCTGGTCGCTGAGATCTTCACGGGGCATTTGCGCCAGATACAGCTTGATGGCGCTATAGAGTGATTCCACATCATCCGTCAGGCGGCGCACTTCCTGAGTGACGGCAGTTTGTTTGCCGTGCAACACGTCCTGCATGGCTTCGAGCATGTTGTCGATCAGGTCGCCCATGCGCAGGGTTTCCCGTGCCGCATTGGCCAGCGCGAGGCTGGGTGTGGTCAGCGCAGTCAAGTCAAGGTGTCGGGGTTTAGCGGTGCCATTGGCTTGCGGGCGCTCCGGCAGCACCCACGCGCAGAACCTGGCCATCGGCCCGACGCTGGGCAACAGGATCAGACAGCGCGCCGTGTTGTAGAGCAAGTGGAAACCGATGACCATTTCCTGGGGGCTGAAGTCCAGGCTGTCGATCCAATGCACCAAGGGATCGAGCACCGGAATGATCAATAGCAGGCCGATCAGCTTGTACAACAGACTGCCCAACGCCACCTGACGCCCGGCCGCGTTCTGCATGCTGGTGCTGAGGAACGCGAGAACGCCACTGCCGATATTGGCGCCGATGACCAGGCCGAGGGCCACCGGCAGGCTGATCACCTTGGCACCAGCCAGGGTCGCGGTCAGCAGCACCGCCGCCAGGCTGGAGTAGGAAATCATGGCGAACAGTGCACCCATCAGGGCATCGAGCAGGATGTCGCCGGTCAGCGAGGCAAAGATGACCTTTACCCCTTTGGCATGGGTGATGGGGGCGGCGGCCTCGACAATCAGTTGCAGCGCCAGAATGATCAACCCCAGGCCGATCGCCACACGCCCCATCTGGCCCAGGCGGGTCTGCTTGCGCGACAGGAAGAAAATCACCCCGATGAAAATCAGCAGCGGCGACAGCCAGGACAGGTCAAAGGTCAGCACCCGCGCCATCAGCGCCGTACCGACATCGGCCCCGAGCATGGTCGACAGCGCCGGTGTCAATGCCATCAAGCCCTGACCGACGAAGGAGGTCACGAGCATCGCCGTGGCGTTGCTGCTCTGGACCATCGCCGTCACTGCGATCCCCGAAAGGAAGGCCAGCCAGCGCTTGGACATGTTTCGGCCAATGACGTGGCGCAGGTTGGAACCGTAGACCCGCAGAATGCCGGTTCGGACGATATGCGTGCCCCAAATCAGCAAGGCCACGGCTGAGAGCAAATTGAGCAGGGTGAGCATGACGGCCCCCTGTGGTGGTAGCGCCCCAAAGGAGCAAGTTGACGGTACCGCGCGACGTTCTACGAATTGTATTTAAGCTGTAGTTGGCTAACGGTCTGGGCGCCAGCATCGCATAGCTAAAGACGTGTTTGAAACAAAACTGTCATGAAAACAGCTTCATGCAGGCATGAAAAAGGGGCCCGAAGGCCCCTCGCATTTCGCTTTCTGTAGGAGCGAGCTTGCTCGCGATGGATGAATGCTCGCCGCGGGGTGTCAGGCGCCCAGCGTCATCGTTGACGACCATCGCGAGCAAGCTCGCTCCTACAGAGGTTTTGCGTTACTGCCCAGGAATATCCTTGCGCAGTTTCACTGGCTCCCGCTGCTTGCGTTTCTTCGCGATGGCGGTGCGCATCTTGATGTTGATCGCTTCCACAGCCAGCGAGAACGCCATGGCGAAGTAGACGTAGCCTTTCGGAATGTGCAGGTCCAGGGATTCGGCAATCAGCACGATACCAACCACCAGCAGGAACGACAGCGCCAGCATTTTCAGCGACGGATGCTTGTCGATGAACTCGCTGATAGTGCCCGAGGCCAGCATCATCACCAGCACCGCCACGACGATGGCCGCAACCATGACCGGCACATGGGACACCATGCCGACCGCGGTGATCACCGAGTCCAGGGAGAACACGATGTCGATGATCGCGATCTGGATGATGGTGTAAAGGAAGTTTCCGCCTTTGACACTCGGCTCGTCGTCGGTTTCGTCTTCGCCTTCCAGCGCGTGGTACATCTCTTGCGAGCTTTTCCACAGCAGGAACAGGCCACCGAAGAACAGGATCAGGTCACGCCCTGAAATACCCTGGCCGAACACTTCGAACAGGTCGGCAGTGAGGCGCATGACCCAAGTGATCGACAACAGCAACAGAATGCGTGTGACCATGGCCAGCGCCAGACCGAAAATCCGGGTGCGCGCCTGCATGTGCTTGGGCATGCGGCTGACCAGGATCGAAATCATGATGATGTTATCGATGCCCAGAACGATTTCCAGGGCGGTCAGGGTGAAGAAGGCAACCCAGATTTCAGGGTTGGTCAGCCATTCCATGAGTATTCCTTTGAGCGAGTGTTAAACCACAAGGGGTCCGGGCTTCGAACAGCGAAGCCTGGACCCCGTGTGGTGAGTCTTGGGCTTAGAGCGTGCTGAACAGCGGAAAAATCCCCATCAGCAACGCGGCAACCAGTATGCACATGCACACCAGCACTGCCCACTTCAGGGTGAAGCGCTGGTGATCACCAAAATCGATCCCGGCCAGGGCCACCAACAGGTAAGTCGATGGTACCAACGGGCTCAGCAAGTGGACGGGCTGACCGACGATCGAGGCACGTGCCATTTCCACCGCGGTTATACCGTAGTGGCTGGCGGCTTCGGCAAGTACCGGTAACACGCCGTAATAAAATGCATCGTTCGACATGAAAAAGGTGAACGGCATGCTCACCAGTGCCGTGATCACGGCCAGGTACGGGCCGAGGAAATCCGGGATCACCGACAACAGGCTTTTCGACATGGCATCGACCATACCGGTGCCCGACAGGATACCGGTGAAGATACCCGCGGCAAAGATCAGCCCGACCACTGCCAGCACACTACCGGCGTGGGCCGCGACGCGATCCTTCTGCTGTTGCAGGCAAGGATAGTTGACGATCATCGCGATACTGAAGGCCACCATGAACAGCACCGGCAGCGGCAACAGGCCGGCGATCAGGGTGCACATCAGCGCCAGGGTCAGGGCGCCGTTGAACCAGATCAGGCTCGGGCGGCGGGCATCCGGGAACTGCGAAACACTGATTTCACTGTGATCGATTTCATCGCCGACCAGGTGCAGTTCACCCAGACGGGCACGTTCACGTTTGCCGTAGAAATAAGCGATCGCCAGGATGGCCACCACGCCGGCAGCCATTGCCGGGATCATCGGAACGAAGATGGCCGACGGATCCACGTGCAGCGCACTGGCCGCACGGGCAGTCGGGCCACCCCATGGGGTCATGTTCATCACGCCGCCGGCGAGGATGATCAGACCGGCCATGATCCGCGGGCTCATGCCGATGCGGCTGTAGAGCGGCAGCATGGCCGCCACGCAGATCATGTAAGTGGTCGCGCCGTCACCATCAAGGGAAACGACCAGGGCCAGCACGGCGGTGCCGACCGACACTTTCAACGGGTCACCCTTGACCATTTTCAGGATCTTGCGCACGGCCGGGTCGAACAGGCCGGAGTCGATCATCAGGGCGAAGTAGAGAATGGCGAACATCAGCATCACGCCGGTCGGCGCGAGCTTGGTGATGCCTTCGAGCATCATCGGGCCGATTTTCGGGCCGAAACCACCGAACAGGGCGAAGACGATCGGGATGATGATCAGGGCGATCAGCGCGGACAGGCGCTTGGTCATGATCAAGAACATGAAGGTGATGACCATGGCGAAGCCAAGGAAAGTCAGCATGGGAATACTCCAGGCGTAGCGCAGCTAGGGAATGGGCGGACCGGGTCGGATCAGCGCAAAACGGGAAGCACGAGACGTACGGGTGGAGTTGTGGCGAAGCGGCGGGTAAAGGACATCAGGATCACCATTGTTGTTGTTAAATGGACCTGGCGAGCAATCGAACACTCGCATTGGCCAACCGGTCTGTTGCCGGCAGTGAGGGCGATCCTAATCGGGGAAGCTTTCAGCCAGCTTTCGCCAATGAAAGCGTTGACCGGAAGTACAACCGGTCGTCGGACCAGGGGCAGGGAGGTGGACCGGGTCGAGCCCTTCGCGAGCAGGCTCGCTCCCACCTTGAAATGCATACCCCCTGTGGGAGCGAGCCTGCTCGCGAAGGCGTCAGAGAGAACACATCGGAGGAAAAGGCATGGCCAACATCCACACCGGCGGTTGCCATTGCGGACAACTGCGCTACCAGATCAGCGGGCCCTTGCACGACATCGCCCACTGCCATTGCTCGATTTGCCGACGGGTCAGTGGCGGCATTGTCACCACCTGGATCACCGTGTCCGCGTCAGCCTTTCAATGGCTGGTCGGGAAACCGACGCGCTACAACTCCTCATCGACCTGCGCGCGTTACTTCTGCGGCCACTGCGGGGCGCAACTGGCATTGGTGACACACTTGAGCCCTGAGAGCATCGACGTGACCATCGCAACCCTCGACCACCCCGAGCTGGCGCCGGCCGAGCGGCACATCTGGACTGATAGCCGCTTGCCGTGGCTGCACCTGGACGAGCATTTGCCCGGCGAGCCGGAAGAAACCTTATAAACTTAGATTAAGCCTGATCAAAAAATAGACAGATCCAGCGGGCGAATCGCCCCCATCCAGATCGCGTGCTCGCTGTGGTCCAGCAGATCGTCGCCGGTGTCCGGGTGCAAGAACACCACCAACCCCTTGCGGTTGAGCGCAAGCCACGGCAGCACGTCGCCGATCAACTCCGGTCCGAAGGCCAGTTGGCAACTCCAGTCTGGATGCGGGCCCACCGGGCGCTCGTGCACGCGACCCATTTTCAGTGGGAACAACCGCGCGGCTTGCTCGCACAAGGCTCGGGCCTGGTCGATGGTGCTGGCGTCGAAATATACGTGGGCGTGGTAGCCCTTGATCCGTTGCATGGGAATTCCTCTAGAGCCGAGTCGAACCCTCACCGTTTCCCGCAGGTCACACGCCATATACCCCCGCAGACATCGGAGACCGGCCATGAAAAATGCAGAAACCCCGGTAGTGAAAGTGGTGCTCTATGGTGCCATGAGTAGCCTGGGCAGTGCGCTGATGGCCGAGATGCTGCGACGCCAGCATGAAGTGATCGCCATTCTCGATGAAATGACAGCACTCGCACCGCGTCCGGGTCTGCGCACCAAAACCGGCGATCTGTTCGAAGCTGAACGGGTCAAGCAAAGCGTGGCTGGCAGTTCGGCGGTCATCTGTCTACTGGACGCACCCGGATTGCCGTTCAACAGTGAACACGTTGAAAAAAATATCGTGCCCGGGCCGGTCGAGCAGGTGTTGGCGGCGGACGCGTTGATCGATGGCATGCAGGCGGCGGGCATTTCCCGATTGTTTCTGGTGGGAGATTTCGAGGTACTGGACGACCCGGACACATTCGAGCCTCTGCAACGTCACGCCGCCGAGGAAATCCGCGAGGCTCTGCAAAGCAGCTCCCTGCGGTGGACGCTGGTGAATGCGCCGCGAGGCGTGCCCGGATTGACCCTCGAGCATTTCAGTCGGGCCAGCAGCCATGCAGAGCCAGGCCTGGCCGAACCGATCGAACGCCTGGCCCGGACGGCCGTGGGGATCGCCGATGAGTTACATCTGAACCTGCATATTGGCGAGCACGTCAGTTTCGTCGCGACTGATAGTTAAACGGCGATAGACGGAAATTTCAGGCCATTGAGCGATTGTGCACTGCTGGCCTGCTCGGCCATCAACCAATCGACAAACCGCTGAATCAACGCACCGCGCCGTTTACGCTGGGGCAGCACCACGTAATACCCGAGCCTGGACATTACGGTTTCGGCTATCGGGCGGCACAACAATCCTTGCGCCAGCAAGTTATCCACAAGGTGCCGCCAACCGATGGCCACCCCCTGACCACCAATCGCGGCCTGAATCAGCAAGGTGTAATTATCGAAGCGCAGCTGCCCCGGGGCGGGAGGCGAGGTAATCCCCAGCTCGCGGAAAACGCCACTCCAGTCAAACCAATTGCTGCTGTGCTCGCCACGCAAATGCAGCAGTGGAAGTTCCAGCAGCGCCTGGGCAGGCAAGGGCAGGGGACGCTCATTCAGTAGTTGCGGGCTGCATACCGGGAACACTTCTTCGCTGAACAACCAATGACTTTCACCCTGTTTGAAGCGGCCATCGCCGAACAACACCGCCACATCGATATCGGTGCGCAGCATGTTGTGGCTACGCTCGCTGGTCACGAGGCTGACATCCACTTGTGGATTGGCCGCGTGAAACCGGTGCAAGCGCGGCATCAACCAGTAGGCGGCAAAGGCGAAGTCGGTGGCGACCTGGAGCACTTCGTGCTGTTGCTGTGCGCTGATCGCGCTTAACCCAGCGTCGATTTGCTGCAAACCGAGCTGAACCTGCTCGAAAAGGATTATTCCGGCCTCGGTCAGCTCAATGCCGCGATAGATGCGATCAAACAAACGGGTCGCGAGCTGCTCCTCCAGCCGTTTGATCTGCTGACTGATGGCCGGTTGCGTGGTACCCAGCTCAACCGCTGCTGCAGTGAAGCTGCGTTGCCGAGCCGCGGATTCGAAGGCGCGCAGCAAATCCAGGGACAGGTCACCGAGAGCGTCATACATAAGCTGTACTTATCCTAGTCATTGCCGTGCATGGGCTTTACCACAAAGTGCACGGGTTTCATCCTCGATCCCAGCACTCTCGCATAATCATCCACTATGGAATGCCGCGATCACATGAAGCGCAAGAACATTCTTTTCATCATGGCCGATCAAATGGCCGCGCCAATGTTGCCGTTCTACGGCCCTTCGCCTATCAAACTGCCGAATTTGAGCCGCCTCGCCGCCGAAGGCGTGGTGTTCGACGCTGCCTATTGCAACAGTCCGCTGTGCGCGCCGTCGCGTTTTACCCTGGTCAGCGGCCAGTTGCCGAGCAAGATCGGCGCCTACGACAACGCCGCGGATTTCCCTGCCGATGTACCGACCTATGCCCACTACCTGCGTCGTCTCGGTTATCGCACCGCACTCTCGGGCAAGATGCATTTCTGCGGCCCGGACCAGCTGCACGGCTACGAAGAACGCCTGACCAGCGATATCTATCCCGCCGACTACGGCTGGGCGGTGAACTGGGATGAGCCAGACGTGCGCCCAACCTGGTATCACAACATGTCGTCGGTGCTGCAAGCGGGGCCTTGCGTGCGCACCAACCAACTGGATTTCGATGAAGAAGTGGTGTTCAAGGCGCAGCAATACCTGTTCGATCACATTCGCGAGGATGGCGACCAGCCGTTTTGCCTGACGGTCTCGATGACCCACCCGCACGACCCGTACACCATTCCCAAGGCTTTTTGGGACCTGTACGACGATGCCGACATCCCGTTGCCGACAACCCCGGATCAGGATGATCTCGACCCGCATTCCCAACGTCTGCTCAAGGTCTATGACCTGTGGGATAAGCCGCTGCCTGTGGATAAGATTCGCGACGCACGCCACGCCTATTTCGGAGCCTGCAGCTATATCGACAGCAACGTCGGCAAACTCCTGCAAACGCTCGAAGATACCGGGCTGATCGATGACACCATCATCGTATTCTCCGGCGACCATGGCGATATGCTAGGCGAGCGTGGCCTCTGGTACAAAATGCACTGGTACGAAATGGCCGCGCGGGTGCCCCTGTTGATAAGTGCACCGGGACAGTTCGGAGCCGGTCGGGTCAGCGCCTCGGTATCCACAGCCGACCTGCTGCCGACCTTTGTCGAACTGGCCGGCGGCTCACTGGAACCGGGCCTGCCGCTGGATGGACGCTCGCTGGTCCCGCATCTGCAAGGGCAGGGCGGTCATGACGAAGTGTTTGGCGAATACATGGCCGAAGGCACCATCGGCCCTTTGATGATGATTCGCCGTGGCAACTACAAATTTATCTACAGCGAAGGCGACCCTTGCCTGCTCTTCGATGTGCGCAATGATCCGCGCGAACTGGAAGAACTCAGCCACTCGTCGCAACATCGCCATATTTTCGACGATTTTCTGGCCGAAGCACGAGCCAAATGGGACATTCCGGCGATCCACCACCAGGTGCTCGCGAGCCAGCGGCGTCGGCGTTTCGTCGCCGAAGCCCTGACCATCGGCAAGCTGAAGAGCTGGGATCACCAGCCGCTGGTGGACGCCAGTCAGCAGTACATGCGCAACCACATCGACCTTGATGATCTGGAGCGTAAAGCACGTTATCCACAACCCTGCCAAAACCAATAATGTTAAGGGGAAGTCCATGCAAAGGTTATCCACAGTACTGACGGTCGGGCTATTGGCGCTGGGCAGTGCATCGGTGTATGCCGATCAAGGCTGCGAGACAGTGAAGATGGCTGACCCTGGCTGGAGCGACATCGCCGCCACCAACGCCATCACCGGGTTTCTGCTGGATGGCATGGGCTACAAGGCCAAGGTCGACACCCTCGCGGTGCCGATCACCTTTGGCGGCCTCAAGGACGGTCAGGTCGATGTGTTCCTGGGCAACTGGATGCCGGCGCAACAGGGCTTCTACGACAAGTTCGTGGCCACCGGCGATGTCACGCAACTGGCGAAAAACCTCGACGGCACCGAATTCACCCTCGCGGTACCGGACTATGTCTGGGACGCGGGTGTGCATAACTTTGCCGACCTGAACAAGTACGCGGACAAATTCGACCACAAGATCTACGGCATCGGCTCCGGCGCACCGGCCAACCTTTCCCTGCAAGAGATCATCAAGAAAAACGATTTCGACATGGGCCAATGGAAGCTGATCGAGTCCAGTGAACAGGCGATGCTGGCCGAAGTGTCTCGCGCGGTGAAGAAACAGAAATTCGTCACCTTCCTCGGCTGGACCCCGCACCCGATGAACGTGCAGCTGAAAATGCACTACCTCAAAGGCGGCGAGCAGTACTTCGGCGACACTGGCAGCGTTCATACCCTGACCCGCAAAGGCTATGCACAGGCCTGTCCGAACGTCGGCAAGCTGCTGACCAACCTGAGTTTCACTCAGGAGATGGAGAACAGCATCATGGCTGAGGTGGTCAACAAGAAAGTCAGCAATGCCGACGCGGCCAAGGCGTGGATCAAGGCCAACCCGGCGGTGCTGGATAAATGGCTTGATGGCGTGAAAACCGTGGATGGCAAGGATGCGTTGCCAGTAGTAAAAGCCAAGCTGTAAACCTGCTCCTTATGGGAGGACACATTGTGGCGAGGGGATTTATCCCCGTTGGACTGCGCAGCAGTCCCATTTTTTGGGGCCGCTTCGCAACCCAACGGGGATAAATCCCCTCGCCACAGGATGCTCGCTTATCATCATGACCGCGCCGTCCTGATATTTATTGTGCAAAACCCCGACCGAGAGGCTTCATGGCCCTTCCCAGCCGCCATTCACTCTTCCCCTTCCTCAGCTGGTTGCCCCGGCAAACCCGCGCCAGCGTCGGTCGTGACCTGATCGTCGGCCTCAGCGGCGCGATTCTCGCCTTGCCGCAATCCATCGCTTACGCCCTGATCGCCGGTCTCCCGCCGGAATACGGTTTATACGCGGCAATCATCCCGGTACTGATCGCTTGTCTCTGGGGTTCATCGTGGCATTTGATCTGCGGTCCTACAGCCGCGATCTCCATTGTCCTGTATGCCAGCGTCAGTCCTCTCGCCGTACCGGCGACACAGGACTACGTGACCTTGATCCTGCTGCTGACGCTTTTGGCCGGTATCTTCCAGTGGTTGCTCGGGTTGCTGCGATTTGGCGCACTGGTGAATTTCGTCTCCCACTCGGTGGTGCTCGGATTCACCCTCGGCGCGGCGGTGGTCATTGCCATCGGCCAGTTGCCCAACCTGCTGGGACTGGATTTGCCTAGCCAGGCCACCGCGCTGGACAGTTTCATCACCCTGTTCAAACACCTCGCCGAAGTCGATCAACCCTCGCTGGCACTGGGGCTGGCGACTGTAATAGTGGGAATCATCCTCAAGCTATGGTTGCCACGCTGGCCGACGCTATTGATAACCCTGGTGCTCGGCGCGCTGCTGGTCTGGCTCTGGCCCTCGATGTTCGGCCATGTCGAGTTGGTCAGTGCCTTCACCGGCAAGTTGCCGCCCTTCAGCCCTTTACCGCTGGACCTGGACTTGATCCTGCGCCTGCTGCCGAGCGCAGTGGCGGTGGGCATGCTTGGGCTGGTCACCAGCCTGTCGATTGCCCGCTCACTGTCCGCACGCTCGCAGCAGTTGCTCGACGCCAATCAGGAAGTCCGCGCCCAGGGTTTGTCCAATATCGTCGGTGCGTTTTTTTCCGGATCGCTATCGGCCGGTTCTTTCACTCGCTCGGGCCTGAGTTATGAAGCAGGGGCTTGCTCGCCGCTGGCGGGGATTTTTTCGGCATTGTGGGTGGCACTGTTCGCGATCTTCGGGGCGCAGTTGATTGCGCACATTCCGATTCCGGCCATGGCCGGCAGCATTTTATTGATCGCCTGGGGCTTGGTGGACCACCGCGGCATTCGCGCATTGCTGCGAGTCAGCCGCGCCGAATTCGTGGTCATGGCGCTGACCTGTGTCGCCACGTTGCTGCTGGAACTGCAAACGGCCATTTATGCCGGGGTGCTGGCGTCGCTGTTCTTTTACCTCAAGCGCACCTCGCAACCACGGGTACAACACGTACGCGACGGCGAAGAGGATATTTTGCGGGTGGGCGGTTCGATCTTTTTCGGTGCCAGCCACTATCTGCAGGTCCGCCTGCAACGGATGCACGGTGCTCGCGTGGTGATCGAGGCGCAGCAGATCAACTTCATCGACTATTCAGGGGTGGAAATGCTGCATCAGGAGGCGCGACGGCTATTGCGCCAGGATCGCAGCCTGACCCTGCGCCGGGCACGTCCGCAGGTGGTGGAAGAGCTGAGGAAGCTTGAAGGGGCGGAGAAATGTCCGATCAGGTTTGAGGATTGAAATACCGATCCCTGTAGGAGCGAGCTCGCTCGCGATGGTCGCGAACGATAACGCGTGAAACCAGATGCCCAGCGGCGCCCGTGGGTTCATCGCGAGCGAGCTCGCTCCTACAGGGGATTACAGGGCCAACTGCCGGCGAAGCTCGGCCAATACTGGTGCCGTATCCGGCCGCACCCCGCGCCACAGGAAGAACGCCTCCGCCGCCTGTTCGGCGAGCATCCCCAAACCGTCCATCGATACCGCTGCGCCATGCTCGCTCGCCCAGCGACAGAACGAGGTCGGCTCCTTGCCGTACATCATGTCGTAGCACACTGTTTTACCCGGTTCGATCAGGCTGGCGGCAATCGGCGGCACATCGCCGGACAAACTCGCGGATGTCGCATTGATGATCAGGTCCACCGATTCCTGCAACCAGTCGTAACCGCTGGCCGATACAGGTCCCAGATCGCAGAACAGCTCCGCCAGCAACTCGGCCTTGTCCACCGTACGGTTGGCAATGATCACCGACGCCGGCTGCTCGGCCAGCAACGGTTCCAGCGCGCCGCGCACCGCGCCGCCGGCACCGAGCAGCAGGATGCGCTTGCCCTTGAGGCTGAACCCGGCGTTGACCGTCAGGTCCCGCACCAGACCGGCGCCGTCGGTATTGTCACCCAGCAGGCTGCCGTCGTCCTGCTTGCTCAGGGTATTTACCGCACCCGCCCGCTGTGCCCGCGCGGTCAGGTTGTCCGCCAGGCGATAGGCTTCTTCCTTGAACGGAACCGTTACATTCGCTCCGCGACCTTCGAGGAAAAATGCCCGGGCGCAGCCGGAAAAATCGTCGAGGGGGGCCAGCAAAGTGCTGTAGTCGAGTTTCTGCGCGGTCTGTTCGGCGAACAGGCGATGAATCAGTGGCGACTTGCTGTGGCCAATCGGGTTACCGAAAACGACATAACGGTCCATCAATAATCCTCGTTCAGGCCTCGGCCAACCAGTCGCGGTCTTGCAGGAAGTACTCAGTCAGGCGCGCCTCTTCGCTGCCGGGCTCGACTTTCCAATCGTAACCCCAGCGTACCTGCGGGGGCAGGGACATGAGAATCGACTCGGTACGCCCGCCCGATTGCAGGCCGAACAGGGTGCCACGGTCATAAACCAGGTTGAACTCGACGTAGCGCCCACGGCGATACTCCTGGAACTCCCGCTGTTGGGCTGTGAAGGCATCGTGCTTGCGACGCTGCACGATCGGCAGATAAGCATCGATATACGCATCACCAATGGCACGCATGAAAGCGAAACTGGTGTCGAAGTCCCACTCGTTCAGATCATCGAAAAACAGCCCGCCAATGCCTCGTGGCTCATGGCGATGCTTGATGTGGAAATAGCTGTCGCACCAGGCTTTGTAACGCGGGTAGACGTCCGGGCCAAACGGCGCGCAGGCCTGCTCGGCAATCCGGTGCCAGTGCACACAGTCATCGATGTTGCCGTAGTACGGCGTCAGGTCGAAACCACCGCCGAACCACCAGACCGGCTCTTCGCCTTCTTTTTCAGCGATGAAAAAACGCACGTTGGCGTGGGACGTCGGTACGTGCGGGTTGTGCGGATGGATCACCAGCGACACGCCCAGGGCTTCGAAGCCACGCCCGGCCAGTTCCGGCCGATGAGCACTGGCGGACGGTGGTAGGCCACTGCCGAAGACATGGGAAAAGTTGACGCCGCCTTTTTCGATGACCGCACCGTTTTCGATCACCCGCGTCCGCCCGCCACCGCCGGCAGGCCGGGTCCAGGCATCTTCGACAAAGCGCGTGCCGCCGTCTTCGGCTTCCAGTGCAGCGCAAATGCGGTCTTGCAGGTCGAGCAGATAGGCTTTTACGGCCTCGGTGCGGGTAGTCATGGCATCACCTTGGATCGGGCAAAGGCACGCGGCGCTCTAAAAGGCCGGTGGCAAATTGCTGCGTAGGATAACACTGCACCTTGGTCTGTCGCAGTTGACGAAGATCAACCTTAGGAGTCCGATAGGGCGCTTGGTAAATGACCTCAGGAGAGTGCAGATGGCAAAGCGTATCCAGTTCCGTGCCCATGGCGGCCCCCAAGTGCTCGAGTATGTGGATTACCAACCCGCCGAGCCTGGTCCGCAGCAGGTTCGCGTGAGCAACAAGGCCATCGGCCTGAACTTCATCGACACCTATTACCGCAGCGGCCTCTATCCGCCACCGTCCCTGCCATCGGGCGTGGGCTCGGAAGGCGCAGGTGTGGTGGAAGCGATTGGCAGCGAAGTCACCCGGTTCAAGGTCGGTGATCGCGTGGCGTATGGCAGCGGTCCCTTGGGTGCCTACAGCGATGTGCACGTCTTGCCCGAGGCCAATCTGGTCCACCTCCCGGACGCCATCAGCTTCGAACAGGCAGCCGGAGTCATGCTCAAAGGCCTGACCGTGCAATACCTGCTGCGTCAGACTTATGAACTCAAGGGTGGCGAAACCATCCTGTTCCACGCTGCGGCCGGTGGCGTTGGCTCTTTGGCCTGCCAGTGGGCCAAGGCGTTGGGCGTCAAGTTGATCGGCACCGTGAGCTCGCCAGAAAAAGCCGCACTGGCCAAGGAAAACGGTGCCTGGGCGACCATCGACTACAGCCATGAGAACGTCGCGCAACGCGTATTGGAATTGACCGACGGCAAAAAAGTCCCGGTGGTATACGACGGCGTGGGCAAGGACACCTGGCTGACTTCACTCGACAGCGTCGCTCCACGGGGATTGGTGGTGAGCTTCGGCAACGCATCTGGCGCAGTGGATGGCGTAAACCTGGGGATTTTGGCGGCGAAAGGCTCGCTGTACGTGACCCGGCCAACGTTGGGCACCTACGCCAACAATGCTGAAAACCTGCAGCGCATGGCCGATGAGCTGTTCGAGATGATCATCAGCGGCAAGTTGAAGGTGGACATCAGCCAGCGTTATCCACTGGCTGAAGCGGCGAAGGCACAGACCGAGTTGTCGGCACGGCGCACGACGGGCTCGGTTGTGTTATTGCCTTAAGGACGCTTTCGCAAGCAGGCTCGCTCCCACATGGGTTATGTGTCGATCACAAGTACCCTGTGGGAGCGAGCCTGCTCGCGAATGGCAGCGACACGGTCTCAATCCGGGCGCACAACGTGACCCGTCGCCAGATCACGAATCACGCTTGGGTTCTTGCGCCCACCCAGCATCCCACCCAGCACCATATCCACCTGCCCGCGGAAATACTGCTCGACGCGAATCCGCGTGCGCGCCGCCGGCCGGCCCTGCGGGTTGGCGGACGTCGACACCAGAGGCCCGGTCAACGCGCACAAATCCCGCACCTGCGGGTGGTCGCTGACCCGCAAAGCCACCGTGTCATGCACACCGGTAATCCACTGCGGCAACAGGTTCTGATGCGGCACCAGCCAGGTGTTCGGCCCCGGCCAGGTGCTGGACATACGATCCATCCACAGCTCGGGAAAGTCTTCGAACAGGAAGTCGAACTGGCGAATGTTATCGGCAACCAGAATCAGGCCCTTATCCACCGACCGGCCCTTGATCAGCAGCAAACGATCCACTGCTTCTTCGTCCCACGGGTCGCAACCCAGACCCCAGACGGCTTCGGTTGGGTAGGCAATCACCGCCCCTGCGCGAACGGCTCGTGCGGCTTGTTGCACACGCCAACTGTTGACCATGAAAAACGCTCCAGAATAAGGCTCTGTGCAGTTTACCGATCTTCCTTATAAAACCTAGCTCACCCGCGCAAACCAGCGCCCGTTTTCGCAGACCGCACGGCCCTCCATTTCCAGTTCGGTCAGCGCCACCAGCACCTTGGGCAAGGCCCAGCCGCTAGCATCGGCCAACGCTTCACTGGAGTGGGGGGCGGCGCGCAACAACGCCAGCAAAGGGTGAGGCCCATCAATTGCCAGCGACCCTGTGGATAAAGGCAGCTGTTGCCAGCCCCGCAAGGCCTCGAGGATGTGCTCGACGGTTTCGACCAGCACCGCGCCGTCGCGGATCAACTGGTGGCACCCCTTGGCGCCGGGGTGGTGGATAGATCCCGGAATGGCATACACCTCGCGCCCTTGCTCCGCCGCCAGCCTGGCGGTGATCAACGACCCGCTGGCGACACTGGCCTCGACCACCAGCACGCCGAGGGACAGCCCGCTGATGATCCGGTTGCGCCGTGGAAAATTGCTGGCCGTCGGGCCGGCGTCCAGCGGAAACTCGGAAAGCACCGCGCTGCCCGAGGCAATCATCGCGTCGGCCAGCCGTCGATTGCGCTGTGGATAAAACTTTTCAAGTCCTGTGCCAAGCACGCCGACCGTTTGCCCGCCAACGTCCAATGCTGCCTGGTGCGCGGCGGCGTCGATGCCCAGGGCCAGACCACTGGTGATGACAAAACCGGCGCTCGCCAGGCTGCGGGAAAAGGCGGCAGCGGTGTCCATGCCCGGCCTGGAAGCACGACGGCTGCCAACCATCGCCAGTTGCGGTTTTTCCAGAATGCCGGGGTTGCCAGCCACGAATAACAAAGGCGGGGCATCGCTGATTTCCGCCAGCAGCGCAGGGTAGTCAGGTTGGTCCCACATCAGTAAATGCTGGGCCGGACGCTCCAACCAGGCCAGTGCATGGCTGGCACCATCGCGAATTTCCGCACAACGCCGAGCCTCCGCGCAGGCCAGCGGCAAGCCCAGCGCACGCCAGGCACTGGCCGGGGCACTGATGGCTTTGGACGCCGAACCGAAGGCCTCCAGCAGCTTCTTGAATCGTGCCGGACCGAGTTCCGGCAAACGGTGCAGGCGTAAACGGGCTTCCAGTTCCGCAGGAGAAACCGGTGCAACGGTAGATTGAGACATGGATCATCCTTGATCGTTATAAGCACCCGTCCAAGCGGGAATAACCTGTGGATAACTCTGTTGGTAACTTGTGAAGCACGCTTACGGATTTCGCACTTTGTCCATCACCGCCAGCGAGCGCGAAGCGCTGAGCACCAGTCCGTAGCTGAGCTTGTCGTAGGTGCGGAAAACCATCAGCAGACCGGCGCGCTCATCGGGAATTTTCAGCGGCTGACCGGTGATCCGGTCGCGCACGGTTTCACCGGTCTTCATCACTACCAACACGTTGCCTTCGACCAGGCCATCGCGCTGGCCCTTGTTCAGCGTCACCACGTCCAATGCACCGATCTGCGTGACCCCACGCGGCACATCGATGATCAGGCCGTTGATATCGGTACCGGGAGCGCTGGGCATGAACGTCGAGTTGATCGAGCGTTCCTCGCCGCTGAACAAGCGGTCGCCGAGGCGCACTTCCTGGGTTGTGCGTTGCAGCGCCAGCGTGGCGACGTCACCTTCGGTGGCAACGATTTCGCCACCGCCGATGTCATCGGCGTTGATCCCCAGAAACTCCTGAGTCTGCGGATCGGTGTAGACCTTGCCCTGGCGGAAGATACCGTAGACCGGTTGCGCCGGGTCGAAGTGGCCGCGGGCGAAGATACGGTCCCCCATGCCGCTGAGCACGCGTTCGGCATCACCGGCCACGATGTAGGGGGCCTTGTCGAAATCTTCGGCCTTGTCGACGATGCGGTTGCTCAACAGAAAACTGTTGATCGATTTCAGCGGAATGCTCGGAATCGCATCCGCCACCGGACTGCTGCGTACCCGCGGCGAAAGCTTGATGGTACCTCGTGAAGCACCGCGATTGAGGGTCAGGCGTGGCTGACCGTTGATGTAGACCAGTGAAAGCGTATCGCCGGGATAGATGAGGCTAGGGTTTTCGATCTGCGGATTGGCTTGCCACAGTTGCGGCCACTGCCAGGGCTCACGCAGGAACCTGCCTGAAATGTCCCAGAGCGTATCTCCCGATACGACGTTGTATTGCTGTGGAAAACCTTCCTTGAGTTGCACTTGCCCGTGCGCCAATCCGGCAGAGGCCAGAAGGAGCAGGGCGAGTAGTGATTTCCTCATGCGGTGAATCCCTTTATTATGTACGTTCGCGTGAAACGCCAGAGCCATCAGTGGCTCGCTCCCGGCTTGCTTATGAGTAGAAGGGAGCTACGTTTTACAACGGTAGCCTGCCTCTTCGGACTCGCCAGGCGCCGATCCGACCTTACTTCACACGTGCAGTCATCAAGCTTATGGCCATTTTGAACATCCTCGAATTCCCTGACTCGCGCCTGCGTACCATCGCCAAACCGGTGGCCGTAGTGGACGACGAAGTACGTCAGTTGGTCGACGACATGTTTGAAACAATGTATGAGGCACCGGGCATCGGCCTCGCCGCGACTCAGGTAAACGTGCACAAACGTATCGTCGTGATGGACCTTTCCGAAGACCGCACCGAGCCGCGTGTGTTCATCAACCCCGAGCTCGAACCCCTGACCGACGAAATGGGCCAGTATCAGGAAGGTTGCCTTTCGGTACCGGGCTTCTACGAAAACGTCGATCGCCCGCAACGGGTCAAGGTCAAGGCCCTGGATCGCGACGGCCAGCCTTACGAACTGATCGCCGAAGATTTGCTCGCCGTGTGCATCCAGCACGAATGCGACCACCTCAACGGCAAATTGTTCGTCGATTACCTGTCCACGCTCAAACGCGACCGCATCAAGAAGAAACTGGAAAAGCTTCATCGCCAGAACGCCTGATGCCCCTCTTCAAAGGCTTGCCGCGGCAAGCCTTTTTCTTTTCAAGAAGCTTTGCAATAGAGAGCCACCCATGACTGAGCCATTGCGCATTGTCTTTGCCGGCACCCCGGAATTCGCCGCCGAACACCTCAAGGCCCTGCTCGACAGCCCTTATGAGATCGTCGCGGTCTACACCCAACCGGACCGACCGGCAGGTCGTGGGCAAAAACTGATGCCGAGCCCGGTCAAGCAGCTTGCGCTGGAGCACAACATCCCGGTGCTGCAACCGCCGACACTGCGTAACGAAGATGCTCAGGCCGAGCTGGCCGCGCTGAAACCGGACTTGATGGTGGTAGTCGCTTACGGCCTGATCCTGCCGCAGGTGGTGCTGGATATTCCGCGTCTGGGCTGCATCAACAGCCATGCCTCCCTGCTGCCACGCTGGCGCGGTGCGGCACCGATCCAGCGCGCCGTCGAAGCGGGTGATCGCGAAAGTGGCGTGACCGTCATGCGCATGGAAGCAGGCCTGGACACCGGGCCCATGCTGCTGAAAGTCACCACACCGATCAGCGCCGAAGACACCGGCGGCAGTCTCCACGACCGACTGGCCGAAATGGGTCCGCCGGCCGTGGTGCAAGCGATCGCCGGCCTCGCTGCCGGAACGCTGGGGGGTGAAGTGCAGGACGACAGCCTCGCCACCTACGCCCACAAACTGAACAAGGACGAAGCCCGCATTGACTGGTCCCGTCCAGCGATTGAGCTCGAACGCTTGGTGCGCGCCTTCAACCCGTGGCCAATTACCCACAGCACGCTCAACGGCGAGGCCCTGAAGGTCCTGGCCGCGAATCTGGCTGAAGGCAAGGGTGCCCCGGGCGAAATCCTCGGCGCCAGCAAGGACGGCCTGATGGTCGCGTGCGGTCAACAGGCCCTGTGCCTGACCCGCCTGCAATTGCCCGGTGGCAAGGCGCTGAACTTCAGCGACTTGTTCAACAGCCGCCGTGAGAAATTCACCATCGGTACCGTACTGGGCCAAGCGGCGGACGCTCAATGAATCCTCGTCTGGCTGCCGCCAAGGCTCTGGCTGCTGTTCTTAACGGAAAAGCCTCGCTCAACAGCTCACTGCCGACGCAACTGGACAAAGTGGAGGACCGTGACCGCGGCTTCACCCAAGACCTGGCGTTCGGCACCGCCCGTTGGCAACCACGGTTGTCGGCGCTGGCGGCCAAGCTGCTGCAAAAGCCCTTCAAGGCCGCCGATGCCGATGTCGAAGCGCTGCTGCTGGTTGGTCTCTACCAATTGCTCTACACCCGCGTTCCAGCCCATGCCGCCATCGGTGAAACCGTCGGTTGCGCCGACAAATTGAAGAAGCCTTGGGCCAAAGCACTGCTCAATGCCGTGCTGCGTCGCGCCCAACGGGAAAGCGAGGCGTTGCTGGCCGAGCTGGAACACGACCCCGTGGTGCGCACTGCCCACCCGCGCTGGCTGCAAAAATCCCTGAAAGCCTTCTGGCCCGAACAATGGGAAGCCATTTGCACGGCGAACAACGCACATCCGCCGATGATTCTGCGGGTCAACCGTCGCCATCAAACACGTGATGCTTACCTGCAGCTGCTGAGTGAAGCCGGTATCGCCGCCAACCCATGCGTTTATAGCCGCGATGGCATCATCCTCGACTCAGCCACCGACGTCCGCAGCCTGCCGGGTTTTGCCGAAGGCTGGATCAGCGTGCAGGACGAAGCGGCGCAATTGGCCGCGGATCTGCTCGACCTTGCGCCGGGCCAGCGCGTACTGGATGCCTGCTGCGCACCGGGTGGCAAAACCTGTCACATCCTCGAAGCCGAGCCTGCATTGGCCGGCGTGGTGGCGGTGGACCTGGAAGCCAAGCGTCTGGTGCGGGTGCGGGAAAACCTCGAACGCCTGGGCCTGAGCGCCGAACTGATCGCCGCCGACGGCCGCGATACCCAAGTTTGGTGGGACGGCAAGCCATTCCAGCGCATCCTGCTGGACGCACCGTGCTCGGCCACCGGCGTGATTCGTCGTCATCCGGACATCAAGCTCACCCGCCAGGCGGACGACATTACCGCACTGGCAATACTGCAAGGCGAGCTGCTCGACGCCATGTGGAAAACCCTGGAGGTCGGCGGCATCCTGCTGTATGCCACCTGCTCCACATTGCCGACCGAGAACACCGAAGTCATCGAGGCGTTCCTCGCTCGCACGCCGGGAGCCCGAGAACTGGACCTGGCCACCGCGGCCGGCATCAAGCAGCCCCATGGTCGCCAGTTGCTAGCACAAGAAGGCGGCCATGACGGTTTCTATTACGCCAAGCTGATCAAGATCGCCGCCGCGCGCGGTTAAACGGATTCAATGGAGTGACTGGATGAAAATCATCATCCTTGGTGCGGGGCAGGTAGGTGGATCGCTGGCGGAACATCTGGCCAGCGAGGCCAATGACATCACGGTGGTCGACACCGATGGCGAACGCCTGCGCGATCTTGGCGATCGCCTGGATATCCGCACGGTGGCAGGACGCGGCTCGCTGCCGACCATCCTGCGCCAGGCTGGCGCAGACGATGCCGACATGTTGGTTGCCGTGACCAACAGTGACGAAACCAACATGGTGGCCTGCCAGGTCGCCCACACGCTGTTCCATACGCCGACAAAAATCGCCCGGGTCCGCGAAGCCGCGTACCTTACCCGTGCCGAACTGTTCGACAACGAAGCGATTCCGGTAGACGTGCTGATCAGTCCGGAGCAGGTGGTCACCAACTACATCAAGCGCCTGATCCAGCATCCCGGCGCGTTGCAGGTGATCGACTTCGCCGAAGGCAAGGCGCAGCTCGTCGCGGTACGGGCCTATTACGGTGGGCCACTGGTGGGTCAACAGCTGCGGCAATTGCGTGAGCACATGCCGAACGTCGAAACCCGCGTCGCGGCGATCTTCCGCCGGGACCGGCCAATCCTGCCCCAGGGCGATACGGTGATCGAAGCAGACGATGAAGTGTTTTTCATCGCGGCGAAGGCCAACATTCGCGCGGTCATGAGTGAAATGCGCCGCCTCGACGAGACCTACAAGCGCATCGTCATCGCTGGCGGCGGGCAGATTGGTGAACGCCTGGCCGAAGCCATCGAAAGCCGTTACCAGGTGAAGATCATCGAGATGAGTCCGGCGCGTTGCCGCCACCTCTCGGACACCCTCGACAGCACCGTGGTGTTGCAAGGCAGCGCCTCGGACCGCGATCTGCTGCTGGAAGAAAACATCGCCGACGCGGATATCTTCCTGGCCCTGACCAACGACGACGAGGCCAACATCATGTCGTCGCTGCTGGCCAAGCGCCTGGGAGCGAAGAAGGTGATGACCATCATCAACAACCCGGCCTACGTGGATCTGATCCAGGGCGGCGATATCGACATCGCCATCAGCCCGCAACTGGCCACCATCGGCACCTTGCTGGCCCACGTGCGACGCGGCGACATCGTCAGCGTGCACTCACTGCGCCGAGGCGCGGCGGAAGCCATCGAGGCGATTGCCCACGGCGATGCGAAATCGAGCAAGGTCATCGGCAAGGCCATCGAAAACATCGGCCTGCCGCCGGGCACCACCATTGGCGCGATCATCCGCGACGAAGAAGTGATCATCGCCCACGATGACACGGTGATCGAAGCGGGGGACCATGTGATTCTGTTCCTTGTGGATAAAAAGCATATTCGCGATGTGGAAAAACTGTTCCATGTGGGGTTGAGCTTCTTCTAACTGACCTGCTTCTGTAGGAGCCAGCCCTGCTCGCAATGGTCGTTAACGATAACGTTGGATGCCTGACACCCCGTGTCGCTCTCCGGTTCATCGCGAGCAGGGCTCGCTCCTACAAAAAGAAGGAATCCACCATGATCGAATCCCTGGAAAAAATGCTCGCCAAGGGTGTGGATAACTCATTGCTGCGCTTCGGCCTGGGCAAGGGTTATCTGGATCTGGGTGAGAACGCCAAGGCTGTGGAGCATTTTCAGCGCTGCGTCGTGATCGATCCGAAGTATTCGGCTGCCTGGAAGCTATTGGGCAAGGCGCATCTGGCGCTGGCGGACTATGCCGCCGCGCGTCAGGCGTGGGAGAGGGGATTGGAAGCCGCCCGAAACCATGGCGACAAGCAGGCCGAAAAGGAAATGACGGTGTTCCTGAAGAAACTCGACCGTCAGGCACTCTGATCAGAGGTAACGCAGGCCGATGCCTTCGGCGTCCACTTGCACCACTTCCATGCTCACCCGCGGCGCGCCTGTGGGTAAGTCCTGAACCTGCCCGTAAACCACTGCACCTCTAGGCAACGACGATAATGCTGGATGCTTGACGTAAACGCCTGTGGTCGACAGGTTGCGCGTCTGGCCCAGGCATTCGCCGAAGCTTTCGTGACTGATCTTGATGCGAAATGATTTGCGGTGTTCGGACATCTGCAGCGCCCTTGAATGAACGGTTGTGGATAACCCGGAGACCCAGGTTATCCACAGACCATGCCAATTGCCTCAGTACCAGCGCTCCTCACCCGGAGGACGCTTCTTGAAGCGCTTCATGCTCCACATGTATTGGCTCGGATACGCACGCACATAGCGCTCGACGACCTGGCTCATGGCGGCGCAGGAGGTCTCGGTATCGGTGCTGTACATGGCCTCGGGCGCAGCTTCCAGGATGACCTTGTAGCCCGAACCGTCCGGCAGCCGCAGCGCATGCAGGAACACGCCGACCGCTTTGCCACCGGCGAGCATGTTCGGCACGAATTTGCTGGTCAGCGCCTGAGTGGCGAAGAACGGCACGAAGATCCCGGCGGATTCGGCCGGTTCCGGGTCGGCAGGAATACCCACCGCACCACCTTTGCGCACTTCCTTGATGACGCTGAGGATGCCTTCCTTGGTGGATGCGGCCACCTTGTTGCCCAGTTGCACCCGCTGTTTTTGCAATAGTTCATCCACCGCCTTCAATTTTGGCGGGCGGTAGAAAATGATCGGTTTGCACTGGCTGCAATAGAAGTGATTGAGCACTTCCCAGTTGCCCAAGTGACTGGTGATACCCACTACGCCTTTGCCGGAGGCGAGTGCATCTTTCAACACGTCGAGGCCTTCGACTTCCCGCACCAGGTCGATGGAACGCTGGGCAGGCCAGATCCAGGCGCAGGCACTTTCGGTCAGGGACTTGCCGATGTCTTTCAGGCTTTGGCCCACCAGGCGCTCGCGCTCGGCGGGGTCCATCTCCGGAAAACATTTGGACAGATTGATCCTTACCACGTCGCGGGAGCGATTCGGGGTTTTCCACATCACCCAGCCAATCGCCGAGCCCACGGCTTGCACGGCCCACCACGGGAGCAGGGCAAACAGCCGCAGAGCGCCTACCAGCAAGGCGCCTTTAAACTTATCCACAGGTCACTCCTGATCTTGTGCTGTGCGCGAGGCGGGTATTCTAACCGCCGTTCGCCAGCATCGCGTAGCGATCGCAATCCTGCGTGTGATCCATGACCATGCCCGAAGCCTGCATCAGCGCATAGCAGATGGTCGGGCCAACGAAGGTGAAACCCGCTTTTTTCAAGCCTTTGCTCATCTCTACCGCCTCCGGCGTGATGGCCGGTACTTCGCTGCGATCCTTGAAATGATTGATTTTCGGCACATCCCCGACAAAGGACCAGAGAAATGCCACCGGATCCTCCAGCGCCAGCCAGGCCTGGGCGTTACGCCGGGCGGCATTGAGCTTGAGGCGATTGCGGATGATGCCCGGGTCGAGCATCAGATCATCGATTTCCGCATCGCTCATCTGCGCCACACGCTGGACGTCGAAGCCATACATCACCTGGCGATAATGCTCGCGCTTGCGCAACACGGTGATCCAGGAAAGCCCGGCCTGGAACCCTTCGAGCAAAAGCAACTCGAACAATCCCTGCGCATCGCGTAGCGGCGTGCCCCACTCCTGATCGTGATAAGCCATGTACAGCGGATCTTCGGAACACCAAAAGCAGCGTGGCATAAGGCTCCAGGGGGCGTGCGCAGCATTGAATCGGGTATACTCCCGCTCTTTAAATCGCAGCCCAAGAAACAGGTGAATTTCGTGAGCCAGCCTACGCCAGCCGTGCGTACCTTCCAAGACTTGATCCTCGCGCTCCAGCAATACTGGGCCGAGCAAGGTTGTGTGGTACTTCAGCCCTACGATATGGAAGTAGGCGCCGGCACTTTCCACACCGCTACATTCCTGCGCGCCATCGGCCCGGAAACCTGGAACGCCGCCTACGTGCAGCCAAGCCGCCGTCCGACTGACGGCCGTTACGGTGAAAACCCGAACCGTCTGCAGCACTACTATCAATTCCAGGTTGTCCTGAAGCCAAACCCGGACAACTTCCAGGAACTGTACCTGGGCTCACTCAAGCACGTGGGCCTGGACCCTCTGGTGCATGACATCCGCTTCGTCGAAGACAACTGGGAATCGCCGACCCTCGGCGCCTGGGGTCTGGGCTGGGAAGTCTGGCTCAATGGCATGGAAGTGACGCAGTTCACTTACTTCCAGCAAGCGGGCGGCATCGAATGCTACCCGGTGACCGGCGAGATCACTTACGGCTTGGAACGCCTGGCCATGTACCTGCAAGGCGTGGATTCGGTCTATGACCTGGTCTGGGCTGACGGTCCATTCGGCAAGGTGACGTACGGCGATGTGTTCCACCAGAACGAAGTGGAGCAATCGACCTACAACTTCGAGCACGCCAACGTCGAGAAGCTGTTCGAACTGTTCGATTTCTATGAAAGCGAAGCCAAGCGCCTGATCGAACTCGATGAGCCGCTGCCGTTGCCAAGCTACGAAATGGTGTTGAAGGCCTCCCATACCTTCAACCTGCTGGATGCGCGCCGGGCGATCTCCGTGACTGCGCGTCAGCAATACATCCTGCGTGTTCGCACCCTGGCGCGTTCCGTTGCGCAAGCCTACCTGCTGGCTCGCGCCAAGCTGGGCTTCCCGATGGCGACCCCGGACCTGCGTGACGAAGTACTGGCCAAGCTGGAGGCTGCACAATGAGTGCTCTGGATTTTCTGGTTGAACTGGGCACTGAAGAACTGCCACCCAAAGCCCTGAACACCCTGGCCGAGGCGTTCCTCGCCGGTATCGACAAGGGCCTGCAAGCTGCCGGCCTGAACTACGAGACCAAAACCGTTTACGCGGCGCCACGTCGCCTGGCCGTGCTGATCACCTCGCTGGCCACCCAGCAGCCGGATCGCAGCATCAACCTCGACGGCCCGCCACGTCAGGCCGCGTTCGATGCCGAAGGCAATCCGACTCAGGCGGCACTGGGCTTTGCCAAGAAGTGCGGCGTCGAGCTGAGCGAGATCGATCAGAGCGGCCCGAAACTGCGCTACAGCCAAAGCATCGCCGGCAAGCCGACCGCGAGCCTGCTGCCGACCATCGTCGAAGATTCGTTGAACGACCTGCCGATTCCCAAGCGCATGCGCTGGGGCGCGCGCAAGGAAGAATTCGTTCGCCCAACCCAATGGCTGGTCATGCTGCTCGGTGACCAGGTCATCGATTGCACCATCCTCGCCCAGAAGGCTGGCCGCGATTCCCGAGGCCACCGCTTCCACCACCCGGAAAGCGTGCGAATCGGTTCGCCATCCAGCTACCTGGCCGACCTGCGTGCCGCTTACGTGCTGGCCGATGCCAACGAGCGTCGCGAAATCATCAGCAAGCGCACCGAAGAGCTCGCCACCCGTCAGGAAGGCACCGCCATCGTGCCGCCGGACCTGCTCGACGAAGTGACCGCACTGGTCGAGTGGCCGGTACCGCTGGTGTGCTCGTTCGAAGAGCGCTTCCTTGATGTGCCGCAAGAAGCCCTGATCACCACCATGCAGGACAACCAGAAGTACTTCTGCCTGCTGGATGCCGACGGCAAGTTGCTGCCACGCTTCATTACCGTAGCCAACATCGAAAGCAAAGACCCACAGCAGATCATCGCCGGTAACGAGAAAGTGGTTCGCCCACGCCTGACCGACGCCGAGTTCTTCTTCAAGCAAGACAAGAAGCAGAAACTCGAAGACTTCAACCAGCGTCTGCAAAACGTGGTGTTCCAGGAAAAACTTGGCAGCGTCTATGACAAGGCCGAGCGCGTCTCCAAACTCGCCGCTTACATCGCTGCGCGCATTGGCGGCAACGCTTCCTGGGCTGCGCGTGCAGGCTTGCTGTCCAAATGCGACCTGGCGACCGAAATGGTCGGCGAGTTCCCGGAAATGCAAGGTGTCGCTGGCTACTACTACGCCCTCAATGATGGCGAGCCGGAAGATGTCGCACTGGCCCTGAACGAGCAGTACATGCCGCGCGGTGCTGGCGCTGAACTGCCATCCACCTTGACCGGTGCGGCCGTGGCCATCGCCGACAAGCTCGACACCCTGGTCGGCATTTTCGGCATCGGCATGTTGCCTACCGGCAGCAAAGACCCGTATGCCCTGCGCCGCGCTGCACTGGGCGTACTGCGCATCCTGATCGAGAAACAACTGGATCTGGACCTGAACGACGCCGTGGCTTTCGCCGTCAATGCATTCGGCGCCAAGGTCAAGGCGGCCGGTCTGAACGACGCGGTGCTGGAGTTCATCTTCGATCGTCTGCGTGCGCGTTATGAAGACGAAGGCGTCGACGTCGCGACTTACCTGTCGGTACGCGCCCTGAAGCCGGGTTCTGCACTGGACTTCGACCAGCGCGTGCAAGCGGTGCAAGCGTTCCGCAAGTTGCCGGAAGCCGCTGCTCTGGCGGCAGTGAACAAACGTGTATCGAACCTGCTGAGCAAGATCGAAGGCTCCGTGCCGACCGTCGTGGAAGCCAAATACTTCGACAACGCCAACGAGTTCTCCCTGTACTCGGCGATCCAGCAGGCAGACCAGGCTGTTCAACCGATGGCTGCGGCACGCCAGTACAGCGAATCCTTGGCACGCTTGGCTGCACTGCGCGAGCCGGTGGATGCGTTCTTCGAAGCAGTGATGGTCAACGCTGAAGACGCCAAGGTCCGCGCCAACCGTTATGCACTGCTGGCGCGTCTGCGTGGCTTGTTCCTCGGCGTCGCCGATATTTCGTTGCTGGGGTAAATCTGTTTGAAACTGCTGATTCTCGATCGGGACGGAGTGATCAATTACGACTCCGACGCGTACATCAAGTCGGTAGAGGAGTGGATTCCACTTCCCGGTTCGATCGAAGCCATCGCGCAGTTGAGCAAAGCCGGCTGGACGGTAGCGGTTGCTACCAACCAGTCGGGCATCGCTCGCGGCTATTACGACCTCGCCACGCTGGAAGCCATGCACGCGCGCTTGCGCTCGCTGGTGGCGGAGCAGGGTGGTGAAGTCGGGCTGATCGTCTACTGCCCGCACGGGCCGGACGACGGCTGCGATTGCCGAAAACCAAAACCCGGGATGTTGAAAAACATCGCCGCACATTACAACGTATCGCTGACTGATCTATGGTTTGTCGGCGATAGTCTCGGTGACCTGGAAGCCGCCAAAGCCGTCGATTCTCAGCCAGTTTTAGTTAAGACCGGGAAAGGCGAAAAGACTTTGGGCAAAACCCTACCGGCAGGCACTTTGATTTTCGACGATCTCGCGGCGATTGCCGCAGAACTTATCCACAATTAGAGCGCTTTCGACAGATCGGGAGTGCGCTTGAACAGTCGGGCAGTGCCCGTAACGGTAAACGTCGCCATGTCGATACTGCAGGCCATCAGAACCTTCCTCTTTTACCTGCTGCTGGGCACCAGCTCCTTGCTGTGGTGCAGCCTGAGCTTTTTTATCGCGCCTTTTCTGCCATTCAAGGCACGCTATCGCTTCATCAACGTTTACTGGTGCCGTTGCGCCTTGTGGTTGAGCAAGGTGTTCCTCGGTATCCGTTATGAAGTGAAGGGCGCCGAGAATGTGCCCGACCGCCCCTGTGTGATTGTGTCAAATCACCAGAGCACCTGGGAGACGTTCTTCCTGTCGGCCTACTTCTCCCCGCTGAGCCAGGTGCTCAAGCGCGAACTGCTCTATGTGCCTTTCTTCGGCTGGGCCATGGCGATGCTGCGACCGATCGCCATCGATCGTGACAACCCGAAAGCTGCACTCAAGCAAGTCGCATCCAAGGGCGACGAGTTGCTCAAGGACAACGTCTGGGTGCTGATTTTCCCTGAAGGCACTCGCGTTCCTTACGGTACCGTTGGCAAATTCTCCCGCAGTGGCGCCGCGCTGGCGGTCAATGCCGAGCTTCCGGTGCTGCCGATCGCGCATAACGCCGGCAAGTTTTGGCCAAAACTGGGTTGGGGCAAGAAGCAGGGCGTGATTACCGTGATCATCGGCGCACCGATGCATGCCGAAGGCAGCGGGCCACGCGCCATCGCCGATTTGAACGATCGGGTCCAGGCCTGGAACGAGCAGATGCAACGGGAAATGGGCTCCCTGCCGCCGGCGCCGCAAGCACCGGCTTCGAACGATCAGGTCGCCGTCTGAGATTCTGTGGATAACCTGTGTACCGTTTGTTCAAAAATTGCCGCCGAATGATCTTAAATCAATGATTTATATAGATATTTCATAAGCGGATAAAAAAACTGAAAACGTGCATAAGTTTTTTTTTGGCGCAAAAAAACCGGCTGATATAGCCGGTTTTTTTATGCTCGCGAATTAGAAAATTGGACTTAGCCGCTATTCGGAGCGCGCCAGTCGTCTGAACCGGTGGTGCCGCATACTTCATGGGTCCAGGTGATTTTTCGGTAGGTGAAATACACATCTTCGAGGTGCGTAAAATGCGCCATGTTCGGATCCTGGCAGCTGGGCATTCTTGACTGCACATCAACGATCACAGCGTCTTCCAGCTTGATGGTGAAGTAATGTTCTTGTTTTCCAGCTGACGAGGTTCGGTACCAAGAGATTTCGCAGCTATCCAGCACTTCCCCACTCGTCAATGCGTTAAAAATTAGTGGGGATGATTTATCAAATACCTTCGAGATCATCAGCGGTTGATGCACTCGCTGACCTGTCGGCTGGCCTGATTGGGGATCTCTAGGGATGATTATTTGATGTTGAAATGCCTGTACCAGGATTTGGTCTTCATGCCCCTCTTGATAAACGTTACCAACCGAATCCTGAGTAAAGGTTCCGGCAGTAATCATCCCCTGCTTTTTACCTTTTATGACTAAATACGCGGGTGTTGGCATAAAAGCGTTCCCTGTTTGATATCCCAAAAATGATAGCTTTCGCAAGTCGTACAACTTGGCGGGAGGTAGGATAAAGAGCACAAGAGAGGGCGTATGTAGGAAGTTTCTGGGAGGTGCCGAGGTATAGCGCCTGTGTTCTATACGACTTGGCACAGGTACTGAGGGACGGGACAGACGTAACAAAAAAGCCAGCGCATTGCGCTGGCCTTTTTATTGGCGAATCTGCTGGATCAGAAGTCCAGGTTGGAAACCGCCAGGGCGTTGCTTTCGATGAAGTCACGGCGAGGTTCGACCGCATCACCCATCAGGGTGTTGAAGATCTGGTCTGCGCCAATGGCGTCTTCGATGGTCACTTTGAGCATCCGGCGCACGCTTGGGTCCATTGTGGTTTCCCACAACTGATCCGGGTTCATCTCACCCAGACCTTTGTATCGCTGGATGGTATGACGCTTGGTGCTTTCCGCCATCAGCCAGTCCAGAGCTTCCTTGAACTCGGTGACCGCTTTCTTGCGTTCGCCACGCTGGATGTACGCGCCTTCGTCAAGCAGGGTGCTCAGTTGTGCGCCCAAGGAAACGACGGTCTTGTAGTCATTGCTGCCGAAGAAGTCGCGGTTGAACGTGACGTAGTTCGACAGGCCGTGGGAGATCAGTTCGACCTCTGGCAACCAGACGTTACGTTCACGGTCTTCGCGCAGGCTGGCCTTGTAGACCAGGCCCGACTTCTCGACGGTACGCAGGCGCACTTCGTACTGGGCCAGCCAATCTTGCATCGCTGCGTGATCACTGAGCATTTCCAGGCTGACGGCCGGCAGGTAAATGAAGTGCTCGGTCAGTTCCTGCGGGTACAGGCGCGACAGACGCTTGAGGGTCTTCATTACCAGACGGAAGTCATTTACCAGACGCTCAAGAGCTTCACCGGAAATACCCGGTGCATCTTCGTTCAGGTGCAGGCTCGCATCTTCCAGGGCCGACTGCGTCATGTACTCTTCCATGGCGTCGTCGTCCTTGATGTATTGCTCCTGCTTGCCTTTCTTGACCTTGTACAGCGGTGGCTGGGCAATATAGATGTAGCCACGCTCGATCAGCTCAGGCAACTGACGGAAGAAGAAAGTCAGCAGCAGCGTACGGATGTGCGAACCGTCGACGTCAGCATCAGTCATGATGATGATGTTGTGATAACGCAGCTTGTCGATGTTGTACTCTTCGCGACCGATGCCGCAGCCCAACGCGGTGATCAAGGTACCCACTTCCTGGGAAGAGATCATCTTGTCGAAACGCGCTTTCTCGACGTTCAGGATTTTACCCTTGAGCGGCAGAATCGCTTGAGTCTTGCGGTTACGGCCCTGCTTGGCGGAACCGCCAGCAGAGTCACCTTCCACGAGGTAGAGTTCGGAAAGGGCAGGGTCCTTTTCCTGGCAGTCTGCCAGTTTGCCCGGCAGGCCGGCGATGTCCAAAGCACCTTTGCGGCGGGTCATCTCACGGGCCTTGCGCGCTGCTTCACGAGCACGAGCTGCGTCGATCATCTTGCCGACAACCAGCTTGGCTTCGTTCGGATTTTCCAGCAGGAAGTCGGAGAAGTACTTGCCCATTTCCTGCTCGACAGCGGTCTTCACTTCGGAAGACACCAGCTTGTCTTTGGTCTGGGAGCTGAACTTCGGATCCGGTACTTTTACCGAGATGATCGCTGTCAGGCCTTCACGAGCGTCGTCACCGGTGGTGGCGACCTTGTGCTTCTTCGCCAAGCCTTCCTGTTCGATGTAGTTGTTCAGGTTACGCGTCAGGGCAGAACGGAACCCTACCAGGTGAGTACCGCCATCGCGCTGAGGAATGTTGTTGGTGAAGCACAACAGGTTCTCGTTGAAGCTGTCGTTCCACTGCAGGGCGATTTCTACGCCGATGCCGTCTTCACGCTGAATGTTGAAGTGGAATACCTGGTTGACCGCAGTCTTGTTGGTGTTCAGGTATTCAACAAATGCACGCAGGCCGCCTTCGTACTTGAACAGCTCTTCCTTGCCCGTACGCTCATCTTTGAGGACGATACCGACGCCGGAGTTGAGGAAGGACAGCTCACGAATGCGCTTGGCCAGGATGTCCCAACTGAAGTGAATGTTCTTGAAGGTTTCCTTGGAAGCCTTGAAGTGGATCTGAGTACCGGTGGTTTCGCTGTCGCCAACGATGGCCATCGGAGCCTGTGGAACACCATGGACGTAGGTCTGTTCCCAGATTTTGCCGCTGCGGCGAACGGTCAGGACCAGTTCTTCGGAAAGGGCGTTTACTACCGAAACACCTACACCGTGCAGACCGCCGGATACTTTGTAGGAGTTGTCGTCGAACTTACCGCCAGCGTGGAGGACGGTCATGATGACTTCGGCAGCGGAAACGCCTTCCTCTTTATGCACGTCTACCGGAATGCCACGGCCGTTGTCGCGAACGGTGATGGATTCATCCGGATGAATGATGATGCTGATGTCGTCGCAATAGCCGGCGAGTGCTTCGTCGATCGAGTTGTCGACCACCTCGAACACCATGTGGTGCAGACCGCTGCCATCATCGGTGTCACCAATGTACATACCGGGACGTTTGCGCACGGCATCCAGGCCTTTCAGCACTTTAATGCTCGATGAGTCGTACGTATTTTCTTCGCTCAATGCCTTCACTCCCGATGGTCGTGGGTCTGGGTGATACGGCCCTGTTCCACGTGGAACAGAGCGACTGGCGTTTCCGTCTGCCAGCCTTCCCTCAATAATTCGTGATCTACACAGGTGATAAATACCTGGCAGCGTAAGTCTTCCAACAAGCGGCAAAGCGCGCGACGGTGGTGCTCGTCCAGTTCTGACGGCAGGTCATCCACCAGATAAATACACTGACCGCGTCGGGCCTGGCTGACCAGATGCCCCTGGGCAATCCGCAATGCACACACCACCAACTTCTGCTGACCGCGGGACAAGATGTCCGCTGCGTTGTGTGCGCCGAGTCTGAGACGCAAATCAGCACGTTGTGGTCCGGCCTGGGTATGACCCATCTGCTGATCCCGTTGCAGGGATCCGGCGAGTACTGCACTTAATTCACGGTCTTTGTCCCAACCACGGTAATAGCTGAGCGTTAAGCCCTTGAGCTCAACCAATTCACTCAGGGTCTCTTCAAAGACTGGCTTCAAGGCTTTGATATAAGCGCGGCGGTATTCATCGATTTCAGCGCTGGCCTGGCACAGTTCCCTGTCCCAAACCGCTTGCGAAACGGCGTCAAGTGTACCATGCCGCAGCCAAGAGTTTCTCTGGCGCAGGGCCTTCTGCAACCGCTGCCAGGTAGACATGAACCGCGGTTCCACGTGGAACACCCCCCAGTCGAGAAACTGTCGCCGAATCTTCGGCGCACCTTCCAGCAACCGAAAACTGTCGGGGTTGATCAGCTGTAGCGGCAGCATCTCCGCCAATTGCGCAGCGCTCCGAGCGTTTTGCCCGTCAATGCGAATCTGAAACTCTCCCTGGCGGTCGCGTGAAATGCCAAGCGCACTGTGCCCACCTTCAGCCAACTCGACCTGGCCGAACACCGTGCACGCCAGTTGCTCGTACTGGATCACCGGCAATAGACGGGCACTGCGAAACGAACGGGCAAGCCCGAGCAGGTGAATGGCCTCCAGAACACTGGTTTTGCCGCTGCCGTTGGCGCCGTAAAGGATATTGATTCGGAGGGAGGGGGAGAAGGTCACCGGGTGCAGATTGCGCACCGCGGTGACCGAGACGCGACTTAAGGACATCTAGCTTCTGCTAAGCATGATTACAGACGCATCGGCATGACAACGTAGGCCGAGTCGTCGTTATCCGACTCCTGCACCAGCGCACTGCTGTTGGAGTCGGAGAGAATCAGGCGAACCTGCTCGGTGGTCATCACGCCCAGCACATCGAGCAAGTAGCTCACGTTGAACCCGATTTCCAGGGAGCCGCCGTTGTATTCGACGCCCACTTCTTCTTCCGCTTCCTCTTGCTCCGGGTTGTTCGCCTGAATCTTCAGTTGACCATTGGCCAGTTGCAGGCGGATACCACGGTACTTCTCGTTCGACAGAATCGCGGTACGGCTGAAGGCTTCGCGCAGTGCCTGACGGTCACCGAGGACCAACTTGTCACCGCCTTTTGGCAGCACTCGCTCGTAATCCGGGAACTTGCCGTCAACCAGTTTCGAAGTGAAGGTAAATTCACCTGTGGTGGCGCGAATGTGGTGTTGACCCAGAACGATGCTTACATTGCCGTCCGGTTCGGTCAGAAGGCGAGCCAACTCGAGAATGCCCTTGCGCGGCACGATGACCTGATGGCGATCTGGCTGGCCGATATCGGCCTGCATCGAACACATGGCCAGACGATGACCGTCGGTGGCCACGGCGCGAATCACGCCAGCCGACACTTCCAGAAGCATACCGTTGAGGTAGTAACGCACATCCTGTTGGGCCATGGCGAAGCTGGTCCGCTCGATCAGACGACGCAGCTTGCTTTGCTCGAGGCTGCAGGTCAGCGAACCCGGGCCTTCCTCTACCGTCGGGAAGTCGTTGGCCGGCAGTGTCGATAGCGTAAAGCGGCTACGACCTGCCTTTACCACCAGCTTCTGCTCGTCGACCTTGATGTCGATAAGCGCATCGTTCGGCAAGCTTTTGCAGATGTCCATCAACTTTCGTGCAGGCACGGTGATGGAACCTGTCTCAGCAGGCTCTTCGAGTTGAACACGACCGACCAGTTCGACTTCAAGGTCGGTACCGGTCAGCGACAGTTGCTGGCCTTCGACAACCAGCAGCACGTTGGAAAGCACCGGCAAGGTCTGTCGGCGCTCGACGACGCCTGCGACCAGTTGCAGGGGTTTCAACAGGGCTTCGCGTTGAATGGTGAAATGCATGGTCTAGTCCCTTGCCTTAAATAGCTGCGCTGGTGTTCATCAAGTGGTCAATGTACGCAGCAGGTTCTTGTAGTCCTCGCGGATGTCCGCGTCGGATTCCTTAAGTTCGTTGATCTTGCGGCAGGCGTGCAAAACCGTAGTGTGGTCACGTCCGCCAAACACATCGCCGATTTCCGGCAGGCTGTGGTTGGTCAGTTCCTTGGACAATGCCATGGCGACCTGACGAGGGCGGGCGACCGAACGCGAACGGCGTTTGGACAGCAAATCGGAGATCTTGATCTTGTAGTACTCGGCGACTGTACGCTGAATGTTATCCACAGAGACCAGTTTGTCTTGCAGCGCCAACAGATCCTTCAAGGATTCGCGAATCAACTCGATCGTGATATCGCGGCCCATGAAGTGCGAGTGGGCGATCACGCGCTTGAGCGCACCTTCCAGTTCACGGACGTTGGAGCGAATGCGCTGGGCGATGAAGAACGCCGCATCGTGGGGCAGCTCGACTTTAGCCTGATCAGCCTTTTTCATCAGGATCGCTACACGGGTTTCCAGCTCCGGCGGCTCGACGGCTACCGTCAATCCCCAACCGAAGCGGGATTTGAGGCGCTCTTCAAGACCTTCGATTTCTTTCGGGTAGCGGTCACTGGTGAGAATGACTTGCTGACCACCTTCAAGCAGGGCGTTGAAGGTGTGGAAAAACTCTTCCTGAGAACGCTCTTTGCGGGCAAAGAACTGAATATCGTCGATCAGCAAAGCATCCACCGAACGGTAGAAACGCTTGAACTCGTTGATCGCGTTCAGTTGCAGTGCCTTGACCATGTCGGCCACGAAACGCTCGGAATGCAGGTACACGACCTTGGCATTCGGGTTCTTCTTTAATAGGTGGTTACCCACCGCGTGCATCAAGTGGGTTTTACCCAGACCCACGCCACCATAAAGGAACAGTGGGTTGTAGCCATGCTTGGGATTGTCCGCCACTTGCCAGGCTGCGGCCCGGGCCAGTTGGTTGGACTTGCCCTCAACGAAGTTTTCGAAGGTAAAGGTACGGTTCAGGTAACTGGTGTGCTTGAGCGCGCCTTCAACTTGCACGGTGCGTTGTTCGGCACGAACCGGGGCCTGCTGCGAGCTGGCACCGGCCATTGGATCGAAGCTATCGCGTGACGGCTCTTCTTCAACGACCTCGTCGATTTTTTGCGTCGCCCGCTTGGTTGGTGTTGCTGCCGGCTGCGGAGTATTGACCGGTGCGGGAGCAGCCTGAACCTGAGAAGCCGCGACCGCGGCTGCCAGCGGAGCATTCGGCGCGGCACGCGGTGCCGAGCTGCGCTTGCTACCTATTAATAAGGAGAGCGCAGGCGCCATCCCGTTGCCGTGTTCATCCAGCAACTCCAGGACGCGGCTCAGGTACTTTTCATTGACCCAGTCCAGGACAAAACGATTGGGCGCGTAGACACGTAACTCGTCGCCTTCGGCTTCGACCTGTAGTGGACGGATCCAAGTGTTGAATTGTTGGGCAGGCAGCTCCTCGCGCAAAAGCTCCACGCACTGCTGCCAAAGTTCCACTGACACGGATATCCCCTAAGTTGAAAGCCGGTGAGGCAAAAACAAGCGGCCATTGTAACGATCAGAAGCCGACTTATCCACACGTAGGTGGGTCATCGAACAAGAAGAATTAGCGTTTTATACGCAAAAAAGACGACCAATGGTCTGTGCATAAGCTCTGTGGATAACAGGGGCTGAGCTCATTGCACAACTGGGGGTGAAAATCAGTGGATAACCTGCCTGTGGATAAGCTACCGTTTCGCACACAGGTTTTCCGACAGTGCAGCACAGGCTGAACACGGTTTTCCACTGTAGTTGTCATTCTCTCTACAGCTTGTTTAATAAGGCCTTGAGGCAGTTATCCACAGATAACGACATCCCTAGGCTTTATAAGCTTCACAGAAAAGCTTTAAATACTTTCCTTCTTTATTTTTATGTCTACCGTTGATCCGTGTGCCGACTAAACGACTGGCGATCTATTTATAAGGAAACGTTGGTTGGAAATTGACCTAGAGGCTTGCTTTCTCTAGAATCCCCGGTCTCTTAAAACGGGGGCCATTCCGGCCCGTTGTGGACGAACCAGGTAACACGACATGAAACGTACTTTCCAACCAAGCACTATCAAACGCGCTCGTACCCACGGTTTCCGTGCTCGCATGGCTACCAAGAACGGTCGTGCCGTCCTGTCGCGTCGTCGCGCCAAAGGTCGTGCGCGTCTGGCAGTTTGATAATCCGGCACTGGAGGTGAGTCAGGACTTCAGTCGGGAAAAGCGTCTGCTTACTCCCCGGCATTTCAAGGCGGTCTTTGACTCCCCTACCGGCAAGGTTCCGGGGAAAAATCTCCTGCTCCTTGCGCGCAACAACGATCTTGATCACCCCCGTCTCGGGCTGGTTATCGGGAAAAAGAGCGTAAAGCTCTCCGTCGAGCGCAATAGACTCAAACGTTTGATGCGTGAATCGTTTCGCCTGAACCAGGATTTACTGGTCGGTTGGGACATCGTTATCGTCGCGCGCAAAGGTTTGGGTGACGTAGAAAACCCCGAATTGATTCAGCATTTCGGCAAACTCTGGAAACGTCTGGCACGCAGCGCGCCGGTACCAGCGGTCAAAACCGAAACTGTAGGGGTAGACAGTCCAGATGCGTAAACTGGCACTCGTTCCGATCCAGTTTTACCGCTATGCCATTAGTCCCCTGATGGCCAGTCACTGTCGTTTCTACCCCAGTTGTTCCTGCTACGCGTTGGAAGCCATCGAAAATCATGGCCTTCTGCGCGGTGGCTGGCTGACCTTTCGTCGTTTAGGTCGCTGTCATCCGTGGAATCCCGGTGGTTATGACCCGGTTCCACCTATCCCTACCTCCCGTTCTTCTTCGATGGCCGAGTAATCATGGATATCAAACGCACGATCCTGATCGTCGCCCTGGCAATCGTGTCCTACGTCATGGTTCTTAAATGGAACCAGGACTATGGCCAGGCTGCCTTGCCGACTCAGAATGTTGCTTCCAGTACGACCGCGCCGGGTCTCCCGGATACGGCAACTGGCAATAAAGCGTCCGTCAGTGACGACATTCCACACGCCGCAAACGATACCAGTGCTCCTGCCGAAACTCCGGTAGCTGCAAGCACCGACCTCATCCAGATCAAAACGGATGTGCTCGACCTGGCCATCGATCCACAAGGTGGTGATGTTGCCCAACTGAAACTGCCGCTGTATCCACGTCGCCAAGACCATCCGGAAATCCCATTCCAGTTGTTCGACAATGGCAACGAGCGCACTTACCTGGCTCAAAGTGGCCTGATCGGTAGCAATGGCCCGGACGCAAGTCCTGCCGGTCGTCCGGTTTACTCTTCGGAGAAGAAGGTTTATCAACTGGCTGACGGTCAGGACCAATTGGTCGTGGACCTGAAGTTCAGCAAGGACGGCGTCAATTACATCAAGCGTTTCACCTTGAAACGCGGTCTGTATGACGTAACTGTTTCCTACCTGATCGACAACCAGAGCGCCCAGCCCTGGTCGGGTGCGATGTTCGCGCAACTGAAGCGTGACGCCAGTTCCGATCCGTCTTCCAGCACTGCCACCGGCACCGCGACTTACCTGGGCGCGGCCCTGTGGACAAGTTCCGAGCCGTACAAGAAAGTGTCCATGAAAGATATGGACAAGGCTGCTCTGAAAGAAACCGTCACTGGTGGTTGGGTAGCCTGGCTGCAACACTACTTCGTGACCGCCTGGATTCCGGCGAAGGGCGAAAACAACGTCGTCCAGACCCGTAAAGACAGCAAAGGCAACTACATCATCGGCTACACCGGTCCTGCTCTGACTGTTGCGCCAGGTGCCAAGGCTGAAACCAGCGCCATTCTGTATGCTGGTCCGAAAAGCCAGGCCGTGCTGAAAGAGTTGTCCCCAGGTCTGGAACTGACTGTCGACTACGGCATTCTGTGGTTCATCGCTCAACCTATCTTCTGGTTGCTGCAACATATCCACGCCATTGTGGGTAACTGGGGCTGGTCGATTATCTTCCTGACCATGCTGATCAAAGGGATCTTCTTCCCATTGTCGGCCGCCAGCTACAAATCCATGGCTCGCATGCGTGCAGTGGCCCCGAAACTGGCCGCGCTGAAAGAACAACATGGCGATGACCGGCAGAAAATGTCGCAGGCCATGATGGAGCTGTACAAGAAAGAAAAGATCAATCCGCTGGGTGGTTGCTTGCCAATCCTCGTGCAGATGCCGGTATTCCTTTCGTTGTACTGGGTTCTGCTGGAAAGCGTTGAAATGCGCCAAGCGCCGTTCATGCTGTGGATTACTGACCTGTCGATCAAGGATCCGTTCTTCATTCTGCCGATCATCATGGGTGCAACCATGTTCATCCAGCAGCAGTTGAACCCAACGCCACCGGATCCGATGCAGGCCAAGGTGATGAAGCTGATGCCAATCATCTTCACCTTCTTCTTCCTGTGGTTCCCGGCTGGTCTGGTGCTGTACTGGGTAGTGAACAACTGCCTGTCGATCGCACAACAGTGGTACATCACCCGTAAGATCGAAGCCGCAACTAAAGCGACTGCCTGATTTACACTGTGGATAACCACTCAAAACGCCCCCTAGTGGGGCGTTTTGCTATCTGTCACTTTTGTCTGGATACCGGTTTATGAGCGCTCCTCGTGAAACCATCGCCGCCGTCGCCACCGCCCAGGGTCGTGGCGGCGTAGGCATCGTTCGTATTTCCGGGCCTTTGGCCAGCGTTGCCGCCAAAGCCTTCAGCGGCCGCGAACTCAAGGCGCGATTTGCCCACTACGGTCCGTTTCTCGGTGAACACGACGAAGTGCTCGATCAGGGCATTGCACTGTATTTTCCGGGGCCGAACTCCTTCACCGGCGAGGACGTACTTGAGTTACAGGGACATGGGGGCCCGATTGTTCTGGATATGTTGCTCAAACGCTGTCTTGAACTGGGTTGTCGTCTTGCCAGGCCGGGAGAATTCAGCGAGCGTGCATTCCTCAACGACAAGCTGGACCTGGCCCAGGCCGAAGCAATCGCCGACTTGATCGAAGCCAGCTCTGCACAGGCTGCGCGCAATGCACTGCGTTCGCTGCAGGGCGCCTTTTCGTCACGTGTGCATAATCTCACCGAGCAACTCATCGGCCTGCGGATTTACGTCGAAGCAGCAATCGACTTCCCGGAGGAAGAAATCGACTTTCTTGCCGATGGCCATGTATTGAGCATGCTCGATAAAGTCCGCGAAGAGTTATCCACCGTCATGCGTGAGGCAGGCCAAGGGGCCTTGCTGCGCGATGGCATGACAGTGGTGATTGCCGGCCGGCCAAATGCCGGGAAATCCAGCTTGCTCAATGCTCTGGCCGGTCGTGAAGCGGCTATTGTGACCGAGATTGCCGGTACCACCCGCGATGTATTGCGCGAACATATCCACATCGACGGCATGCCACTGCATGTGGTCGATACCGCTGGTCTGCGCGACACCGATGATCATGTGGAAAAAATCGGCGTCGAGCGGGCGTTGAAAGCCATCGGCGAAGCAGATCGTGTGCTGTTGGTTGTTGATGCCACCGCTCCTGAAGCGCTTGATCCCTTTGCCCTATGGCCAGAATTCCTTGAAACCCGTCCTGATCCGGCGAAAGTCACGCTGATCCGCAACAAGGCTGATCTAACGGGTGAAGCGATTGCCCTGGATGTCAGCGACGATGGCCATGTCACCATTAGCCTGAGTGCCAAGTCTGCCGGTGCAGGTCTGGAGTTACTGCGCGATCACCTCAAGGCCTGCATGGGTTATGAACAGACTTCGGAAAGCAGCTTCAGCGCACGCCGCCGCCACCTCGAGGCCTTGCGCCATGCCAGTGTGTCCCTGGAACACGGTCGTTCTCAACTGACCCTGGCCGGTGCCGGCGAATTGCTGGCAGAGGACCTACGTCAGGCTCAGCAATTCTTGGGGGAAATCACCGGGGCTTTCAGCTCTGATGACCTTCTGGGGCGGATCTTCTCCAGCTTCTGCATCGGTAAATAGTCCTACCGTTGTCCACAGACAGGCCATTCGAGCCTGTCTGTTTTCTCCTTTCGAAAAAAACCTTCCGTGTCGAACGAATTCTCTCAGGCTGAGCGGATTCGTCGTGTCCAATTTTTGCCCTCGCATGGCTGTTTCTGTGGATTAAGCTCTGTGAATAACTACCACTGAGGGCAGTTGATAACAGGGTCTCAAAACTGAAGATAACCCCACTTGTGGATAACAGCCCCATTCATCCACAGGCTTAAACCGGTTATCCAAGGAGCTCATTGGCACATGAACACAGGGTTATGAATCTCTGTACATATGGAAAATAAAGGCCTGCATCAATCTATCCACAGAAAGGCAGCTCACTAGAAATAAACATAAAAACAAAGATTTAATAAATTTCTCTCTTTTTTAATTTCTATAACCGTGACTTCTCCACAGCTGGTTAAATTTTGTGCAAAGGGTTCTTTAGGAAGGGCGAAGTCCCTATACTTGTCGACCAGGTCCAAAAACCTGAGCTCAAACTATTCCTGAATTACCTACTTAAGCAGGCACGAGGTGCGTGGTGGATTTCCCTTCCCGTTTTGAAGTGATCGTCATCGGCGGCGGTCATGCCGGTACCGAGGCAGCACTGGCCTCAGCACGTATGGGGGTAAAAACCCTGTTGCTGACGCACAACGTGGAAACCCTCGGTGCCATGAGCTGCAACCCCGCTATCGGTGGGATTGGCAAAAGCCACCTGGTCAAGGAAATCGATGCCTTGGGCGGCGCGATGGCCATGGCCACCGATAAAGGTGGTATTCAATTTCGCGTATTGAACAGCCGCAAAGGACCTGCCGTACGCGCCACCCGCGCTCAAGCCGATCGGGTTCTGTACAAGGCAGCTGTCCGCGAAATCCTGGAAAACCAGCCGAACCTGTGGATATTTCAACAGGCAGCAGATGACCTGATCGTTGAGCAGGACCAGGTGCGTGGTGTGGTCACTCAAATGGGTCTGCGCTTCCTCGCCGACTCCGTGGTTTTGACCACAGGTACCTTCCTCGGTGGACTTATCCACATCGGTTTACAGAATTTTTCCGGCGGCCGCGCCGGTGATCCACCATCGATCGCGCTGGCTCACCGTCTCCGTGAACTGCCATTGCGCGTGGGTCGTTTGAAAACCGGTACTCCGCCGCGTATCGACAGCCGATCTGTGGATTTCTCGGCGATGACCGAACAACCTGGCGATACGCCGATCCCGGTGATGTCGTTCATGGGCAACAAGGAACAACATCCGCAGCAGGTCAGTTGCTGGATTACCCACACGAATGCGCGCACCCACGAAATCATTGCGGCGAACCTCGACCGTTCGCCGATGTATTCCGCTGCTGGTGAGATCGAAGGCATCGGCCCGCGTTATTGCCCGTCAATCGAAGACAAGATCCATCGCTTTGCCGACAAGGCAAGCCACCAGGTCTTCATCGAACCGGAAGGTCTGACGACAAACGAGCTGTATCCGAACGGGATATCCACATCGCTTCCGTTCGATGTGCAATTGCAGATCGTGCAATCGATCCGCGGTATGGAGAATGCACACATTGTGCGTCCGGGGTATGCCATCGAATATGACTACTTCGATCCGCGAGACCTGAAATACAGCCTGGAAACCAAAGTCATTGGCGGTCTGTTCTTCGCCGGACAAATCAACGGCACCACCGGTTACGAAGAAGCCGGCGCCCAGGGTTTGCTCGCCGGCACCAACGCCGCTTTACGTGCACAAGGCAAAGACGCCTGGTGTCCGCGCCGCGACGAGGCGTACATCGGCGTGTTGGTTGACGACCTGATTACCCTCGGAACCCAAGAGCCGTACCGGATGTTCACGTCCCGCGCCGAATATCGCCTGATTTTGCGTGAAGACAACGCGGACCTGCGTTTAACCGAAAAAGGGCGCGAATTGGGTCTGGTGGATGACGTGCGCTGGGCTGCGTTCTGCAAAAAACGCGAAGATATCGCGCTGGAAGAACAGCGCCTGAAAAGTACCTGGGTTCGTCCGGGTACCGTGCAGGGCGACGCGATTGCCGAAAAATTCGGCACGCCGCTGACTCACGAATACAACTTGCTGAACCTCTTGAGCCGTCCGGAAATCGACTACGCTGGCTTGATCGCCGTGACCGGTGAAGGTGCGGAAGACCCACAGGTCGCCGAACAGGTCGAAATCAAGACCAAGTACGCGGGCTACATCGATCGTCAACAGGAAGAAATTGCCCGGCTGCGCGCCAGTGAGGACACGAAACTACCTGTGGATATTGATTACACGAACATTTCCGGTCTCTCAAAAGAGATCCAGAGCAAACTCGGTGCGACCCGTCCGGAAACTTTGGGCCAGGCGTCGCGCATCCCGGGCGTTACGCCGGCAGCGATTTCGCTGTTGATGATTCATTTGAAAAAACGCGGCGCGGGCCGTCAGTTGGAGCAAAGCGCTTGAGTTCGTTGGTCACCTCGCAACATGCCGAAGAGTTATCCACAGGCGCCCGCCAGCTCGGTGTTACGCTGACAGAAACCCAGCACGCAAAACTGCTGGGTTATCTGGCCCTGTTGATCAAATGGAACAAGGCCTACAACCTGACCGCCGTGCGCGACCCGGATGAAATGGTGTCCCGCCATTTGCTCGACAGTCTGAGTGTGATGTCGTTCATCGAAAATGGTCGCTGGCTGGACGTCGGCAGCGGTGGGGGCATGCCGGGTATTCCGCTGGCCATCCTGTTTCCAGAGTCTCAAGTCACCTGCCTGGACAGCAACGGAAAGAAAACCCGCTTCCTGACCCAGGTCAAACTCGAACTCAAACTGGATAACCTTCAAGTTATCCACAGTCGCGTCGAAGCCTTACAGCCTGCCCAGCCGTTCAACGGGATTATTTCCCGTGCGTTCAGCAGCATGGAAAATTTCACGAACTGGACGCGCCACCTCGGTGACACCCATACACGCTGGCTGGCAATGAAGGGCGTTCATCCCGCCGATGAGCTGGTAGCATTGCCGACTGACTTCCACCTCGATAGCGAACACGCCCTGGCCGTACCCGGTTGCCAAGGCCAACGCCATCTGCTGATACTGCGCCGCACGGCATGATTGGGAACACAAGCAAGAATGGCTAAGGTATTCGCGATTGCGAACCAAAAGGGTGGTGTGGGCAAGACCACCACCTGCATCAACCTCGCAGCATCCCTCGTCGCGACCAAGCGTCGGGTGTTGTTGATCGATCTCGATCCACAGGGCAACGCCACCATGGGTAGCGGTGTGGATAAACACGGCCTCGAAAACTCGGTCTATGACCTGTTGATCGGCGAGTGCGATCTGGCCCAGGCCATGCACTTTTCCGAGCACGGCGGTTACCAACTGTTACCGGCCAACCGCGATCTGACCGCTGCCGAAGTGGTTTTGCTGGAAATGCAGATGAAGGAAAGCCGTCTGCGCAGCGCGTTGGCGCCGATCCGCGAAAACTACGATTACATTTTGATCGATTGCCCGCCGTCGCTTTCGATGCTGACGTTGAACGCTTTGGTTGCCGCGGACGGGGTGATCATTCCCATGCAGTGCGAGTACTTTGCACTCGAGGGATTGAGCGACCTTGTGGATAACATCAAGCGTATCGCCGAATTGCTGAACCCGAATCTCAAGGTCGAAGGGCTGTTACGTACAATGTACGATCCACGCCTCAGCCTGATGAACGATGTGTCGGCTCAGCTCAAGGAACACTTTGGTGACCAGCTCTACGACACCGTGATTCCGCGCAACATTCGATTGGCTGAAGCGCCAAGCTACGGCATGCCGGCACTGGCGTATGACAAAGCATCCCGTGGAGCCGTTGCCTATCTGGCCCTGGCGGGTGAAATGGTTCGTCGTCAGCGCAAAAACTCACGAATCGCCGCTGCTCAGGCAACTTAAGGAATCCCCATGGCCGTTAAGAAACGAGGTCTCGGACGTGGACTGGATGCACTACTGAGTGGTCCGACTGTCAGCGCACTGGAAGAACAAGCTGTTCAAGCCGATCAGCGCGAACTGCAACATCTGCCGCTGGATCTGCTCCAGCGTGGCAAGTACCAGCCACGACGCGATATGGATGTTCAGGCGCTCGAAGAGCTGGCGCAGTCGATCAAGGCCCAGGGCGTCATGCAACCGATCGTGGTTCGCCCGATTGCTGGCGGTCGCTTCGAAATCATCGCCGGCGAACGCCGCTGGCGGGCCAGTCAGCAGGCCGGTCAGGAAACGATTCCGGCGATGGTCCGTGATGTGCCTGATGAAACCGCGATTGCGATGGCGCTGATCGAGAACATCCAGCGTGAAGACCTGAATCCCATCGAAGAAGCGTTGGCCTTGCAACGTCTGCAGCAGGAATTTCAGCTGACTCAGCAACAAGTGGCCGAGGCTGTGGGTAAGTCCCGCGTAACAGTGGCCAACCTATTGCGTTTGATTTCCCTGCCCGAAGTCATCAAGACCATGTTGTCCCACGGTGACCTGGAAATGGGTCATGCTCGTGCGTTGCTCGGTTTGCCTGATAATCAGCAGGTCGAAGGGGCGCGACATGTTGTCGCACGTGGGCTGACCGTGCGCCAAACCGAAGCACTGGTTCGCCAGTGGTTGAGTGGCAAACCGGAGCCTGTCGAACCTGCAAAACCTGACCCGGATATCGCACGGTTGGAGCAGCGCCTGGCCGAGCGCCTAGGCTCTGCGGTGCAGATTCGCCACGGGAAAAAGGGAAAAGGTCAGTTGGTGATTGGTTACAACTCCCTGGATGAGCTTCAAGGCGTGCTCGCACATATCCGCTGAAACATTTCCACATGTAGCGCGCAGTCGGAAATCACTACCTGACAGTTGAATAGGGGCAGAACCGCCCCTATACTCTGCGCGCATTTTGTCGGCACAAATTATGCCAAGTTATTGAATTTCGGCAGCCGACCATTGGAGAGCAATAGTGATGGAAACCCGCACGCCAAACCGCTTGCCGTTCCATCGCCTGGCAGTTTTTCCGGTGTTGATGGCCCAACTTATCGTTTTGCTAATCGCCGCTTTGGCGCTTTGGAAATGGTACGGAGTCGTCGCCGGATACTCAGGTCTTTGTGGAGGCCTGATAGCTTTGCTGCCCAATGTTTATTTCGCTCATAAGGCATTTCGGTTTTCCGGCGCCCGAGCAGCCCAGTCCATCGTCCGGTCGTTTTATGCCGGCGAGGCAGGGAAACTGATTTTGACGGCAGTGCTGTTTGCACTGGTGTTTGCAGGTGTGAAGCCATTGGCGCCGATAGCTGTATTCGGTGCCTTCGTGCTGACTCAGTCGGTCAGCTGGTTCGCTCCCCTGCTGATGAGAACAAGACTTTCGAGACCTTAGGGCGTTTGAGGCAACCATGGCAGAAACAACCGCTTCGGGCTATATCCAGCACCACTTGCAGAACCTGACTTTCGGTCAGCACCCTACCGGCGGCTGGGGCTTTGCCCACACCGCAGCAGAAGCCAAGGAAATGGGCTTCTGGGCTTTCCACGTCGATACCCTCGGCTGGTCGATCGCATTGGGTCTGATCTTCGTTTTCCTTTTCCGCATGGCGGCGAAGAAAGCGACTTCCGGTCAGCCAGGTGCTTTGCAGAACTTCGTTGAAGTATTGGTCGAATTCGTCGATGGCAGCGTGAAAGACAGCTTCCATGGCCGTAGCCCGGTGATTGCGCCGTTGGCACTGACCATCTTCGTCTGGGTGTTCCTGATGAACGCCGTCGACCTGATACCGGTCGATTGGATTCCTCAGCTGGCCATCCTGATCTCCGGCGACCATCACATCCCGTTCCGCGCCGTGTCGACCACCGACCCGAACGCGACCCTGGGCATGGCGTTCTCGGTTTTCGCACTGATCATTTTCTATAGCATCAAGGTCAAGGGCCTCGGCGGTTTCATCGGCGAGCTGACCCTGCACCCGTTCGGCAGCAAGAACATCTTCGTTCAGATCCTGCTGATCCCGGTGAACTTCCTGCTGGAATTCGTGACCCTGATCGCCAAGCCAATCTCTCTGGCTCTGCGTCTCTTCGGCAACATGTATGCCGGTGAGCTGGTGTTCATTCTGATCGCTGTGATGTTCGGCAGCGGTCTGCTCTGGCTCAGCGGCCTGGGCGTTGTTCTGCAGTGGGCGTGGGCAGTGTTCCACATCCTGATCATCACCCTGCAGGCGTTCATCTTCATGATGCTGACCATCGTCTACCTGTCGATGGCGCACGAAGAAAACCATTAAGACCAGTCTCGACTAGTCTGATGTCCCTCCCGGTCAAACGGGAGGGGAGTCCTTTCGGGGACTCTGAAACGATTTGTTTTACCGCTTTAAATTAAAAAAACCTAAACCATACGACGTAAAAGTCGGGAGGAAAGATGGAAACTGTAGTTGGTCTAACCGCTATCGCTGTTGCACTGTTGATCGGCCTGGGCGCACTGGGTACCGCAATTGGTTTCGGCCTGCTGGGCGGCAAGTTCCTGGAAGGCGCAGCGCGTCAGCCAGAAATGGTTCCAATGCTGCAAGTTAAAATGTTCATCGTTGCCGGTCTGCTCGACGCCGTAACCATGATCGGTGTTGGTATCGCTCTGTTCTTCACCTTTGCGAACCCGTTCGTTGGTCAGATCGCTGGCTAATTACTCGGATCTTCCGAGTAATTTGATGTGATGGACAACGTAACTGCGAGGTGTTGGCGTGAACATTAATGCGACCCTGATTGGCCAGTCCGTTGCGTTCCTCATTTTTGTACTGTTCTGCATGAAGTTCGTATGGCCTCCGGTCATTACGGCATTGCACGAACGTCAAAAGAAGATCGCGGATGGACTGGACGCTGCCAGCCGAGCAGCTCGCGACCTGGAGTTGGCCCAAGAGAAAGCGGGTCAACAACTGCGCGAAGCGAAAGCTCAGGCAGCTGAAATCATCGAGCAAGCCAAGAAGCGCGGTTCTCAGATCGTCGACGAAGCCCGTGAACAGGCTCGCGTCGAAGCTGACCGTGTGAAGGCTCAGGCTCAGGCCGAGATCGAACAGGAACTGAACAGCGTCAAAGACGCGCTGCGCGCCCAAGTGGGTAGCCTGGCCGTTGGCGGTGCCGCGAAGATCCTGGGTGCCACAATCGATCAAAACGCGCACGCAGAGCTGGTTAACCAACTGGCTGCTGAAATCTAAGCGAGGGCGATCATGGCAGAACTGACCACGTTGGCCCGACCTTACGCTAAGGCGGCCTTCGAGCACGCTCAGGCCCACCAGCAACTGGCCAATTGGTCAGCCATGCTCGGCCTGGCAGCAGCGGTGTCGGAAGACGACACCATGCAGCGCGTGCTCAAGGCCCCGCGACTGACGAGCGCAGAAAAGGCCGCCACGTTCATTGACGTGTGCGGCGACAAGTTTGATGCCAAGGCACAGAACTTCATTCACGTCGTTGCTGAAAACGAGCGTCTCCTGCTTTTGCCGGAGATCGCCGCTCTGTTCGACCTGTACAAGGCCGAGCAAGAGAAATCGGTAGACGTAGAAGTGACCAGTGCTTTCGCATTGAACCAAGAACAGCAAGACAAACTCGCCAAGGTTCTCAGTGCACGACTCAACCGGGAAGTGCGCCTGCAAGTCGAGGAAGACAGTTCCCTTATTGGGGGCGTTGTCATCCGCGCCGGCGACCTGGTTATCGATGGCTCGATTCGCGGAAAAATCGCGAAACTGGCCGAAGCATTGAAATCTTGAGTTTGAAGGGGCAGCAGAGCAATGCAGCAACTCAATCCTTCCGAAATAAGTGAAATTATCAAGGGCCGCATCGAAAAACTCGATGTGACCTCCCAAGCCCGTAACGAAGGCACTATCGTCAGCGTATCTGACGGTATCGTGCGGATTCACGGTCTGGCCGACGTAATGTCCGGCGAGATGATCGAGTTTCCGGGCGGCGTCTACGGTATGGCCCTCAACCTGGAGCAAGACTCCGTAGGTGCCGTTATTCTGGGCGCATACCAAGGTCTGGCTGAAGGCATGAGCGCCAAGTGCACTGGCCGCATCCTGGAAGTTCCGGTTGGTAAGGAACTGCTGGGTCGTGTAGTCGACGCACTGGGTAACCCTGTTGATGGCAAAGGTCCGCTGAACAACACTCAGACCGACGCGGTCGAGAAAGTTGCTCCAGGCGTGATCTGGCGTAAGTCGGTAGACCAGCCTGTACAGACTGGCTACAAGGCCGTCGATGCCATGATCCCTGTCGGCCGTGGCCAGCGTGAGCTGATCATCGGTGACCGTCAGATCGGTAAAACCGCTCTGGCGATCGACGCGATCATCAACCAGAAAGACAGCGGCATTTTCTGCGTCTACGTAGCCATCGGTCAGAAACAATCGACCATCGCCAACGTGGTTCGCAAGCTGGAAGAAAACGGCGCACTGAAAAACACGATCATCGTGGCTGCCAGTGCTTCGGAATCTCCTGCACTGCAATACCTGGCTCCGTACGCCGGTTGCACCATGGGCGAATTCTTCCGTGACCGCGGTGAAGACGCGCTGATCGTTTATGACGATCTGTCCAAGCAAGCAGTGGCTTACCGCCAGATCTCCCTGCTGCTGCGCCGTCCACCAGGCCGTGAAGCTTATCCAGGCGACGTGTTCTATCTCCACTCCCGTCTGCTGGAGCGCGCATCCCGCGTTTCGGAAGAGTACGTAGAGAAGTTCACCAACGGCGCAGTGACCGGCAAAACCGGTTCCCTGACCGCACTGCCGATCATCGAAACCCAGGCTGGCGACGTTTCCGCGTTCGTTCCGACCAACGTGATTTCCATCACCGACGGTCAGATCTTCCTGGAATCGGCCATGTTCAACTCGGGCATCCGTCCTGCAGTGAACGCCGGTGTTTCGGTATCCCGTGTGGGTGGTGCCGCTCAGACCAAGATCATCAAGAAGCTGTCCGGTGGTATCCGTACCGCTCTGGCTCAGTACCGTGAACTGGCGGCATTCGCCCAGTTTGCTTCTGACCTGGACGAAGCGACCCGTAAGCAACTTGAGCATGGTCAGCGCGTTACCGAGCTGATGAAGCAGAAGCAATATGCGCCAATGTCGATCGCCGACATGTCGCTGTCGCTGTATGCCGCTGAGCGTGGGTTCCTGACTGACATCGAAATCGCCAAAGTCGGCAGCTTCGAGCAAGCGCTGATTGCTTACTTCAACCGCGATCACGCCGAATTGATGGCGAAGATCAACGTGAAGGGTGACTTCAATGACGAAATCGACGCTGGCCTGAAAGCCGGTATCGAGAAGTTCAAGGCCACCCAAACCTGGTAAGCCGCAGCGGGAGCCGCAAGGCTCCCGCTTGCTAACCTGATAGGTGTTACATGGCAGGCGCAAAAGAGATTCGCAGTAAGATTGCGAGCATCAAAAGCACGCAAAAAATTACCAGCGCCATGGAAAAAGTGGCGGTCAGCAAAATGCGCAGGGCACAAATGCGCATGTCTGCTACCCGCCCTTATGCGGAGCGCATCCGCCAGGTTATTGGCCATCTGGCCAACGCTAACCCGGAATATCGCCACCCGTTCATGATCGACCGTGAAGTAAAGCGTGTCGGTTATGTCGTTGTGAGCAGTGACCGTGGTCTGTGTGGTGGCTTGAACACCAACCTGTTCAAGGCTTTGGTCAAGGACATGGCGGTAAACCGCGAAAACGGTGTCGAGATCGATCTGTGTGTGATTGGTAGCAAGGGTGCGGCTTTCTTCCGCAACTTCGGCGGTAACGTCGTCGCCGCTATCAGCCACTTGGGTGAAGAGCCGTCGATCAATGACCTGATCGGCAGCGTCAAGGTGATGCTGGATGCTTATCTGGACGGTCGTATCGACCGTTTGTCCGTGGTATCCAACAAGTTCATCAACACCATGACGCAACAGCCTACCGTGGAGCAATTGGTTCCGCTGGTGGCAACCCCGGATCAGGATCTCAAGCACCACTGGGACTATCTGTACGAACCCGACGCCAAAGAGCTGCTTGACGGCCTGATGGTGCGTTACGTGGAGGCGCAGGTGTACCAGGCGGTGGTCGAGAACAACGCGGCTGAACAAGCTGCGCGGATGATCGCGATGAAGAACGCTACCGACAACGCCGGTGATTTGATCAGCGAATTGCAGCTGGTCTACAACAAGGCGCGTCAGGCTGCGATCACCCAAGAGATCTCGGAAATCGTCGGCGGCGCTGCCGCGGTTTAACGGTTCAAATTTTCAGAGGATCCAGCTATGAGTAGCGGACGTATCGTTCAAATCATCGGCGCCGTTATCGACGTGGAATTTCCACGCGACAGCGTACCGAGCATCTACAGCGCGCTGAAAGTACAAGGCGCGGAAACTACCCTGGAAGTCCAGCAACAACTGGGCGACGGCGTAGTTCGTACCATTGCGATGGGTTCCACCGAAGGCTTGAAGCGCGGTCTGGATGTCAACAACACTGGCGCAGCCATCTCCGTACCGGTCGGTAAAGCGACCCTGGGCCGGATCATGGACGTACTGGGTAACCCGATTGACGAAGCTGGCCCGATCGACACCGAAGAGCGCTGGGGCATTCACCGTCCTGCACCTTCGTTCGCCGAACAAGCGGGCGGCAACGACCTGCTGGAAACCGGCATCAAGGTTATCGACCTGGTTTGCCCGTTCGCCAAGGGCGGTAAAGTTGGTCTGTTCGGTGGTGCCGGTGTAGGCAAAACCGTAAACATGATGGAACTGATCCGTAACATCGCCATCGAGCACAGCGGTTATTCCGTGTTCGCCGGTGTGGGTGAGCGTACTCGTGAGGGTAACGACTTCTACCACGAGATGAAGGACTCCAACGTTCTGGACAAAGTGGCACTGGTTTACGGTCAGATGAACGAGCCGCCGGGAAACCGTCTGCGCGTAGCACTGACTGGCCTGACCATGGCCGAGAAGTTCCGTGACGAAGGTAACGACGTTCTGCTGTTCGTCGACAACATCTATCGTTACACCCTGGCCGGTACCGAAGTATCCGCACTGCTGGGCCGTATGCCTTCCGCAGTAGGTTACCAGCCGACCCTGGCTGAAGAGATGGGCGTTCTGCAAGAGCGCATCACTTCGACCAAGCAAGGTTCGATTACGTCGATCCAGGCCGTATACGTACCTGCGGACGACTTGACTGACCCGTCGCCAGCGACCACCTTCGCCCACTTGGACGCCACTGTCGTTCTGTCCCGTGACATCGCTTCCCTGGGTATCTACCCAGCGGTAGACCCACTGGATTCGACTTCGCGTCAGCTGGACCCGAACGTGATCGGCAACGACCACTACGAAACCGCTCGCGGTGTTCAGTACGTGCTGCAACGTTACAAAGAACTGAAGGACATCATCGCGATTCTGGGTATGGACGAGCTGTCGGAAGCCGACAAGCAGTTGGTAAACCGTGCTCGTAAGATCCAGCGTTTCTTGTCGCAGCCGTTCTTCGTGGCTGAAGTCTTCACTGGTTCCCCAGGTAAATACGTTTCCCTGAAAGACACCATTGCTGGCTTCAAAGGCATCCTCAACGGTGACTACGACCACCTGCCAGAACAAGCGTTCTACATGGTCGGCGGCATCGAAGAAGCGATCGAGAAAGCCAAGAAACTGTAATCCCGGCGCCCGGAAACGGGCGCTAATTTAGGGTGAGGCAATCAGATGGCTATGACAGTCCATTGCGATATCGTCAGCGCGGAAGGAGAAATCTTTTCCGGTCTGGTCGAGATGGTGATTGCGCACGGTGCACTGGGTGATCTTGGTATCGCTCTGGGTCACGCGCCGCTGATCACTAACCTGAAGCCAGGCCCGATCCGCCTGGTCAAGCAGGGCGGGGAAGAGGAGGTGTATTACATCTCCGGTGGTTTCCTCGAGGTTCAGCCGAACATGGTCAAGGTACTTGCAGACACTGTCCAACGTGCTGCCGACCTGGACGAAGCCTCCGCTCAGGAAGCCGTTAAGGCTGCCGAGAAGGCGTTGCATGACCGGGGCGCAGAATTCGATTACGGTTCTGCTTCCGCACGTCTGGCCGAAGCTGCAGCTCAACTGCGCACCGTCCAGCAGATCCGCAAGAAGTTCGGCCACTAAGGCGCGCTTGTTGTGTGATTGATTAAAAAGGGTAGCCTCGGCTACCCTTTTTTCTTTTCCGACGTTCATCATTTTGGTCGCAGCCGCTGACCACCCAGGATTGGTAGCCAGTCATGTCTCTCGAAATCGTTATCCTCGCTGCTGGCCAAGGCACGCGCATGCGTTCGGCCTTGCCGAAAGTTTTGCATCCGATTGCCGGCAACTCGATGCTTGGCCATGTTATCCACAGCGCCCGACAACTTGATCCACAACGCATCCACGTGGTGATTGGCCATGGTGCCGACGCTGTGCGTGAACGCCTGGCCGCTGACGACCTGAATTTCGTCCTTCAGGACAAACAATTGGGCACCGGCCATGCCGTGGCTCAAGCCGTGCCCTTTATCAAATCCGATACGGTGCTGATTCTGTACGGGGACGTGCCGCTGATTGAAGTGGAAACCCTGCAACGTCTACTCAAGAAAGTGGCTCCCAAGCAATTGGGTCTGCTCACTGTCGAACTGGACGACCCGACCGGCTATGGCCGTATCGTTCGTGATGCAGATGGCCAGGTAACTGCCATCGTCGAGCAAAAAGACGCCAATGAAGCAGAGCGTGCGATCACAGAAGGCAACACTGGCATTCTGGCGTTGCCATTCGAAAGTCTGGGCGGGTGGATGAGCCGTCTCTCCAACAACAACGCCCAGGGCGAGTACTACCTGACCGACGTGATTGCCATGGCGGTCAGTGATGGTCTGGTGGTGGCCACCGAGCAGCCCCACGATGCGATGGAAGTGCAGGGCGCCAATGACCGCAAGCAGCTTTCCGAGCTTGAGCGTCACTATCAGTTGCGCGCCGCTCGCCGTTTGATGGCGCAGGGCGTGACCTTGCGCGACCCGGCACGTTTCGACGTACGGGGTGAAGTGGCCGTTGGCCGTGATGTGCTGATCGATATCAACGTGATCCTCGAGGGCAAGGTTGTCATCGAAGACGATGTCGTGATCGGTCCTAACTGCGTAATCAAGGACAGCACCCTGCGCAAGGGTGTGGTGATCAAGGCGAACAGCCATATTGAAGGCGCCATTCTGGGTGAAGGCAGCGATGCCGGTCCGTTTGCGCGTTTGCGTCCAGGTTCGGTGCTGGAAGCAAAGGCGCATGTGGGTAACTTCGTCGAGCTGAAAAACGCGCACCTGGGCGAAGGCGCCAAAGCCGGTCATCTGGCCTACCTGGGCGATGCCGAAATTGGCGCGCGCACCAACATCGGTGCCGGTACGATCACCTGCAACTACGATGGCGCCAACAAGTGGAAAACCGTGCTGGGTGAAGATGTCTTCATCGGTTCCAATAACTCGCTGGTGGCGCCTGTGGATATCTCTTCTGGCGCAACCACCGCGGCCGGTTCGACCATTACGCAGAATGTGGATAACGCGCAATTGGCCGTTGGACGTGCTCGACAGAAGAACATCGATGGCTGGAAGCGGCCGGAGAAGCTCAAGAAGAGCTGAGTTATCCACATATCGATGATCGGCTGAAGTTACTCACAGGTGATCCATCGTATTCGCGGGCAAGCCCGCTCCCACAGGGTTATCAACAAACCTTGGGAGAGCGGTCTTGCCCGTGATGCTTTTATCCACAGCACTTTTTATCTATTTGCGCTTGACGAAGTTTCAGTGATAGGTTTTGATTGCTTCCGTTATCTTTCGAAACGAAACTTTTAAGTCATGTCGAAACGCAACACGCCCCAGCGCCGCCATAACATCCTGGCCTTGCTCAACGAGCAGGGTGAAGTCAGTGTGGATGAACTGGCCAAGCGTTTCGAAACTTCTGAAGTTACGATTCGCAAGGACTTGGCCGCACTTGAAAGCAATGGTCTGCTGCTACGTCGTTATGGCGGTGCGATCACCATGCCTCAAGAACTGGTGGCCGATCTTGGTCAACCTGTCTCCAAATACAAACAAGCCATCGCCCGTGCTGCTGTGACGCGGATTCGCGAACATGCACGCATCATCATCGACAGTGGCAGCACCACTGCGGCGATGATTCCGGAACTCGGTCAACAACCGGGGCTGGTGGTGATGACCAATTCCCTGCATGTCGCCAATGCCTTGAGCGAACTTGAGCACGAACCGGTGCTGCTGATGACCGGCGGTACTTGGGATCCGCATTCCGAGTCCTTTCAAGGGCAGGTCGCCGAGCAGGTACTACGCTCTTACGACTTTGACCAGTTGTTCATCGGTGCCGACGGCATCGATCTGGTACGCGGTACCACCACCTTCAACGAGCTGCTGGGTTTGAGCCGGGTCATGGCCGAAGTCGCCCGCGAAGTGGTGGTGATGGTCGAGGCCGACAAGATCGGCCGCAAGATTCCCAACCTGGAACTGCCTTGGAGCAGTGTCCATACCCTTATTACCGATGATCGCCTGTCACAAGAGGCACGGGATCAGATTCAGGCCCGCGGCATCACGTTGATTTGCGCGGCTGTCAGTCAGGAGAAATAGCATGTGTGGAATTGTTGGCGCAGTCGCAGAACGTAACATCACCGCCATCCTGGTCGAAGGCCTGAAGCGTCTGGAATACCGTGGGTATGACAGTGCGGGTGTTGCTGTTTATACCGATGAAGGAAAGCTTGATCGGGCACGTCGTCCAGGCAAAGTCAGCGAACTGGAGCAAGCGCTTGCGCAATCGCCGCTGAGCGGGCGCCTGGGGATTGCCCACACTCGTTGGGCCACTCACGGTGCTCCTTGCGAGCGCAACGCGCACCCGCATTTCTCTGAAGGTGTGGCCGTTGTGCACAACGGCATCATCGAAAACCACGAAGCGCTGCGTGAACAACTCAAGGCGCTGGGCTACGTCTTTACCTCGGACACCGATACCGAAGTCATCGCTCACCTGCTGAACCACAAACTCAAGGACCAGCCTGATCTGACCGAAGCCCTCAAGGCAACCGTCAAGGAATTGCATGGTGCATATGGCCTGGCAGTCATCAGTGCCAATCAGCCTGATCGCCTGGTAGCTGCCCGTAGCGGCAGCCCACTGGTTATCGGTTTGGGCCTGGGGGAAAACTTCCTTGCATCCGACCAGTTGGCCCTGCGTCAGGTCACCGACCGTTTCATGTATCTGGAAGAGGGCGATATCGCCGAGATTCGTCGCCACAGCGTGCAAATCTGGGACGTGACCGGCAAAGCGGTTGAACGCAAGATGGTGCAATACAGCGACGGTGCCGAAGCCGCCGACAAAGGTGAATTCCGCCACTACATGCTCAAGGAAATCCATGAGCAACCGTCCGTGGTGCAACGCACCCTTGAAGGTCGCTTGAGCCAGAATCAGGTGCTGGTACAGGCGTTCGGTCCACAGGCGGCCGAACTGTTCGCCAAAGTACGCAACGTACAGATCGTCGCTTGCGGCACCAGCTACCACGCCGGCATGGTCGCGCGTTATTGGCTCGAAGAGTTGGCAGGTATTCCGTGCCAGGTCGAAGTTGCCAGCGAGTTCCGCTACCGCAAGGTGGTGGTGCAACCAGATACCCTGTTCGTCACCATCTCCCAGTCTGGCGAAACCGCCGACACCCTGGCTGCTCTGCGTAACGCCAAAGAGTTGGGTTTCCTCGCCAGCCTGGCGATCTGCAACGTTGGTATCAGCTCGTTGGTGCGTGAATCGGATCTGACGCTGCTGACCCAGGCCGGTCGCGAAATCGGTGTAGCGTCGACCAAAGCGTTCACCACCCAGCTGGTCGGTCTGCTGATGCTGACCCTGTCTCTAGGTCAGGTTCGCGGTACTTTGGCCGCGGGCGTTGAAGCCACGTTGGTCGAAGAATTGCGTCGCTTGCCAACTCGCCTGGGCGAAGCGCTGGCGATGGACAGCACTGTGGAAAAAGTCGCCGAGCTGTTCGCCGAGAAGAACCACACGCTGTTCCTCGGCCGTGGTGCTCAGTTCCCCGTGGCGATGGAAGGGGCGCTCAAGCTCAAGGAAATCTCCTATATTCACGCCGAAGCCTACCCGGCCGGCGAACTGAAACATGGTCCATTAGCGCTTGTGGATAACGACATGCCAGTCGTCACCGTTGCGCCTAACAACGAGCTGCTGGAGAAACTGAAGTCCAACCTTCAGGAAGTCCGCGCCCGTGGTGGTGAGCTGATCGTCTTCGCTGACGAGAAGGCCGGCATGACCAACGGCGAAGGCACGCACGTTGTGCACATGCCGCACATCCACGACATCCTGTCGCCTATCCTCTACACCATCCCGCTGCAGTTGCTGTCGTACTACGTCGCCGTGCTGAAAGGCACCGACGTTGATCAGCCACGCAATCTGGCGAAGTCGGTGACTGTGGAATAAGTTATCCACAGCTGATCCAACCTTGAAAATCGCAGCCAATGGCTGCGATTTTTTTATCTGAATCGAGGACACGCTCATGGACCGCTTCCAGGAAATGCAGGTCTTCGCTGCCGTCGCCCAGGAGCAGGGTTTTTCCGCGGCGGCGCGGCGCATGGGCATGTCGGCGGCTAGCGTTACCCGGGCGGTGGCAGCGCTGGAGAAACGCATCGGTACGCATTTGCTGACGCGTACCACGCGCAGTGTGCATTTGAGCGAGGCGGGTCTGCGGTTCCTTGAAGACTGTCGGAGAATTCTCGCCGAGGTGCAGGAAGCCGAGGATTCGGCGGCGGGAAGCCATGCCCAACCCCGTGGGCAACTGACGATCACCGCGCCGGTGTTATTTGGTGAGTTGTTCGTCACTCCGCTGATGGTGAATTTCCTCACGCAATTCCCGGACGTGACGATCAATGCACTGTTGGTGGACCGAGTGGTCAGTGTGGTCGAGGAGGGCGTTGATGTAGCGGTGCGCATCGGTGAGTTGCCCGACAGCAATCAACATGCAATCCGGGTGGGGGAAGTGCGACGAGTGATTGTGGCATCGCCGCAGTTTCTGGCAAGCCATGGTCGGCCAACACACCCCCAGGATTTGGCTCAGTCGCCGATTATTGCGACGTCCGCGATCGGGCAATTAAAGAGTTGGCCATTCCTGGAGGGCGGTGAGCCTCTCAGTGTCCGGGCTGATGCGCGACTTGTGGTGACAGCGAACCAGGCAGCCATTACTGCAGCGTCCCTCGGTTTGGGCTTTACACGGGTTCTGTCTTACCAGGTCGCGAGCAAAGTGGCGGCCGGAGAGCTGGAAATCATCCTGGCGGATTTCGAGATGCCGCCACTGCCTATCCATGTGGTCTATCAAGGTGGGCGCAAGGCCCCAGCGCGGGTTCGCAGTTTTGTCGACTTTACGGTGAAGGCGCTCAGGGAGCATCCAGCCTTGCAGGATTAGTGCTTTATTTCACTGGATGAAATAATGGATTGCGTTTGCTGGTTATTCTGTTGTTTTTGTGAGTGGTAGAAGATGGCTGCCATCGGTGCTGATCTATCCCGGACAGCACCACTCACCCGCGGAGTCGACCATGCAAGCCATCAAGCTCTACAACTTCCCACGTTCCGGCCACGCTCACCGTGTGGAACTGATGCTCTCGCTGTTGAACCTGCCGACCGAGCTGATTTTCGTCGACCTGGCCAAGGGGGAGCACAAAAAACCAGAGTATCTGGCGCTCAATGCCTTTGGCCAGGTACCCGTGCTGGATGATCAAGGTGTGGTACTGGCGGATTCCAACGCTATCCTGGTTTACCTGGCGCAGAAATACGGCAACGGTCGCTGGCTGCCTGCCGATCCGGTCGGAGCGGCAAAAGTGCAACGCTGGTTGTCCGCTGCTGCGGGTCCTATCGCCTTTGGGCCGGCGCGCGCCCGACTGATCACCGTGTTTGGAGCACCTTATGACGCTGAAGAAGTGATTGCTTACGCCCATACCGTGCTCAAAGTCATTGATCACGAATTGGCCAATACGCCTTACCTGGCCGGAAATGAACCGACGATTGCCGACGTGGCCGGCTACAGTTACATCGCCCATGCACCGGAAGGTAATGTCTCGCTGGACGACTACGCCAACATCCGCGCCTGGTTGGCACGGGTCGAAGCCTTGCCCGGTTTTGTCGGCATGCCGCGCACTGTCGCCGGACTGCAAAAAACTGCCTGATGCTTGTCTTGTGGCCCGACTTTTTCGGGCCTTTCACGCTGCGCCGTGGGTGCAGGGGAGAAGCCGTAATGGACCGTTCACCGTGGCATGCCGGCGAGAAACAGTTGCAGGCACATGTAGGCGTTGTTGAGCGCATGGAGACGCTGGGTCGTCGGGTGATTCGCAGCGAGATGCCGGATCAGCACCGAACCTTCTACGAGCAATTGCCGTTCATGCTATACGGCGCGGTCGATGGCGACGGTCTTCCGTGGGCCAGTGTGCTGGAAGGCGAGCCGGGCTTTGCCCATTCGCCTGAACCGGGGCTGTTGCACTTCAGCAGCCTGCCTGCGGCGGACGATCCCGCGCAACTGAACGAGGGTGCGGCTGTTGGTTTGCTGGGGATTGAACTGCACACCCGCCGGCGCAACCGGATCAATGGGCGAGTGGGCGGTGTATCGGCCAGCGGCTTTGGGGTGACGGTGCAACAGTCGTTCGGCAATTGCCCGCAGTACATTCAATTGCGTCAGTTCCGTACGGTGCCGTTGGCGGACCCGGCCACACGTATCGCCCAACACCTCAACGAATTGGATGACGCAGCCAAAGCCGTGATTGCCGAGGCAGACACCTTCTTTGTCGCCAGTTACGTGGATGTCGATGGCGAGCGCTCTGTGGATGTTTCCCATCGCGGAGGACAGGCCGGATTCGTTCAAGTGGAAGGCAATCGCCTGACCATTCCGGATTTCGCCGGCAATCTTTTTTTCAACACGCTGGGCAACCTGCTGGTTAATCCTCGGGCCGGTTTGTTGTTTATCGATTTCAATTCGGGTGATCTGCTGCAACTGAGCGGTCATACCGAAATCATTCTCGAAGGTCCGGAAGTCGAGGCGTTTCAAGGTGCTGAACGCCTATGGATGTTCCACGTGGAACACGTCGTGCGTCGTCCTGCTGCGCTTGCGCTGCGTTGGCGATTTGATGGCGTTTCACCTACCAGTTTGCTGACTGGCACCTGGGCGCAAGCCAAGGCCCGTCTGCAAGCACAGGCTCTGGGTGATCGGTGGCGGCCATTGCGTGTGGTGCGCATCGAAGCGGAAAGCCACAACATCCGTTCGATTTATCTTGAGCCTGCCGATGGCGCCGGGTTGCCATTGTTTCAGGCCGGGCAGCATTTACCGCTGCGATTCAACATCGACGGAGAGGTACATATCCGCACGTACAGCCTGTCGAGCGCTCCGTCCGACGACTTTTTCCGTATCAGCGTGAAGCGCGACGGACGAGTATCTTCACACTTGCATGAGCAGGTTAGTGTTGGCGATCTTTTGGAAGCGCGTGCCCCTCAAGGGCACTTCACCGTGGCGCCCCACGAGCGTCGCCCCTTGGTGCTGCTGGCTGCCGGTGTTGGCATTACGCCGCTGTTGTCCATGCTTCGCGAGGTGGTTTATCAGGGACTGCGCACGCGCCGTATTCGGCCAACCTTGTTCTTGCAGAGTTCGCGCAGCTTGGCAGATCAGGTATTTCGCCCCGAACTGAATCGCTTGCTTGATGATGCCGGTGACGCGGTCCGGGTGGTACGCCTGCTCAGCCAACCGGAACCCGAGGCGCAGGAGGGTGAAGATTTCGATTTGAGCGGGCGGATAGACGTCGCCGTACTCAAAGACCTGATTGAGGCCGAAGATTACGATCAGGTGGATTTTGTCCTCTGCGGTCCGGGCAGTTTTACCCAGGGGTTGTACGACAGTCTGCGGGAACTGGATATTCGCGATGTGCGAATTCACGCCGAAACCTTTGGCCCATCAACGTTGCGTCGGCGCTTGGACCCCGATGCGGTGGTCATCGAGCAACCGCCCGCCGCGACGACTTCGGTGCCGGTGGTGTTCGAGCGTTCGGCAAAGGAGGCCCGCTGGCAACCTGACGGCGGGAGTTTGCTGGAACTCGCGGAAAGCCGTGGCTTGCATCCGGAATTCAGTTGCCGTGGCGGCTCCTGCGGAACCTGCAAGACGCGCCTTATCAGCGGCCAGGTGAATTATCCACAACCGCCAGCGGAGATACCGGATGAAGGGCACGTGCTGATTTGCTGTGCCGTTCCGGCTCAGAGCGCGCAGCCTTTGGTCCTGGATCTCTGAAAATGCACCGAGCTGAACATTGCTCGCCAGCCGCAGGGTGAGTAGGGTAATGAGCAGAACGAAGAAGGGCCGTAATAGGCCCTTTGTGCATTTCAGGGACAGGCGTTTTCATGGTTTCTCTTACTCGCTGGATAATCGGGTTGATGGCGCTGGCGCTGCTCAACGGTTGCGAACGACAAGATGCACCACCGCTCGATCAGCAGCTTTACGTCTGGCAACGGCAATGGACACCGGCCCATGAGGCGGCCTTGAGAGACAGTCGTGCAGACTTCTCGACCTTGCGCGTGCTGGCGTTGCAGGCTTTCCCACAAGCAGGCTGGAGTCGGACGCGGATTGATCCGGTCATGCTCAAGCAGGACGGTCGACCAGTGATTGCGGTGATTCGTCTTGATGGACAACTGAAGTCGCTGAATCAGGACGAGGTCACGACGCAGATTCAGCTGGTGATCGGTGATTGGCAGGCACAGGGGCTAAGCCTCGCCGGTGTGGAGATCGATCATGATGCGGGTAGCGCGCGGCTACCGGCCTACCGTGAGTTTCTGACGCACCTGCGCGAAGTGCTTCCGGCCACTTTGCCACTGAGCATCACGGCATTGCCGGCCTGGCTAGGCAGCCCCGAGTTGCCCGCACTCTTATCCACAGTCGATAGCAGTGTGTTGCAGGTGCATGCCGTGAGTGATCCACGTCTTGGCTTGTTTGATCCGGATCAGGCGCGGCAGTGGTCCGAGGCTTGGAGCCGTATCACTACCAAACGATTCTATCTGGCACTGCCGGCCTATGGCGTAGCGCTGCTACCGGATGCCGGCGGCGCGCCTATCGTAGAAAGTGAAGTGACCATCGAGCGTGCGGGTGAGCGTCGGGAGTTGCTCGCCGATCCTCGGCAACTGAGTCAGCTCAACACCCAATTGCGTTCTGATCCGCCAGCGCATCTGGCGGGCCTGATCTGGTTTCGCTTGCCACTGACCAACGACCGCCGAGCCTGGAGCCTGACCACCCTGCGTGCAGTGGCCCGTGGTGATGCCCTTGGCAGTCAACTGACGCTGAACCTCTTGACGCAAAAAGGACTCTACGAGATCGGCATCCGTAACGAGGGCAACCTCGACAGAGCCTGGCCCGAGCGCCTGACGCTTGCGGTTCGGGGGTGTGAGGGGGCCGACGCGCTGGCCGGTTATACATTGCAACAAAGTCCGGATCTGCTTACCTTCACTCGCCTGCGCGAAGGTCGGATAGCGGCCGGCGGGCAGCGCGCAATCGGTTGGGCGCGCTGCGCAAACGTTGATCAAGGAGCGTCGAATGTTCACCCGTAACTGGCCATGTCATCTGTTGTGCCTGAGCCTCAGCCTGCCGCTGGGTTCGGCGTTGGCTTGCGGCCCGGACTTCCCCATGCGCCTGCTGGACAACCGTGACCAGTCGTTGGCCGAAATGCCGGAAGGTAACTTCCGCTTTGAGATCAATCGGCTTGGTCATGGGATCGCGGGTCTGAAAAGTGTCAGCGAAATCACCTATGGCATGGACGCCACGGACTATGCAGAACAGCGCAGCCAGGCCGAGCAAGTCGGTTTGAGTGCCGAGCAACAAGCCTTGGTGACGCAGTTGCGTGGTCTAATCGATGCCCGTCAGGTTGAAGCGCAAGGCGCGAGTCTGCCTGCCGAACTCAGGTTGTATCTGGCCGGCGCTGTAGCCTTTGCTGCCGATGACCAGGGTTTGGCGGCGGAGTATTTTCAGAAAGTACTGGCACTGCCGGCAGATCAGAGAGCATTACGCAGCACCTGGGCGGCGTATTCGTTGGGGCGGGTGTTGTTTGCCATGAGCGCGCAGACGGGAGCAGATTCCGATCTGCTGACACGCTCAAGAAAGGCGTTTGAGCAAACCCGGCAACTGAGTATCGAGGGTTTCAGCGATCCGCTGGAACTGGGTGTCGCCAGCCTCGGTGAAGAGGCCCGTGTGGCTCGCACCGCCGGTGACTGGAACAGCGCCATCGAACTCTACGCTACGCAAAACCGCCATGGTTCGACAGTGGGCTACACCTCGTTGAAATTGTTGGCGGCCGATCTAGCGACGATGCCCGAGGCGCAACTGGCGGACTTGCTCAAGCATCAACCGGTGCAGCAACTGGTGACTGCGTCGTTGATCAGTCGACTGGGTTGGTCGTTCGGTGATCAGCCGCCGAACGAGCAAAAACTGGTCAAGCTCCTGCAAGGCAGCACACACGGCAGTCTCGACAACGCCGATCGCTTGGCCGCACTGAATTATCAACAGGGCGATTACGCTAGCGCCAAGGCGTTTCTCGAACACGCTGGCGATGGCGGCCTGGCCTGGTGGTTGCGGGCCAAACTGGCGGTGCGCGATGGCGATAAAAATGCGGCTGCTGCAGCGTACGCGAAAGCAGCCCAGGCCTTCCCGCAGAGTGAATCCTGGGGCGAGCGAAGGACCCCGGACTGGGCTTTCGAATCCTTGCAGCCCAAGTGTCGGGTCGAAGGCGAAAGCGCGATCCTGGCCCTGCAGCGCGGGGATTATCTGCAAGCGTTCGATCAGCTCTATCGCAGCAAAGACATCTATTGGTTCGATGCGGCAACCGTGGCCGAAAGGGTGCTGACCCTTGATGAACTCAAGCACTACGTCGACACCCAAGTGCCGGCGCCACCGCCGTTGACTCAACAGGAGCGCGACAACTATGTACCGTTGCCAGTGGCGGCGAGTTTGCGCAATTTGCTCGGGCGGCGATTACTGCGTGAGGGCCACTATGAGGAAGCACCGGCTTATTTCGACAACGACGGGCTGCGCCACAAAGCCAGGTTGTATGGCCAGCAACGCCTGGCTGCCGATTCGGCGTGGTGGCCAACGCGTCGCGCCGCTGCACTGTTCAATTCTGCCTGGACGGCGCGCGAGTGGGGCATGGATATCCTCGGTTATGAAATGGCCCCGGATTACGCCACGTTCGGGGGTAACTACAGCCTTGAAAATACTGAATTGAAAGTCGGGCCGCTGGTGGCTGAGGACGAAGTGAAGCGTCAGCAGGCCAGCGCCGCGCAACCCGATCAACGCTACCACTACCGGTTTGTCGCCACGGCATTGGCCAGTCGCGCCGCCGACAATTTGCCCCACACCAGCCAGGCGTTTGCCGCTGTGCTGTGCGAAGCGGCCGGGTGGAACAGCAGCCTGGATGAGCAAAGTGCCCTCTATCAGCGCTACGTCAAAGAAGGCCCGTTTGTGCCATGGGCGGCGGATTTCGGTCATCAATGTCCGTATCCCGACTTCGACAACGCTGACAAGCGTTATGTCACCCAGGTCACCGATGCGGTTCGTTCAACACTAAAACCATACAAAACAGCTCTGCAGGTCGGTGGTGTGTTGGCCGTTGCGGCAGCGGGGCTGATGCTGATCATTCGCCGCCGCAAGGTCCGGTGAATCTCAAGCCTGCTGAGCGAAGGTTAGCCGCACGGCGAAACCGATTAACAGACTGCCGAACAGCCATTGCTGCAAGCGTTGGGCCGATGGACTGCGTTGCAACCATCGGCCGAGCGCGGCACCGGTCAGGGCATAAGCGCTGTCGAACAGTAATCCCACGGCCACTAGCACTACTCCCAGAGTGGCGAATTGGGCGAGTACCGGTCCTGTGTGGGGATCAATGAACTGTGGCAGTAGCACCGAGCAGAACAGCAAGGCCTTGGGGTTTAGCAGGTTGGTCAGCAAGCCACGTTGGATGGCTTCCCGATATTGCGGTTTCTCGTCGGTTGAATTCGAACCGTTCAGGGTCGGCAACAGGGTCGTGCGCAGGCACTGGATGCCGATCCACAGCAGGTAAGCGGCGCCAGCCAGGCGTACCGCATCGAAGGTCCAGGGTGCCGCTTTGAAAAGGGCCGCCAGACCCAGTGCCGCCAACGCTACATGACAACCTCGTGCGATGGCCAAACCCACGGCGGTGGCCAGTGCCGTACCTTTGCCCTGGCGGGCGCCGGTCTGCAACAGCAGGATCATGTCAGGGCCGGGCAATAGGTACACCACCGCCAGCGCCATGAAAAACAGCCAGAGACCTGTCATGTTGCACCCCATTCGTTGTCGATTCGGTACGGCCAGTCTAGGGCGAAGGGGCGGGGCAGGTGCTTGCGTAGTTGGCTTCTAAAGCGCGTTCGTTTGGCATAACCTGCTATTAAATGACCGATAATCTCTCTGGATCTGCCAAATAATGAAACTCGATGCCTACGACCGAAAGATCCTCGCCGCGCTGCAACGGGACGGTCGCTTGAGCAATGTGCAACTGGCCGACGAGATCGGTCTTTCCGCGTCACCCTGCTTGCGCCGGGTAAGGATGCTGGAAGACGCCGGAGTGATTCGGGGCTATCAGGCCAACCTGGATCGCGATGAAGTCGGGCTCGGGTTGACCGTGTTCGTTGGCGTGAAAGTCGAGCGCCATAACGACGAACAGGCCGAAGCCTTTCGCCTGGCAGTGACGGCGCTGCCTGAGGTGGTCTCGGCGTTTCTGGTGTCGGGGGAATCGGATTTTCTACTGCAAGTGGTGGTCCCGGACCTGCGTGCCTATGACCGCTTTCTCACGGGATGCTTGCTCAAGTTGCCGGGAGTGAGCGATATCCGCAGCAACTTTGCGATTCACACGGTGAAGGCACCGGGGGCGTTGCCGTTGGGGCATCTGCCCGCTTGATACCGGGTTGACTTCGTTCGCGAGCAGGCTCGCTCCCACAGTACCTCGGTGATTTCCTGTGGGAGCGAGCCTGCTCGCGAAAGCGGTAGTCCGCGCACAGCGGGCCAACAGGCTTACATCTGCGTCGCCATCCCCTCCACATTCATCGCCGCTTGGCGCAACGCCTCGGAGCGGGTTGGATGTGGATGGCAGGTCAGGGCAATGTCTTCGGCTGAGGCGCTGAACTCCATGGCCACGCAATATTCGCCAATCATTTCACTGACGCTAGGCCCGACCAGGTGCACGCCGAGGATTTCGTCGGTGCGCTCATCGGCCAATACTTTGGCGAAACCTTCGGTTTCATGGTTGATCTTCGCCCGGCTGTTGGCGGTGAAGGGGAATTTGCCGACCTTGTACGCCCGGCCCTCGGCTTTCAGTTGTTCCTCGGTCTTGCCCACGCTGGCCAGTTCGGGCTTGGTGTAGATCACGTTGGGAATCAGCTCGTAGTTAACTTCGCCGGCCTTGCCGACAATCTGCTCGACGCAGGCCATGGCTTCGTCTTCGGCCTTGTGCGCGAGCATCGGTCCGGATGTCACATCGCCGATCACCCAGACGCCGGCGGCCTCGGTGCGATGGTCCTTATTGGCGAGCATGCCGCGTTTGTCGGTGGCGAGGCCGACGTTCTCCAGGCCCAGACCCTGTGTATAAGGCCGGCGCCCGATGGCCACCAGCACGTAATCGGCTTCGAGCGTTTCGGCGGTGCCGCCCGCGGCGGGCTCAACACTGAGCTGGACGCCGGTGTCGGATGTTGTCGCGCGGGTCACCTTCGAACTCAACTTGAAGCTGATGCCTTGTTTGCTCAATGAGCGCTGCAGGGTTTTCCCCGCTTCACCGTCCACGCCGGGGCAGATTCGGTCAAGGAACTCGACCACGGTCACCTGTGCGCCCAAACGTCGCCACACCGAGCCCAGCTCCAGTCCGATCACGCCAGCGCCGATCACCACCAGGTGCTTCGGCACTTGCGCCAGTGACAGTGCGCCGGTGGAATCCAGGATGCGCTTGTTATCGATGTCCACGCCGGGCAGGGGAGTGGGCTCGGAGCCGGTGGCGATAATGATGTCCTTGGCGCTCAGCTCGGTCTTGCTGCCTGCGCTGTCCGTTACCGTAACTTTGCCCGGTCCGTCGATGTGGCCCCAGCCTTTGATCCAGTCGACCTTGTTTTTGCGAAAGAGAAACTCGATGCCCTTGGTCAACCCGGTCACGCTTTCATCTTTCTGTTTCATCATCTGGGCGAGATTGAGGCTGGGTTTGACCTCGATGCCCAGGTTGGCGAATTCCGCTCCCATGGCCGCGTCGTACAGTTCGGAGGCGTGCAGCAGCGCCTTGGAGGGCATGCAGCCGACATTCAGGCACGTGCCGCCGAGGGTGGCGCGTCCTTCTACGCAAGCCGCTTTCAAACCCAGTTGGCCTGCGCGAATCGCTGCGTTGTAGCCGCCGGGGCCACCACCGAGTATCACGACATCATAGGTGCTCATGGATCTACTCCTGGATCTTGAAGGGGGGCGAGAGGGGTAAACGTAGTCCTTGAATAAAATTACGAACGTAATATGTGTGTTTTCACGCATTTCGGTCAAGGCTTCAGCGAAGCGACAGGTTGGGCATCTTTAGATAGCGCGAATGAACACGAAAATTTCACCGATTTCGTTATATCGTAACGAATTGCGATGTGAGCAAAGCTGAGCACTGGGGTGGTATGCAAGTCGATCTCGATGTGGAAGGGGTGCAGGTAACCGAGCTACCGCGCTTTCAGCAGGCAGTTTTTCAAGGGCGACGATTGCGCCAGCTCGCGATTGGCTTCGGTGTGCTGGCGGCCTCGGGGTTGGTGCTGGGGTTCTTTGTCGGGCTGTTTGCGCCGCAATCTCTTTGGCCGGCGTTGTTGTTCAATCTCAGCGCTGCGCTCCTGGTATCGGTGGCGGGCCTGCAATCAGCGTGGTGGGTGACGCAATGGCGGGCGCGGGCGTTGAATCCCGCGGAACCTGTGGTTGTGACTGAAGAAGTCGAGTCTCCGATTGGCTGGTACGAACGACTGCTGGATCGTTTGGGCCAGCGATGGCTTCATCTAATGAGGCAGATCGGCGCGCCGACGCTGTGGTTCGGCGGTTGGGCATTGCTGGCGCTGCTATGCGTGGAACAGGCCTGGAACCTTGGATTGCCCGCTGCTGCCTTGGGGTTGTCAGCTACTGTTGGCGCGGCCCTGGCACTGTTGCTGGCTTTCAGTTTGCTGGTGCTGGAGCGGCACCTGGCCCAGGAAAATGCCGCTCAATGGCCCGAAGCGGGAGCATTGGCGCAACTGACGCGGATCGCCATTATCAGTCTGGTGCTCGGTGCGCTTTGCCTGCTGTTTGCCAATGAAACCTCGATCTGGCCCGTGCGTCTGGCGGTGCTGATCGGACTGCTGCCGGGGTTGGTCGCCATCGAGTTGCTGCTACGCGCCGTACTGTCATTGTTCAGTCCCCGTCGTGAACAACTTGAACCAGCATTGCTGGCGCGCAGTTTTGTTGCCGACATGTTGCGCTGGCCACCGCAGCCATTGCTGGCGTTGCAGCACGAGTTGCACAACCGTTTCGGTATCGATCTGCGGCAGATCTGGGCGTTCACGTACATGCGCCGTGCGTTTTTACCGGTGCTGGCTGTTGTTGGGGTTGTCGGCTGGTCACTCACCGGCATCCACGAAATACCGCTGCAAGGGCGGGGCGTGTACGAGCGTTTTGGTAAGCCGGTGGCGGTGTTCGGTCCGGGTTTGCACGCGGGTTTGCCATGGCCGTTGGGTCGGGTGCTGAGTGTCGAAAACGGCGTGGTTCACGAGTTGGCCACCAGTGTCGGCGAATCGCCTGCACCGATGCAGGCTGACCCTGCTGAGGGGCCGGCGCCGATCACTGCCAACCGTTTGTGGGACGCGAGCCATGTAAATGACAAGTCCCAGGTGATCGCCAGCAGCCGCGCCGACCAGCAGAGCTTTCAGATCGTCAACATGGACGTGCGTTTCGTCTATCGCATCGGTCTGAGCGATCAAGCAGCATTGGCGGCGACTTACAACAGCGCCGATGTACCGACACTGATCCGCAGCACCGCCAGCCGGATTCTGGTTCATGACTTCGCTTCGCGAACCCTCGACGGATTGCTCGGCGAAGACCGTGTTGGGCTTGCCGAAGAGATCGGTCGCGCGGTGCAGGCGGACTTGAGCACACTTCACAGCGGCGTGGAAATCCTTGCCACGGTGGTCGAAGCGATTCACCCGCCGGCGGGCGCCGCCAATGCCTATCACGGTGTGCAAGCGGCGCAGATCGGTGCACAGGCCTTGATTGCCCGTGAACGCGGAGCAGCCTCCGAAGCCACCAACCAGGCGCAGTTGCAGGCCAGCATCGCGCGGGATCAAGCAACGGCTAGCGCTCGTGAAATCAGTGCGGGGGCGCAAGCGGCCGACCTTAAATTTGCAGCCGAGCAGAAGGCTTATGCCAGCGCCGGGCAGGCCTTTGTGCTGGAGCAGTACCTCAGTCAACTTTCCCAGGGCCTGGCCAACGCCAGGTTGCTGGTGCTCGATCATCGTCTGGGTGGTAGCAGCAATGCGCCGACCATCGACCTGCGTACCTTCACGTTGCCGGCTGACCCTGCGCCGTCCCGTCAAACCGCTCAGCCAGGAGCTGCCCATTGAGCCAGACTCACACTCATGATCATGATGATCACGCCGGCCACGATCATGGCCATGGTGGGCATCACCACCACGGTCACCACCATCACCATCACGGCGACCCACAAGAAGCAGGTCCGTTTCCCTGGCGGCGAATGGGATGGGCGGCGTTGCTTGTGGCGTTCGCCGTTGCGGCAGCGAGTCTGGTGCAGGTGAGGTCGGGGGAGGCCACCGTGATCACGCGTTTCGGTAACCCTTCGCGGGTGTTGCTGGAGCCGGGGCTTGGCTGGCGCTGGCCGGCACCGTTCGAAGCAGCGATACCGGTGGATCTGCGGCTGCGCACCACGTCCAGTGGCTTGCAAGACGTGGGTACACGGGACGGTCTGCGCATCATCGTTCAGGCGTATGTAGCCTGGCAGGTGCAGGGCGACCCGGACAATGTGCAGCGCTTCATGCGCGCCGTGCAAAACCAGCCGGACGAAGCGGCACGGCAGATTCGCACCTTTGTCGGCTCGGCACTGGAAACCACAGCCAGCAGTTTTGATCTGGCCAATCTGGTCAACACCGATGCCAGTCAGGTCCGCATCGCCGATTTCGAAACGCAACTGCGCAAGCAAATCGATCAGCAATTGCTCACCACCTATGGCGTGCGTGTGTTGCAGGTCGGTATCGAACGCCTGACCCTGCCCTCCGTCACGCTCACTGCGACGGTCGATCGCATGCGTGCCGAGCGTGAAACCATTGCCACCGAGCGCACTGCCATTGGCAAGCGTGAAGCCGCGCAAATTCGTTCTGCTGCCGAACGTGATGCGCGGATCGTGCAGGCCGATGCCACGGTGAAGGCGGCGGATATAGAAGCTCAATCTCGAGTTGAGGCCGCGCAGATCTACGGACGTGCCTATGCCGGTTCACCGCAGCTCTACAACTTGCTGCGTTCGCTCGACACCTTGGGCACGGTGGTCACGCCGGGGACAAAACTGATTCTGCGCACCGATGCCGCGCCATTCCGGGTGCTGGTGGACGGTCCGCCGAGTCTAGAAAACAAATCCGGGCCGCAACCATGAGTGGGGTTCCACGTGGAACACATGCGTTGAGCAGTCCCTGGATTCAGGCCGGGCGCCTGGCATTTCTCGCGTTATACGGCGTGACGGTCCTGACCGCTTTGGCGTGGGCTTTCTCCAACGTGCGGCAGATCGATCCGCAAAATCGTGCGGTAGTTTTGCATTTTGGCGCGCTGGATCGCATCCAGAATGCCGGGTTGTTGTTGGCCTGGCCGCGACCGTTTGAACAGGTGATTTTGTTGCCAGCGGCAGAACGGGTCATCGAGCGTCGTGTGGAAAATCTGCTGCGCAGTGATGCGGCATTGCAAGCCGATCGCGTCGCGAGTTTTGCCACGCCGATCAGTGATGCACTGGCAGGGTCCGGTTACCTGCTGACCGGTGATGCCGGGGTGGTGCAACTGGATGTGCGGGTGTTTTACAAAGTCACCGATCCCTACGCTTTTGTGCTGCAAGGCGAACACGTGCTGCCGGCCCTGGATCGACTGGTCACTCGCAGCGCATTGGCACTGACGGCGGCCCGTGATCTGGACACCATTTTGGTGGCGCGACCGGAGCTCATCGGTGCCGATAGCAAGGCAGCAGAAAGGCGTGAGCGCTTGCGCGGCGACTTGGTGCAGGCCATCAACCAAAGGCTGGCCGAGCTGGCGACAACCGGGCAGGGGTTAGGAATCGAAGTCGCGCGGGTCGATGTGCAATCGAGTTTGCCCGGCCCAGCGGTGAACGCTTTCAACGCCGTGCTGACCGCCAGCCAGCAAGCCGACAAAGCGGTGGCCAACGCGCGTACCGAAGCCGAGAAACTCACCCAGACCGCCAACGAACAGGCTGATCGAACACTGCAGGTCGCCCACGCTCAGGCGAGTGAGCGTTTGGCCAAAGCGTCTGCCGACACCGCCACGGTATTGAGTCTGGCCAAGGCACAACAGCAGGGCACCGACCCGCAAATGTTGCTGCGGATTTACCGCGAGCGGATGCCGAAAATTCTGGGTCAGGCGGGGTCGGTGACCACGGTCGATCCGAAAGACGATTCCCGCCTGATCATTCAGGGAGCTTCACAATGACTGCGCAAACCGCCGCTGCCCCGAGCCTGTTGTCCTCGGCCGAACAACGCAGCGCCGCACGCCAGTTGACTCTGGCCATGCTCGCCCTTGGCTTGCTCGCCTTGGGCTTGGTCTGGCGCTGGTTGTCGCCCGAACAGACCGGTGTCAGCCAACTACTGCTGGGTGTCGCTTCCGTGCTGGTGGCCGTACCCGTCATGCGTTCAGCCTGGTACAGCCTGCGCTATCCGAGTCTGCACGGCATCACCGATCAGTTGATCGCCCTGGCCATGCTCGGTGCCTGGGCGACCGGCGATCTGCTGACGGCGGCACTGCTGCCAATCATCATGATCTTTGGCCATGTGCTGGAAGAGCGCAGCGTGATCGGTTCGCAGGAAGCGATTCACGCCTTGGGAAAACTGACGCGCAGCCATGCACGAAAGATTCAGGACGACGGCTCCATTGTTGAAGTCGACAACGGCACGCTCAAGACCGGCGACCGGGTTGAGGTGCGCGCGGGTGATCGGGTGCCGGCGGATGGTCGGGTGTTGTCCGGTCAGGCGAGTCTCGACACCGCCTCCATCACCGGCGAATCAGTGCCGGTAGAGGCGGGCATCGGCATGACGGTGTTTGGTGGGGCCATCAACCTTGATGGCCTGCTGCGCATCGAAGTGACCCGTACCGGCCACGAGTCGACCCTTGGTAAAGTGATCGCGCTGATGCAAAACGCCGAGCGTTCCAAGCCGCCGATCACGCGACTGCTGGAGCGCTACGCCGGCAGCTACATGGTGCTGGTGTTGCTGCTGGCAGCGGTCACCTGGTTCATCACCAACGATGCCCAGGCCATGCTCGCGGTATTGGTAGCGGCCTGTCCCTGTGCGTTGGTTTTGTCAGCGCCGGCCACGGCGATTGCCGGTGTAGCGGTGGCCGCGCGACACGGCATTCTGATCCGCAGCTCGGCGTTTCTTGAAGAGTTGGCAGACCTGACCTCGCTGGTGGTCGACAAGACTGGCACCCTGACTTTCGGCACCTTGCGCCTGCAATCCATCGAGAGCCCGTTGGAGGATCGCAGTCCCGTCCTGAAGCTTGCCGCCAGTCTTGGTTCGGCCAGCAGCCACCCGGTCAGCCGTGCGCTGGCTGGATTGGTGACTCAGGAGCATTTTGTGTTGCTCACGGATATCCATGAACGGCAGGGATTGGGTGTGGTAGCCATGACGGAGCAGGGTGAGGCTGCACTTGGACGACCTGAGTTGTTCGCCCAATTGAAGATCCCCACTTCAACCGTTCCCGAACACGACGGCCCGATCGCCGGGCTGGCGCTTAACGGTGAGTTTCTCGCCTGGCTGCTGCTGGCTGACAGCGTGAAGCCCGAAGCCAGGTTTGCCCTGAATGAATTACGTGACCTTGGTTTGGGTCGGCAACTGTTGCTCACCGGCGACCGGCAAAGTGTTGCGCACACGCTGGCGCGGGATGTCGGGATCAGCGATGTCGAGGCACAGGCGTTGCCCGAGGACAAACTCAACCGTGTGCTGAAAGAAATCGGTAACGGTTTCCGGCCTATGGTGGTGGGGGATGGCATTAACGACTCGTTGGCCCTCAAGGCTGGCGTGGTCGGCGTGGCCATGGGGGCGGGTGGTGCGGATATCGCTCTGGCTTCGGCTGACATCGTGCTGATCGGCAGCGACCTGCGTCGCCTCGGTACATGCGTGCGTTTGAGCCGTCAGTGCCGGCAAACCCTTCAGGTCAACGTGATCATCGGCCTGGGCTGGACCCTGGCGATCGTTGCCTTTGCCGCATTTGGCTGGCTGGGTGCGGCTGGGGCGATGATTGCTGCGTTGCTGCATAACTTCAGCACGTTGTTGGTGCTGGGCAATGCCGGGCGATTGCTGCGGTTTCAGGAGCCGTTGCTCAAACTGTAGGAGCGAGCTCGCGATGGTCGTTAACGATTACGTGTGTTTTCTGGCTACACGCGGTGCGCTTGAGTCCATCGCGAGCAAGCTCGCTCCTACAATCGAACGGGTTAAAGGTTTAGAGAACTGCGCGTCGAATTTGTAGTCCTTTAAGGTAAGAGCGATCATTTCTGTGAATTCTCGGCCAGTTGTCGAGAGTGTCGTGATCATAGAAATCCGCTATTAATTCGATAGGCAGCTATTTTTCAAGGATGGTCTAACCTCTCAGCAGACGTCTGAAACAAGGGGGATTTTCCATGCTCGCGCAACTTCCACCGGCCTTACAGAATCTGCAGTTACCGCTACGCCTGCGCCTCTGGGATGGCCACGAGTTCAATCTGGGGCCGACGCCCAGCGTCACGATTGTGGTCAAGGACCCACTGATGGTCACCCAGTTTACCCAACCAAGCCTGAGCTCATTGGGAGCAGCGTTTGTCGAGGGCAAACTGGAGCTCGAAGGCTCCATCAGTGATGTGATCCGCGTCTGTGATGAATTGAGCCAGGCGTTGCTGGCGGATGAGGACAATCAGCCCGTGCGTACCGCCCACGATAAAGAGACGGACGCCAAGGCCATTTCCTATCATTACGACCTTTCCAACGCGTTTTATCAGCTGTGGCTCGACAGCGACATGGCCTATTCCTGCGCCTATTTCGAGACCGGCAGCGAATCCCTTGAGCAAGCGCAGCAAGCCAAATTCCGCCACTTGTGCCGCAAGTTGCGACTGCAACCGGGCGAGTATTTGCTGGATGTCGGCTGCGGATGGGGCGGATTGGCACGCTATGCCGCCCGGGAGTTCGGTGCGAAAGTGTTCGGCATCACCCTCAGTAAAGAGCAACTGGCCCTGGCCCGGGAGCGGGTAAAAGAAGAAGGATTGGAAGACCAGGTCGAACTGCAGTTGCTCGATTACCGAGACCTGCCACAGGATGGTCGATTCGACAAAGTGGTCAGCGTCGGCATGTTCGAACACGTCGGTCATGCGAACCTGGCCGAGTACTGCAAAACCCTGTTTGGCGCGGTGAAAGAGGGTGGCCTGGTGATGAACCACGGGATTACCGCCAAACACATCGACGGCCGTCCGGTGGGCCGTGGCGCCGGTGAGTTCATCGAGAAATATGTGTTCCCCAACGGTGAGCTACCGCACCTGTCGATGATTTCTGCCGAGATCAGCGAAGCAGGGCTTGAGATCGTTGATGTCGAGAGCCTGCGCCTGCACTACGCGCGCACCCTGGATCACTGGAGTGAACGACTGGAAGACAACCTTGAGGCCGCCGCCAAGCTGGTGCCGGAGCAAGCGCTGCGGATTTGGCGCCTGTACCTGGCCGGTTGCGCCTATGCATTCGCCAGGGGCTGGATCAATCTGCACCAGATCCTTGCCGTGAAGGCGCACCCCGATGGCAGCCATGAACTGCCGTGGACGCGGGACGACATCTACAACCCTTAGAGTATTGGAGAAATGAGCCGGGCGATCCGCATGCCGACCTGCTGCAGGCGTGCGGTCTCCCGGCCTTCTTCTTTTGCGATTTCGTGGGCCTGGGCGAAGTCATCGTTGAGCATCTGCTCCACCTTGGCGGCAAATGCATGGTCGACGGTCAGCAACATCACTTCGAAATTCAACCGGAACGAACGGTTGTCCATGTTGGCGCTGCCAATGGCGCTGATATCGTTATCGATCAGCACCACTTTCTGATGGAGGAAGCCGGGTTCGTAGCGGAACACCCGCACACCTGCGCGCACGGCTTCGAAGGCATAGAGGCTGGAAGCTGCGTAGACGATTCGATGATCGGGCCGTGACGGCAGCAAAATCCGCACATCGACCCCGCGCAATACCGCCAGGCGCAAGGCGGCGAACACCGGTTCGTCAGGGATGAAATACGGGCTGGTGATCCACACCCGTTCGGTCGCTGCGTGGATGGCTTCAACGAAGAACAGCGAACAGGTCTCGTAGGAATCCGCCGGCCCGCTGGCGAGCATTTGGCACAGCACGCCGGTGTCCGGGTAGACCTCCGGCAGAATCAGCGGCGGTAACGATCGGGCTGCCCAGAACCAGTCTTCAGCGAAGGATTCCTGCATGCAGGCCACCACCGGTCCGCGCACTTGTACGTGGGTATCGCGCCACGGCGCCAGGGGTGGTTTTTCGCCCATGTATTCGTCGCCCACGTTATGCCCGCCGACGAAGCCGAGTATGCCGTCGACCACCACGATCTTGCGGTGGTTGCGGAAGTTGACCTGGAAGCGATTGAGCCAGCCGCTACGGGTCGCAAAGGCTTTGACCTCGACACCGCCATCTCGCAACGCCTGTACATAACTGTGGGGCAGCGAGTGACTGCCGATCCGGTCATAAAGCAGATAGATCGCAACGCCCTCGGCGGCTTTCTCCAGTAACAGGTTGTGCAGGCGCTGACCGAGACGGTCGTCATGAATGATGAAGAACTGAATCAGCACCGCCTGTTTGGCCTGGCGGATGGCGTTGAAAATAGCATCGAACGTGGCCCGGCCATTGATCAGCAATCGCACGTCGTTGTTGGCCAGGCAGGGCATGCGGCCCAGCTTCGGCATCGCTCTCAGGGAGGCGTATGCGGTGGAAGCGCGCGCGGTGAGTGCTTCCTCTACCCATGGCCGCCAATTGAGCTCGGAGACGGCCTTGCGCATTTCTTCGTTGGCTTGGCGCCGGGCCTTGATGTAACCATCGAAAGTGCTACGACCGAACACCAGATAAGGGATGAGCGTCAGGTAGGGCATGAAGACCAGAGACAAGGCCCAGGCGATGGAGCCTTGGGCGGTTCGGACGGTCAACACGGCATGGATCGCTGCCAGTGTTCCCAGTGTGTGCAGCAATGCGATGGTGTAGCCAAAAATGTGCGGTCCAAAATAATCCATGGGGGGCAGCCTTGCTCCTGAAGATTCAATGCTTAACAGACCATGTTCCGTGCAGAATGTCGCTATTTAATTGGCCCATGAACCGAAGCCCGTGGCTGGCGTCTAACAGCCACCATTGATCAGGAGTTACTCGATGAACGTTCGTCTGCTGGGTTTGGCCATTACGCTGGGTTTGGCACTTCCTGTGGCTGCTCAGGCGCAGATGCTGCAGCCAGGTTTGTGGGAGTTGACCACCAGCAACATGAAGGTGGATGACCAGAATCTACCGGATCTGCAACTGATCCTCGGTCAGCTACAAAGCCAGATGACCCCTGAACAGCGTGCGCAGCTGGAAAAACAGGGCATCACCATGGGCGGCAAAGGCATTCGCGCGTGCCTGACGCCGGAGCAAGTCAAGACCGACGATATCCCGCTGACCGACCCGCAATCGGGCTGCAAGCAGGAAATCACCGATCGCACCGGCAACCAGTGGAAATTCCGTTTCAGCTGTCCGAAGGCGCAGGGTGCGGGCGTTGCAACGTTCCTCAGTGACCGTGAGTTCACCACCAAGGTCAACGGTACGTTCAATGCCACCGGCATTCAGCAGAAGGGTAGCCTTGAAAGTCGTGCCGTGTGGTTGGGGCAGGATTGCGGCACCGTGAAGCCAAGAGCTTAAAAACATAAAAGCTTCGTCGGAACGCCGCCCGGAGCCGGCTCGCTCCCACAGGGGAATGGTACTTAACTGTGGGAGCGAGCCTGCTCGCGAAGGCGTTCGTTCAGATACCGGCATTCCCAGGCTGACCCAACCATTCACACACAGCTTCAACCTTCATCCTTCCGAAATCCTCTCCATCGCGACTGCGCACACTGACAAACCCGCCAACCTTTTCCATCTCTCCAACCACGACCAGGTACGGCACTGACTGACTGTGATGGCGGATCTTATAGCGAACTTTTTCATTACGCAGATCTGAAAGGGCATGCACGCCACCGCGACGAAGGTGCTCGGTCACCGCGTGCGCATAACCGGTCTGACGATCGTCCATGCTGACGACCACTACTTTTGGCGGTAGGCGCCATTGCTGCAGTTCCTGGTGGCTCGACCAGCAGGTACCGTAGATGCGTTGTTGCAAGGTTCCGTTGACGTGGTCGAGGGCGAACGCCTGCAAGACCTTGGTGGTGGGGACGTGCGGGCCGGTCGTCAAATAGTCGGTATCCCCTAGACGGTAAAGCGACAGATTGTCGGGAGGAGCCGAAGAGGAGGGGATAGGGCGGCGGCGAATCGAGTGGTTGGTTGCGGCCAGGGATTGCATGCGCGCCTCGATCACTGGCAGGTCCGACGTCGTTAATGGGCGCTCGACATCGAACTCGCAATAGAATCCGTCACCCAACGCCGAACCCGTGCGCAGTTGCGCATGCGCGTGGAGTTGCTGGACAGCCATCGCCAGCATCAGTGAACAGGAGCGACGCATGATCTCCAGTCCGTCCGGCTCCTGCGCGGTCACGATACTGACCCGGGCATCCGCCTTGATCATGAACTCACAGTCCACCAATTCGCCGTCCACCCGACCCGCTACTGCTGCATTGGCCAATCCGGGGCCAATACTGGCCGCAACTTCATGCACGGACAGCGGTTGGTCGTACTCACGCAATGAACCATCGGGCAGGGTGATCTGGATCATGGTTATTGTTCTCGGATGCATCGATCACACGCGTTAGCGAATCAACAGTAGAGGCAAACCCTGGTCGTTGTCATGTAGACATTTGTCGTGTCCTGTCATTACAAGCTCAGAACTCATTTTGCCGGGCCTTGCAGCCACGCACCAGATCGACATTGGTGAGGGACACATTTTCAGAAAATTCCGAGGCACTGACTGGTGGGAATTGGTCATGCGGATCATGGTTTGCTCAACGCGTTGTAGAGGGTGTTGAGGTTGTATTCGAACAACCCGGTAAACGTACTGGCCGGTCCGCTCGCCGCGAGCGCATCGGAGTACAGGGTGCCGCCGATTTGCGCGCCACTTTCGTCAGCGATCTGCTTGAGCAAGCGAGCGTCCTTGATGTTCTCCATGAACACCGCTTTGACCTTGGCCTGACGAATCTGAGTGATCAACGCAGCGACTTCAGCGGCCGAAGGTTCGCGTTCGGTAGACAGCCCCTGCGGCGCCATGAAGTTGATTCCGTAGGCTTGGCCGAGGTAGCCGAAGGCGTCATGGGAGGTCACGATCTTACGGTTGCCCGGTGGGAGTGAGCCAAGCTTGGCCTTGGCTTCAGCGAGCAAAGCGTAGATCTGTTTCAGGTAGGCCTGGCTGTTGCGCTGGTAGTCGTCCTTGTTTGCCGGGTCGGCGGCGATCAAGGCTTTGGTGATATTGCGGATGTACAGCTCGGTGTTGGCCAGGTTGTGCCAGGCGTGGGGGTCGGGAACCTTCTCGCCGTCTTCATCCAGGGAGCGCGGAATCACGCCTTGGCTCGCGCTGATGACAGGTGCTTTGGTTTCGGTGCTGGTCACCAGGCGATCAAGCCATGGCTCGAATCCCAAGCCGTTTTTGATGATGAGGTTTGCCTTGAGCAGCGCTTGGCCGTCGTCCGGGGTTGGCTCATAGGTGTGAGCATCGGCGTCGGGGCCGACCATGTTGATGATCTGGACGTGATCGCCGCCGATCTGGTGGGTCATGTCGGCGAGGATGCTGAAGCTGGTGACCACTTGGAGTTTTTCCGCCGCGGACAACGACATCGATAACATCAAACTGAACAGCACGAATAAAGCGCGCATCGGGTAACACCTCATTGGGATGTAAGCAAAGGCGGGCGGCGCAGCAAACCGTGCACCGGCCCCAGCACCACGGACAGTAGGTAAAAAGTACCGGCAACCAGCACGATGGCCGGACCGCTGGGCAACGCGTAGTGGAACGACAGCAACAGTCCAAGCCACACCGAGAGGCAGCCGATCAGCGCAGCAATGGCCATCAACGTCGGCAAGCGACGACTCCAGAAGCGTGAGGCCGCGGCGGGTAGCATCATCAAACCGACCACCATCAAGGCGCCGATAGCCTGGAAACCGATCACGAGATTCAGCACCACCAACGTCAGGAATACACCATGGGCCAGTGGTCCCAGGCGGCTGACGGAATGCAGGAAGAGTGGGTCGAGGGTGTCCAACAGCAGAGGGCGGTAGATCAGCGACATGGCGATCAGGCTGATCGCCGAGACCCAGAGCATGCCGGTCAGGGTCGGGCCATCGACGGCCAATGCCGAGCCGAACAACAGGTGCAACAGGTCGAGGCGCTTGCCAGCGATGCCGAGGATCAGCACACCACCGGCCAGGGAAATCGGGTAGATCGCGGCGAGGCTGGTGTCCTCTCGCAAGCCTGTTCGACGTGTGATCCAGGCAGCGAGCCCGGCCATTCCAAGACCGGCACCAAGGCCTCCGAGGGTTAATGCGGGAAGGCTCAGGCCAGCGAACCAGAACCCCAGCGCAGCACCGGGTAGAATTCCGTGGGCCACGGCGTCACCGATCAGGCTCATTCGCCGCAGGATCAGAAACACACCCAAAGGCGCGGTGCTGCAAGCCAGAACCAGTCCGCCAAGCAATGCCCGACGCATGAAGACGAATTCGTGGAAGGGCTGCCACAGCTGAGCGGCGGCAAGCATCAAGCCACCTGCGCTTCAGGTTGTTGGCGGATGAGATCGGAGCTTGGAGCAAACACGCATCCGCTGCTTTTGATCAACAACGTGTAGGGAATGTGTTGGCGAACGGCGGCCAGGTCATGGCACACCACAACCAGGGTTCGACCTGTGGCATGCCAGGCATGGAGATGCTTCCACAGCAGCGACTGACCGAGTTCGTCAAGAGCCGCATGGGGTTCGTCGAGCAGCAACAGCGGCGCATCGGTGAGGCTCAAGCGAGCGAGCAGGGCGCGCTGCAATTCTCCGCCCGAGAGCGCCATCAAGGGGCGACTCTCGAGCCCGTCCAGGCACCAATCGTTCAGAACGGAATCAAGACGTTGCCTACGCTGCTCAGGCGATTGCTTGCTGCCCCAGAACCCGGCGGCGACCAGTTCTTCGAGGTTGATGGGGAACTGGCGATCCAGGTGTTGTTGCTGGGGCAGGAATGAGAGCGCGCCCTTGCGTGGAACATTCAGCATGACCTTGCCCGCGAGTGGCTTCTGCAGGCCGGCGATGACTTTCAACAGGCTGCTTTTGCCACAGCCGTTGGCACCGATCACTGCGGTCAGGCTTCCTTTCGGGAGTTCGATGTTCAGGGCGGGCGTCAGTGGCTGGCCGGGAGCGCCCCAACGCAAGGCTTGGCAGCGGATCATGCGGCCTCCCAGTTCCAGCGGCTTTCGGCGACTGCGTCGTGGGCGTGGAGGCTCTCAGCGTGAACCACTCGCAGGTGAAAACCCGTGATGCCCGGAGAGCGTTTCAGGGCCAGGTTCAAGCGTCGCGCGGCGTCCTCGCAGAACATCAGGTTCTGACCGTTGGCCAATGCGAAGGCTTGTTCATCGGCGCGTTTTACGGCGGTTTGCACGGCGGTGCCGAGGGCTGCTTCGGCGTCATTGATGAGTGCGATCAGCGGTAGCTCGTCCAGGTAGTCGTCCAGACGTAGGGACAATTGTGCGGTGCTGCGTTGGCTGTGGGGCGTGGCGACTATGCCTTTGGGGGAGCCGAGCCAAGCCAATACATCGGCGTGGTTGATTGCCCTGTTGGCAAAGTCATCGACGAATTGCTGCTGAATCAACTGTCGGGAAAGCGCGGCTGAACAGGGGCACGTCGAGGAATAAGGCACGTCGATTTTTAGTTCCACGTGGAACATTGCGCTTTTCAAACGCGCTTTGATGCTGACGGGATAGCTTTTCCAACCAGTCAAAGGGCTGACCAGCGCTGGCCTTTTCAGCAGTAAATCGAAGTGAATGTTCAAGTAAGCGCTGTTCGACAGTCCTTTATGACTGACCAGGAAACTCAGCAAAACGCGCCGAAGCAGATCGGGCGAAAGGGTGTCCTGCTCTAGCATTTCCAGCGCCAGGTAGAGCCTCGACATGTGAATGCCGCGTGCTTCGCCGTTATCCAGGCTCACACCGGCATCCGCCGTTGCAACCAGTCGTTTTCCATCAAACAAAACAGGAAGAGCAATGCCGCACATGCCCACCCACTCCAGTGGCAGGGCTTGGCGTGAGGCCTGCGCGGCGATATCCGGCAGAGTCAGCGCATTCATGAGCAGGTCCATCGAGGAAGTTGAATTGAATGTTATACTATAACAATCAATTCAACGATGTCTTTTTCATGAACAGGTTTTCATCAGGCGTGGACGCTGCTTGCTCGGTTTGATCTCGCCTAACAGCCAGCAATCCGATTGCAGGTGAACTTGCCACTGCTACCGCCGGAGCTGGAAAACCGATTGATCGTGGTCCAGCCGACGCGCCGGTTATAGCCGACCCAAGCTTCACCGTCGGAAGCGATGCCGGTGAAAAACGTCAACTGGCCGTAGCGACTGTTGGTCTGCGCCCAGTAGCGTTTTCCGGACGCATCGAAGCCCCTCAAATACATCGTGCTACCCGCGGTATTGACGCTGTAGGCGTTGCCGTCACCATCCACGCAGGCCAGCAGGTTGGCGCTGCGGGTGCATTTGGCCAGGGGAGGGATTTGCGCGCTGGCATCGAATGCGACCAGCAGTGAAGCGCTCAAGAGCGCGGATCTCAGGGCATTACGCATGGCACTTCTCACCAACAGAATGGGTTCCAGCATTGCACTCTTTTGTCGTTGCGGGCGAGAGAGAGTGGTTTGAATGTGTTGTTATACTATAACATTAATAGGAGCCCGACGAATTGACCGGGCACCCTGTGAGGAACATCTGATGCCCCATCGCCTCCCCGTTACCGTCCTGTCGGGCTTTTTAGGTGCAGGAAAAAGTACGCTTCTTAATTACGTACTACGTAATAGAAATAATCTGCGGGTCGCTGTCATCGTCAATGACATGAGTGAAATCAATATAGACGGCAGCGAAGTCCAGCGTGATGTCAGCCTTAACCGAGCCGAAGAGAAGCTCGTGGAGATGAGCAACGGCTGTATTTGCTGCACGTTGCGCGAAGATCTTTTGGAGGAAGTGGGCAAGCTCGCGAAGGACGGTCGATTTGATTATCTTTTGATCGAGTCGACGGGTATTTCCGAGCCAATGCCAGTGGCGGAGACCTTTACGTTCCGCGACGAAAGTGGCCAGAGCCTCAGCGACATCGCTCGGCTGGACACCCTGGTGACCGTGGTCGATGGCGTGAATTTCTTGCCCGACTACGAGGCCGCCGAAAACCTGGCTTCCCGTGGTGAAACACTGGGTGAAGAGGACGAGCGCTCGATTACTGATCTGCTGATCGAACAGATCGAATTCGCCGACGTCATCCTGATCAGCAAGATTGATCTGATCAGCAGCCGCGAACGCCAGGAGCTGATGGCCATTCTCGAACGCCTCAATCCTCAGGCGGACATTATCCCCATGGTCATGGGTGAGGTGCCGCTGGAGAGGATCCTCGATACCGGTCGCTTCAACTTCGAGAAAGCGTCGCAGGCGCCGGGTTGGTTGCAGGAATTGCGGGGTGAACACGTGCCGGAAACTCAAGAGTACGGTATTGCTTCCAGCGCCTATCGGGCACGTCGGCCCTTCCATCCTGAGCGTTTTTTCAGCTTTCTCGATCGTCCATGGCCCAATGGCAGGCTGCTGCGCTCGAAGGGGTTTTTCTGGCTGGCCAGCAAGCACATGGACGCTGGTAGCTGGTCCCAGGCCGGTGGGTTGATGCGTCATGGCTATGCCGGACGCTGGTGGCGTTTCGTGCCGAAGAATCAATGGCCGCAGGACGAAGAAAGCACCACCGCCATTATGAAAAACTGGTCTGCGGCCAGCGGTGATTGTCGGCAGGAGTTGGTGTTCATCGGCCAGGGCATCGATTTTGCGCAGCTCATCGCCGAGCTCGATGATTGTTTGCTGACCGATGATGAAATGGCATTAGGCGTTGAGGGCTGGCAACTGCTGCCGGACCCGTTCGGCCCTTGGTTTGATGAGGCCGCGTGACGCCCGGCAAATCAAGGCTTGAGCCAGGAACCTTGGCTCTGGGCTTCGCAAAACGGCTTAAGATAGGCCGCATCCGTAGCAACGCCGTAATAGTGAATATCCTGCCGGTAAGGCATATTGGCGACTTGGGCGTTGCTGCACACGCCGAACGCCCCGTTGGGGCATTGGTCGACGTACTGCACCTCGACTTTTTGCCCGGCCAGGGTCGGCTGGCAGAATCCGTCGGCGAATAGTTTTTCCGGGATGTTGCGGTTCTCCTGACAGACCTTCACGTCGAGCCGTTCCGCCTGGCTGTGGACGACGCAGGCTTGCGCCAGCGCTTCGCCGCATACCAGTGTCAGCAGTAACGACAATCCCATCCACCGCATTCTTGCCTCCTCAGAACCTGTGATCATGTTGCAGAACATCCCCACCCATGTCATCGCCGGGCCTTTAGGGGCCGGCAAGACCAGCCTGATCAAGCACCTGCTGGCGCAACGTCCGGCCGGTGAGCGCTGGGCCGTGCTGATCAACGAGTTCGGCCAGATCGGCCTCGATGCCGCACTGCTGACCCGCGATGCCGATGGTATCGCACTGGGCGAGGTGGCCGGGGGCTGTCTATGTTGCGTCAACGGTGCGCCGTTTCAGATCGGGCTTGGCCGGTTGCTGCGCAAGGCACGGCCGGATCGTCTGTTCATCGAACCATCCGGGCTGGGGCATCCAGCGCAGTTGTATAGGCAGTTAATTGAAGCGCCGTGGAAAAGTGTACTGACGGTACAGCCATGTGTACTGGTGCTGGACGCTCAGGCGCTTGCCGCCGGCAAGGCTCTACCACAGGCGCAACTGGAAGCATTGGACAGTGCTGGCCTGTTGCTGATGAACAAATCGGACAGTCTCGATGAAGTCACTCGTCAGCGCCTCGCCGCGCAAATGCCAGCTCGTCCTATGTACTGGACACAGCACGCGGCGATGCCATTGAGTAAATTGCCAGGTTTGGCGGCTCAGGCCGTGTCAGGTGTGGGTCATTTAGTGCTGCCCAAGGGACTGGCGCAGATTCCGGCGATCTGGACCGATCCGGCGCTGCCGATTTGCCTGAGCCAGGAACAGGAGGGCGGGTGGAGCATCGGCTGGCGTTGGCATCCGAGCCAGACATTCGATGTGGCGCTTGTCAGTCAATGGCTTGCAAGCCTTGCCTGGCGGCGGGCGAAGCTGGTTATCCACAGCGTCGAGGGGTGGGTTTCAACAAATGCAGTGGATAACTCGGTACAGGAATGGCAGCCAAGTGAGTGGCGGCAGGATTCGCGGATTGAATTGATTTTCAGTGAACCGCAGGAAGTTGGGGTGCTGCAAAGAGGTCTGGCCGGCTGCCGGTCGGGTTAACGTTCAAAAGATCGCAGCCTGCGGCAGCTCCTACATTACGAAGCAACCTGCCGTAGGAGCTGCAGCAGGCTGCGATCTTGTATTTTCAAGGCCGCCACTTGTTATGTTCCTGCCGCCAATGACTCAGCTCAATCACTTCGGCGCTGGGCCTGACCACATCGACGACAGGAGGGGTGTCGTCGAATGGCATCGGATAGGGTGCCAGTTCAATTTGTGCGCTGTGAGCACCGAACTGGGTGATGGTGCCGTTATGGCGAGTCTCGCCGGTCACGGTAAATTCAAAGTTGTACACACGGGCCAGGCGACGCCGACCGCGTGCATCCTTGATGAACGTGATTTTTTTCAGCGCCACGTTACCATCCAGCAACTCGACCCCGACGTTGCTGCAATGCTGCTTGACCCGCTCCAGCGCGCGTTCGCGCAAGCCGTGGTTGTGCCACAGCCAGCCGCCAGCGGTGGCGAACAGCATCAGCACGAAAATATTCTCAAGGGTCAGCATCAACAGGGCGCTCCAACTAGATAGTGTCAGCTTAACTGCGTCGCCGGTCTGTCGTACAGGCTGCGTTTGGTCGCATACTGCGCCGTTAGAATTTCAATCGTTTTACGGAAACTCACCGCATGAAACGTACGCCCCATTTGCTTGCTATCCAGTCCCACGTGGTGTTCGGTCACGCTGGCAACAGTGCCGCGGTTTTCCCGATGCAGCGGATCGGTGTGAATGTCTGGCCGCTCAACACCGTGCAATTCTCCAACCACACCCAGTACGGCCAGTGGGCTGGCGAGGTGCTGGCTCCGCACCAAATCCCCGATCTTGTCGAAGGCATCGCGGCGATCGGCGAACTGGGCAATTGCGATGCGGTGTTGTCGGGCTACCTCGGCAGTGCGGCCCAAGGCCGGGCCATCCTCACGGGGGTAGCCCGGATCAAGTCGATGAATCCCAAGGCGCTGTACCTGTGTGACCCGGTGATGGGCCACCCGGAGAAGGGCTGCAGCGTGCCTGCGGAAGTCAGCGATTTCCTGCTGGAGGAGGCCGCTGCGGTGGCCGACTTCATGTGCCCGAATCAACTGGAGCTCGACAGTTTTTCGGGGCGCAAGCCGCAGTCGCTGTTCGATTGCCTGGCGATGGCGCGGGCACTGTTGGTCCGTGGGCCTAAAGCGGTGTTGGTCAAGCACCTGGACTATCCAGGCAAGACACCGGACGTGTTCGAGATGTTGTTGGTGACAGCCGAAGGCAGTTGGCACCTGCAGCGCCCACTGCTGGCGTTTCCGCGCCAGCCTGTGGGTGTAGGCGATCTGACGTCCGGGTTGTTTCTGGCGCGCGTGTTGTTGGGTGACAGCCTGGTGGCCGCTTTTGAATTTGCTGCGTCGGCGGTGCATGAGGTACTGCTGGAAACGCAGGCCTGCGCCAGCTACGAGCTGGAGTTGGTACGGGCGCAGGACCGGATCGCGCATCCTCGGGTTCGGTTTGAGGCAATCCCGATCAGTCTTTGATTTCGCGCTGACGCCATTCGCGAGCAGGCTCGCTCCCACAGGAAGAACGTAAGCCCATGTGGGAGCGAGCCTGCTCGCGAAGACTATCTAAAGAGCGTCCATCAAACCTCAGGCGTCGCCCTTGATTTCCTGATAGCGCTTTTCCAGCTCCTGACGAATCTGGCGACGCTGCTGGGCCTGGATAAAGCGGCGCTTGCTTTCGCTGTTATCCGGTTGCAGTGGCGGTACCGGTGCGGGTTTGCGCTGGTCATCCACGGCAACCATGGTGAAGAAGCAACTGTTGGTGTGGCGCACCGAGCGTTCGCGAATGTTCTCGGTCACCACCTTGATGCCCACCTCCATCGAGGTGTTCCCGGTGTAATTGACCGAGGCCAGAAAGGTCACCAGCTCGCCGACATGGATCGGCTCACGGAAAATCACCTGGTCCACCGACAGGGTTACCACGTAACGACCGGCATAACGGCTGGCGCAAGCGTAGGCGACTTCGTCGAGGTACTTGAGCAGGGTACCGCCGTGAACATTGCCAGAGAAGTTGGCCATGTCGGGGGTCATCAATACCGTCATCGACAGTTGGGCGTTTCCAGGTTCCATAGCATTCTCACGGATCAAGGCAAGGTTTGAGGGAGGCACCTCTGCGGGTGCCTGCGTGGTTTTTTCAAACCAACAGTTATCGGGACGCCGGGCGGGAAGCCGCCGTCACGCCGGATCGATCTGTTTCCATATATTGCACCGCCTTTCTGCCGGAAGTCGCGGTGTTACCCTGCAAAAGCCCGGCTATAGAGGCAATTTCCTACGCGAATAGCGAGTTTTTTCTCTGCTTGATCGGACGTTTCCTACGTTCGCGATTGAGCGATGTGACCAAGGAGCCCCATGCCATGCATGCCATCAGTTTTATTCAGGACCTGGCAGTGATCATGTTGGTCGCAGGTGTGGTGACCGTACTATTCCATCGCCTGAAACAACCGGTGGTGCTGGGCTACATAGTCGCGGGCTTCATCATCGGTCCGCACACGCCTCCGTTCGGCCTGATCCACGACGAAGACACCATCAAGACCCTCGCGGAGCTTGGGGTGATTTTCCTGATGTTCTGCCTGGGGCTGGAATTCAGCCTGCGCAAGCTGTTCAAGGTGGGCGCCACGGCGTTTATCGCCGCGTTCCTGGAAATCGTGCTGATGATCTGGATCGGCTACGAAATCGGCCGGTGGTTCGACTGGAACACCATGGATTCATTGTTCCTCGGTGCGATCCTGGCCATTTCCTCGACCACCATTATCGTCAAGGCACTCAACGATCTGAAGATGAAAAACCAGCGGTTTGCGCAGCTGATTTTCGGTGTGCTGATCGTTGAAGACATCCTTGGCATTGGCATTATCGCTTTGTTGTCGAGCATCGCAGTCAGCGGCACGGTCAGCTCGGGCGAAGTGTTTTCGACCGTCGGCAAGCTCTCGCTGTTCATGATCGTAGCGCTGGTGATTGGCATCTTGCTGGTGCCGCGATTGTTGGCCTACGTGGCCAAATTCGAAAGCAACGAGATGCTGTTGATTACCGTGTTGGGGCTGTGTTTCGGCTTCTGTCTGCTGGTGGTCAAACTTGAATACAGCATGGTGCTCGGTGCGTTCCTGATCGGCGCGATCATGGCTGAGTCCCGTCAGTTGCTGAAAATCGAACGCCTGATCGAACCGGTTCGCGACTTGTTCAGTGCCATTTTCTTCGTGGCGATCGGGTTGATGCTCGACCCGCTGATCCTCCTGCAGTACGCCTGGCCAATTGCGGTGATCACGGTGGCGGTCGTACTCGGCAAGATGTTGTCCTGTGGCCTGGGGGCATTTATTGCTGGCAATGACGGACGCACGTCTTTGCGCGTAGGGATGGGGCTTTCGCAGATCGGTGAATTCTCTTTCATCATTGCATCGCTGGGCATGACCCTGCAGGTCACGAGCAACTTTCTTTATCCGGTCGCTGTAGCGGTTTCGGTGATCACAACGCTGCTGACGCCGTACCTGATTCGGGCTGCGGATCCGTTGTCGATCAAGTTGTCCGCGGCGATGCCTCAGCGCGTGGGGCGGGTCCTGGGGATGTATGGCGAATGGTTGCGCAGCATTCAGCCGCAAGGCGAGGGCGCGCTATTGGCTTCGATGATTCGGCGGATTTTGCTGCAGGTGGGGGTCAATCTGGCGTTGGTGATCGCGATCTTTTTTGCTGGGGCCTATTTCGCCGAACGTATCTCAACTTACTTGCAGGGCTGGATCAGCGACCCGAGCTGGCAGAAAGCGTTGATCTGGGGCGGGGCGCTACTGGTGTCGCTACCGTTTTTGATTGCGGCCTATCGCAAGCTCAAGGCGCTGTCGATGCTGTTGGCGGAAATGGGTGTGAAGCCGGAAATGGCAGGACGTCACACGCAGCGAGTGCGTAGGGTGATCGCCGAAGTGATCCCGATCCTCTCGCTGCTGGTGATTTTCCTGCTGTTGGCAGCCTTGTCGGCCAGTATTCTGCCAACCAACAAGTTGCTGGTGCTGATCGCTGTGGTGGCGGCCGCCGTGGCGGCGCTGCTGTGGCGCTGGTTTATCCGTGTCCACACGCGCATGCAGGTGGCCTTGCTGGATACCCTGGATAACCACAAAGATTCGCCAGGGCACTGACACCGCGAGGGCGTCAGCCGACTCAGCTTTCCAGCCAGACGTCCCGCGCCCAGTGCCACACCGATTCCCAGGATTCTTCGGTGATCAACTCTTCTTCGCCCGACCACAGCACGACGGTGCCATCTTCTTCGACGCAATAGTAGTCGTCACCGTCCTGGCAGATCGGGATCAGGTCACGCGGTACGCCGGCATCCCAGGCATTGGCGGCAACGTCCGGCAGGTAAGTATGGGATTGCGGGTCGGTGACGGTCACTGGTTCAAGGCTGCCGTAGACCACGTCGCTGACCGTCAGCAGGAATTCCTTGAAGACAAACGGGATGTTGATGAAGAGTTCTTCTTCGACTTCGACCAACTGGTCTTCGTCGGGCAATTCCAAGGGGACCGGTACCGGTTCGTTGGCTTCACGCAGTTGTTCGATGATTTCTTCCACGTCCGGGATCCTCTTGCTTGAATGGCGCGGTTTATATGGGGCGGTTTATACAGTAGCTTGCTATAGATGCAACCGCGAAATAGAAAACCCCGGCAGAGGCCGGGGTTTTTATTACAGCACGTGAAGCGAGGAGGGTTATCAGCCGTTCTGGCGGATACCTGCCACCAGCCAAGGCTGGTTTTCGCCTTGGGCACGTTCCATGTTCCAGCTTTCGCTGAACACTTCGCCCTGGTCGAAACGCGAGGTTTTCGACACGCCACTGAACGTCAGGGTAGCGATGGTCTTGTCGGCGCGATCATCCACACCGTCCAGTTGTACATTGAGGTTATCAATGTAGGTGGACTGGAAGCCGTCGCCCAGATCCGCACGTTCACGCTTGAGGAACTCCAGCATCTGCGGGGTCACGAACTCGGCGATCTTGTCCATTTCGTTGGCGTCCCAATGCTGTTGCAGGGACTGGAAGTGATTGCGGGCCGCTTCGACGAAGTTCCTTTCGTTGAACCAGGCAGGCGCATTGATGATCGGGCGAGCGGCAGCAGGAGCAGCCGAGCCACCGAAGATCGAGCCCATGGCCGGTTTCTGTTCGAACACTTCACGCTGCATCGGCGCGTGACCGGCCGGAGCGTATTGCTCCTGCTGCTTGCGACGACGGGCGGCGATGAAACGGAAGACCAGGAACGCGATGACCGCCATGATCAGGATGTCGAAGATCTGCATGCCCTGGAAGCCGTCGCCCATGAACATGGACGCCAGCAGGCCACCGGCGGCGATGCCGGCCAGAGGGCCGAGCCAGCGCGAAGCACCGCCGGCCTTGGCAGCAGCGCCAGCGGCACCGGCAGCACCAGCGGTCGCCGCAGCGCCGCCCATGCCTGGAGAAGAAGGAGCCATTTGGCTGGTCTGGTGAGTCGGCGCAGCGCCTGCGCTTTTGCCACCACCGAAGCGCTTGGCGGCATTGACGTCGAGACTCATCGTCAGGCCGATGCACAACGCCATGGCGATGCTAAGAAAACGTTTCATAAAGGGAATTCCCGTTTGTGGAAGGCACGCGCGCCATGTTGCACAGCTGAAGTGTTACTGGCTAGCGGCAGAGTGTTTCGGGCTTTTGCCTGACAGGTTCGGTTCAGCTTCCGTCAGCGCAATAAGGCGTGTTCACTTTGGTCTGTAGGATGAGTGGATAAGTTCTGTAGGAAGGATGCTTAACGTCGCAGCGCTAAAAGGATGACCCCGGCTGTGATCAGGCCGATTCCGCCCCATTGGCGCAGGTCGAGCTTTTCGCCCAGTAAAATGGCGCCGAGCAAGGCCACCAGCACCACGCTGAGTTTGTCCACCGGAGCGACCAGTGACGCCGGGCCGACTTTAAGGGCGCGGAAGTAGCAGATCCATGAAGCTCCGGTCGCCAGACCAGACAGCAGTAAAAACAGGTAGCTCCTGGCCGAAATCGATCCTAATGCCTGATATTGGCCCGTGGCGTACAAAATCAAGGCCAGACTGACCAGTACCACCACCGTTCGCAGCAGCGTGGCAAAATCTGAATTGACGTTTTCTACGCCGATCTTCGCGAAAATGGCGGTCAATGCGGCAAATGCAGCTGATAACAGGGCCCAGAATGTCCAGGAAGAAAAGAAGCCTGAGCCCATGACTTTTTCCTTTAGTCAGACACAATTTGTGGGAGCGAGCCTGCTCGCGCAGACCACACCGCGGTTTTCCAGAAAGACCGAGGTGCTTTCATTCGCGAGCAGGCTCGCTCCCACAAAATGCACCCCGGCGTAACTGTCAGATCGCTTCCAGCTTCGCATACCCCAGCATCAGCCACTTGCTGCCTTCGCTGAAATTCACCTGAACCCGTGCCTGAGCGCCGGCGCCTTCGAAGTTGAGGATCACGCCGTCACCGAAGATCGAGTGGCGTACAGTCTGGCCCAAGCTGAAGCCTGTCTGTGGAATCTCGCTGCCGCTGAACAGGTTGCTGCCACTCATCGACTGGTTGCTGCCGTACGGACGGCTGACGCTGTTGGAAAGCCGCACTTCCTGGATCAGGCCTTTCGGCACTTCACGTACGAAGCGTGACACCTTGTTGTAAGTCTCACTGCCGTAAAGGCGTCGAGTTTCAGCATAGGTCATCACCAGGTTATGCATCGCCCGGGTGACGCCGACATACGCCAGGCGGCGCTCCTCTTCAAGACGACCGGGCTCTTCCAGGCTCATCTTGTGCGGGAACAGGCCTTCTTCCATGCCCACCAGGAACACGTACGGGAATTCCAGGCCCTTGGCGCTGTGCAGGGTCATCAACTGGATGCTGTCTTCGTGTTCGTCGGCCTGGGTGTCCCCGGCCTCCAGCGAGGCGTGACCGAGGAACGCCGCCAATGGCGTCAGGTCCTCGTCTTCCTCGCTGTTTTCGAAGTTGCGTGCGGCGCTGACCAGTTCCTCAAGGTTTTCTACCCGGGCCTGGCCTTTCTCGCCTTTTTCCGCTTCGTGGTAGGCAATGAGCCCCGATTGCTCGATGACGGTCTGGGTCATCAGGTGCAGCGGCATTTCCATGCACTTGGCAGCGAGGTTTTCGATCAGTTCGATAAACGCGCCAAGCGCGCCGGCCGCGCGACCGGTAACGCCCTTGTTGGTCACCAGTTGGCGCATCGCTTCCCACATGGAGACATCGCTGTGGCGCGCATGGTCGCGAATCGCTTCGACGGTTTTTTCGCCGATGCCACGGGCCGGTACGTTGATCACCCGCTCCAGCGCGGCGTCGTTACCACGGCCTTCGAGCAGGCGCAGGTAGGCCATGGCGTTCTTGATTTCGGCCCGCTCGAAGAAGCGCTGGCCACCATAGATGCGGTACGGAATGCGTTCGCGCAATAAGGCTTCTTCCAAAACCCGCGACTGGGCGTTGGAGCGGTACAAAATCGCGATATCACTGCGGGCAAGGCCAGTTTTCAGCGCGCTTTCGATGGTTTCGACAACATAGCGTGCTTCGTCGTGTTCGTTGAACGCGGCGTATAGATTGATGGCTTCGCCGTCGCCACCATCGGTCCACAGTTCCTTGCCCAAGCGCCCGGTGTTGTTGGCAATCAGGGCGTTGGCGGCCTTAAGGATGCCTGCGGTGGAGCGATAGTTCTGCTCCAGGCGAATGGTCTCGGCGTCCGGGAAATCGTCGGAATACTGGTAGATGTTTTCGATTTTCGCGCCGCGCCAGCCATAGATCGACTGGTCGTCGTCGCCGACCACCATCAGGCTGTCGCCACCTTTGGCCAGCAGGCGCAACCACGCGTACTGCACGGCGTTGGTGTCCTGAAACTCGTCCACCAAAATGTGCCGGAAGCGCTTCTGATAGTGCGCCAGCAGCCCGGGATGGTCGCGCCAAAGGTCAAGGGCGCGCAGCAACAATTCGGAAAAATCGATCACGCCGGCGCGCAGGCACGCGGCCTCGTAGGCTTCATAAATGCTGCGCATGGTGGCCAGGAACAGATCGCCGCTGGCTTGAATGTGTTGCGGGCGCAGACCTTCGTCCTTCTGCCCGTTGATGAACCATTGGGCCTGACGGGCCGGCCAGCGTTGCTCGTCCAGACCGAGCTCGCGGATCACCCGCTTGACCAGGCGCTGCTGGTCATCACTGTCGAGAATCTGGAAAGTCTGGCTCAGCCCGGCTTCCTGCCAGTGCGCCCGCAGCAACCGGTGCGCCAGGCCGTGGAAGGTGCCGACCCACATGCCGGCCGGGTTGATACCCATCAACTGCTCGATGCGATGACGCATCTCGGCAGCCGCCTTGTTGGTGAACGTCACCGACAGGATGGAGTGGGGGGATGCGTTTTCGACCTGGATCAACCAGGCGATACGGTGCACCAGCACTCGGGTTTTACCGGAACCAGCACCGGCCAGGACCAACTGACGACCCACGGGGGCCGCTACGGCCTGACGTTGGGCATCGTTGAGGGAGTTCAGCAGAAGGGAGAGATCATCGCGCATCGGGGCATTCTAGGGGGCGGCGCCACACCGGGCAAACCCCGCTTTGCTTTAGCCGATGAAAGAGGCGTGCGGGACGACCGGTCAGTCATCCCCTGCAAGCGTTAGCCGGCTTCGCGTACGGCTATTGAGTGGAGCGGGGCGTTCGGCGCTTTTGTCTGTTTTTTGATCTGTAGCAGTTTGGTCCGGGCATTGGCTTGTGTATGCTCCGTCGACGTTTCGGGCCTCAAGCCCATCATTATAAGAACAAGAAATTACCTATGACCCTCAGCTCAGACCTGTCGGGCCCTACTGTGGAGCCTCGGGTTATCCGTAAACAATACGCCATGGAAATGGCGGTCGAACGCACGCGCCTGTTGTATCAGGGCTCCTTGTTACCCACGCTGTTCATGCTGATCAATGGTCTGGTTTGCGCCGGTTTGCTCTGGAGTCCGCAGCGCTACTTCCTGGTCTCTGTCTGGCTGGTGTGGTTGTTGTCGCTCGTGGCATTACGGGTAATTCAGGTCGCAGCCTTCGACTCGGCGATTCCCAATCGTCAGGCTCATCCGATTTGGCAGCGCATGTTTTGGCTGGGCTCGGGTCTCACAGGCCTGACGTTGGCCGGTGCCGGCATCGCGCTGGTTCCCGCCGACAATTTCATTCAGCAAGCTTGGGTTTTCGGCCTGATCGGTGCGGCGGCCCTTTCGGCCAGTGTCGCCTACGCCGTCAGCCTGCCGGCGTTTCTGTCGTTTACCTTGCCCTGTCTATTGCCGGCCATTGCCTTCATGTTCTGGGGGCAGGAGCAGGGATGGGGCTGGTTCGGCCTGATCCTGCTGGGTGCATTAAGTGTGGTCGCCTGGCAGGTCAATCGGTTGATCGATCGCAGCTTGTTGCAACGCTTCCAGAATCAGGCGCTGATCGAGCATTTGCAGCAGGCGCAAAATCGCAGCGATCAACTCAATCGCAAACTGGCCAGGGAGATCGACCAGCGTCGGCGTGCTGAAGAGGAGCTGCGCGAAATCCAGGTCGAACTGGAAAGTCGTGTTGCCCAGCGCAGCCTTGAGCTGGACGCCGCGAACCAGGCGCTGAGCAAGAGCGAGGCGCGTCTGGCACTGGCGTTGAAGGCCAGTGAGCTGGGGTTGTGGGACTGGAATCTGCAAACAGACGAAGTCCACCACACGCATATTCAGGAATTGTTCGGTCTGGCGCCCGAATACGTGACGGCGATGCTGCGCCACCTCAAGCCACGCCTGCATCCGGAGGACCTTCCTGCGCTGAGAAAGGCGTTGGTCGAGCATTTGAAGGGCCGCACCGAGGATTACCAGGTCGAGTACCGCGTGCGGCATGGCGACGGTCACTGGGTCTGGATCGAGGACCGCGGGCGCGCGGTCGAGCGTGCCGAAAATGGCCGGGTGATCCGCATGGTCGGCACTCGCCGCGACATCAGTGTCAGTAAAGCGCTGGAAGAACAGCAGCAACTGGCCGCAACCGTGTTCGAGGCCGCCAGCGAAGGCATTGTGATTTTCGATCCCGACTATGCCCTGATCGCCGCCAATCAAGCCTTCAGCCGGGTCACCGGTTACGAAATAGAAGACATGCTCGGTCGCAAGGTTGTCGAGTTGCCATGCAGTCGCGATGCGCGCCGCCATTACACGGTCATTCACCAGGCGCTGGAACAGCACGGCAGCTGGCAGGGTGAGCTGGTGGAAACTCGTAAGAACGGTGAGATGTACCCGCAATGGCTGCAGTTGAGCACCGTGCGCGATACCAAGGGAAATGTGAGCCATATTGTCGGTTTCTTCGCGGATCTTTCGGCTCGCCGTGAGTCCGAAGAGCGCATGCGCTACCTGACTCACTACGACGAACTCACAGGCCTTGCCAACCGCTCCATGTTCCGCGAACGGCTCAGTGAAGCGCACCAGCGTGTGCGTCAGGGTGGCTACCGCAGCCTGGCGTTACTGCACATCAATCTGGACCGTTTCAAGCAGCTCAACGACAGCCTCGGCCATGAAGTGGCCGACCAACTGTTGCAAAAAATGGCCCGGCGACTGGTCAATGCGCTGCCGGAAGCGGACACCATCGCACGCTTGTCCGGCGACGAGTTTGCGGTGTTGTTCAATACCTACGGCAACCTTTCGAGCCTGGCGCGAGTGGCGACCCGCTTGTCGAACAAGCTGCGCATACCGGTAACGGTCGAAGGTCATGAGCTGGTGGTCAGCGCGTCGATGGGCATCAGTTTGTTGCCGGACAACGCCCGGGAAATTTCCGCCTTGGTCAGCCAGTCGAACATGGCCATGCAACACGCCAAGCATCTGGGTGGAAACAACTTCCAGTTCTACACCGACAGTCTGCAAGCCAGCACACTGGAGCGTTTGCAGCTGGAAAACCAACTGCGTAAAGCCGTTGAAGAGCAGCAGTTGAAGGTGTTTTACCAGCCGAAACTGTGTCTGGCCACGGGCAAGCTGAATGCCGCCGAGGCGCTGGTGCGTTGGGATCATCCAACCATGGGGCGCGTGCCCCCCGGGGATTTCATCGGCCTGGCCGAAGAAACCGGATTGATCGGTCCGATCGGCGAATTCGTGTTGCGCCAGGCGTGCTTGCAAGCCTGTGAGTGGCAGCGGCAGGGGCTTGAACCTATTCGGGTATCCGTCAACTTGTCGGTGCATCAGCTGCGTCAGGGCAAACTGGTCAGCCTGGTGCGGCAAGTGCTGGAGGAAACCGGGCTGGCGCCGCACTACCTGGAGCTGGAGCTCACCGAAAGCCAGTTGCTGGACAGCGTCGAGCACATCATTGCGACTTTCCAGCAACTGCGTGATCTGGGGGTGAAGCTGGCGATTGACGATTTCGGCACCGGCTATTCATCCCTGAGTTACCTCAAGCGAATTCCGGTGGATTACGTGAAGATTGATCAGGCCTTCATTCGCGGCCTGGGGGAGGGCACGGAGGATGCGGCGATCACCCGGGCGATCATTGCCATGGCCCATGGTTTGTCGTTGAAGGTGGTGGCGGAAGGGGTTGAGCGGCACGAGCAGCTTGAATTTCTCAAGAATGAGCAGTGTGATGAGGTGCAAGGGTACCTGATCAGCCGTCCAGTCGAGGCGGACGGGCTGGCAGGCCTGCTACGCGAACAAGGCACGGAGTGAGGGGAAACTCCCCACCGCCCTTTTTTCGAGGGGCGATGGGAAGCCAGGAAGCGGATGTTTTCTTAGTGGGTAATTAGAATTTCATCGATATGGTGCAGTAACTTTCCTTCGTGGAAGATACTAACCCCAGTGACATTTGAATCGCCCATTACTTTATATTCGACAACTTTGTCGGTTACGACTTGCAGTGCAATGTCCTGGGGCTTTGCAAGTACTAAATTCAGTCGCAGATTAAAGGATTTATCCTGCATGGGGCTGAATTCCAGTTTTGGTATTACACTCGGATCGGCAACGGTTACGGTGCCGTAGACGCGGAAAGATTGGTTGCCAGGCATCCGGTCGATTTGTGCGGTCCAGTCTTTGGTTTTAATGCTCATAGTTAAACTCCAGTGATTAGTTATATTGCTTCCTGCCGAGTCAATATATCCATCCGAAGTTGCGATTGATAAATTTTTTAGTTTGGTTTTGTAAGGCTGTGTGTTCCGGTAGTTGTCCTTTGATTATCGACATGCGACGCATTGATGGAGGGAGCGCTGTCCCCTCCAGTTATGTTGCGATGGTGCGCATGAGCATCGTGTGCGAGTGCTACATGAGGTGCGAGCACCTGAAATCGAGGGATCCGGTTACGCATTGAGCAGGCAAAAAGCCGATTCATGTAGTATAACTACAAGCGTGCTACATCCCCGGCACCTGCCAATAACAAAGAGTCCATCCCTTTGAATCTGCTGCAACACATCGCCCAGTCTCGTCACCTGTTACGCAAGTCGGAGCTCAAGGTCGCCGATCACGTGCTGCTTGACCCCGCGGCCGTGATGCACAGCTCCATGGCTGACCTGGCCCATAGCGTCGGTATCAGCGAGCCGACCATCGTGCGTTTTTGCCGTGCCATCGGCTGCTCCGGGTTCCAGGACCTGAAGTTGAAGTTGGCTCAGAGTCTGGCGGCAGGCGCGAGCTTCGGGCAGTTCGCGATCCACGAAGATGATTCAGTCGCCGACTACAGCCTCAAGATTTTCGACACGACCCTGCACACCCTGATGGAGGTTCGTGAGAAGCTCGATCCGGTGGAACTGCAGCGAGCGGTGACGCTGATGTCCCAGGCCCAGCGTGTGGAGTTCTATGGCTTCGGTGCCTCGGGTGCGGTCGCGGCAGATGCGCAGCACAAATTCTTCCGTTTGCTGCTGACCGCGGCGGCGTATTCCGACCCGCACATGCAAGCGATGTCGGCGGTGACCCTGAAGCCGACCGATGTGGCGATCTGTATTTCCCAGTCCGGGCGTTCCAAGGATCTGCTGATCACCGCCAACCTGGTGCGTGAAAGCGGGGCTTCGTTGATTACCCTGTGTCCAAGCCAGACGCCGTTGGCCGAACTGTCGACCGTCAACCTGGCGATCGACGTGCACGAGGACACGGAAATCTACACACCGCTGACCTCGCGGATCGCGCACTTGGTGGTGATCGATGTATTAGCGATGGGTGTGGCCATGGCGCGCGGGCCGAGCCTGGTCAACCACCTCAAGAGCGTCAAGCGCAGTCTGCGCAGCTTGCGGTTGTCGCCCAAGTCGGTGAAGGCGCTGGACGACTGACGTCGTCCTCAGGTCGTTCCGACCTGAATCGCGAGCAGGCTCGCTCCCACAGGATTTAGTGGTGTGCACAACTTCTGTTAACACCGAAGACCCACTGTGGGAGCGAGCCTGCTCGCGAAGACTTTCTTGAATTCACCGCAACATTCATCAGTATGTAACGCCCGAGCCGCCAAACCGTCATCCCCCGCGCCTATCTTGAAGCTCCCGTACTCGCCTTGGGAGACTCGAAATGGTTCAGCCCTACGAAGAACGCAACAGCGCTGTCAAAACCCGCCGCCAGCAGGAAGACCAGCGCCGCATGGCGTTCCGCCGTGCTATCGAAGATCGCTGCGAGCAGCGTCAACTTCTCGCCGAAATTGGCGAATTTCCCGAAGAGTTCGAACTCAATTACTGGCAAGCCGCCTCGACGACCTCCCGTCGAAGCGCTCAACCAGGGCGCTGATCTGCACCCGCTCGCTGCGCACGAACGCAAGGAATGCATGAGCCACCGGTGACAGCCGTTTAGCCTTGGCCTGCACCACGCACCAGCTACGGAATAGCGGCAGCTCCTCGACCGGCAACTCAATCAACCCGCCGGTCGCCAGTTCCAGGTTCAGGGCGTGGCGCGTCAACAGTGCCACGCCCAGGCCCGCCAACACACATTCACGCTGGGCTTCGGCTGAAGAGACTTCCTGGGTCTGGTTGAAGTGCACGCGTTTCTCCTTGAAATACTCCTCGCACGCCAGGCGCGTACCCGAGCCGGGCTCACGCAGCAGCAGTGTGTAGGGTTCAAGATCCTGAAGGCGCAACGGGCCCATGTGGCACAGCGGGTGATCAGGTGGTGCGACAGCGACAATGGGATTGTTGAGGAACGGCAGAAACTCCAGCCCCATGTCTTGCGGCACCATGGACATGATCACCAGGTCATCCCGGTTGTCGGAGAGCCGGCGTATCACCTGTCCGCGATTGACCACCGTCAGCTGCAGGTTAACCTCCGGGTGTTGGCGCTTGAACGCGGCAAACAGGTGCGGGACGAAGTACTTGGCGCTGGATTCCACCGCCAGTTTCAACTGACCCTGCAGCGAGCCCTGCATGTCGGAAAGCTGCATGTCGAGGTTTTCAAGGCGGCCGAAAATGTCCCGGCTGGCGCGTTGCAGTGCTTCGGCCGCTTCCGTCATGTAGAGTTTTTTGCCGACGTAATCGAACAAAGGTTGACCAATCAGCTCTTCCAGCTGACGAATCTGTAGGCTGACGGCCGGTTGTGTGAGTGACATTTCGTCGGCTGCGCGGCTGTAGGATCGCAGATCACAGACTTCATTGAAGATCTGCAATTGACGCAATGTCATACGCATCAAGGACTTACGCATTTTCCAAGCACTCTTGCCGCAGGCTGATGCGATAACTATAAGTCTTTACTTATGCGTGACCCAATAATTATTCATTTTTGTTAATCCCTTGTCGGCGCTAGTGTTGGCCTGCGACCAGATTGAAACATTTGGTCACGCGTCGACCTGGGTCTAGCAGGTCGTGGGTACCACCGGCTCAAGGGAAACTCCAAGTGATAAAAAAGATCCTGATCGCCAACCGTGGTGAGATTGCCGTACGAATCGTACGAGCTTGCGCCGAGATGGGTATTCGCTCGGTGGCGATTTATTCCGACGCCGACCGCCATGCCCTGCATGTGAAGCGTGCGGACGAGGCTCATAGCATTGGCGCCGAACCACTGGCCGGTTACCTGAACCCGCGCAAGCTGGTGAACCTGGCGGTGGAAACCGGTTGTGACGCACTGCACCCCGGCTACGGCTTCCTCTCGGAAAACGCCGAACTGGCGGAGATCTGCGCCGAGCGCGGTATCAAATTCATCGGTCCATCGGCTGAAGTCATTCGCCGCATGGGCGACAAGACCGAAGCGCGCCGCAGCATGATCAAGGCCGGCGTACCAGTCACTCCGGGTACCGAAGGCAACGTCTCGGGCATCGAAGAAGCCCTGAGTGAAGGCGATCGTATCGGTTATCCGGTGATGCTCAAGGCCACGTCCGGTGGCGGTGGCCGGGGTATTCGTCGCTGCAACAGCCGCGAAGAACTCGAACAGGCTTTCCCGCGAGTCATTTCCGAGGCCACCAAGGCCTTCGGTTCGGCGGAAGTATTCCTGGAAAAATGCATCGTCAACCCGAAACACATCGAAGCGCAGATCCTTGGCGACAGCTTTGGCAACGTGGTGCACCTGTTCGAGCGTGATTGCTCGATCCAGCGTCGCAACCAGAAGCTGATCGAGATCGCCCCGAGCCCGCAACTGACCCCTGAACAGCGCGCCTACATCGGCGACCTGTCGGTGCGTGCAGCCAAGGCCGTGGGTTACGAGAACGCCGGTACCGTGGAGTTCCTGCTCGCCGAGGGCGAGGTGTACTTCATGGAGATGAACACCCGGGTCCAGGTGGAACACACCATCACCGAAGAAATCACCGGCATCGACATCGTGCGTGAGCAGATCCGCATCGCGTCCGGCCTGCCGCTTTCGGTGAAACAGGAAGACATCCACCACCGTGGTTTCGCCCTGCAATTCCGGATCAACGCCGAAGACCCGAAAAACAACTTCCTGCCGAGCTTCGGCAAGATCACCCGTTACTACGCCCCCGGCGGTCCTGGCGTGCGTACCGACACGGCGATCTACACCGGTTACACCATTCCACCGTTCTACGATTCCATGTGCCTGAAACTGGTGGTGTGGGCGCTGACCTGGGAAGAGGCGATGGACCGTGGCTTGCGCGCCCTGGACGACATGCGCGTGCAAGGGGTCAAGACCACTGCCGCCTATTACCAGGAAATCCTGCGCAACCCGGAATTCCGTAGCGGTCAGTTCAATACCAGCTTCGTTGAAAGCCACCCTGAATTGACCAACTACTCGATCAAGCGCAAACCCGAAGAGCTGGCCCTGGCCATCGCCGCCGCCATCGCCGCCCACGCAGGCCTGTGAGGAATAGAACAATGAGCAAGAAGATTCATGTAACCGACACCATCCTGCGCGACGCCCACCAATCGTTGCTCGCGACCCGCATGCGCACCGAAGACATGCTGCCGATCTGCGACAAGCTCGACAAAGTCGGCTACTGGTCGCTGGAATGCTGGGGTGGCGCCACCTTCGACGCCTGTGTGCGCTTCCTGAAAGAAGACCCGTGGGAGCGTCTGCGCCAGCTGCGCGCCGCGCTGCCGAACACCCGCCTGCAAATGCTGCTGCGCGGCCAGAACCTGCTGGGCTACCGCCACTACAGCGACGACGTGGTCAAAGCCTTCGTCGCCAAGGCGGCGGTCAACGGCATCGACGTGTTCCGTATCTTCGACGCCATGAACGACGTGCGTAACCTGCGCGTGGCCATCGAAGCGGTGAAAGCGGCGGGCAAGCACGCCCAAGGCACCATCGCCTACACCACCAGCCCGGTGCACACCATCGACGCCTTCGTGACCCAGGCCAAGCAAATGGAAGCCATGGGTTGCGACTCGGTGGCAATCAAGGACATGGCCGGCCTGCTGACTCCATACGCCACTGGCGAACTGGTCCGGGCATTGAAAGCCGAGCAGTCGCTGCCGGTGTTCATCCACTCCCACGACACCGCTGGCCTGGCCGCGATGTGCCAACTCAAGGCCATCGAAAACGGTGCCGACCACATCGACACCGCGATCTCCAGCTTCGCTTCGGGCACCAGCCACCCTGGCACCGAGTCGATGGTCGCGGCCCTTAAAGGCACCGAGTTCGACACCGGCCTGAACCTGGAATTGCTGCAAGAAATCGGCTTGTACTTCTATGCCGTGCGCAAGAAGTACCACCAGTTCGAAAGTGAATTCACCGCGGTCGATACCCGCGTGCAGGTCAATCAGGTGCCAGGCGGCATGATTTCCAACCTGGCCAACCAGCTCAAAGAGCAGGGCGCGCTCAATCGCATGAGCGAAGTGCTGGCAGAGATCCCGCGTGTTCGCGAAGACCTCGGCTTCCCGCCACTGGTGACCCCGACTTCGCAGATCGTCGGCACCCAGGCTTTCTTCAACGTGCTGGCTGGCGAGCGTTACAAGACCATCACCAACGAAGTGAAACTGTACCTGCAAGGTGGCTACGGCAAGGCGCCGGCCCCGGTGAACGAGCAACTGCGTCGCCAGGCCATCGGCAGCGAAGAAGTGATCGACGTGCGTCCGGCCGACCTGCTCAAGCCGGAAATGGCCAAGCTGCGTGAAGACATCGGCGCGCTGGCCAAGTCCGAAGAAGACGTGCTGACCTTCGCCATGTTCCCGGACATTGGCCGCAAGTTCCTCGAAGAACGCGCCGCGGGCACCCTGACCCCGGAAGTGCTGTTGCCGATTCCGGAAGCCGGCAAGGTGGCATCGGCTGGCGGCGAAGGCGTTCCGACCGAGTTCGTCATCGACGTTCACGGCGAAACCTACCGCGTCGACATCACCGGTGTTGGCGTCAAGGCCGAAGGCAAGCGTCACTTCTACCTGTCCATCGATGGCATGCCGGAAGAAGTGGTGTTCGAACCGCTCAACGAATTCGTCGGCGGTGGCAGCAGCAAGCGCAAACAGGCTAGCGCCCCCGGCCACGTTAGCACCACCATGCCGGGCAACATCGTCGATGTGCTGGTCAAGGAAGGCGACACCGTCAAGGCCGGCCAGGCTGTGCTGATCACCGAAGCGATGAAGATGGAAACCGAAGTCCAGGCCGCCATCGCCGGTAAGGTCACCGCTATCCACGTGGCCAAGGGCGACCGGGTGAATCCGGGCGAAATCCTGATCGAGATCGAAGGCTGAGATAACGGCCTCGATACAACGCTTTAAACCTCGGGGGAGCATGTGCTCCCCTTTTTTTTGCCTTGAAGAAATGCAGGTTCCCTGTGGGAGGGCGTCAGCCCCTGCACTCGGCAAGCGTCTTCACCTGCCCCGACCCCATCTGATTTTCATCACTCAACCACTTCTCGAACCCTGCCCCGATCGCCGGCCATTCCGAGTCAAGAATCGAGTACCACGCCGTATCCCGGTTCTGTCCCTTGACCACCATGTGCTGACGGAACACCCCTTCAAAACTGAACCCCAGTCGCTCGGCTGCATATTTAGAGCGGGCGTTGCCGTTGTTGCATTTCCATTCCAGGCGACGGTAGCCGAGGGCGAAGGACTCCTTGGCCAGCAGATAAACCGCTTCGGTGCTTTTCGGTGAGCGCTGCATCGGGGCGCCGAAAGTGACGTGGCCGATTTCGATGCGGCCTTGGGCCGGGACAATGGACATCAGGCTGAGGATGCCTTGCACCTCGCCACTGGCGCGGTCGATCACGCTGAAGAAATACGGGTCGCTCTGGGCCGCATGGTTGTTCAGCCAGTCATTGAAGGCGCTGCGTTCCGGGAAAGGACCGTATGGTAAATAATCCCAGAGTTTCGGGTCGGCGCCGGGGCCTTGCAGGGCTTTGAACAAGGCGTCGCCATGGCGCGCCGGATCGAGTTTTTCCAGGCGGATGAAACGGCCCTCGATGGTTTGAACCGTTGGCGCCGGGACGCCTTTCCAGTCCGCGAGTGAAGTCGACATGCTGTTCTCCTTGAACCTTAAATGGCTTTGCGAAACTGGATGAAACCGGGGCGTTCCGCGATGCGCTCGTAGAGCTGGATCGCGGTGGCGTTGGTTTCGTGGGTCAGCCAGTGGACCTTGCAGCAGCCGTCGGCCTTGGCGGTGGCGTAGACGAACTCGATCAGTTTGCGACCGATGCCGGTGCCGCGGGTTTCAGGCGCCACCAGCAAGTCTTGCAGGTAGCAGGAGTTTTCGATGCTCCAGTTCGAACGATGGTAGATGAAGTTCACCATGCCGACCGCTTTGCCATTGACCCACGCCAGGGCGGAATGGGTCGTTTCATTCGGGTCGAGCAGGCGCTGCCAGGTGCTGTCAGTCACAGCCTCGGGCAGTTCGGTGTTGTAGAAGCGCAGATAGGCCTGCCACAGCGGCAGCCAGGAAGCGTGGTCATCGACGCTGACCGGACGAATTTCAACTTGGCTCATGTTCATTCCTTATCGCATCAATTGGGCGAGTGCCTGGTCGTGCACGTCTGGGCTGGCGGCCAGCCCTTCGCGCACGCCGGCGATATCTTCGGTGCTGCGGTTCTGGCTGAGCTTGCGCTTGCCTTCCAGGCGTTCGATTGGCACGGCGAAACCGACGATGGCCTTGAGCATGCCGTCGATGTAATCGGCGGGCGCATCGTCAACTTTCCATGGCTGGGCACGGCCGCTTTCATGGCGGTCGGTCAAGGTGCTGACGATGTCCAGCAGCCGTCCGCCATCGCTGAAGGTTTCGGCGCGGCCATAGGCGTGTACGGCAACGTAGTTCCAGGTCGGGACGACTTTGCCGTGCTCGGCCTTGCTCGGGTACAAGCCCGGGCTGACGTAGGCGTCGGCACCGGCAAAAATCAGCAGGGCTTCGGCGCCGTCGCGCAGGTCCTTCCACTGCGGATTGGCCTTGGCCAGATGCCCGTACAGCGTACCGTTCGGGCCTTGTTCGCGATGGAGCAGCACGGGAACATGACTGGCTTGCAAGCCGTGTTCGCCGTGGGTCACCAGGATGGCGAGGCGGGTGGCGAGGATCAGTTCGTGCAACTGGTCCAGCTCATCGATGGCAAAAGCGCGGGGCGTGTACATGGCGAGATTTTCCTTGGCGAATGTTTGCATCGTAGGCAGGCTATTGGTCTGTTGTAAGAGCCATTAATGACCAATTTCATAGGTCCATTGCTATGACGGATTCGCCTACACTGTCGTTGCCATTCAATCCGGCTGGAATTGAGCTCGACCGCCGGAAAGGCTTGAGTCGCCAACTCTATGAGGCGTTGCGCGTGCGCGTGCTCGATGGACGGCTCGCCAGTGGCACACGGCTGCCTGCGACCCGGGATCTGGCGACCGCCCTGTCGATTTCCCGCAACAGCGTGGTGCGCGCCTACGATCAGCTCTACGCCGAAGGTTTCATTGAAGGGCGAGTCGGTGATGGCACTTACGTTGCGCGGTTGCCCCAGGCGGGAAAACTATCCACAAAAATATCCACAGGCTTTTCAACAGGCTTACCCACAGCCTTATCCACAAAAGCGACGGATTTACCTGGAATTTCATCCAGTAAAGTTATCCACAGTGGCGCGTTGCAGCGATTGGAAAACAACCATTTGCCCCAACCTCCGGGTGGACCACCGAAGGCTTTTCGGGTGGGTGTTCCGGCCTTCGATCTGTTCCCGTTCGACGTCTGGGCCAAGCTGAATGCGGCTTTCTGGCGCAAGCCGGATCTGCAGCAGCTGTGTTATGGCGACCCGGCCGGCGACGCGCGGTTGCGGGGCATGATTGCCGCGTATTTGCGCAGTTCCCGTGGCATGCAGTGCACGGCTGAGCAAATTGTGATCACCAGTGGTGCGCAGCAGGGAATCAGTCTTTGTGCACAGTTGCTGGTGGAGCCGGGCGATGCGGTGGCGATTGAAAACCCGGGCTACCGAGCCGCAGGTCATGCCTTTGCCGTCGCCGGGGCACGCTTGCATGGCGTGGCGGTGGATAGCGAGGGCATTGATTGTGCCCAATTGAATGCGATTGGCGATTGTCGCCTGGCTTATGTCACACCTTCGCATCAGTACCCGACTGGCGTGGTCATGAGCCTGGCGCGGCGCCTTGAATTACTGGCGTGGGCCGAACGTACCCAGGGTTGGATCGTGGAAGACGACTACGACGGCGAATACCGCTACAGCGGTGCGCCGCTGGCGCCGTTGGCGGCTCTCGACCGGCAGGGACGGGTTCTGTACGTCGGGACCTTTGGCAAAGTCGCGTTCCCTGCATTGCGCCTGGGTTATCTGGTGTTGCCGCCGACGCTGGCGCAGGCGTTTTCTCAACGTCGAGCGGTGGACGTCCGACATTCCGAGGTCAGCACTCAGGCGGTAATGGCCGAGTTCATGGCCGCCGGGCATTTCCAGCGGCACATTCGTCGCATGCGGCGTGCCGCCTTGAGCCGACGCAATTGTCTGCTGGGCGGTTGGCCAAAAGGCATCCCCGGCGTGGGCAATCTGCCCAGTGTCGCGGCGGGGCTGCATTTGTCGATTCCGGTGCAGAGCGTGGCTCGTGAGCGTGAGTTGATTTTTCAAGCCGAGGCGGTGGGGGTTGAGATCAATGCGTTGAGCAGCTATTGGCTACCGGATTCGACACGACCGGCGGATGAGCGCGCCGGGTTGGTGCTGGGGTTCGCCGCTGTACCGGAAGCTGACATAGAGGCGGCATTGGGCCGGCTACGTTCGGCCTGGAAAGTTCTTCTGTAGGAGCGAGCATGCTCGCGATGGTCGTTAACGATATCGCGTGTTTGCTGGTTAAACGCGTCGTTTTCGAGTCCATCGCGAGCAAGCTCGCTCCTACAGAAAGGGCGTTGTGTCAGGTACCGGACTTGATCTTGGTCCAGGCCCGGGTCCGCGCACGTTCAGCATCTCGCGGCAGCGGTTGCAGGGTATAGAGCGTGCTCATCGCCGCTTCGGTCGGGTACAGGTTCGGGTTGTTGCGAATCGCCGGGTCGACCATTTCCGTGGCGTCCTTGTTCGGGTTCGGATAACCGACGAAGTCGCTGACCGGCGCGATCACTTGGGGTTGCAGCAAGTAGTTGATGAAGGTGTAGGCGTCTTCCGGGTTCTTTGCGCCTTTTGGAATCGAGAGCATGTCGAACCAGATCGGCGCGCCTTCTTTCGGCAGGCGCATGTCGACGACCACACCGTTCTTGGCTTCCTTGGCGCGGTTGGCGGCTTGGGAGAAGCTGCCGGAATACCCGACAGCGACGCAGATGTCGCCGTTGGCGATGTCCGCCATGTACTTGGATGAATGGAAGTAGGTGACGTACGGACGGATCTTCATCAACAGCGCTTCAGCCTTGTCGTAGTCCGCAGGTTTCTTGCTGTTGGGGTCCAGGCCAAGGTGTTGCAAGGCCAGTGGCAGGATCTCCGAGGGCGAGTCGAGCAGGGCGACACCGCACTGCTTGAGCTTGCTGATGTTCTCTTCCTTGAAGATCAGATCCCAGCTGTCCACCGGCGCATCGGCGCCCAGTGCGGCCTTGACCTTATCTGGATTGAAGCCGATCAGGATGGTGCCGTACATGTACGGCACGGCGAACTTGTTGCCTGGGTCGTTGGCCTCGATCAGCTTCATCAGCTTGGGGTCGAGGTGATTCCAGTTTGGCAACTTGCTGCGATCCAGAGGCTGGAACACGCCGGCTTCGATCTGCTTGGCGAGGAACACGTTGGATGGCACCACCACGTCATAGCCGGAGTTGCCGGTCAGCAACTTGGCTTCCAAAGCTTCGTTGGTGTCGAAAATGTCGTAGACCAATTTGGTCTGGGTGTTCTGTGCTTTGAAGTCTTCCAGGGCCTTCGGGGTGATGTAGTCGAACCAGTTGTACACGCGCAACGTTCGCTCTTCGGCGTGGACGGCGCCACTGAGCACCGTGGCGCACAGTGCTGGCGCGATAAAACGCTTGAGTGTGTTCATGTTGTTACTTCCCCTGGGCGCTTTCAAAGCCTTCGAGAACGTTCACGGCGTTGATGCCGATTTCTTCGACTGCGTAACCGCCTTCCATCACGAACAGTGTCGGTATGCCGAGTGCCGCGATGCGCTTGCCCATGGCCAGATAGTCCGGGCTGTCGAGTTTGAATTGCGAGATCGGATCGTCCTTGAAGGTGTCGACGCCCAGGGACACGACGATGATGTCGGCACCGTAGTTCTCGATCTCTTTGCAGGCCTTTTCCAGTGCTGCACTCCAGACGTCCCAGCCGGAACCTGCGGCCAACGGATAGTTGAAGTTGAAGCCTTCGCCGGCGCCTTCGCCCAATTCATCGTCATAGCCGAGGAAGAACGGAAATTCGGCTTCCGGGTGACCATGAATCGAGGTGAACAGCACGTCGCTACGCTCGTAGAAAATCGATTGCGTGCCGTTGCCGTGGTGATAATCGACGTCGAGGATCGCGACTTTTTTGTGGCCTTGATCGAGGAACGCTTGGGCGGCGATGGCGGCGTTGTTGAGGTAGCAATAGCCCCCCATCAAATCGCTGGCGGCGTGGTGTCCCGGTGGACGGCACAGGGCGAAGGCACTGCGGGCGCCGCGCTGGATTTCCGCTTGAGCGGTCAGCGCCACTTGCGCCGCGCTGTACGCCGCTTGCCAGGTGCCGGCGGTGATCGGTGCGCCACCGTCGAAGCTGTAGTAACCGAGTTCGCCATGCAGGCTGGTGGGTTTGATGCGGCGCAAAGTACGGGCTGGCCAGGTGTAGGGCAGCAAGTCGCCGTCGGTGTTGAACGCGGTCCAGCGGGCCCAGGCGCCTTTGAAGAAATCCAGGTAGTCGCGGCTGTGGATGCGTGCAATCGGATCGAGGCCGAAATCCTTCGGCCCTTCGACCGGGCCCAGGTTCTGGTTTTGCACACGGGCCAGTACGTGGTCGGCACGGGACGGCATTTCGAAGCAAGGCTTGAGTTGCCCGTCGATCAATTCACAACGGCCGTGGTGCAGGTGGTGATCATCAGAGTAAATCGTCAGCATTTCTTGTTCTCCGCAGGCTGATTCGGTCGAACACAGTCTTGCGGCGCGCACGGTTTTGGAGAACGGCAGGAAAGGCCAAAAGGGGATCGATATGGCCAAAACATTTGACCGAAATTCGCCCCTTGATGATGCGGCTGTGCCCCTGTTCTGGGCATGGAATGCAAAAACTGCGGGAGGGTTAGTGCGGGCGGAACTGACTCGGCGCCACGCCACTCCAGCGCACGAACGCATGGCGGAAACTCGCGGTTTCGCTGAAGCCCAGCGTTTCGGCGATACGGTAGATCGGCATCTGATCCTCGCAAAGCATTTGCTTGGCTTGTTCGAAGCGAAGTTCGTCGAGCAATTCCTGATAGCTGCAGCCCAGGTCCTTCAAGTGGCGGCGCAAGGTGCGCGCCGAGCAGTTCATCTGTTCGGCCAGGCCTTCGAGGCCCGGCGCCGCATTCAATTGCGCACTCAGCAGTTGGCGAATCCGCCCCAGCCATGCCTGGCGTCCGGTGAATTCGGTGTTCTGCTTGCGGCAGCGTTCGGCCATGGCTTGATGGGTAATGACGTCCGCCAGTGGCAAAGGTTGATCAAGCCACTGTTTGTCGAAGGCGAAGGCGTTGTTTTGCGCCTCGAAATGCAGCATGCAGTCGAAAGGCTCGGCGTAGCTCGCCTCGTAATCGGGGGCCGCATGTTCGAAGCGTGCCGACAGCAGCGGCAAGGGGTGCCCGAGCAGGTCGTCACAGATGACTTTCAGCGAGACCAGGCAGAATTCGGCGTTGAACACTGCCAGTGCCGGGTTCTCCCGATAATCGGCAGCGACGAACCAGACACGGTCGCCGTCGTCCTCGAGGCTCAGCTCGAAAAGTGTTCCCAGTAGCGCCGGATAGCGCATCGCCAGGCGTAACGCGTCACCGAAGGTGGCACAGGTGAGCAATGCGTAACCGAGCATACCGTAGGACGAAACGTGCATGCGCCGACCCAGCTCCAGGCCGATATCGCGTTTGAGCGCGACGGCGTTGGCGCACACCTGCATCTCCTGGGTGGTGGTGATGCGCGTGTCGGCCCGGTTGAGATCCGCTGCGCTGATGCCACTGCCGGCTAGCAAGGCGTCGCTGGACAGTCCTTCGGTCTTGAAGGTGTTGAGCACCAAGGATACGGCGTTGAGGGTGGTGAGGTGGGAGTGAAGCATAGGAGGGCCTCGATTTCCTTTGATCGAAACCGAGCAAGTAGCATGCCGTGATTCAACGCCCTCATGGTGGCAAGGGCGCTGAAGGTTGTCGGATATTCACGACGCCTGATTTCTCAGCCTGCGCTGAAAAACAGATTCTGAGCCTGTTCCAAGCCAATCATGCTGCGGTAATAGGCAAGCAATTGTGCACCATTGAGCCCTTTGGGGGTGTCTGCACTCAGCCCCAGACTTTGTTCCGCCGGGGTTTTCAAGCGTGCGTATAGGAAGGACTTGGCGGGTACCCACGAAGTGGAGTAAAGGAAATGTGCATACCAGAGAGTTTCTCCGCTTTTCCGGTCACGGATCGTGTATTCATCCAGATATCGAGACTTGCCCCCTTTGAGTCGACGCCGATCGATAGTTTTCGTAATCCTTATTTCCTGCTTGTTTTTTAGCCACTCAATACCCGAGAGGGTGGGCGGTTGTTCTTTGATTAACTTCAGCATGTTGCTGGTGGCTTGCTGGTCGATGTTCTGCACGGCGTTCTTGAGCGCTTTGTTGACGAGTGCGGCTGAGCTTGAGCTGCTCTCGATCGCATTGTTATCGGTCAACGCTTGTTCAATTGTGCTGCTGGCCTGTTCCAGCTTTATCGCATGCTGGTGAAACAGGTATTCGATCCCGAACGGTGAGCGCCCTGTTTGTTTCGATTGTTCGACCATGCGCGCATTGAAAGCCGGTAGTTCATCGAGCAGTGCCTGGCCTTGATTGACACTGGCCTCCAGATCCGGAGCCGCTGGGACGGTCGAGGTCACTTCCACATGCTTGACCCAGATATCCGAGTCTTTGCGATGGAAGGTGGCTATGACCTTGTTAGTGAGCGGCGAAGTGATGTCGACCAGATCGGTTTCCAAACCCTGCGGCGTAAGTCGCGGCTCTCCGATGAGCACGCCGTTGTAACGTGTCCGGATAAACTTCTTTCTTGGCCTTGGCGGTTGCACAGGGAGGGAAGGGCGGGCACGCAACACATCTCTTTCTTCTAGCGTCACTATCAGATTGCGCGCAGCGCGATGCTTGAACCCATTGAGCTGTTGACGCAGGCGTGTGACCGGTGCTTCAAGGACATCCCCGGAGTATGTTCCGTTGAAATCCATCAAGCGCTCATCAATGACATTGAATTGTTCGATCAGATTGTTGAGGATGTCGATGCGTTCGTCGAGACGGTTGACACTGCGCTCGTCCAGCGTGTCTCGCAAAACCTGAACGGACATGTCGGCGCTATCGACGATTCTGTCCAGGATGGACCATGCCTCTGCCATCGTGGCGACGGAATGTTCGGGCAGGCACAGATTGCGCGTGATCGTTATCTGGAGTGCCTTGAGATCATCGACGGTGTACGAGGGCAGAAGTTGTTTGGTCTGTTGGATCAGGCGCATCCCCTCTTTTTCAAAGCCTCTGAGTTCCTTTATCCCTGATTCGATACTGCCCAGGCGGCTGATCATGTCCTGACTCATGTCCATCATTTGTCGAGCCTCTTCGAAGTGACGCTCTTGTGGGGCCTCGGCCTGACGCTCGATTTGATTCAAGGCTGCTCGTACTTTTGGGGTGAAGGTGGTGAGCGTTTCCCGAATGCCGGCATGGACGAGTTCCAGTTGAGCTTTCAGGTAGCCAAGCGACTTTTGCTGATAGTCCGCCGTTGGCGAAAAGACATGCAGTGATTTGAGATCACTCAGGGCTGCTGCGTATTCCGCTCGCTGAGACTCCAGCGTTTGCAGGTACAGTTCCCGCAAGGCTTGAGCGGTCTCGGAAGTGGCGCCGGCCATCGCCTGATGGGCCTGTTGCAACTCCTTTTGCATGGCTGCTTTGCGGCTTTCGAATGTGGTTAGTTTTGTACGCATTTCGTTAGCTTTGACAATTGCTTGAGACTGGGCCGACCTGGCCAGGCTTTCCCATCCTCCACCGCGCAGGCGCAGGCGTGTATCGATAAACCATTCACCCCGTGCGCTGTGCATCAGGGCCGGACCCGATCGTGTGGGTTGCCTGGCGTCGATGATTGCGACGTTACCGCTGTCGTCCACCGAGACTTCGAACCATCTCTGTCCTACGGGTGCATACCATTTCTGGTTGAGTCCGTAGAGATGTCTATGAACGCCTTCCTCGGTATGGGCGGTGCCAAGTCCCTCGGGTCGGGTGATTTTGAAGCGATCCAGCACCGTTCCCAGGGGGCCGGGCGTTCGGTTTACCGCTCCACTGATGATCAGTGTTTGCTGGAGGCCGGTCGCGTCATGGAGGGTGGTGCTGGGCAGTTGCTTGACACTGGCTTTCACGACTTCGGGTGTCTTGTTGATGGGCGATTCAGTCGTTGGTTCATCGTTCGCCTGACGCTTGCCTGACGCGCCTTGGGTGGCGATATGCAACGTGATTGCCATACCGAGATTGAGCAGTACATCAGCAAGGGCTGCCCATTGCGCCTGCTCGTCGTCCCGCTCGTGTGCATCATGCAGTTCTTGTAGCTGATCCATGATTTGCCAGATCCAAACGCTAGTGCCCACGGTACGCCCCAAAAAGGGCAGGACGGCGTTTAACACCATCCAGCCAGCCCGTTTGAAACTGGCCCAGCGGCTTTCCGCGTTAGATACCGATTGGCGATTGGCGAGCTCAACCAGCGCATCCGTGTTGGCTTTGAACAGGGCTGTGAACTGATCACCCTCCAGGGCCTTGTTTCCCAAGGCGATTGGCCCCGTCATTGTCGTGAGCTTTGTGGGGTCGACCAAAAACTCGATAACAGCCCACGGCGACGGCAGTGAGCCAGGGAAAACATAACTGGCGTAGTCGCTGCGCACATCGTCCGGCAACCACGCCAGAACGGACTCTCGCAGGCTGGTGGACTGCTGAATGGCATAGAACAAATTGGAGGGTGAAGGGTATTGGGACAACGGCTGGTCAAGCATGGGCCGATACAACAGGCATGGGCCGGCAGTCGGGTCCTGAGGGCCTATCACGAACATATTGGCAGCCACGTCCTGGGAGTCATCACTTCGGCGTTTAGGTATGAAAGCCAATGGACGAATAACGATGGTCTGTCCGTCGACCACCCGGTCCTCGGCCGCAGGCTCCATCACAGCAGCGACATAACGGTATCCGCGTGAGTCGATTCCGGCCTGCTGGCGAATCTTGCATTGCAAGGCCAGCAACGGTAGCTGGATGCGCAAATGTTGGGTGTACAAGTCCTGTCGACGTGTCGACTCTGTCGCATCGTCAAGCAACTTGCTCTTTATCAAAGTCGGATAGGTGCTGCCGATATCCGCTTTGCTGACGAGCCCTTCCACATACTCTACGGTCATCCACGCCGGTAGCGGTTTTCGGTTGGTGGAGAGAATGAACTTGTCACCGGACGGGAGGGCAATGAGGTTTTGCAGGGCGAGATCGGCAATGCTGAAGGTAGAAGTGTCGAGCTTGCCCGGGACGACAAATGTGCCCCAGACGACAAGGCTGCGGACGCGAATTTCCATCGCGGCAAGGTCCGGCGTCGCGATGCCTGGATGGTCTTTGTCCATTTCGGCTTTCAGCGCATCGAGTGCGTACTGCTCGATAGGCGGGATACCATCCAGGTAGGTCTTGCCTGCGTTCTGGCTGTGCAGCACTGCCAGGTCCTTCAAGTATCGGGAGTAGTTGTTCAGGTCCGGGAGGGAGGCGGAGCTGAGCCAGTCAGGCAACGCGTCTTTAAACCATTCCAGCCCGGGGCCTGTTGTTGTGTGGGTGGCCTCTGCTTCAGGAGTGAGGAGCGGTTTGCTCGGTCTGGTGTATCTGAGGTCGGAGAAATCGAGAGATCCAAGCGCATCAATCTGGATCGATATCAGTGCGCACGCCTGATAGTCAAACACGTTGCCCACGGACTCCACCAACCGCCACTGAATGCTCTGGTGAGGTATTGATTTCACGTGGTCGGGTAGCGTTGCGCCAAGCTCTTCCAGGGTGTCGAACTTTTCATAACCCTTGAGCAGCGAATGGGTGAGGATGACCGTGCGGCCCTGTTGTTTGCCGATCAGTACCACGATCGACGCCTCATTCCAATGTAGTGTGTCCTCGCCAGCTGTCAGGTCGATTGCAACCAGATAGGCTTTGCATTGATAGGGGTCGGCAACCCCGGTTTCCAAGTCCGGTGTGCGGAACAAGGTACGAGCCATGTTGCAGTCATCGTTACTCCATCCGGTGACCTGATCGACATTCCAAAGATTGCGCAATGTGTTCGATAGTTCGTGCCAGCGGGGGCCGGAAGAGCCTTCGGCCTTGTTCCAGAACTCCAACTGTTGTTCCTGATAGGCCTTGAGCATCACGGGAGCCAGCAGGTTGAGCATTTTGGCGATTTCGTCGATTCGTACCGGAAGATGAATCGTGGGTTCAGCAATCGGTTGTTGGGTCAGGAAATGCTCACCCTCAATGTACAGGGCCGGCACCGCATACACCGTCTGATGGGCAAGGATTTCGGTCAGCGCTTGATAGCGGGTGGGGCCGGCCACGATTTCTTCGAAGAGGATATCCCATGAAGGCGTGGCGACCATGGTGATGTTCGGGTCGAGATCCAGTGCCGGATAGAGTTTTTGCAAAGATTGGCGAAGCAATACCGCTGCAACATCGTTCAAGTCGGGGCCGATGCTGAGTTGGGTGATCAGGGCATCGGTGATGTTTTGGTGGGAGGGTGTTTGCGTCCTGGTGTTTGAGGCTGATGTGCTCATCGTGCATCCCTGCGAGTCAAAAAAACATGGAGGTTGCTCGAGGACAAACCTCGGGCAACCTCCATGCTAGGGAGTCATCAGCCAGGGAAGGTGGTAATTAATTACACCCCAATATTTTTAGACTCAGCTCAATTCACCGCACAAATCCAGTTCGACCAGACGGCGCACTTCAGCGAAATCCAGGTTGGCGCCCAACAGTGCATGTAACTTGCCGAATGCAGCTTCACGGGTCATGCCGCCGCCCGAAAGCACGCCAACGCCACGCAAGCGACTGCCCGCTTCATACACACCCAGTTCGACGCCCCCTTCATGGCATTGCGTAACCGCCACTACCACTACACCCTTATCCCGCGCCCGTTCCAGGCTGGCGAGAAACGACGGGTTGTTGCTCGGACCCGTGCCGCTGCCGTAACACTCCAGCACCAAACCTTGAATGCCGCTTTCGAGCAAGCCATCCAGAATCTCGGCGCGGATGCCGGGAAACAGCGGCAGCACGGCGACATTCGCCAGGTGCTTGTTTTGGTTGTAGTTCAAGGCGGCTGGCAGTGAAGGGGCTTTTGCACCGCCGCCCTGACGCTCCAGGCGCTTGAATGGATGCCGGCCGAAACTGCGCACCTTCGCGCAACGGGTTGGGTCCAGGAGTTCGCCGTGGAAGTACAAGTGCACACCCGGCGCCAGGCCTTGGCCCAGGGCAACCAACGCGCCGCCAAGATTTTCCCAGGCATCGCTGTCGGTGACGCCGGCGGGCAGCATCGAACCGGTGAAACACACGCGGGCGTGCAAGCCGAGCAATTGGAAGCTCATGGCAGTAGCGCTATAGGCCAGGGTGTCGGTGCCATGCAGGATCAGCACACTGTCGCAGCCCTGCACATCAACTGCATCGACCACCGCTTCACGCAGTTGCTTCCAGTAGGCAGGCGTCATGTTGGCACTGTCGATCAGCGGCGACATCTCGCGGAAACGCCACGGCGGCACCACTAGATCAGGCTGGCTGTGCAGGTAGTCGCGCATCCGCGCTTCGAAACCGGACGCCGGGGCCAGGCCGTTGGCGCTGGCTTGCATGCCGATGGTGCCGCCGGTGTAGAGCACCATGACGTTTTGGGCGGCAGGGTAGGTCGAGGAATTCATGGAGACGCTCCGAGAACAATGACTTCCCTTGTGGGAGCGAGCTTGCTCGCGAATGCGGTTGCGCATTCAACATTGATGTCGACGGACACACCGATTTCGCGAGCAGGCTCGCTCCCACAGGGCTTTGCGCACTGTAACCGATCAGCGGAGAGGCCAGCACGAGCACTGCAAAATCCGACCAAAAAAAAGGGCCTGGAGAGTGATCTCCAAGCCCTCAAAAGGTGAGAGGTGTCTAGTCCCTCGACCTGGTGAGCGGTGCTACAAGTAACGCGTCGGTTCAGGCTTTAAGCGGAACCAGACGCGGAGCAATCATGTTTTCCGGGCGCAGGATGTCGGCGAGCATGGCGTCGTCGAGCAAACCTTCTTCGCGCACCAGTTCCAGCACGCCGCGACCGCTTTCAAGGGCGATACGGGCAATGCGTGTGGCGTTTTCATAGCCGATGTACGGGTTCAGCGCGGTGACCAGGCCGATCGAGTGCTCGACCAGTTCGCGGCAGCGTTCTTCGTTGGCGGTGATGCCGACGATGCAGTGCTCGCGCAGCATGTCCATGGCGCGTTGCAACAGGCGGATCGAGTCGAGGATCTTGAAAGCGATCAACGGCTCCATCACGTTCAGTTGCAGCTGGCCGCCTTCGGCCGCCATGGTCAGGGCCAGGTCGTTACCGATGACCTGGAACGCAACCTGGTTCACGGCTTCCGGGATCACCGGGTTGACCTTGCCTGGCATGATCGAACTGCCTGGCTGACGCGCCGGCAGGTTGATTTCGTTGATGCCGGTGCGTGGGCCGCTGGACAGCAGACGCAGGTCGTTGCAGATCTTCGACAGTTTGACCGCGGTGCGCTTGAGCATGCCGGAGAACAGTACGAAGGCGCCCATGTCGGAAGTGGCTTCGATCAGGTCGGCTGCCGGCACCAGCGGCTGACCGCTGATCAGGGCCAGGCGTTGAACGGCCAGGTGCTGGTAACGCGGGTCGGCGTTGATGCCGGTGCCGATGGCGGTACCGCCCAGGTTCACTTCGGTCAGCAGTTCCGGGGCCAGCGTCTTCAGACGGGCCAGGTCTTCGCCCAATGTAGTGGCGAATGCGCGGAATTCCTGGCCGAGGGTCATTGGCACGGCGTCTTGCAGCTGGGTACGACCCATCTTCAGAACGTGTGCGAATTCTTCACCCTTGGCCGCGAACGACTGGATCAGGCTGTCGAGGCTGGCCAGCAGGGAGTCGTGACCCAACAACAGGCCCAGGCGGATCGCCGTCGGGTAGGCGTCGTTGGTCGACTGCGCCATGTTCACGTCGTTGTTTGGGTGCAGGTATTGGTATTCGCCCTTCTGGTGACCCATGGCCTCCAGCGCGATGTTGGCGATGACTTCGTTGGCATTCATGTTGGTCGAAGTGCCAGCGCCGCCTTGAATCATGTCCACCACGAACTCTTCGTGGAAATCGCCGCGGATCAGACGGGCACAGGCTTCGCTGATGGCCGCGTGCTTGGCTTCGCTCAGGTGACCCAACTCGCGGTTGGCGTCAGCAGCGGCTTGTTTGACCATCGCCAGGCCGACTACCAGCTTCGGGTAATGCGAGATCGGAACGCCGGAGAGACGGAAGTTGTTCACTGCTCGCAGGGTCTGGATGCCGTAGTAGGCATCAGCCGGTACTTCGAGTACGCCAAGCAGGTCTTTTTCTGTGCGGAAGGATGCAGCGGAGGACATGATAGAAATCATCTCGATATGGACCCGGTCTGTGCCGGAACACTGCAAATGCTAGGCTTGTGGAGAATTTAGAGCCAATGCTGTTAAACACTGCCCTATGCATATTCGGCATAATGCCCGTGTGACGCCGCGTTGGCGGCAAGCGTGTGACCTAATTTGGTGCGTGTTCGGGAGGACGTGATGAATCTGGAAAGTAAATGGCTGGAGGACTTCAGTGCCCTGGCCGCCACCCGCAGCTTCTCCCAGGCGGCGGAGCGACGCTTCGTGACCCAGCCGGCGTTCAGTCGGCGGATCCGCAGCCTCGAAGCTGCGCTGGGGCTGACGCTGGTCAACCGCTCGCGCACGCCGATCGAACTGACGGCGGCGGGGCAGTTGTTTCTGGTGACCGCGCGCACCGTGGTTGAACAGCTCGGCGAAGTACTGCGTCATCTTCATCACCTGGAAGGCGGGCAGGGCGAAGTGATGCAAGTCGCTGCCGCGCACTCGTTGGCGCTGGGGTTCTTTCCGCGCTGGATCGCACAGTTGCGCAACGAAGGTCTGAACATCGCCACGCGGTTGGTGGCGACCAACGTCGGCGATGCGGTGCATGCGCTGCGTGAAGGTGGCTGCGACCTGATGTTGGCGTTCTACGACCCGGATGCGGCCATGCAGATGGACCCGGAAATCTTCCCGTCGCTGCACCTTGGCCAGACCGAGATGCTGCCGGTGTGTGCGGCGGACGCCGATGGCAAGCCGCTGTTCGATCTGGAAGGCGAGGGCAGCGTGCCGTTGCTGGCGTACAGCGCCGGGGCGTTTCTCGGCCGCTCGGTGAACATGCTGCTGCGTCAACGTGCATTGCGTTTCACCACCATCTACGAAACCGCCATGGCGGACAGTCTCAAGAGCATGGCGCTGGAAGGGCTGGGCATTGCCTGGGTGCCGCATCTCAGCGTACGGGCAGAGTTGGCGCGCGGTGAACTGGTGGTGTGCGGTGGTCCGCAGTGGCATGTGCCGCTGGAGATTCGTTTGTATCGTTGCGCCTTGGTACGCAAGGCCAATGTGCGGTTGTTATGGCGCAAGCTTGAAGGCGGTGCAGCCCAAGGCACGACAGGCTCCTGAGGCAAGTGATTACCCCTGTGGGGGGGGGGGGGGGGGGGGGGGGGGGGGGGGGGGGGGGGGGGGGGGGGGGGGGGGGGGGGGGGGGGGGGGGGGGGGGGGGGGGGGGGGGGGG